>UQUU01000004.1 GCA_900544275.1 uncultured Succiniclasticum sp. | reverse complement strand
AGTGTAATAATATGATACGGTTAGCATATGCTAACCGTATCATATTATTACACTATTATTGTAGATAAAGTAAGATAATTATTACACTCTGCGTTTTCTTGTGCCCTTGCGTTAGTCATAGCTAACTTAAAGTAAAAAGAGAAAGGAAGAATGTAGAACATCATGCGGAGAATGACAAAAAAGAAAGCTGCAGTATTGATACTTTGTGTGCTCAGTGCTCTAAATAATGCTGTACATGCTGAAAGTATGCCATTGGGTGAAGAACAGGGATTGTTATCCTATCAGCTTGATTCTTTGGTGGTAACGGCAACTCGCAGTCCGTTAGAAGAAAAGAAAATTCCTAATGTGGTACAGGTTATCCGCCGAGAACAAATTGAAAATTTAGGTGCTACGGATATTTTTTCGGCATTGCGTTTGGCTGATAATCTGAATCTCAGTAAAGGTATGGCCGGTAATAATGTGATGCTGCGTGGTATGAGTACCAACCATACTTTGATTTTGGTGGATGGAAAACGATCTGCCGGCGAGGATACCGCTGTTACGACAAATGTATATGCTTTACAGCGAATCAGTCTGAGCAATGTGGAACGGATTGAGATCCTTCGCGGCACCGCAAGTGCCTTGTATGGTTCTGACGCATTAGGCGGGGTGATCAATATAATTACACGGAAGCCGAAAAAACCGGAGCTTACGGTAGGGCTTGCTACAGGTACTGATGAAATTAACAATTATTATCACTATGATTTTGGCAAACAAGGTAAATTTAGCGGAACTTTGGATGCCCGTTTTATTGATTTACGAAAGAAAATTTATAAATCCGGCTCTTCAAGCTACTTTGGGCCCCGACAGGAATACAGTTTTAAAGGAATATGGGATTTGGGAAAGACCAAAGAGCTGGAACTGGGTGTAGGATTTTATAAGGATAAGACCCATAATCAGACGGCAGATGAAATACGTAAAGGCATGTACGTAAAAAAAGACACACAAGAATGGAATGATTTTCTCCGGCAGGAATATAGCCTGGAATATCGGGGATTGACAGAAGGCGGAGATTATATGCTGCGCACGTATTATAGTAATTTAAAAAAAGAAAATGAAAATTTTAATCACCGTCCGTTATTTCCCGGAAAAATGGAAAAGATGCTGGGCGGCATGTATCATCGCTATGATTTTGATAAGTCGCAGTATTCTATTTTGGGGGTGGAAGGTAAGAATACGACTAAACTGAATCGGCGTCATACGCTGACTTGGGGAGGAGAATATCGCCATACAGGGGGTGAAGGCACGCGGATAGGCGAAGCCGGTGATCATGTTTATATAATTACACAAAACGGTAAAAGCAAATTTTATTCTGATAAAACAATCTCTACCTATGCCGGGTACCTGCAAGATGTGATTACAGTGAACGATAAACTGATGTTGATCCCTTCTGTGCGTTATGATCATGATAATACTTTTGGCGGAGAAGTGAGCCCAAAGGTAGGAGCCGCATATTCCCTGAGTGAAAATAGCCGTATTAAAGTAAATTGGGGGAAGGGATTTAAGGCTCCGACAATCAGCGAAATGTATTTTGCCATGCATCGATCTATGGGTGGCATGATGGTAAATGTATATGGAAATCCGAATTTAAAACCGGAAAAAAATACGAGTTGGGATGTAAGTTTGGAAGCGGAAAAAGGTAAAACACACGGGAAATTGACCTGGTTTCACAATGATGTGAATAATCTGATCGCCTCGGCGCATTTGCCCGGAGGCGGAAAATACGACAGTTATTATGTGAATATCAATAAGGCTAAAATACAGGGCATGGAAACTTTGATCGGTCATGAATTTAACCGACACTGGAGTACGAAAGTCACGTATAGCTATCTGGATGCCAAAGACAAGAATACAAAAGAATTTCTCAATAACCGGGCGCGGCATAATGGGACGGTACAGTTGGCTTACAGCGATGGTACGATAAATCCGTTCAAGACGATCTTGTGGGCGGAGTATTGTAAAGATTATCACTATAATGAAGGTAAATATAGTTATACGACCCTGAACCTTACAATGAATAAAGTGATTAATAGGGATCTACGCGTATATGCAGGCATTGATAATCTCTTTAATAAACGTTATGAAAATGAAGATACCGGTTTTGATACCGCCGGGAGAGTCTGGCGTTTGGGCGCTGAAATGAAATTTTAATGTACAAGATCCTTTTGTGTGTTGCTAAGGAGGTACTGTGAAGCGTATTGTAATTTGCCTCAGCTTTTTGTGTCTGCTATTGGGCGTTGGTTGTGCGAAACAGGAAGAAACAAAGAATTCGACAGGGCGGATCGAGCTGCCTTATACGCAAACCGTAGAGAAATACGGGATTAAGGGTAAGTTGATTTTAAATAAAAAACCGGAACGGGTCGTGACTCTAAGTTTTACCCCCGTGATGGCTTTGTATGAAATGGGAATTCCCCAAGTCGCAGTACCGGTAAATCGCATCTCCCGATGGCCGGAGGAACTGCAAAAACGAGCTAAACAAATGAATACGGGCATGGCTTCCAATGTAGACATTGAGGCGGTGGTTTCTTTGCATCCGGATCTGGTCTTATTGCCGTATCATAGCAAGGATAAATATGGAAAGCTTTTGGAAAAGCAAAATATTCCTGTGTATTATGTAGATGCCGGACCCGCTATGAGTTATCAATCGGTAAAAGAACTGATACAAGTCTTGGCAACGGCCTTTGGCAGCAAGACGGAAGCTGCTGGAAAAATCATGGAGCGGTTTACGGTTTTAGAGGCGCGGATGACAAAAGAAAGAGAAAGCAATCAAGGGAAGAAGGTCATGATTTTATTATCTGCACCGCCTCACCATTATATTCAGGGAGAAAATACGAATTTGGGAAGTATGCTGAAAATGCTAGGATATACAAATGTTTTTCAAGAGCAAAACGTGAAAAATTCAATGGTTTTATTGGACAAAGAAAAGGCTCTGTCCTATGATCCGGATGTTGTCGTTTGTGTGGGTATGGGAACAGAAGCGCAGCATCGAAGCAATATGGAAAAAGATTTTGCAGGAAATCCAAAATACTGGCAGCATATTCGTGCGTTTTGTGAAGGTAAAATCGTGTATTTACCGGCTCGTTATGCTATCAGTTCAGGCATTGGGGTGACGGAGGATATTCATGAACTGATCGATGTGTTGAAACGGATAAAATAGATTATGAAACATAGGGGAATTTTCAAGCTGGGCATAATTTGTCTGATGTTAACTGTATTACTGCTGGGGATGATGCTGTTAGCTCTGAGTTTGGGCAGCGCCGGATATTCTGTTCAGGAAATTATCAAAGGGCTTTTATCTGAAGAAAGCAGTGATGTTTATGTAGTGGTATATAACCTGCGTCTGCCTCGAGTGATTATGGCTATTGAAGTAGGGGCCAGTTTGGCCGTTTCCGGTGCGTTATTACAGGCCGTTATGCGCAATCCGCTGGCAGATCCCGGTATTATTGGCGTCTCGGCAGGTGCGGCGACCGCTGCAACTACGATCTTGCTGATTTATCCAACCTTGCTTTCGCTGGTGCCTCTTTTTGCTTTTAGCGGAGCCGTGTTTGCTTGTATTCTGATCTATGTTCTTGCCTGGAGAGAAGGTGTTGATCCGGTTCGCCTAATTTTATCCGGTGTAGCAATTAATACGGTTTTAGGGGCTTATAATGCTTTTTTACAGATGTTAAATTCGGATAATCTTTCCGGCGTATTGGCCTTTATGAATGGCAGCCTTTCCGGTGTTACCTGGGAACGGATTTATGTGATAACAGCTTATGCATCTTTGGGTTTACTGTTTAGTGCAGGTTGTGCAAAGAGCGCTAATATTCTTCAGTTGGGGGACGAAATGGCCGAAGGTCTTGGTATAGACGTGGATCGTGTGAGGTTGTTTTTGTCTGCTGTGGGTGCTTTTTTGGCTGCGGCTACTGTAGCTGTTGCCGGTATGATCGGCTTTTTAGGGTTGGTTGTACCTCACATCTGTCGTATGATAGTCGGCTCTGATTATAAATTACTGATACCTGTCAGTGCTTTACTGGGTGCATTACTTTTGCTGGCGGCGGATACCTTGGGAAGAACATTGATTAACGGGATGGAAATACCTGTGGGTATTGTAATGGCAGCCACCGGCGGGCCATTTTTCCTCTATATGCTGCGTAAGAAAGGGAATGTTCGTGGAAGTTAAAGGAATTAGACTGGAAATCGGCTATCATGGACAGATCGTGATCCCATCCTTTGATATTACAGTGAATAAAGGGGAGATCACCACGATCATCGGCCCTAACGGTTCGGGAAAATCCACTCTTCTTAAAGCCATAACACGATTACTACCTTGTTCTTCCGGCATTGTTTCTCTGGATGGGAAAGATATTCGTAAGTTACCGTCTTCTCTTTTGGCGCGTCATTTAGGTGTATTGCCTCAATACCACAGTGCGCCGTCTGATTTTAAAGTCAGGGATCTTGTGAGTTACGGCCGAGTACCATACCAAAAATGGTATGAAAATAATACAAAATATGATGAAGCGGTCATTGACTGGGCTCTGCAGATTACAAGGACCTGGGAGTTACAGAATAAATCAATTCATGCCTGTAGCGGAGGAGAGGCACAACGTGTCTGGATTGCAACAGTACTGGCCCAGCAACCGGAAATTTTGTTTTTGGATGAACCTACTACGTATTTGGATATCGCACATCAAAGGGAGACTATGCGTCTGGTGAGAAAACTAAACCGAGAATCCGACATTGGTGTGGTGATGGTATTGCATGATTTAGAACAGGCTATGGAAGTCAGTGATCGTTTGATTGTTATGAAAGACGGAAAGAAATATGCAGAAGGTACTCCCTGCGAGGTAATCACTTCGCAAATGTTATCTGAAGTGTATCAGGTAAAAGGAGAAATTATTCGTATTCCGGGGCGTAAAAAACCTCTTTTAGTTTTAGAAGAAATCAATTGAGTTCCGGTGAAGAAGACAGGAGCGAACTGACATAACAGCTGAGGAGGAACAGCGAGTTGAGAAAGATTGCAATTTATGGAAAAGGCGGGATTGGAAAATCAACAACGACCTGCAATTTATCTGCGGCGCTTGCTCTGAAAGGATACAAAGTTATGCAGATAGGATGCGATCCGAAATCTGACAGTACCAAAAATCTGATGGGAGGAAAACGAATCCCAACCGTGTTAGAGCAACTGAAAATCAGAGGAGAGGATCTCCTGTTAGAGGATATTGTTTTTGAAGGATTTAGTGGTGTTTTATGTGTGGAAGCCGGAGGTCCGACGCCGGGAATCGGCTGCGCAGGCAGAGGTATTATTTCTGCTTTTGAAAAACTATCGGAATTAAAGGCTTTTGAGAAATATAAACCGGATGTTGTTGTTTATGATGTATTGGGAGACGTGGTATGTGGCGGATTTGCCATGCCGATACGAGGCGGTTATGCCCGGGAGGTTTTCATTGTTTCTTCCGGAGAGATGATGGCTTTGTATGCAGCCAGTAACATTGCACAGGCGATTAAAAACTTTGGACGGCGCGGCTATGCCAGACTTAAAGGGATAATTCTTAATGCCCGCAATATTGAAAATGAACAGGAACTGGTGGCGAAAGCAGCTGCAGAGATTGAAACACAAGTGGTGATGTATGTACCTCGGAGCAGGGATATACAGCTTGCAGAAAATCAGGGGGGAACGGTCAGCCAATTTGTGAAAAATTCTCCTATGGTTACGATTTACCGGGAATTGGCAGGAAAAGTTTTGACATTAAGTGAAGATGAAAAAGTATAGGAGGAGATATATGACAGATTACTCTAAGGAAATTTTAAGCAAATTGGCTCGTTTGAGTCGGATAGAGACAATTAAAGATGTTCCTCAGTTGACACATGCTTTATTTCCTGGAACCCATTGTCCTCTTATGGGCGCGGCAATGGCGGCAGGAGGCATTAAAGATTGTCTGTTGGTAATTGCAGGGACAGATGAATGTAGTTTTTATACGAAAAGTATGACGGTGAATAAAACCTTTGGCGGCATAGGAGGAAGATGCGTTTCTATTGTGCTGAACAGTCATGATGTGACCTTTGGCAGTGCCCCGGCTGTTCATAAGGCCTTTAAAGAAATTATGCAGGAATACAGGCCTCAGTGTGTGCTTTTGGTGACGACCTGTGTGATCGAAGTGATCGGAGATGATTATGATGCCATAGGGGATGAACTGAGTCGGGAATATAATGTTCCTGTTTTGACTATACATACAGAGCATTTTAAATGTGAAGATCATTTCCCCGGCTTAGAGCGTACACTGACTGCCTGTTTGCGTCTTATGGAAGAACGCCCGTGTAACAACAGTATTAATTTGCTGGGACAGAGGATGGGAGATTTTTCTGAGACAGAACTTTATCGGATATTGCAACAAGCGGGTGTGAAAATTGGTATGCAGTTGCCTTGTGGTTGCACCGTGGATGAGATTCGCAATGCTGCGGCGGCAAAGGTGAATATTGTAGTGCATGATCTTGCGCTTCCACTGGCACAAAAGATGAAAGAAAAATTTAATATTCCCTATGTGTATTTTGATAAGTTTACTAAACCGGAAAGGATTATGGCTGCCTACAAGGCTTTGTTTGACTGTTTAGAACTAAAGCTGCCTCAGGAACTGGAAAGGAAGTTTCAAGAATGCCGCGAACTGGAAGTACAGGCTAAAAATACACTGCAAGGGATTTCTTATATCTATGGCAATACGCCCTGTGAATGCTTTGAATGTAACGCCTATTTATGCGAAATAGGGATGGTACCACAGGTTATACAGAGCAACCGTTTTAAAAAGGAAAATGCGGAAGATATTGCTTTGATTTTGCAACATGCCGATCCCTATATATGTAAAGCGGCTAACATCACCCCCTTGCAGAAGGTATATGATGAACTCCATCCCTGGATCTATATGGGACATGAATTTGCTGACCGGCTGCAAAAAAAAGGAATTGCTGTGTTTCATGCGGATCGGGCCGGGTGCTTGTTGGGTTTTGAGGTGAATCAGTTTATTTTACAGACTATGCAACGCACAATCGCCGAAGCAAAAGAGTACAGGAAGGCGGCTGGATTATGAGTCTGGTGCGTTTTCTGCCTGTTCCTTCAGATCGAATGGGGATGCTGTGGAGTTTGCTGACGATTGCAGAAGCGTTGGTATTGGAATATGGTCCTTCCGGTACGACCCATTATAGCATGGGGTTGTATGGTAACTTAGGTGTACAGGTCATGAATCGCCTTTTTACAACTCATTTAAGCGAAGATGATGTCATAATGGGAGATGTGAAACGCCTGGAAGATTCCATACTGGAATTGGATAAAATGTACAGACCCAAGGTCGTATTTGTGGTTACTTCCGCTACAACTTCTGTGATCGGGACAGATATCAAAGGTGTTTGTCGTTATATGCAAAAAGAAGTTAATGCATTGTTGATCCCTGTAGATGAGGGGGGATTCCGAGGTGATTATAGTATCGGTATAGAAGCTGCATGCAAATTGTTGGTCAAAAATCTGGTTAGCGATAATGCAGTGAAACTATCGGGGCAGTATAACATTTTAGGCGCTTCCATGTGGCGTTATCGCATGACCTCAGATCTTTGGGAGATCAGCAATTTGATGAAAGAGGCATTTGCTATGAACCCTCATACCTGCCTTTGCTGCGATACTTCAGTAAGTAAAATTGAAGCCATGAGCGGAGCAGAATTGAATATTGTAGTAGGAAACGAGGGGCTTGGGGCGGCTCAATGGCTGGAAGAAAATTTTGGTATACCTTATATCTATGCGGTTCCTTATGGATACCAGGGTACTATCCGGTTCCTGGAAGCAGTGTCTGAAAAATTGCGGCGGCCAGCAGCCTTTGATATAATGCAACGCATTAGAGGGAAAGAAAAAGGTTTATCCATGTTGAGGATGTATGCTATGATGGGCAGGCGAAAACAGCCGGTGCAGGGAATGATAAAAGGAGACTACGATTTTGTCAAAGGCGTCAGTGCATTTTTGGAAGAAGCCGGTATTCAGGTTATCCATAAGATTTGCTCCCATTCCCTGAAGGCAATACAGGAGGCAGATACATCTGTTACGTATTTTAAAGAAGAAGGTCAATGGCTGTCGGTGGTGCGTTCTCTGCAGCATGCACTGGTCATTGGCGATGATGTGCTGTTGCAGCAGTGCGATGCCACAAATCAGAAACTGCGGGCTGCTTCTCCGATACTTTCCGGGTCTCAGGTGGCATCTCATCTTCCTTTTATGGGCGAAAAAGGCGCCGATAGCTTACAGGAATTTGTTCAGGAATATTATCAAGGATAATCATCATGGTTTGTCCTTTTACTGTGAATTTAATTCTTGGTTGGTAGTTAGTAATAAGAATAAGGAGACTAAAATGCAAACACGTATCAGCGGTATTATTATGTTGTTGTTAAGTATTTTATTTGTTGCAGGTGTAATGACCTTTGCGGCGCCATGTCCCATTAAACCGGATGGTCACTTTATGGTCTGCCATTGGGCAGGACGGGCGATTATGGGTGTTGGGGCAGTCTTGGGTATTCTTTCTTTCCTGCATATTTTGAGTAAAAGCCATGAGTTAAAGCAAAGCTTATCGCAGGCCATTATAGTAAATTCCGTTTTACTGATGTGTATCCCCGGACCTCTCATGAATTTGTGTATGATGGCTACGATGCGCTGTCATACGATCATGAGACCCTTTGTGCTGGTCGTTGGGCTCCTGCTTATCATTACGGCTGTAATTGACTATTTGATGCAGCGCAGCGCATTGAAAAAAGAGGTAAAACAATGAATGTAAAAGAACTCCCGAAACGCAATTTAATTTACAGGCCAATGCGTACGGCAGCACTTTTTATTCTTACTTTTTTCTTGTCATTTGTGATTTTTTCAGGATCTGCTGTAATCTGGAGTTTACAGAACGGACTGCATAGGCTGGAAGATCGATTAGGAGCAGATATTATCGTAATGCCAAATTCGGCTAAAACAAAATTGAATCCTAAAGCGATGCTGCTGAACGGAACGCCTGGGTATTTCTATATGCCTAAAGAAAAACTGGTATTGATCCGGCATATAGAAGGTGTAGATAGAGTTTCTCCACAGATATTTCTTGCTTCGTTAAGCGCTTCTTGCTGTTCTGTACCCGTACAGATCATCGGTTTTGACCCGGACACAGATTTTCTTATCCAACCATGGATAAGAAAACGCTATGCAAAAGAATTAAAATTAGGTGATGTTGTCGCAGGAGCTTCTGTTAATGCGGATGTAGGCTCTGATATTCGTTTTTATAATCAAAATTGTCGGATTGTTTCCAAATTAGAAAAAACCGGAACCGGATTAGATACAGCAGTTTATACCAATGCAGAAACAATACGAATGTTAATAGATGCCTCAGCAAAAATGGGATTGAATACTGTGTTTAAAGGGGATGTAAATGATATTATTTCCTCTGTATATATTAAAGTCAAGAATGGATATGAAATAAAGAAAGTTGCAGATAATATCAATCTTCGTGTACGGAAAGTAAAAGCTGTTCAGACCCAGAGCATGCTGTCAGAAATAGGGGGCAGTCTGTCCGGTGTTTCCAATACGATAAAAGGATTGATCCTTTCTATTTGGTTCATGGCTTTTATAATTTTAGGGATTGCTTTTTCTGTTCTTATCGGAGAAAGGAAAAAGGAATTTGCTGTACTAAGGATGCTGGGCACGTCAAGACGTATGCTGGCGGGAATTATTTTAAAGGAATCGGCTATTTTAAGCGTGGCCGGAGGCATCGCCGGCGTTTTTTCAGGAATACTTATGATCCTTCCTTTTGGCAGTTTAATTGAAGCAAGTTTAAATCTTCCTTTTCTTATCCCTGAGCCGTCTAAATTGATATTATTGGGAGGAGTAACCTTACTGGTTTTAGGAGTGATAGGGCCAATTGCAGCCGCTTATGCAGCTTTTCGATTGAGCAGAGTGGATCCGGCAGCAATATTAAGGGAAGGGAACTGATATGATAATACGGGCAGAAGAAATTACAAAACAATATCAACATGATCCTAAAAAAGGCAGATTTAGTTATGCGTTGAAGAAAACCGATTTTCAGATCATACCGGGACAGTTGATCATAATTACAGGTAAATCAGGCAGCGGTAAATCTACACTGCTCCATATTTTAGCCGGTTTGCTTCAGCCGACTACCGGTAAAGTTTTTATAGATAACATGGATTTATATGCGTGCAGCGATAAAAAATTAAGTGAGGTCAGAAATAAAAAAATCGGTGTTATACCCCAGGGCGAATCTGCGATTTTCAGTTTAACTGTTGCAGAAAATATCAGTCTGGCTTCCAGTTTATACAAAGAAGAGAAAGAAGATAAAGATGTTAGCATACTTCTTCGTGAATTAGGCATTGAAACTCTGGCAGAAGAATTTCCTGCCTCGCTTTCCGGAGGAGAATTGCGCCGTATGTCCATAGCGCGGGCTATATTTCAGCAGCCTGAAATTATCCTGGCTGATGAACCCACTGCTGATTTAGATGATGAGAATACAGACATTGTGATTCGGCTTTTGAAGAAAACTGCACAATCAGGAAAGGCAGTCCTGGTAGTTACTCATGACACCGCCTTTGTGCCCTATGCCGACATGCGTTATATAATGAATGCCGGTGTTCTTAGTAAAGCACCGGCATTGGGATAAAAATATGTAATTACATAAGCTGTTTGTCCGAGTTCTTATATGTTTGCAATGCAGGGATAAGGTATCCGGCAATCAGACCGATCCCAAGACCGGTTGTAATACCGGCAAAAAGAAGGACAGGCGTATACCAGAGTAAAGATTTTAAATTCAGCAGGAGGGCGGCCGCTGCCAATTGAGCCAGATTGTGGGCAGTGCCGCCGGCAATGCTGAGTCCTGCAGGGGAAAAAAGCCTGCTGCGAAAACAAAGCAGCATTACGATAAAACTGCATAAGCCTCCGATAAAACTGAAAAGAAAAGAAATCAGGTTTCCGGAAAAAAATCCTGTCCCGAGGATGCGAAGCAGGGAAATGAGAAAGACCTCTCCGGGCTTCAAAAAATAAAGAGCGATGACAATGACCAAATTAGCCAGCCCCAGCTTGAATCCGGGAATGCCTGCCTGGAAAGGAAAGAGGCTTTCTATATAACTTAATAATAATGCCAGCCCGGTTAACAGTCCGGCTTCAGTAATTTTTTTCGGCAAAAGAATTCTCCTTTCGTGCCGGATTTTTTTATTTCTCAAATTAAGTAAAAGGTAATGAAAAAACGTGATTGTCTGTTATTCTGATACGGCGTCGATTTTTCTGGTGCTGCTATCGGCAGAAATGCATTCAATGAGCAGCTTATGCGGAATGCAGACAATGATTTCTCCGGGCCGAGTGATTTTTTTCTGGTGCAGACAATGCTGGTGAGGGCAATCCGATGTACCCATGTAGGCAGTACCGTTTTCTATGATAACTTCGTTATTACCGTAATCATTGTTAATATGGATCTTCTGTGGTTGATTTAAAGGCCAGACACCATATATTTGGTTGTTGGATATGATGCGGATTTTGTCAGTCTGTTTAGCGGCCTGTGGCGTTTGAAAAAAAAGCAGTGATCCGACGATACATAAAAGTGCTGCCAATAAAAAAAAGTCGTTTCGTTTCATATGCCACTATCTTTCTTGTTTTATTTAAGGATATGCAAGGGCAGATTTTCGGTGTTTGAAAATGATGCTGCCAGGTTTTCTGTGATATAAAGGCTGCCGTCTGCGCCATACAACAGCAATTGAAACTCATTTTTATGAGTCTGCCAATAAGAGATGGCTTTGTGGAGCCCCATCACAAAAAGCGCCGTAGAAAGGGCGTCTGCCAAAACACCATCCGGGCAGACAACAGTTATGGAACGCAGTCCGTTTTGAGTGGGTGAGCCGGTCTTGGGATCTAAAATGTGATGGTATCTTTTCCCGTTTTGAACAAAAAATCGCTCATAGTCTCCTGAAGTGACTACGGCAGCATTGTCTATGGCGAGGATGCCCAGATAGGATTTTACAATATCCGGATGTCGGACGGCAATATTCCAAGGGCTTCCATCAGGTTTTTTGCCGATTGTCTGTATATTGCCCCCCAAATTTAACAGCGCGCTGGTAACTCCGCCGGCCTTCAGGAGCTTTATGGCCTGCTCCGAGGCATAGCCTTTGCCGATCCCTCCCAAATCGATCGAAAGACCAGGCTTTCTTAATTCGCAGGATCGGGTCTTCGGATCCAGAAAAATGAATTCCGCTCCGGTTTTTTTTAAGGCTTCTTTTCGTTCTTCCGGTGACGGGATTCGATAAGGACCGTTAGGAAAACCCCAAAGAGACGAAAGAGGGGCGAGGGTGATATTAAAGGAACCGTTGGTTTCCTGATGTACCTGGAGGGCTTTTTTTATTACAAAGGCAGTATCTGCCGAAAGTATCATTGAGCGGCTTCGGTTTAATGCGGTCACTTCGCTTTCCGGTTGCTGGCAGGCTAAAAGTGCATCAAGGCGTAGGATCTCTTTTTGTGCCAGAGCAGAGAGGGATCTTGCCTCCGGTCCATAGACCGTGATTTGCATATAGGTATCCATGGCAAAAAAATTGCAGGTATCTTCCTGCTGTTTCGAGGTCTTATTGAGAAAGGATGCAGGTATGATGGTTTTTGTTATGTTTTCACTCAGGATATTTTGTAAGACGTGAAAGTGCTTTTCAGATATAAAAGAGCAGCTTGCTTGAAAAAGAATCAGAATAAGAAGGATGAAATAAATAATTTTTCTCATTTTTTCTTCTGCTTTCTCAGAGCGGCATTGACTCTTGACTGGATCACATCCAGAGGTAATCTGGCAGGGCAGATTGTGCGGCATGAAAGAGATTGGCTGCAGCCGGAAAAAAAATGATCCTCGTATTGTTGCAGCATAATTTCACGGTGGGGATTGTTTTGATTTTGCTCTATTACTTTGTAAGCTTGAACCATGGCGGCGGCACCGCCAAAAGAGTTTCCTGGGCGATAATTGGGACAAATTTCCAGACAGCAGCCGCAAGCCAGACATTGCCCCGCCTCATATTGACACTGTCGGTCCCAGTCTTTCTCAAAGTCTGTTTTATGATCCAGCCAAATCTGCATTTTTTTTAGTATTTCAAAAGTCGTTGCCCGGTCAACTTTTAAGTCGCGTATGACAGGAAATTTACTGAGTGGCGCTAAGGTAAGGCTGCCGTTTTTTTGTACTGCGCAGGTTAAAAATACAGAGCACGCCAATTGTGGTAATCCGTTGACCAACATAGCGCAGGCTCCGCATTTTTTTTCATGACAGCCGGATTCATATGTAATACGTGAAGCAGGGAGCCCTTCTGCTGTTAGCAAAGGGTCTCGCCTGTTTAGCTCTGCAAGGAAATCTGCTACAGTTAATTTTCCGTCGCCTTCATAAAGGAAGTGTTGGATGTAGGGAGCGGTATTTTGTTTTTCCTGTCGTTTGATCTGAACTTTTATTTTCATAAAGCTTGTCGTTCTCCTTCAATGGGGCTAAAGACCACATGTACTTCTTTTTCCTTACAGTAAGCCAGGGTTGTGTTTCTGAATTCCTCTCGTTCTTCGGGATAGTCCGTACGTGTATGAGCTCCACGGCTTTCTTTACGGGCTAAGGCACTTTGCAAAATACCTTCCGCCAGCAAAAATGCCGGGAGCAGGGAAAGATTTTCATCCAGACAGGCTTGTTCATCATAGTGGTTAACAGAAGCGGTTTTCAATAGATCTATTTTTTTCAGGCATTGCAGCAAACCGGTGGCATTTCTTTCAAGCCCTAACGCTTGCTGGAGTAAATGATTCAATTCCTGTCGTACAAGGGGGATGCTTAAACCGGGATCGCGGTCTTTCAGCCAATATGTCGGTTGCAAATAAGATGCCGGCGGTCTGTAGGGATCTGTTTTTCCACATAAATCTTCCATTGCAGATGTTGCTGCGGTTTGTCCTCCGAATATAGCTCCTAATAAAGAGTTGCCTCCCAGGCGGTTGGCTCCGTGATACTGGCAGGCAGCTTCACCGGCTGCATACAGGTTTTTAATTCGGGTACGATGATTTATGTCTACCTCAATTCCTCCCATAAAATAGTGAATACCAGGGGAAACGGGAATGGGTTCTGTTAAAGGATCCAAGGAGAGAAAATCATGACAGGCTTCCAAAACACCGGCCAACTTATGCCGGCTGATCTGTTCCGGAATATCGCGCATATCCAGGTAAGGCTGGATCCCCTGTTTAAGCCAGAACCATTCTTCTCTGGCAATAACATCCCGGGGCATCAGATTACCCAACTCCGGATATTTTACTTCCATAAAATAAAATGGTTTGTTGTTTTGCAGAACCCATAATCGTCCTCCTTCTCCCCGGACGGCTTCCGTGATCAGCATGTTTTTACTGTGGAGTCGAGTGGTGGTGGGATGATATTGAATCATCTCTCCGTTCGCCAGGGGGATCCCGTCTGCAAACAAGGAGGCTGTGACCAGCCCGGAATTCAATATAGAACCGGTGGCATTGCCGAACAGTCCGTTCATTCCTCCAGAGGCAATAATAATGCCGGAGGCGGGAAGGTAAAAAATCTGATTTGTGTCTTTTTCGCAGACCAGGATACCTTTGGCGCAGTTATCTTTCTGAATCAGTTTTAAAAAACGAAATCCGGTCTGTACTTTAATCATATTACAGGTTTCATAGGGACGAGAACGGGTCGCCAAAGTATACATCAGTTGTTTTCCTGTACTGGCCGAAGCAAAAGCAGTACGCTTTTTTGTCTGCCCTCCAAAGGGACGCAGTGCAATTTTTCCGTCTTCTGTCACGTTAAAAGCCATGCCCCATTCATATAGTTTGCGTACGATATCCGGGGCGCCGTAAGTCAAACGGTGTACTGCTTCCCGACAGGCCAGAAAGCGACCGGCTTTATAGGTTTCAAATTCATGCAGTTCCGGTGTATCCTGCTGTCCCATTGTATCCAGCGCAGCATTGATCCCTCCTTCTGCCATATTGGACTGAACTCGGGGAGCCGGCATTTCTGTCAAGAGCAGGGAAGGTACATTTTCTTCTGCCAGACGGATAGCGGCAGATAACCCTGCAGCGCCGGAACCGATAATAATAACTCTATCCATAAAAACCTCCCTGAATCTTAACAGTTCCAATAAATAAAATAAAAGATAACCGCTGCCATACAAAAAAGTCCTGAAAGCGTAAAAATCAGTATATAATCCCAAGTTCGCTCCTTGAATGCCAAAATTCCCTGTTTTAAAAGCCAGGGTTTGGCAGCAGCAATCAGGTGAACCAGGATCGCTGCAATAAATAAGAGCTGCGAAAGGAATCGTAGCAGCGTAAACTCCTGTAGAAATAAAATTCCATTCAATGTTACGGTATAGGCCGTGATATGAAACCACAGTAATAAAAGGATCAACAGACCGGAAATGCGGACGGTCCAGAAAGATGCATTTTCCCGGAAATACCAATGGGCGCTTTCCAAACCGGCACGAATAGCTTCCCGGGAAAGAAAAAAACCTATAAATCCATGGAGCAGGATCAACGCCAGCATAGCATAGGAAAGCGGTTTAAAGGTAAGGTGATTTAGTCCCAGAAGTTTAAAAGCTCCTGCCAAAGCATGGAATAAGAGCAGGATCAAAATAATCTTTATCAGCCGGGCATTAAATCTTCTCATAATAAAGACCTCTTTTCCAGCAAAATAATATCAAAATGACCGCTATGTACCATAGAACGAAAAGTTAACGGATCGAAAGGCAGGCGCTGGAAGCGATAACCTTTAGCAGCTAAAAAACGGAGACACTGTTCTGTGTGATCAGAATAAACAGGATCGGCTCTATCTACCGGTACGGTAAGAGAAGGGTGGTCGTGGACAAATTTCCCCATATTCTGAAAAAGAAGTGAGCCTCCGTTTCGCTTTGTATTGACTAAAAGTACATAAGCTGCTTCTTTACTATGGAGCGTGATCACTTCGAAATGTATAGCCGAAACCGGAATGGCAAAACCTGCTAAAAACGCATTATAATCCCTCTGCCCGTACAGACTGTTCTTTGTTGCGCCGGCTACTGCATCAGGATGCAGTGAAGGTTTCTGTCCGGCAAAATGTAATGCACTGCCGAAAAGAGCAATAAAGAGAAGGGTGCCGAAGACGATTAAAAATTTATTTCTCATAAGTTCCTCATAGTAAAAAACAATTAGCATATGCTAACTAATAAAGAAAGAAAAAATTTGCTTTCAGGAACAGCTTAATTGTTTCTGCGACTGATACGATTCAATCTATTTTAGTATTATCTTTGCAGGCATGTCAAGGTTTAGAAACTACAGTTAGTTAGTATTGGCTAACTTAATATGGTCAGATCCGTTGCAATGGCTGTTTTATTTGCATATAATAAATTTAATAAGTCAAGTAAATCACGCTCTGTCGGGTACTAAAAAAGGATCTCCAGCGAAATTTTTTTGGAGAAAAAATTGAATTTACCCGGGTAAACTATGAAAAGAAAGAAGGATAAATTTTTAGATGGAATTATTTGCATTATTTCAAAAGGGCGGACCTGTCATGTATCTGTTGCTCCTTTGCTCGATTAGTGCTGTAGCTATTTTTATTGAACGTTTGTTATTTTTTCGTAAGGCATCTGCAGGGATGTGGGCTTTTGTAGAAAAACTGCCGCTTTTGCTGGAAGGGAAAACATGGAGCGAGGCAATTCGGGCATGTCGGGATGAAAAATGTGCTCCGGCTTTTGTTGCGAAAGAAGGATTGCAGGCCGTTGCGGAAGGACGAGATGGAGAGTTGGCATTGGAAAACGGATATGGTATGGCAGCGGCAAAATTGCGTTCCAGCTTGAACTACCTATCTATGATTGTGACCTTGGCTCCTTTGCTGGGGTTGTTAGGAACGATTTTTGGCATGATCAATTCCTTTAATATTTTCAGCCTGCAGGCAGGGCAGCCTCTGGCGATTACCGGGGGAATAGGCGAAGCGCTGATTGCTACGGCGACTGGCCTTTTGGTTGCCATATTAGCGCTGATCGTACATTCTTATTTCTCACAAAAGATGGATGCGGTGTTGACTGCGATGGATAGCGCCTGCGCTATTGTAAACTCGGAGTTTCGAAAGAGAAGGCAGGGAAATGCAGTATAAACGTAATTTCCACCAAACAAAAGAACCATCTGTTATCATTATCCCAATGATTGACATCATGCTGTTTCTGTTGGTATTTTTCATGATCAGTACGATGTATATGGTGCAGCTAAATACCTTATCTGTCAATCTTCCGGCCGCTGCTGCGGTACAAAGAGAATCCAGGCCGCGTATTATTTCTATTACCGTAGCCAGGGATGGCAGTATTTTCTATGATAAAGATCGAAAGTCTTCGATTGTTATTAGTCCTCGTATTCGTGAAGCGTTGAAAAAAAGTCCGGAAACTATTTTTGTGATCAGGGGGGATCGGGCAGCGTCTTATGAAGCGATTACCCGCGTGCTGGATACATTGAAGCAATCAGGAGCCAGGCATGTTTCCCTGGCCACAGAGGATAAAAGAGGGAACGGTCAGTAATGCATTATACATCACATTGGCGGCTTTCTTTTCTGTTAGCGCTCGTAGTGCATTTTGTTTTCTGGTCCGGAGCAACTTTCGCACTGCCTATGCTGTTGCCCAAGCCGGAAATTGCAGATATAGGCATGCCTATTGAAATTGAAGATATTACCTTAGACAGTGACAGTGAGTTTGCTGAAGCTAACGAGACGGTTCCCAGTCTTGATGACGGAGTTGATAAAGGATTTTCCGAGGAAAAAGGGGATATGGTTCCGGCAGAAAAAGTGGCGGCGCTGGCAAGCGTACTGGAGTCTGTTCCGAAAGATGTAAATGTAAGAATAAGCCGGGAAGCTCCGGGAGTGAATCAAGGGGCTGTTGCAGAAGCGGATATAACTCCGAAGCCGGAAAAAGAAACTGAAAAAGAAGAAAAAAAACCAGAAGAAGAGGCTCCTGTCATTGTTGCGAACGAAGCAGAGGCTATTGCCCAACTAAAAGAACAAATAAAAGCTGCGGAAAAAGATTCGGAAAAATCAGTGAATACAATTGTTGTGCGCCGCAAAGGTACAGGAGGAAAAATGGGACAGCCGGCTCGTCTGATCATTGATTCCTATCCGGCTACGGGCGTGAATTTCCGCGGACGGGTTTCCGTATTTGCTACGATTGCCAAAGATGGAACTATTAGATCTACGAAAGTGGCTGTTACTTCCGGACGGCGCAGCATAGACGAAATTGCGATGGCAGCCTGCCGTCGCTGGCGGTTTAAACCTGCGTTAGATCACGAGGGGCAGCCGATGGAATGTATACAGGTCATTTCAATCCCATTTAATGTGCCGAATATTGATCGCCAGGTATTGGAAAGATACCGGGCGCAAAAAGAAGCAAGGAAGAGAGGTAATCCATGAGAAAAATACTCTATAGTATCATTGCTATTTGTTTTTTGCTCGGTACACTGGTCAGTTCTGTCGAAGCAGCACAGAACTGGCGACAGATTTATACTCGTATTGAAGAGATGGTTCAAATGGGCGTGAATCAGTATAAAAGCGGCGATCTGGCAGCTGCGAAAAAAACAATCAATGATTCTTACTATGGTATTTACGAGAAGGACGGTTTGGAAAAAGCGATCCGTACCACGATTTCTTCTAAAAATGCCAATATCACAGAAGCGCAGTATAGTAAACTGAAAAAAGCGATTCGAGAAGATTTGGGCGTTGCGCAGGTGGAATCGGAATCGAAAGAACTGCTGGGATTAATGCAAAAAGATCTGGCAACGCTGGAAGGCAAGGGAGCTACAGGCGGCAGATGGGCTTCTTTTTGGCCGGCATTCCTGATTCTTTTGCGGGAAGGCGTGGAAGCGATCCTGATGTTGGTGGCAATTGTTGCTTATCTTTCCAAGTCCGGCAACAAGAAACATCTCAGTACAGTCTATAATGCTGCGACGGCAGCGATTGTGGCCAGTTTTGCTACAGCCTATGTATTTAGCGAACTGATGGATAAATTTGCGGCCGGAGCCAGCCAGGAATTGGTTGAAGGAGTCACTGCCCTTGTTGCTGTAGTGGTGCTGTTGTCGGTTAGCATTTGGATGAGTGGAAAAGCCAAAGCTGCCGCATGGAAAAATTATATCGACAGCATGATGCAAGAGTCTCTTACCACCGGAAGAGCTAAAGCGCTGGCAATGGCAGCATTTTTAGCTGTCTACCGGGAGGGCGCCGAAGTAATCCTGTTTTATCAGGCGTTGTTCAATGGTTCCAGCAGCGATACGGAGATGATCTGGTTCGGCTTTGGTGTCGGTTGCATTAGTTTAGTAATTATTTATGGAGTGGTTCGGTTCGGTCTTTTAAAGATTCCCTTGCGGCCGTTCTTTATCATAACAAGTGCTCTGATGTTCCTGCTGGCGGTCACGTTTACAGGTAGTGGTGTAAGCGAGCTACAGGAAGCCGGCGTGATAGGTCAGACATTTTTTGAAACATCCTGGTTTCCTGATATTGATTGGTTAGGATTATACCCTACATGGGAAACCTGCGGCTCGCAGATTATTTTGCTGATCCTGGGGGCTGGATTATTGTTCCGGCGCCAGCTGAAAGAGAGGCGCGAAACCGCTTGAATCGTGATTATCACATCAGCGGCAGAATGATTGGCTGCTGATGTAATAATACAATAAATTCTATTTTTTCTTACATCGAAAGGAGAATGTAAAATGAATTTCAAAAAACTGAGAAAATTTGCTGTTACCGGCATAACTGCAGCAGCTCTAATGTCTTCGGCCTCTGCTTTTGCCGCTTTTCAGGAATATCCGATCGGCGATGAGCAGGAAGACACGGTAAATCATTTTAACTGTGCGTTGGTGTATTTCCAACCGGTGCAGATGGATCCTCCGGGATCTACGCTTCCGCCTGATAAGGCTGATATCCATATGGAAACAGATATTCATGCTACGGAAGGAAATGAATGCGGTTTTGGCGTAGGGGAATGGATCCCCTACCTGACTGTTCACTACAAGATTACAAAAAAGGATACCGGAAAATCCATTGAAGGTGTATTTATGCCTATGAGTGCTGACGATGGTCCTCATTACGGTGCAAACCTGAAATTGATGGGTGCCGGTACCTATGAATGTGAATTTGCTATCGACAGTCCCGCTCGTCAGAACTATAGCCTGCATATTGACAAAGAAACAGGGGTGACCGGTCGTCTGTGGACGAAACCGACGATTATGAAATGGACGTTTGATTATGTTCCGCGCAACTGGTAATTTTCATCAGCTTGTATAAGCTGTATGTATTATAGGTTTTGCCTGACCGGGGGACAAACTTCCTCCGGTCAGTATTTTCTTTTTTGGGGAAAGGGATTCTGATTATGCAGATGTTGAGGATATTTTTGCAGCAGCTCATACCTGCAATGGAGTTCGGCACCGCTCTTTTAACGCCTCTTGCAGTCTTGCTGGCCATTTTGAAGGGCTTTGATGGAGGAAATTTTCTGCGATCCTTTAAAAAAGCTGTTTACAAAGGATTTTGGTTTTCCCTTTTTATCATTGCAGTAAAGCAGGGGACCCGCAATGCTGTCAGCCGTGAAATCGTAGAAGGGATCATGGCTTTTTTGTCTATATTAAGCGAGATTGGACTCATCGGTATTTTATTTTTTGTAAGAAATTTGACTGATAAATCAAGAAAAGTGATGAATTGGGCGGTAATGATCAATGTCATCGCTCTTTTTATCTACTACGGTATGGAAATCTGGTTGATTCCTGTTACCACTATCTTAAATGTGGAAACGGCGCTCTCTTTTGATATGCTTTTACGTATGTTGGGATTTGTTACAGGTCTTCTAATTGCAATTATAAGCAGTTGGCTCATTTATCATGCGGCTCACTCACTGAATGACCGACGTTTATTTGTTGTTTTTGCCATCCAGGTTTTGGCGCTTTTCTTTCAGCAGACGGTGTATCTTATTCAAATCCTCATGGGTAGAGGATTTTTGCCTATCCGCGGGTTGATTCAATTAATGGCGCCTTTGATTGATCATCAATCCTGGTTTATTTTCGTAGTTTTTTTGGTTGTCTTCATGGTTCCCTTTGCTTTATTTTTGCAAAGATGTCCGCAGCGGCCGATGGGAGCAAATCCTGCGAAATATCGCAAAATCATAGCAGAAGATATGCATAAAAAGCGGTGGGGCAAGGCCTCCGTAATTGCTTTGCTTTTAATGTTGTTTTTATCAAGTTTCGGCAGTTCCTGGGCGAATAAAAAAGAAGAATTGATCCCTGCTGTGCCGATCGAAGCACAAAATGGTTTGGTGGCAATTCCCATTGAGAAGGTAAATGATGGACATTTGCACCGTTTTGCTTATCGCAGTAAGAATGGAGCCATGGTACGTTTTATCGTCGTGCTTAAAGGCGGAAGCGCATATGGCGTAGGTTTGGATGCTTGTGAGATTTGTGGCGCTACTGGATATATTGAAAGGGAAGGGCAGGTTGTCTGTAAACTTTGCGATGTGGTGATGAATAAATCTACCATAGGACTGCCGGGAGGCTGTAATCCAATCCCGGTAGAATATGGTGTGAATAATGGTCAGGTGCAGATCAGACAGTCCGCGCTTGATGAAGCGGATAAGTATTTCCGCTGAAGGGAAGGAGGGGAGAACTTGTTTTGGCAGATGGTAAAAGGAACGGTACTGCGGCAGGGGCGTCAGCTGCTTTTTGTGGCGCTGACAGCAGCTCTGGGAATTTCTCTGGCGACAGCGATGCTGAATGTTATGTTTGATGTGGGTGAGAAGGTCAATCAGGAACTGAAGGCTTTTGGAGCCAATATCACCGTAACAGCGAAAAATGCCTCCATTTTAAAAGATATTTACGGTCTGGATGACAGTGAAACACCTAAAGAATTTCTGAAAGAAGCTGATATTGGTAAGTTGAAAACAATTTTCTGGACCAATAATATTGTAGCTTTTTCTCCCCACCTTACAGGCTCTTTAAAGTTAGCAAATGGCGAGACTGTGCTGCTGAGTGGAACATGGTTCGATCATTTAATGAAATTACCCACGGGAGATGAATTTTCTACCGGTGAACAATACTTAAAATCCTGGTGGAAGGTAGAAGGAACTTGGCCAAAAGAAACTGTGCCGGAAGGGGTCCTGGTAGGGAAAAATCTGGCACAGAAATTGAAGGTAACGGTCGGCAGTCGGTTGCCTTATATTTGTCAAGATGGTATCAAGGCAGAGTTTTTAGTAACGGGGATCGTGAGCGGAGGCGGTGAAGAAGACGGACAGATCGTGGGACAACTTCCGATGGTGCAACAGGCTTTGGGTATGATTGGGAAGATTGATACGATCAATGTCAGTGCGATAACCACTCCGGAAAATGAACTGGCGCGAAGAGCGGCGGAAAATCCTAAAAGCTTGTCCTTAAAGGAATATGAAATATGGTATTGTACCGCGTATGTGGGATCGATAGCCTATCAGATTGAAGAAGTGATAGGTAATTCCGTCGCCAGACCTGTCCGCCAGATTGCTGAATCAGAAGGGCGGATCTTGGACAAGACCCAACTTTTAATGTTGTTGATCACGATTTTATCTTTGTTAAGCGCAACTATGGGAGTGTCAAATTTGGTAAGCGCCAATATTATGGAACGTAGTAAAGAATTGGGACTTCTAAAAGCATTAGGTGCTACAGATCGTTCTGTCGTGATCCTGGTTTTGACTGAAATTTTTATGACCGGACTATTGGGAGGAATTGCAGGTTATTGTGCAGGGCTGGGTTTTGCCCAAATTATAGGGCAAGCAGTTTTTGGTTCCAGCATCGCTGTGAACCTGATGGTGATCCCCATATTGATTTGCCTTTTGTTCCTGATGCTTCTTCTCGGTAGTTTGCCGGCAATTCGCTCTCTGCTTGGCCTGCAGCCGGCGATAGTTTTACATGGCAGGTGATGATGATGAAACTAAAAAGCATAAAAATGTATTTGGTGATGGTAACGAATGCCTTGTTGCGGAGAAAAATGCGTATGTTCATTGCTCTTTTGGCCGTTGCTATCGGCGCAACGATTATTTCCGGCATGATTACAGTTTATAGAGAAGTGCCCCGGCAAATGGGCCGAGAGTTCCGTGCCTATGGGGCAAATCTGCTTTTGTTGCCCGGCGAGGGAAAAACGTTTATTGAACAGAAAAAGTTAGAAAAAGTTTATGGGATGTTGGAAGGACATGAGCTTATTGGGGCAGCGCCTTTTTTATATGAACGTCTTAAAATCAACGAATCTCCGGTCTTGACTGGCGGTACCGATTTTACTATGTTGAAAAAAGTAAGTCCTTATTGGCAGATCGATGGGACTATGCCAGTAGATGAAAAAGAGGTTTTACTGGGTTATGAAATTGCGCGAAAATTTAAAGCAAAACCCGGTTCCCGGGTTATTCTAGCCACGGGAGACGGTAAGTGGGAGAGTCCTTTTATTGTAAGCGGTATCGTTCGTACCGGGGGCAAAGAGGAGCAGTTCGCTTATATGAAATTGAAAGCCTTGCAGGAAATCACGGGTAAGGAGGAATCGGTCAGCCTTGTACAGATCAGCGTTGTGGCAGATAAGGCAGACTTGGAATCTTTTGTTCGGAGGATGACCGTAGAAAATACGGGGATCCGTCCGCAAGCGATACAGCAATTGGCCCATTCTGAACAGACAGTACTGGCTAAACTGCAGGCGCTGGTACTTTTGGTTACTATTGTAGTGTTGCTGCTGACACTGGTCTGTGTCGGTACGACCATGACAGAAGTGGTATCGGAACGACGCAAAGAAATCGGTTTGAAAAAAGCGTTGGGCGCTGATAATTTTCATATTGCTGTCGAGTTTTTTGGAGAAAGCTGTATGCTTGGTCTGATTGGAGGCATTATTGGTTCCGGTGCAGGATATCTTTTTGCCAGAATGGTGGGCCTCCGTGTTTTTGGCCAAAGCCTGCCTCTTTCTGCTCCTATTGCAATAATGGCTGTTGTTTTGTCTATTGTTGTGACTTCTGCAGCCACCATGCTGCCTGTCCGTACGGCAGCACAAGTTGACCCCGCCATTGTCATGCGCGGAGAGTAAGGAGTAGTTATGAGCTTATTAAATTTGAAAGATGTATCTATGGTATATGGAGGGCGGGTAACTGCTCTTGAAAATGTGAATCTGACAGTGGAAAAAGGTGATTGGCTGGCCATTATGGGGCCTTCAGGATCAGGGAAAACGACGTTGATGAATATTGTAGGCTGCATGGACACTCATACTTCCGGAGAGGTGATCCTGGACGGCATTAATTTGGGGCAAGTAACAAAAAGTGAATTAACTCGTATCCGTCGTGACAAAGTAGGGATGGTATTTCAACAGTTTCACCTGATTCCTTATTTGACTGCTGTAGAAAATCTGATGGTTGCTCAATATTATCACAGTATTCCTGACCGGCAGGAGGCTATGGAAGCACTGGAGCGGGTCAGGTTAGCTGACCGGGCGGATCATCTGCCCAGCGAATTGTCCGGTGGAGAACAACAGCGTGTTTGCATTGCGCGTGCGTTAATCAATTACCCTGTATTGATTTTGGCGGATGAACCTACCGGTAATCTGGATGAAAAAAATCAGAATCTGGTTATGGATATTTTCCGTCAGCTCAATCGGGAAGGGCATACGATTATTACAGTGACTCACTCAGATGAAGTAGGTAAGGCTGCCAAAAGGATTGTGATCATTGAACATGGGCATCTGCGCGATGCAGAAAAGGAAAGATGATGAGAACATTTCAAAGAATTCTTCTTTTTTTAGGGATGACAATTTTATGCGGTATGGTATTTTGTGGTTGTAGCAAAGAAGAAAATCAAATAAAAGGGCAAACTGCCGGCATTGGTAGTGGCAATAAAGAAAATAATATGTCTTTTAAAGCGCCTAAAATGGACACAGCTTTTCTTTTGCAAAAAGCGAAAAATGGAACATTTACAGGGCAAAGTCGTCCTGACGAAGATGGGGAATATGCGAAACTGTTACTGACGATTCAAGACCATAGAATTACAGCAGCCCGTTTTGAAGGATATCTGAAAAATGGTACGCTTAAAGATAAAGACTATGGTAAAACTAATGGTAAGATTGAGAACAAGGTTTATTATAATAAAGCACAATTGGCATTGCGGGCTAACAAGAGCTATGCGGATACACTGGTTAAAACACAGGATCTGAATAAAGTAGATGCAATTTCCGGTGCGACCATTTCTTACAAGGCCCTGTTTGAAGCAGGTCAGATGGCTTTGGAAAGAGCGATTAAGTAGTGAAAAACAAAATCAGGCTATCGGTCGGAAGATATTTATAGTTTTAACATTGACATTTCCGAATAAAAATGTCATAATTCCATTAGTTAGCTATAGCTAACTAATGGAATTAATAAAACGAAAAGGTACCATTTTATGCAGGAGTCAATGACGGTTATAAAAATGAAGAAAGGAATAAAGCGATGGAAGAACCGGAAGAAGTGACAATGGCACAGATGAGGTATCTTTATAAAATTTATCAGATATCTATCACAAAGCCGGAAATTTTATCGGCTGATATTGCAAGAAAATTAAAAGTTTCAAAACCGTCAGTTGTCAAAATGCTTTCGGTTCTGAGGGATAAAAAGCTGATAAATAAAGATCCCTATTGTTGCGTTACAATTACACCGAATGGAATTGCAAAGGCTAAACAATTTGAACGCCATATTTTGCTGCTGGTCAATCACATCTCTCGCATGGGATTGGTTTTGACGGACAGGGAAATGTATTCTTGTGCCTGTGCGATGCTGGATGCTCTCCCCGCCTCTACGTTGGAAAGATTAAATTTAGATTTTAGTGTAAAACTCGAAGTAACGTCGAATACCCGAGGATGACGCTCATTTATCAGCGATAATACGTGTAATAGAAGAAGAGGTTTGGTATAGCAAGAAATAAAATAAGCAGCGCACTCAATTATTTGATGAATGTGCTGCTTATTTATTAAACTCAGAACATTTTTCTAAGATTTTTGTTCTATAAAATCTATCATTTTACGTAAAATTATATTCTGTTACGATCTTTTCCCTGGCAAACATTACATCCTGGGGATATTCATAGAGACAAAGTGCCAGGAACGAGCCGGTAATGTTATACAGGTTGGTAAAGCCCAGATGCTGCAGCGCCATGATAGCGTTGTAGCTGCGCTGGCTGGAACGGCAGTGAAGGTAGACGGGGCGATCTTTGGGAATTTCCGATATTCGGCTGCGCAGTTCGCTTAAGGGAATATTGACAGCATTTTTTATATGCCCCAGGGTAAATTCCTTCTGTTCCCGTACGTCAATAATGCAGGCCTTGTGTTCCACTAATTCCCTTACTTGTGTGAGAGGTACCTGACGATAAACTCCGTGTAAAAGGTTCAGCCCCACCAAAGCTGCCATATGTACAGCGTCTTTGACTGTGCTTACCACAGGGGCATAGCACAGATCAAGATTTTTTAAATCTTCCAGCGTTCCGTTCATGGAGATGAGGGCCGCAATCACATCGATCCGACGATCCGCTGCATTTTGCCCTATGGCTTGCGCGCCCAACAGGCGTCCCGTGGGTTTCTCAAAGACAAGTTTTAAATGTAGAGGGTGGCTGTCAGGCATCAGGTTGACTTTGTCGGCGGGGATAACATAGGCCGTATCGTAGGAGAAATCGGCGGCTTTGGCTGTTTTTTCGTTCAGCCCCGTGCAAGCTGCGATCAGGTTGAAAACACGCAGCACAGAGGAGCCCAGAAAGCCTTTCTGCCGGTTCTGCAGTCCGTAAATATGGTCAGCTGCTGCCCGAGCTTCCAATTGAGCGGGGAAAGCCAAGGCTAAGGGCATCGGTTTATGGGTCAGGGCATTAAATACTTCGATGACATCACCCACCGCATAGATGTCCGGATCGGAGGTCTGATAATTGGTGTTTACACGAATACAGCCGTTTTCCGCAATTTCCAATCCTGCATTTTTGGCCAGGGTGGATTCGGGTCGAATGCCGATAGCCATGACTACGGCCTGCGCCGGAACGATTTTGCCGCTGACCAGTTCAATGGAATCGTTCCGTATTTTTTTTACGCCATCCTTAAGGATCAGAGAGATTCCCTGATCCAGCATTTCTTTATGAAGGATCTGAGCCATATCGTAATCAAAGAAGGTTAAGATCTGATCTGCCGCCTCGATCAATGTGACCTGTTTCCCCGCCAGCACAATATTTTCGGCTACTTCGCAGCCCAGAGCGCCGCCGCCAACCACTGCGATCTGATTGACCTGTCCGGTACGCAGACAGCTGTCCAGTCGGGCAATATCTGTGACATTGCGGATACTGAACACATTTTTGTTGTTGATACCTTCGATGGCCTTCGGCATGACCGGTTCGCCGCCGGGGGATAAAATTAAAGTGTCATAAGGTTCTTCACAGGCAGCCCCGGTAAGCAGATTTTTTACCTGAATCGTCTTTTTGCTCCGGTCGATCGAGGTAACTTCGTGTTGTGTCCGCACTTCGATATTATATTTGTTTTTAAATTGCGTCGGATCCATCATTACCAGACTGGCACTGTCTGCAATGGCACGGCTGAGAAAATAGGGCATGGAGCAATTGGAAAAAGAAACATGCTCCCCCCGTTCAAAAATGACGATCTCCGCCTTTTCGTCCAATCTTCTGGCGCGGGCTGCGGCAGAAGCGCCGCCGGCCACACCGCCCACAACTAAAATACGTTTGCTCAAAATAAACCTCCTTTTCAAATCCGGTCAAAGATGGTTGCCATCTTTGACTTTCAGATAGAGTTTGGATACAGATAAAGACCTGCGACTAAAAGTAAAAGCGTGACGTGAGAAAATAAAGAACTAAATACTGTCGGCTTTATTTACTGTATTGTATGTCTGGAATAGTGTTTTAAATGGTACTTTTATAGCAAGGCTTTAAGGAATGATAAGTGGCAGGGGCTACCGGTATTTGACGATAATGAATAATAAGACTGTAAGGAATATCAGGGCTTTAAGGCAGCGCGGACCGCTTCTTTTGCGCAGAAGCCGATGAGTTTTTTACAGTTACGGGCGCGGTCTTTTTTCCCTTCAGGCGTAGATTCATCAAAGGGGAAGCAGAGGTCGCGGCATTCTATTGTTCCGTATTCTTTAATAAATTCTTTAACATAAGCGCCGTGCCGGGGATAAATACCGCTTCCCTCATGGTGCAGTTCGTCCACCCGTTCTGCAAAGGTTTCTTTCGCATAGGGATTTTTACGCCCCTGTTTGCTGCCGATGACCACCAGGCCGGCGTTGACGGCTCCGCAGGTGTGTTTGGTAAAGCCCATGCCGCCGCCCATACCGGAAACAAGTCCGACGATTTCCGGGGGATATTCGCTGATGCCCAGATCTAAAAAACCTTGTAAGACACATTCTCCACAGTTCAAACCATGTTTAAAATGCTCCATCGCATTTTGTGAAGCTCTCTCTGCCAATTCTTCGATTTCCGCTTCTGTGTAGATTTTTTTCTCTTCCATGATGATTCCTCCTTAGCTAAATTGTTATCTGTAATAGTATCTGTAATAAATTTATCTGTAATAAATTTTTTCCGGATCTGTTGTGTCAGAACCGATAGTAACTGCTTGCATAAGGAATTATATGAGAATCATTTATTATTCATTATACCATGAACTCGGGGTAAAGCACAGCCAGGAAGCAGTAGGCGATTCTGTTCCATAAAGATAAATGAAAAGGAAAAGAGGTAACGTAAAATAAAACACCAAATTACTACTATGATTGTCTGACGGCAGTGGTTTGGTGCTTTGTTAGAGTACAAAAATAATCCTGTGGTCGCTTCTAGAACAGATTGTGTGGTTGTACAATAAAAAACTGTTAGAGGGATGACTATACTACAGTTCATTTTATAATCCCTTTTTGATCTTTTGAAGCATAGAGGGATAAACCTATATGTTTCAGTTTGCCCGTATCCTATAAAAATGCTATAATATACTGATACATTAGTTATAAAAATATCTACATATAGTAGTGGAGGAATAAAAAGTGGCGAAATTCTACCATGTGTTGAATTATGGCTGTCAGATGAATGAAAGTGACGCGGAGCATTATGCAGGGCAGTTGAAAGAGTTGGATTATACTTACACGGGAGATGTAAGGCAGGCGGATGTGGTGGTGGTAAACACGTGCTGCATCCGGGAAAGCGCCGAGTTAAAAATCTTAGGTAAAATTGGGGAATTGAAGCATGTGAAAGCGCAGCACCCGGGACAGATTATTTGTGTGACCGGCTGCATGGCTCAGAAGGATGGGGAAGCGTTACTGAAAAAATATCCTCAAATTGATTTATTATTAGGCACGTCTTACGTAAATTCTTTTAAGGATGTGATCCGAGATTATCTGGAGGGGCATCGTAAAGGCGTGTATACCAGTCTGGAAGTGCAAAGCAGCGAGTTTGAAGGACAGCGTGTAAGAGAAAGCGGGTTCAGCGCCTGGGTTCCCATCATGTATGGCTGCAATAACTTTTGTACCTATTGTATCGTACCTTATGTGCGGGGACGGGAACGCAGCCGCAGTATCGCTAATATTTTAGAAGAAGTGCGGGCAGCGGTGGCCGAAGGGTACACCGAAATTACGTTATTGGGACAGAATGTGGATTCCTACGGAAAGGACTTTCTGCGCAATCACGAAGAAGAAAAGTTGACCTCTGTGACTGCGGCGGCAGGGCTTATTTCGGATGAAGCGCTGCGCAAAGAGCCCTTTGCCGCATTGTTGCGGGCGGTAGATCAGGTTCCCGGTGTGGAACGTATTCATTTTATGAGCAGTCATCCCCGTGATATGACGGAAGAAGTCATTAAGGCCGTGGCGGAAGGCGCCCATTTGTGCGAACATTTTCACGTGGCGTTACAAAGCGGCAGCGACCGTATTTTAAAGGCCATGAACCGGGGTTATACCGGAGAACGGTTTTTGGAACTGATTCAGATGATACGCAAGTATGTCCCTAAGGCTTCCATTACGACCGATATCATCGTGGGGTTTCCGGGTGAAACGGAAGAAGATTTTTCCGCCACCTGTAAGCTGGTGGAAGAGGCGAAGTTTGATTCCGCCTTTACCTTTATTTATTCCAAACGTAGCGGTACACCGGCGGCCCGTATGGATGATCAGGTGCCGGAAGACGTCAAACATGCCCGTCTGGAAGCGTTAATGCAGGTGCAAAATAACCGGTCGTTGTGTATTAACCGACGGTTAGAGGGCGAAACACTGGAAGTAATGGCGGAAGGGCCGACAGAAAAAGATCCGGATACCTGGAGCGGTCGTACCCGTACGGGGAAGCTGGTTCTCTGGCCGCAGCAAGAGGCGGCGGAAATCCGTCCGGGGCAGTTGGTACAGATAAAAATAGAAAGCGGGCAGACCTGGCTTTTAAAAGGCCGGCGAGTCTGGTAAAGAAATCGTGAAAAACCTGGGAAAGCGGAGGAAATTATGGCGAATGTGTTGACGCCCATGATGCAGCAATATATGGAGTTTAAAAATAAATATCCGGAAGAACTGCTGTTTTATCGTATGGGCGATTTTTATGAAATGTTTTTTGAAGATGCCAAAACTGCGTCTCGGGAGTTGGGCCTGACGCTGACCGGGCGCGACGGGGGACTGGAAGAACGGATCCCTATGTGTGGGGTGCCGCATCATGCGGTGGAGCCTTATCTGGCCAAATTGATAAAAAAAGGCTATCGGGTGGCGATCTGCGAACAGATGGAAGACCCCAGGCTGGCTAAAGGGCTGGTCAAGCGGGAAGTAATTAAAATTATCACGCCCGGTACGGCGCTCAATGAATCGCTGTTGGAGGAAGGCGGCAATCGCTATCTGGTCTATCTGCGGGAAGATGACGGCGTGTTATGTCTGGTTCTGGCGGATGTTTCTACCGGAGAATGCCGCTGGTTTACGGCGAACGGAAGCGAGCGGCTTTTGGCGGTAGAAGAGCAGCTTTTCCGTCTGCAGCCGTCGGAAATTGTATTACATAGCGGTATAGAACAATGGGACAGGCTGGAAGAGTGGCTGAAAGGCAAATTACCGGATTGTCTGTATTCTTTTTACCAGCCGGAAGAGGGGATTGGCGATTATGTAACGCAGCATTTCGGTTCAATTGAGCTGGAGCCTTTGGTTGCCACTGCGGTACAGGTTCTTTTGACTTACTTGCATGAAACGGTGAAAGCGGACCTGACCCAGATCAATCGGCTGGATCGTATTTCGACGGAACAGTTTATGAATCTGGATGCGACGGCGATCCGCAATCTGGAACTGGTTAAGAATATGAGGGAGGGCGGTAAAAGAGGCACGTTGCTGGATGTGCTGGATTTTACAGCGACTTCCATGGGGTTCCGTTGCCTGCGGAACTGGATCGAGTGCCCGTTGGTGGATCTGGTGCGCATTGAGGAGCGGCAGGACGCCGTAGAAGAACTGGTTAATCAGCCTGCGTTGCGGGATGGTTTACAGGAATGTTTAAAAGAAGTATTTGATCTGGAACGGATCTTATCCCGTTTGGAGGTAGGCAGCGCCAATGCTCGTGACATGGTAAGTTTGCGGGCTTCTCTGGGGGCGTTGCCCCGATTGAAAGAGCAGCTGCAGTCGGCCCGCGCCGGTTTATTGCGCAAATTGACAGACCGGATCCATCTGCACAGTGAAATTTATGACACGCTGAATGCGGCTATCGTGGATGAACCGCCCTTTACCGTACGGGAAGGGGGCATGATCAAGGACGGCTATGATCTGGAACTGGACGAGCTTCATGATATTGCCCGCAATAATTCGCAATGGATGGCGAATTTTGAACGGAAGATTAAAGAATCTACCGGCATAAAAACACTGAAAGTCGGCTTTAACAAGGTCTTTGGCTATTATATTGAGGTCAGCAAGGGGCAGACGTCGCAAGTGCCGGCAGATTTCATCCGGAAACAGACGCTGGTAAATGCGGAACGGTATATTGTGCCGGAATTGAAAGAGTTTGAAAATAAGATTTTGAGCGCGAAAGAAAAAATTGAAGCGCTGGAATATTATCTTTTCAATACGATCCGGGAAAAGATCCGCGCTCATATTCCGGAGATTCAGGATACCGCCCGGGCTTTGGCTCAGTTGGATGTACTGGCCGGCCTGGCGCTGGCGGCGTTTAAGTATGATTACCACCGTCCGGCTCTGAATGATAAAGGGGAGATACGGATATTGGATGGGCGCCATCCGGTGGTGGAGCGCTTACTGGACAAAGAGATCTTTGTGCCGAATAATGTGGCACTGAATGATACGGATGAGCGGATGGTGATCCTTACCGGCCCCAATATGGCGGGTAAATCTACTTACATGAGGCAGGTGGCGCTGTTGGTGCTGATGGCGCAGATGGGCAGTTTCATTCCGGCGCAGAGCGCTGATCTGTGTGCGGTGGACCGTATTTTTACCCGGGTGGGGGCCAGCGATGACCTGGCTACCGGTCAGAGTACTTTTATGGTGGAAATGAATGAGGTGGCTCAGATTTTGAAATATGCCACCCGAAACTCGCTGATCGTATTGGATGAAGTAGGGCGGGGAACCAGCACCTATGACGGGATGTCCATCGCCCGGGCGATTATAGAATATATTCAGACAAAAATAAAGGCGAAGACGTTGTTTGCCACCCATTACCACGAGCTGATCAGCATGGAACAGGTGTTGGAAGGAATCAAAAACTATTCTGTGGCGATCATGGAACGGGGGAATGACATTGTGTTCCTGCGTCGTATTATACGGGGCGGTACAGATCGCAGCTACGGCGTTCATGTGGCCCGCCTGGCAGGACTGCCGAAAAAGGTCGTGGACCGGGCGGATGAGATCCTGCGGGACTATGACCAGGGCAAAGGCATGGCAGTGGGGGCGCCTGCCCCGGCGCAGCCGGAAAAAAAGGCGGAACCGGCGGATATGATGGGTTCTTTATTTACCAGCGCTTTGCAAAGCGAGTTGCTGCAACTTGATGTGATGAGCATGACGCCCATCGAAGCGCTGAACGCCCTTTATAAACTGCAACAGGAGGCTAAAAAAGAAAGCGGGGAACTCGGATGACGGCACAGGATGTTCGTTTACTGGATACTACGACCTCGAATCAGATCGCGGCGGGAGAAGTGGTGGAAAAACCGGCTTCCGTGGTCAAAGAATTGGTAGAAAATGCCCTGGATGCAGGGGCAGACAGCATAGAAGTCGTGATTTTTGAAGGGGGTACGGAATATATCCGCGTAGCGGATAATGGCAGCGGCATGAGTGAGGCGAATGCCCGTATGGCTCTGAAACGTCATGCGACCAGTAAGATACGGGCAGCAGAGGACCTGCATTGCCTGCATACGCTGGGGTTTCGGGGCGAAGCGCTGCCCAGTATCGCTTCCGTTTCCCATTTTGAGATGCTGACGCGGACGGAAGGCAGTGAGTTGGGTACCTCTCTTAAAGTCAGCGGCGGTCAGGAAGAAGAATGTATCCAGACAGGGGCTCCTTTGGGGACGACGATCATTGTAAAAGATTTGTTTTATAATGTGCCGGCCCGGCGGAAGTTTTTGAAAACGGTGGCGACGGAAGGCCGTTATATTACCGATATGCTGACCAAGATCGCCCTGGCTCGTCCGGATGTGCGGTTTAAGCTGACTCAGAATGATAAAGAAGTATTAGTTACCCCCGGACTGGGGGATTTGAAAGATACCATTACCGCCCTTTACGGGAAACAGGTCTCCGGGGAATTGTTGCCCGTTCGGCTTGACGGTGTTTTTGCGAATGTGTCGGTAAAAGGATTTATCGGGAAACCGACGCTGCTGAAGGGCAATCGGGGCTGGCAGACCATTCTGGTCAACGGGCGCAGTATCGGCAATCTGATGATCAGCAAAGCCATCGAGCATGCCTATCAGTCCCAGATCCCCAAACGGGGCTTTGCCTTTGCCGTATTGGATATTCAGATTGATCCGGGGATGATCGATGTCAACGTCCATCCCCAGAAAAGCGAAGTAAAATTCAGCGATGAAAGTGCTGTCTATAAAGCGGTGTATCGGGCGCTGGCGGAAGCGTTGACAAAACCGCTGCAGGCGGAAAAGCAGGATCCGGCGACAGAACGCAATCAACAGGAGCTGCAGGCAATCCTGCAAAGGGCGGAAGCGGGTTACGACACGTCAACCGGAGCTGCTCTGCCCGGTCAAAGAGCGGCCGAGGCAATCGGTTTTTCGACAGCGGAAGGTGGGGAAACTGCTGCTCAGCAGGACATGTTTGGGGGCAGGGCGGAAGTCGGCCGTCAGGGGCATTTAAATCAGGATCTTTCCCCCTCTTCTTTCACCGGCCGTGATGAGTTTCCTCGCCGTGACACGGGGGCGATCTGGAAAACGCCCGGTACGGTCTATGGGGAAGAAGCGCCGAAAGAACCGGTCTACAGTTTGAGTGAGACAAGGCAGCTTTTGCAGGAGCAGGCATCCTTTGAATCGGAGCATTCCGTATCTGTGCAGTTGTCCGGCGACGACGCTACCTTAAACACGATCTGGCCCATTGGGCAGGTCGACAAAACTTTTATTATTGCCCAGACCGAGGATACGCTGTATCTCATCGATCAGCATGCCGCTCACGAGCGGATCTTATACGACAAGCTGGTGCTGAATCATAATGAGATCCCGGCCCAGCAGCTTTTACTGCCGTTGTATGTAACCCTGGCTCCGGAAGAAGTGGATCTTCTGGAACACAATCGGGAAACTTTTTATCAGCTGGGGGTGGATCTTTCCGCCGCCGGCGAAAATTCGGTGCGGGTAGGCAGTCTGCCCAGCGATATTCGCAGCGAAGACGCGGAAGACTATATTCGGGAAATCGCCGCTTACCTGCAGGAACATCGTAAACCTCAGGCCAGCGAACTGCGGCAGGATGTGCTGCATATGACGGCCTGCCGCGCCGCCATTAAAGCGGGAGAGATCTTAAATATGCGGCAGATGCGGCAGCTGATCGTGGAGCTGTGCAACACGACCCATCCCTTTACCTGTCCTCACGGACGTCCCTGTATGATCGCGGTGACCAGTGAGGAGCTCTATAAAATGTTTAAACGTACCGGGTTCGATTTGCCGAAAAAGGATGAAAAGCCTTACGACCGGTAGCCTCTTGCGTAGCAGATGTAAATTAACGACAAAATTTCATTCGCAATAGGTAAAACCTTATGCCCTGTGATTCCTCGCGCAGGGTTTTTATCGGGCAGTGCAACAGATGGGAATAAGGGAGACGGATTGGCGGAAAAATGATTGCTACGAAGTTTGCAGTGACCTTCAGTAAGGAAGGCGGCGGCGACTTGCCGGAACAGGCCCGTCTTTGGGCCCGGGATTTGCAGGTACCGTATTTGCCGCGTTACGAAAAAGGGTCTTTGGACGATATGCTGCGGGAACATAATATCGAGGCGTTGTTGATCGCCAGCCGCCAGGGGCCTCGGGTCTATACAGCGGAAGGTATGTTTTTTTATCATCCGGGTATGGGAACGGTACGGTGGCAAAGAGTGGTGCAGCGGGGGGAAGCGGATAATTTTCTGAAAGCCCTTGCGATCGTTCCGGGGCAACGGGTTCTGGATTGCACGCTGGGATTAGCGGCAGATGCCCTGTTAGCTTCCCATGCGGTGGGGGAAACAGGCTTGGTGGTAGGACTGGAAGCGTCGCCGCTCCTCTATTTTCTTACCTCTCGGGGAATCCGGAGTTATCCGGGAAAATTTCCGGCATTAACGAAAGATCTGCGCCGTATCCGGGTGGTGCAGGCGGAAGCCGGCCGCTATCTGAAAGAGCAACCGGACGACAGTTTCGATGTGGTGTATTTTGACCCTATGTTCCGCATACCGGTGAAAAAATCTTCGGCCATGGCGCCGCTGCGGCCTTTAGCGTATGAAAAAAGGCTCTCGACGGAAACGGTAAGAGAAGCCCTGCGTGTAGCGCCTCGAGTCGTGATTAAGGAACGGTCGGAAGAAATTTTAAAAGAATATGACTGTACGGATTTTGTCGGCACACGGTACAGTGCGGTACATTTTGGCATTTTGGAAAGGAATACGTTTTGCAAAAAGAAAAACTTGTCGTGATTTTAGGCCCTACTGCTACGGGTAAAAGCCGCTGTGGCATCCGTCTGGCGCAAGAACTGGACGGGGAAATCATCTCCGGGGACAGTATGCTGGTGTATCGGCAGATGAATATCGGAACGGCCAAACCTTCTGCGTCGGAATTGGCTTTGGTACCCCATCATCTGGTGGATATCCTGCCGCCGGATGCCCTGTTCAGTGTGGTAGATTTTACAGAGCGGGCGGCAGCGGCCATAAAGGTTGTGAATGCCCGGGGACGCCTTCCCATCTTAGTGGGGGGGACCGGCTTGTATTTGCGGGCTTTGCTGGAAGATTACCAGTTCAGTTCGGTGCCGGAAAATCAGGCTTTGCGGCGGGAGTTGGAACAGTTTGCCAAAGACAACGGCGCCGCGGCGCTGCATGCCCGTTTGCAGGCTTTGGACCCGGCCGCGGCACAGCGTCTGCACCCCAATGATGTGCGGCGGGTGGTGCGGGCGTTGGAAACGGCCTTGGCCGGTGAAACGGTCTCCCGGGAAAAAGAAACGGAACTGGCCTATGACGCGACGGTATTCGGGTTGTCGATGGAACGGTCTTTTTTATATGAACGGATCAACCGGCGGGTCGATCAGATGGTACAGCAGGGATTGGAGCAGGAAGTGCGCCGTCTTTTGGCGAGCGGGGTGCCGGCCGATGCCCTGTCCATGAAAAGTCTCGGTTACAGGCAAATGGCGGAGTATCTGGCAGGCGATTACGATTTATCCGCCGCCATTGATCACATAAAAAAGGGAACCCGTCATTTTGCCAAACGGCAGATCACCTGGTATAAACAGATGCCCTATGTGCATTGGTTCCTGCTCGACCGGTCCTTGAATTATGAAAAAATTGTGGCAGACATGGCTTCCCGCCTTGTGGAAAACAGCAAAAAGTTGTAGAATTACTATACTATATATTGTGTTTTATGTTGCATTGTAATGAGGATAAGAGTCAGTTCCAGTTAAGGAGTAAAGATCTATGAATAATACGACTTCAAGTAAGACAACGATGAATTTGCAGGACAGTTTTTTGAACCATGTGCGCAAGGAAAATCTGGCTGTTGTCATCTATCTGGTAAACGGTTTCCAGATTCGCGGGCTGGTTCGCGGTTTTGATAATTTTACCGTGATCATTGAAAACGAGGGCAAACAGCAGTTGGTATATAAACATGCAATTTCTACGATTTCCCCGGTTTCCAATATTACGATCATGCAGCCGGAAAAAACGGAGAAAAAAGAGTAAGGAAAAAATCTTCTGAAAAACGGCGCTTCGGCGTTGTTTTTCTTTTTAAGGGGCGGAGGAAAACATGGACTATCTTGCTTTATTCAAAGAATATCTGCAAATAGAGCTGGGCCTTTCTTCCAATACGCAGCTGTCTTATGAGCGCGACCTGCGGATCTTCTGCCGGGCGCTGGCCATTGAGCCGGCACAGTTGTGCGCGGTGCAGCGGGCGCAGATCATCAGCTACATTACCCGGCTGAAATTACAGGGCCGGGCTGCTGCGACCATTGCCCGCAAGCTGGCCGCGATTAAAGCGTTTTATCGTTTTCTGGTTACGGAAAACTACCTGGAAACGGATCCTTCCGAGGCGGTGGAAGCAGGCACAAAGGGCGTCCATCTGCCTAAAGTGCTGACCGAACAGGAAGTCAAAGCTTTATTGGAAGCGCCGGACCTTTCTACTGCGGAAGGTTTACGGGACCGGGCGCTGCTGGAAATGCTTTATGCTACCGGGATGCGGGTCTCCGAGGCCGTGACGGTAAAGATTGCGGGGGTGAACTTAGCCCTGCGGTATGTCATCGCGTTCGGCAAGGGTTCCAAAGAACGGATCGTGCCTTTGGGGAGCGTGGCGGTGGAGTACTTGCAGCGCTACCTTGAAGAGGCGAGAAATAATTTTTTAACGGAAGGTCAGACGGATCCGGGGATTTTGTTTTTAGCCTTAGGAGGGCACGGACTCACCCGGCAGAGAGTGTGGGAGATCATTCGCCGGTATGGTTCTCTGGCAGGGATCCGCAAAAAACTGTCTCCCCATATGCTGCGGCATTCTTTTGCGACTCATTTGCTGGATAACGGGGCGGACCTGCGCAGCGTACAGGAAATGTTGGGGCATGCGGATATATCGACGACGCAGATTTACACCCATCTGACCAATAAGCGTCTGCGGGCGGTATATGAAAAAGCCCATCCGCGGAAATAGCAGAAGGCAAGGATTACCTGAGGTTGGAACAGAGGGGCTTACTGGATTGTTGGAAAACAGGATGGAAGGAGAGCAGGCATGACAAAAAAAGGTACTTCCAAAAAGAAGAGGCAGGGCGGCATTGGATTTTTTGCCCTGTTTATCGGACTGCTTGTATTTCTTGCGGCAGCGGCAGGCTTATTTTATGCGTTCGACAAAAATAAACCGGAAGACTTGTCTGATGAAAGCGTCAAATTATTTGACCTGACAGACCGGTCTAAAACCGCTCATAAAACCATTGATGATATTTTACTGCAAAAAACGGAGCATTGGCAGCTGCGCGATATAGACCGCAAAGACCGTTCCGAAAAGTTGCCGGCGACCGGCGGGGAAGTTACCTGGAACCAGCGGGAAGCGGCGGTAGGGGTACCTGCTTCTACGGATTTGGCAGGGGCGGCAAAATGGGTCGCAGAGCGCCTTTGCGACACAGATTTGCAGGTGATCAACGAAGGGGAAGCGACCTGGAATAAAATGGACGCCTATCGATTGGATATAGGCATTGCGGTAAAATCGGGGAAAGATTCCACCCGGACGTTTGTGACGGATTCGGTGTATTTTTTCCACCATGGAAACCTGACCAATAAAGATAAAGATATTCCCAAACCGGAGAAAAAACAAAAAGAGATTTCCGGGAGCGCCAAACACCACGGCAAGCTTTCCGTGGTGATTGACGACTGCGGTTATGATAATGGGGCCTTGAAAGAATTGCTGGCTACCAGATTGCCTTTCAGTTATGCGATTATTCCCTACAAAGCAGGCAGCAGCGAGGCCTTGCGCATGATTAAGGCCCAGGGACGAACGGCCATGCTCCATTTGCCTATGGAACCTATCGACCGGGGGCAGATGTCCGAAGGCAGTAAGACCATCATGGTGGCCATGAGCGACAGCGAGGAAACGGCTGCGGTTAAGGAAGCGTTAGCTTCCCTGCCGGGTGTTTCCGGCGTGAACAACCATCAGGGTTCCCGGGCGACCGGAGACAAGCAGACGATGGATGTCCTGCTCAAAGTATTAAAAGACCAGGGTCTGTTCTTTATTGACAGTCATACCAGTTCACAGAGCGTAGGTTATGAAAGAGCCAGAAAAATGGGCGTACCCACCAATATAAATGAACTCTTTCTGGATAACGAGGCTTCTACGGACGCGATCTATGCCCGCATTAAAGAAGCGATGGGACGGGCGGACCGGGACGGCGGCGTAGTGGTTATCTGTCACGCCCGTTCAGTCACTGCCAGAACCTGGACCTTATATTTGGATGAGATCAAAAAAACAGGCATTCAGATTGTACCGATCCAGGAACTGCTGCAATAAATCTATTGAGTTGTATTGTGCTGTACTAAGAGGAGGATGAGAGAAAATGACACCGGAAGAAGTCATGGCTCTATATGAGAAATATATCAATCCTTCCGCTACCCGTTTATTCCGGTTTATGGGTCTGGCCAGCGTGGAAGCGCAGGCAGAAGGCTGGACGATCACCGATACGGAAGGTACTGAATTTATTGATTGCCTGGGCGGCTACGGCATGTTCGCGTTGGGACATAAAAATCCCAAAGTGGTGGAAGCTGTGGAACGGGAGTTACATGCGATGCCCATGTGCGGTAAGGTCTTGTTTAACGAACCGGCCGCGCGGCTGGCAGAAAAACTGGCGGCCATCACGCCGGGGGAATTACAATATAATTTTTTCTGCAACAGCGGCGCCGAAGCCGTAGAAGGCTGTCTGAAAATTGCCCGTCTGGCTACAGGTCGTAAGAAAATCGTGGCCGCCCGTAACGCTTTCCATGGAAAAACATTGGGGGCATTGACGGCTACCGGCCGGGATCTGTACCGTGATCCGTTCAAACCCTTATTAGAGGGCTTCAGCCACGTGCCTTTTGGCGACAGTGCCGCCCTGGAAAAGGCGGTGGACGAGGCGACGGCCGCTGTGATCCTGGAACCGATTCAGGGCGAGGGCGGCATCATTGTACCCCCGGCAGGCTATCTGAAACAGGCGGAAGAAATCGCCCATCGCAAAGGGGCGCTTCTGATAGCCGATGAAGTACAGACGGGCATTGGGCGGACCGGAACCTGGTTTGGCGCCAATCATGACGGAGCTACGCCTGATTTAATGGCGGTGGCGAAAGCTCTGGGCGGCGGCGTGATGCCCGTGGGCTCTGTGATCGGTACGCCGCAGGCCTGGGCCGGGTTGATTGAAGCGCCCTTCCTGCATACCTCTACTTTCGGCGGCGGACAGATGGCCTGCGCGGCCGGCTTAGCCACCCTGCAGGTGATCGAAGAAGAGAATCTGCTGCAGCGCAGCGCGGAAACCGGGGCCTACTTTAAAAAAGGCCTGGAAGCAATAGCCGAAGAGTTCCCTCAGGTTATTACAGAGGTGCGGGGCAGAGGGATGATGCTGGGGCTGGACCTGGTAAAAGAAGGGGCCGGCGGCATGCTGATGGCCTTAATGATCAACCGCCACATTATCGTAGCCTATACCCTGAATAACCCGCGGGTGATCCGTATCGAACCGCCTCTGATCATGCCTGCCTCTGTGGTGGATCATGTCCTGGAAGAACTGCGCGCTTCTGTCAGGGAAGTGGCGGCTGTGATCAATGATTTATAGGAAAAAGGGATATTTTACTGGAAAAATAAAACCATAACAGACCGGCGCAAGTTACAATATATTGCTGTCAGGTAATATATTGCTGTCAGGTAATATATTGCTGTCAGGTATATAGGTAAAGAAGAAAGAGGTTTGATGATCATGCCTTTTGTTAAATCAGACATCCTTATAAAAGGGGATAAAAACGCAATTTATCAGGTGATCCAAAATATGGAAGATTACCCCCGCTTTATGGAAAGCCTGGTCAGCGTTACCGTGTTGGAACGGGGAAAGAATTACGACATTTCTCATTGGGTCTCCAATGTGGATGGACGCAAAATCGTCTGGACGGAAAGGGATGACTTTTATCCGGAAGATTTTAAAATAACGTATCAACAAACCGACGGGGATTTAAAAAAGATGGAAGGGGTATGGGAACTGAATGATGAAGCGGAAGGTGTCAGGGTCTCCCTCACGGTTGATTTTGAATTTGGCATTCCTATGATCGCCGGGCTGCTGAATCCTCTGCTGGTCCGTAAGGTCAGAGAAAACAGCGAAGCCATGTTGGCTGCGGTCAAGGGGCAAATTGAAAAATAAAAGGATATCTGCTATAATAAATTAATTGGGAGACTACAAAACAGCAGTGTCCCGGCAGCAAACAGCATCCGGCTGAGCCGGCAGAAATACCCGGCGGATGCGGTGTAAAGGAGAGAAACACGGGATTATGAAAACAGCATTTTTAATGACATTACTGACGCTGTTACTGGTCTTTATCGGAGACTATGCGGGTGGACAGCAGGGAATGATGATCATGCTGATCTTTTCGCTTGCCATAAATTTTTTCACCTACTGGAACAGCGATAAGATGGTGTTGGCCCAATATCGGGCGCACCAGGTGGACGAAGCGTCTGCTCCCGCCTTATACGGTATTGTAAAAGGGCTGGCCGAACGGGCGCATTTGCCGATGCCTAAAGTTTATATTATTGATGATCAGGTTCCCAACGCTTTCGCGACAGGAAGGAACCCGGAACATGCGGCCGTCGCTGTAACCACCGCTTTGATGAACTACTTGTCTCCCAAAGAGATAGAAGGCGTTTTGGCCCATGAAATGACCCATGTGAGAAATCATGACATTCTGATCGGTACTGTGGCGGCGGCTTTGGCCGGTATTATTTCGACTGTATCACGGTTCGCCATGTGGTTTGGCGGCAGCCGTGACCGGGAGAACAGCAATCCGATCGCCGGGCTTCTGATCCTGATTCTGGCACCTATTGCAGCGATGATCATCCAATTGGCCGTGTCCCGCAGCCGTGAATATAAGGCGGACGAGGGGGGTGGCGCGCTTTGCGGCAATCCCAATCATTTAGCGGACGCTCTGGAAAAGATCAATTCCTACGCTTCCCGCAGAACCATGACCAACGCGACGGAAGCGACCGCCCATATGTTTATTATCAGTCCTTTCAGCAAAGTGGATATGAAGAGTCTGTTCAGCACCCATCCGTCCACGGCGGAAAGGGTGGCTCTTTTGCGGAAGCAGGCTTCGGAAATGCGTGCCCGGGGTGAATTGAAAGAGTAAACCGGATCGTTGTCATTTGTACGCAGATGAATCTCATCTGAAACGTTCCGGACCGTACAAGCCCTGCGGAGTTTATTTTGGTTGTCCCCCTGGTTTTTAGCGGGATAGTATACAATTTTATTTATATCTTAAAAGGAGAGAAAACAGAATGGATCAGAAATCTTTAGTTTTAGTAAAACCCGATGGAGTTCGTAAAAATTTAATTGGGGAGATTATTGCCCGTTTTGAACGCCGTGGTTTAAAGATTTGCGCGTTAAAGATGCTTGTTATGAGCAAAGAGCAGGCTCGTTATCATTATGCGGAACATGTGGAGAAGCCCTTTTTCCCGGAACTGGAAGCATTTATTACCGGCGGCCCTCTGGTTGCTATGGTGGTTGAAGGACAAAATGCCATTAAGGCTATTCGCACGATGATGGGCGTAACGGATCCGGTGGAATCCGTACCGGGATCGATCCGCGGCGATTTTGCCCTGGATAAAGGTGAAAACGTGATTCACGGCAGCGACAGCCCGGAAGCGGCGGAGCGCGAAATTAAGAATTTCTTTGCACCGGAAGAAATTTACTGAGAATCGGTGCTGTAAAAGTTTCCCATATCGGCCTGATTTCTTTAAGATATCAGCTCGATAGTTTAAATTATCTCGATAGTTTAAAACTATATTGTTTAAATTATGTTGTTAAAACTAATGTAACAAGCGTAACAGCGGATTATAAAGGAGGTAGTAGGAATGACAAAAGCTGCAGTGTATACACGTACAGGTGATAAAGGTACGACCGGTTTGTATACCGGCGAACGGGTTTCCAAGGCTTCTCCCCGGGTAGATGCCTATGGCACCCTGGATGAAATCAATTCGGCCCTGGGTCTGGCCCGGGCTTTAGTTCAGCGGGACGATGTAAAAGAAACGATCTATAACGTGCAGAAGCTTCTGATGTCTATGATGGCGGATGTGGCCAGCCTGAATCTTCCGAAGCCTTACATTACCGAAGAGCATGTTAAGATGTTCGAAAGTACGATCGATAAATTTGATGCCATGCTGCAGCCTCTGAGCCACTTCCTGGTTCCGGGGGATACGGTGGGCGCCGGCGCGCTTGATATTGCCCGTACGATCACGCGGCGCGCGGAACGCAAGTTGCTGCGCTTAGCCGAAAATGAAGAAGTAAATCCGCAGTTGCTAATTTGTGTCAATCGTCTGTCCGACCTGTGCTTTATTCTTGGCCGCGTAGAGACTGAATTGGCGGAGAAAAAATAATTTATTGTCCAGTGGGCCTCCGGTTCGTAACCAGAGGCCTTTTTCTATGATATAATTAAGTCCACCTGACTCAGAAAATCAGATTCTGAGAACCGGGGATTCATACCGTCATCCGAAGACACATTGCGTAATGAATCGGAGACTGTCACAACAGTAAAATCCATAGCTATACGGGGAGAGTTATCATGTTAAAACCGGAGATAAAAAAAGCCTACATTATAGGCACCGGCGTGAAATTTCGGAAACTGGCGGGCAGGGACTATGCGCCCGGCGGGATGTTTGTTCCCAATGAGCAGGTGTGGCTGCTGAATACGGCCATCGTAGACGGCGCAAAATGGCACCGGGTGAAACGGGCTACGGGAGAAAGTGTCTGGGTCATCGATCATTATCTTTTTGTGCCGCTGCGGCAATGAGCCGGACTGGGATGAGAATTTGGCCAGGCGAAATTTCATAGGAAGGGAATTTGTTTTTTCTTTCTGTTTATAGTACAATAAGTAATGGAAAAGTTTGAACAGGTGCAGCAGATGCGTCTGCTGCTTAAAAGGGAATACCGGTGCGAATCCGGAGCAGTCCCGCTACTGTAACAGGGAGCAAACCGCAAGAGACCATTGGGAAACCGAGAAGGTGCGGCGAGCCGTGAACTGGAGCCAGGAGACCTGCCTGAAGAGGTGACCATCGTACCTACGGGAGATAGGGAAGTGGCTGTTCAGGCACAAACGCAGGTTGTCTCTTTATGGAGATAGCCTTTTTTTTGTGAAAGGAAGAGGTGTCGGAATGAAGCAGGGCGATAACATTGTGCTGGTGTTGGGAGGAGCCCGCAGCGGCAAAAGTGAATTTGCAGAAAAATTTGTGCTCCATGCAGGCGCTTTGTGCGGTTATGTGGCTACCGCGGAAATTTTAGACGATGAGATGAGAGAACGGGTCGCATTGCATCAGGCCCGGCGTCGGAAACGCTGGCTTACTTTTGAAGCGCCTTATGCGGCGGAGGAGATCCTGCCGGAAGCGGGAGCCAGGACGGACGCTATTTTATTTGATGATATCACGATTTATCTCAGTAACATGCTGTATGGCAAAAATGCCCCTCAGGGTACCACTGCGGAAAAAGCGCTTTATGTAAAAAAACGCATAGAAGTGCTTCTGGCTGCCGCTGCGGCTTGCGGCAAAACGGTGGTATTTGTGTCCAACGAGGTGGGAGCCGGCATTGTACCGGACAATCCGTTGGCCCGGGAATACAGGGATATTGCGGGCTGGGTCAATCAACAGATCGGCGCTGCCGCAGGTCAGGTCTTTTATGTGATCGCCGGCCAGGCAGTGGACATCAAAAAACTGGCTTTTACTTTTACGTTTTGAAAAGCAAACTCCGGAGCAAAAAGGTTGTACCGAAAGCAGAACAAGAAGGGGGTAAAAGATAAACGGAGTAAAAACACGATGGAATAAAAGCAAGATGAAATAAAAGCAAGATGAAATAAAAGCAAGATGAAATAAAATTAAAACGAAGCAAATTTCAGAGAAAAACGTCACTTGAGAATAGAGGAAGATTATGTTGGAAGAAATTACAATTTACCCGCCGGACGCAAAAATTAAAGAACAAGTGAAGCAGAAATGGCGCACTGCCTTGGGATCAGGGGAAAACTTTGGCCTGCTGGAAGAGTTGACCGCGGACTATCTTATGATGACAAACGGTCAGGGTCTGCGCGGTTTAAAGCCGGTCATGCTGCTTATGTGCGGCGATCATGGGATTTGTAAATACGGGGTCAGTGCCTTTCCCCAGGAAGTGACTCTGCAAATGATCAACGGCTACGGGCGGGGGACTGCCGGAGCGAATGTATTGGCGCGGCATGGCGGCTCGGATATCATCGTAGTCGACGTAGGGACGAATTTTGATCTGCACGCCCTTTCCCATGTGCGGCAATGCAAGGTCGCCTGGGGAACGGAAGACTTTACGCAGGGACCGGCCATGCAGGAAGAACAGGCTTTAAAGGCGCTGCAGGTGGGCATGGATATGGCGGAAGAAGCAATCAAAGGCGGCTGCAATCTTTTGGAAACCGGCGAGATGGGTATTGCCAACACGACATCCACAGCGGCGATAGCGGCGGGGTTTTTAGGGTTGTCACCGGAGCTGACTACGGGTCGGGGCAGCGGGATCAACGATGCCCGCTTAAAAATTAAAACGGAAGTGGTCCGTAAGGGGCTGGAGGTCAATCGTCCCAAACAGGGGGACGGCTTTGACGTACTCTGTAAAGTAGGCGGCTACGATCACGCAGGACTGGCGGGCATGATGCTGGCAGGAGCGGCGCATCATGTGCCTACCATGATCGATGGAGTCAATGCGGTGGCGGCGGCGCTTATCGCTTACGGGATCAACCCGGAAAGCGCGAAGTATATGTTGTGTTCCCATCTTTCTTCCGATGCTTCGGCGCAAAAAATGCTGGAGACCTTGCAGTTAAAGCCTGTGATCAATGCGGGAATGCGGCTGGGGGAAGGTACGGGCGCGTCTCTGGCCATCAGTATCTTACGCACTGCCCTGGATACATATCGGGACATAACGGGGGCTTGAAATGGCAGAGGAAAATCTCAAGAAAAAAGGTACGGAGGTAGAGCCGGAACATGGCTTGTGGAATAAACTGAATATTCGTCTCCCTTCCCGTTCTACCGGTCTGTTCCGTTATTTGCGGGATTTCTTCACCTGTTTGGAATTTCTGACCCGGATTCGAATCACGAAACGAGACGATTGGTATCCGGATGATTTTGCCCGTTCGGTACCGTACTTTCCTGTCGTAGGAGCGCTTACCGGCCTGTTGATGTGGGGGGCGGTCCGTCTGGGATCGTATCTGGGATTTTATGGTATTTTGCTGGGTGTATTTCTGGCCCTGTCAGAGCTGGTTTTTATCGGTACTCTTTTGTATGATGGGTTTATGGATACAACGGACGGCATTTTCAGCGCCCGGACCAGGGAAAGAATGCTGGAAATCATGCAGGACAGCCATGTAGGCGCCAATGCGGTCATCGGAGCGATCCTTCTGATCCTTGCCAAAGTCGCGCTGTTCGCTTCTTTGCCGATAGAACAGCTTGCTTTTCTGTTGCTTGCCATGTATATAACCACCCGGACTTTGCTGGTGATTTATATTCTGCAATTTCCCAATGCCCGGCGGGGGGGGTTAGGGGAGATGTTTAAAACCGGTGCCAAGCCGATATATCTGGCGGTTGCATTGGTGTTCGCCGTGCTTTTACTGGCCGGTCTGGGCTCTTTCTACGGGAAGTTGGCTTTATTGGCCTGTGTTCCTTGTCTTGGTGTAGCTTTTTATCTGCGAGGGGTGTTGGGAGGGCTGACAGGGGACACCTTCGGCTTTTTAACACAATGCGGGGAAGTCATTTTTCTGAGCATCGCCTTTTGTTTATTACAATAAGAGAACGATCTTAACTCAGAGGCTTGCAATAATCCAAAAAACGTCTTAACCCGGAAAATCGCATTGAGCCGGAAATCATATTACTTATTAATCGTATTACCTATTAATCATATTACTGTTATTCAAAAGAAGAAGCGGGAAGGAAAAGAACATGCATATTGAAGAATTGGCAATGAACATCCAGCCGTTAAGCAAGGCGGTCGTAGAGGAAGCGCAGCAACGGTTCGACAATCTGATCAAACCGGTGGGCTCGCTGGCCCAATTGGAAGAGATGACAAGCCGCTATGCCGGGATCATCGGTTCCGCCGATAAGAAAATGGTGACCGTCCCCCGGGTGCGTTTATTATTGCTTTGGGGTGAAGCCGGGCAAAGCGGTGAAATAAAAGCCGTTATGGAAGGGAAAAAAGCCCTTACGAAGCTGGCAAAAAATGTGCGGGCTATCGTGATTCCTCAGTTCATTACGGGAACTACCGCGGGTGAACTTCTGGAAGAAGGGGCTATGTTGACCGGCGAATATATCGGGGAGGAAAAGGCGAATCTGATCTGTCTGGGCTCTTTGTCTCCCTTGCCGGCTGTAAAATGGGATTCTTTTATCGAAGAAGAGGATAGCCTGCTTTTCCTGGAAAAACTGGACTCGCCATCTGTTGCGGCAATGACAGGCGCCATTTTGCAGGCGGCCGGGATGCGCGTTCCGATCCTGCTGGACGGCGTGAGTTCCTGTCTGGCTGCTTTGGCGGCCGCAAAGTTTAACAGAGCCGTGCTGCAATATTGTTTCGCCGGGCAGGAGTCATTGGAACCCGACGCCGGATTTTTGTTGCAAAAGCTGGGTTTGAAAGCACCTTTAAAAATGAATTTACCAAACGGCGAGGGAGTGGGAGCCTTAACCTGTCTCCAGCTTTTTGACGCGGGAATCAAAGCGTATACGGAAATGGAGACTTTTGCTGAAGCCGGAGTGCATGTAGAGGAAGAGACCTATTCGCTTAAAGTGCAGGAAGAAAGAAAAGTAAAATAGGCAGTCTATTTTTATTTTTTAATCCGATTATTACAGGCGATTAAACGAAAAATAACAGCTAAAAGGAGAAGGAAGAATGGCGAAACTGTATTTGGTCCGTCACGGAGAAACGGATTTTAATAAAACTTTGCGTTTTCAGGGGCAGACGGATGTTCCCCTGAATGAGAAAGGGAAAGAACAGGCACAGAAGATGGCCACGTATTTCCGGAATATTCCGTTGACGGCGATTTACAGCAGCAGTTTACAAAGAGCGTATTCTACCGCAGAAATTCTGGGGTCGGTAAAAAATCTGGCGCCGGTCAAGGTAGATTCTTTTCGGGAAATAAATTTCGGTCAGTGGGAAGGGGGCCATAGTACCGTCATAAAGGAACAGTATGGTTCTGTCTGGGAGGATTTTTTTAAAAATCCTGCCATTGCCAAAGCGCCGGGGGGCGAGAGCATGGGGGACCTGCAAAACCGGGCTTTCCCGGCGCTGCAAAAGATCCTGGCTTCTCACCCGGAAGGAGACGTAGCCGTTGTGGCGCATGGAGGCATTATCCGGGTCCTGATGTGTTCTATGTTGGGGTTGGACGTGAATCGGACCTGGCATTTACATGTCGCCAATGCAGCCACCACCTGCTTTTATTATTGGGGTGATTCCTATACTCTGGAATATGCCAATTTAGATCATTACCTGGACTATGATTTAGGCTGAACAGGGTTCGATAAATAATTTAATTTGTACATATTGACAACTATTTAAATTTTGGTATACTCACCTTAAGATATCTCAGGGCCGGCTAGTTTATTGTTCGTTGGATGGATACTCCAGACGCGATGGGGAAAGCACGGTACAGTAAGGTCTAAGTTGTTCCTATGGGATACAAAGAAAAGGAGTGACTGTATGATGTTTGAAGACAAGAACCTGAAATGCGTGGAGTGCGGCGAAGAATTTGTTTTTTCCGGATCGGAACAGGAATTCTATGCCGAAAAAGGCTTCACCAATGAGCCGAAACGCTGCCCTCATTGCCGTTCCGCACGTAAAGCCCGGATGAACGGCAACCAGCCGAAAGAAATGTTTAAAGCCGTTTGCGCTGATTGCGGCAAGGAGACGGAAGTTCCGTTCCATCCTTCTGAAGACCGTCCTGTCTATTGCTACGAATGCTTTAACAAACACAAAACCCGCTGAGTTTTCCGTAACGTGACGGGCGCAAACCGAGTGAGAGACACATTCGGGTATTTTTCCGCGTTAGCGGAGCAAAAGAAAGCCGACTGTTATTCATTTAACGGTCGGTTTATTTTTTATAATGAAGCGAATCTTTTACAATAAAGCAAATCTTTATGATATAATTAATTTTATGAAGAATTGCCGGTGGCAATTCCCAATTAAGGAGGCATTTTTATTTTAGAATTTAAAGATGTAGCAGTAAAAGACAGGGCCCTGTTTGAAAGTTATTTAAATAAGCCCGGACATATGGGGTCGGAATGTGCTTTTACCAATTTGTTCATCTGGCGGGATTATTATCGTACGTTTTGGGCGGAAAAACACGGTTTTTTAATTATTCAAGTGCAGGTGGAAGATCACACATTTTACTTACAGCCTTTTGGCGGCAAGGATGAAGACCTGCCGCTTTTAATCAGGGAAATGAAAGAATATCATGGAAGCTCTTTTGAGTTCCGTGGGATTTATGAGTGTTCTCTGGAACGGTTGGGCAAGATTAAAGGGGACCAGGAGTTTGAGGAAGACAGAGACAGTTGGGATTATGTTTATTTACAGGAGGATCTGGCAAACCTGAGAGGCCGTCGTTACCACGGTCAGAAAAATCATTATAATGCCTTTAAAAAAGGAAATCCTGACTATGTTTTTGAAATGATCAATCCGGAAAATTATGCCGAATGTCTGAATTTCGGCGAAGAGTGGTGTAAAGCCAGAATAAAGGAAGACCCCAGTATTGCCTGGGAATGGCGCGCCTTACAGGAAGCCTTTGTTAATTTTGAGTTGTTGGGGCTGCGGGGAGGCGCCATTCGCCTGAATGGTAAAATTGAAGCTTTCAGTTTCGGCAAAGCCATCAACGCAGAGATTTGCGATGTGAATGTGGAAAAGGCCAATCCGGATATCCGTGGCCTATACACGGCCATCCAGACCGAAAATGCAAAATATGTCTGGTCCGATATGAAATATCTGAACCGGGAAGAAGATATAGGCCACGAAGGCTTGCGTAAAGCAAAAAAATCCCTTCATCCTGTATTCATGGTGAAAAAATATAATCTGTTGATAAAATAAGGATAAGAAACTTTATGAACTATAAACTGGTGACAGAGGCGGAACTGCCTCAGGTTATGGAATTATGGGATTACTGTTTTGAAAAAAAGGAAGATCCTTTCTTTCAATGGTATTTCCGTGAGTATTGTCTGACCCACAATCTGATCATGGGCGGGTTTTCAGAAGCGACGAATCGGTTGGTCAACATGCTGCATCTGAATCCCTACCGTATTTTGCTGCGGGGACGGGAAGAGGTAGTGCCTTACATTGTCGGGGTGGCCACTGATCCAGCGGCGCGGGGACAGGAACTGACCAAAGGGTTGCTGCAGGCATCCTTTCGTGCGCTGCATGACAGGATGTCGCCGTTTGCGCTCCTCATGCCCATCTATGCAGGGATCTATCAAAAGTATGATTTTGCCTTTTGCTATCAAAAACACGTGTACGAGATGCCCTTGGACCGTCTGGAGATACCGTCTCCGGCCGGTGATCTGCGCGTCGAACGTTATGCGTCGTATACGGGGGAGTTGTTTGATTCACTGTATGGCGCACTGTCTGACGGGTATAATGGCCTGCCGATCCGAACCGCTTTTCAGTGGAATAAACTGCTGACGGTCCATCAACTGGAAAAGATGCAGGCGGCGGTAGTCTATTACGGAGACAGGCCCCGCGGGTACATGTTCTATCAAATCCGTGAGGACAAGACGTTTTTTATTCAGGAATTGATTGCTTTAACGCCTGCGGCGAAACGTGCCTTGTTGCATTTCGCGAAAGCCCATCGTTCGGCGGCGGATAAACTTTACTGGGAGGCGACCGAAGATGACCTGACCTGGTTGGATTTCCCCGACGCAGCCCTTTGCGGTTCTTTAAAACCCTTTATGATGGCCCGTTGTTTCGATACATACCGGGCTTTGCGGGAGTACGAGATCCCCGCCGACTGCCCGGACGGGCGCATTACGCTGTTAGTCAGAGATGGACTGCTGGATTGGAATAACTGCCTTGTGACCCTGTCTGTGGAGACGGGGCGGTTTACGGTGGAAAAAACGGCGGAACAGGCGGATGCGGTGCTTTCCGCGGGCGCGTTTACCCAGCTTTACTTCGGCGCCTTTACGGCCTCCCAGCTGGTGGAAGCGGATAAGCTGAAGCTGCGCTCTTATCTGCCGGAGGCATTCGTGTTTTTGGACAATCTGTTCCCTAAATGTGTTAATTTTATCAATGAATATTATTGAGCGGTATTAACGATCGGATAGAGAAGTTTGGATAGAGTTGAGACACATGAAGTATTTTATTTTTTGATTTTAATTTAATTTCCTGCATGGAGGCTGAAACATGGGTGAGATCAGACGAATTTATGTGGAAAAAAAGAGTGAGTTTGCTGTGGAGGCAAAAGGATTATTGGCGGATCTGCAAAATAATCTGGGCCTTGGCAGTCTGAAGCATGTGCGGATTTTGGTGCGGTATGATGTTATGGGGCTTTCGGAGGAAGAATTTGCCCAGGCGCGGCAGTTGGTTTTATCCGAACCGCCGGTGGATACGGTCACGGAAGAATTGATCCCGGCAGAGGATGAACGGATTTTTGCTCTGGAACTATTGCCGGGACAGTATGACCAGAGAGAAGATTTTGCGGCGCAGTGCATCCAGTTGATTACCCAAAAGGAGAAACCGCTGGTGGCCGCGGCAAAAGTTTTTGTTTTGCAGGGCACATTGACGGAGGATGAATTTACCGCCGTCAAAAAATACCTGATCAACCCCATCGAAGCCAGAGAAGCGGCATTGGAAAAACCGGCCACGCTGGAAGACTCTTGGGAAGAACCGGCCGCAGTGGAACGCCTGTCCGGTTTCCTGGAGTTGTCGCCGGACGCGATAGACGAGTTACGCAAACAATTAGGTCTGGCCATGAGTCGGGAAGATCTGCTCTGGATCCAGGGTTATTTTCGGGACGAAGAAAAGCGCGTGCCTACACTGACAGAGATTCGGGTATTGGACACCTACTGGTCCGATCACTGTCGGCACACAACCTTTATGACCAATATCGATAAAATTGAAATTGAACCGGGTGTTTATACAAAACCCATTGAAGATGCTTTTCAGCAGTATCTTGCTATCCGGAAAGAGGTCTATGGAGAAAAGAACGCGGAACGGCCCATTACCTTAATGGATATGGCCTGTATTGCCACGAAGAAATTAAAGAAGGAAAACAAATTTCCGGACAATGATGAATCGGAAGAAATCAACGCCTGTTCTATCGTCGTGCCTATCGAAGTGGACGGCAAGAAGGAAGAATGGCTGGTGATGTTCAAGAACGAAACTCACAATCATCCGACGGAGATCGAACCCTTTGGCGGGGCTGCTACCTGTCTGGGCGGCGCTATCCGCGATCCTCTCTCCGGCAGAGCCTATGTGTATCAGGCCATGCGGGTGACCGGAGCGGGGGATCCCCGTACGCCCATTGAAAACACACTGGAGGGTAAACTGCCCCAGCGCAAGCTGACCATCGGGGCAGCTGCCGGCTATTCTTCGTATGGGAACCAAATCGGCCTAGCTACCGGTCAGGTACAGGAATACTATCACGAACGGTTCCTGGCGAAACGCATGGAAATCGGCGCGGTGATGGGGGCCGCTCCCAAAGCGGCTGTGGTGCGGGAACGTCCCGCGGCAGGCGATGTAGTGGTGCTTTTGGGCGGCCGTACGGGGCGTGACGGCATTGGCGGGGCCACCGGCTCTTCCAAAGAGCATACCGTTGATTCCCTCTCCTCCTGCGGGGCGGAAGTGCAAAAAGGGAATCCGCCGACGGAACGGAAAATCCAGCGTTTATTCCGAGATCCGGAAGTCACCGTTTTGATCAAACGCTGCAATGATTTTGGCGCCGGCGGCGTGTCTGTGGCCATCGGTGAATTGGCGGACGGTTTAAAGATCGATTTAGATAAGGTAACGAAAAAATATGCGGGACTGGACGGTACGGAACTGGCCATCTCGGAGTCGCAGGAACGGATGGCGGTGGTCATCGCCCGGAAAGACTGGGAAAAATTTGCCGCTTTTGCCGATCGGGAAAACCTGGAAGCGACGATTGTAGCGGAAGTAACGGCAGAACCCCGTCTGGTCATGTATTGGCAAGGGGATAAAATCGTCGATATTTCCCGTGCGTTCCTGAATACCAATGGGGTAGCCCAGCATGCGGAAGTGGTGGTGAAAGAAATCGCCGGCGCTTCTGTGTTCGATAAAATACCGGCCGACGTGGAACAGGCTCCTGATCTTAAAGAAGCCTGGCTGCGGAATCTGGCGCGTTTAAATGTGTGCAGTGAAAAAGGTCTGAGCGAGCGCTTTGACTCCACCATCGGCCGTGCTACTGTGCAAATGCCCTTTGGCGGCAAGCTGCAGCTGACTCCGGCGGAAGGGATGATTGCCCGTCTGCCCGTTTTAAACGGAACGACAGCAGCGGCATCCCTTATGACCCATGGCTATAACCCGGAAGTAGCCTGCTGGAGTCCTTTCCATGGGGGTATGTACGCAGTGACCCAATCCCTGGTGAAAGCCGTTGCCTTAGGCGCTGATCCGGATACGCTGCGGCTGACGTTACAGGAATATTTCCAGTCCCTGAAAACGAAAGAGGACTGGGGCCTGCCTTTTGCTGCTTTACTGGGGGCCAATACCGTGCTGAACAGTATGGAAGTGCCGGCAGTGGGCGGTAAAGACAGTATGTCCGGTACCTTTATGGACCTGCATGTGCCGCCCACTCTGGTTTCTTTTGCGGTGAACGTGATCGACGGCAACTATGCGGTATCCTCTGAAGCCAAAGCGGCAGGGGATAAGCTGGTATTTTTGAGCACACCTTTGTTGGAAGGCGATGTATTGGATTTTGCCGCGCTGCGCAAAAATTTGCGAAAAGTACATGAGCTGATTCTTGCAGGAAAGATCAAGGCCGCTGCGGCCGTGGAAGAAGGCGGTATTGCCGCCGGAATCAGCAAGATGATCCTGGGGAACGGACTGGGTTTTAGCTTTGTAAAACCCTTCCCTCATACAGAAAATCTCTTTACCCTGCAGCCCGGCGGCCTGCTTCTGGAAGTAGCGGGGGATGCCGTTATAGACACTCTTTTTGAAGGATTGGATTGTCTGCCGCTGGGTACCCTTACCGAAAGCGGCGAGGTCCTGCTTAATGATGTGGTCCTCACCCAGACGGAACTGCGGCAGGCTTTTACCGAAACGCTGGAGCCGATCTTCCCTTCCAAGGCGCCGGCATCTGCAACACCGGACGATTTACAAAAACAACCTCTCTATAAAAACGAACTGCCCCTGACCGCACCGGTCACACTGGCGAAACCGCGGGTCTTTATTCCGGTATTTCCGGGACAGAACTGCGAATATGATTCCGCCCGGGCCTTTACTAAAGCCGGAGCGGAAAGCGATATTTTTATCGTGCGCAATCTGACGGCACAGGCTATTGAAGAAACGATTCAGGCCATGGTAAAGGGGATCCGCAATGCCCAGATCATCATGCTGCCCGGCGGTTTCAGCGCCGGCGATGAACCGGATGGCAGCGGCAAATTTATTGCCACCATGTTCCGCAATCCCCGCATTGCGGAAGCCGTTAATGAACTGATGGAGCAAAGAGACGGCCTGATGCTGGGCATCTGCAACGGCTTCCAGGCCCTGATTAAATTGGGCTTAGTGCCTTATGGCGAGATTCGTCCTATGGAAGAAACGTCGCCGACCCTGACATTCAATACCATCGGCCGCCATATCTCGCAGATGGTTCGTACCCGGGTCACTTCGAATAAATCACCCTGGCTGAACCTGGCAGAACCCGGTGAGATACACACCATCGCAGTATCTCACGGAGAAGGACGTTTTTATGCGCCGGAAGCAACCATTCAGGAACTGTTCCGCAATGGTCAGATAGCTACCCAGTATGTGGATCTGCAGGGGAACCCCACGATGGAAAGCCCTTTCAATCCCAACGGATCGCTGTATGCTATCGAGGGCATCACCAGCCCCGATGGCCGTATCCTGGGCAAGATGGGCCACAGCGAACGCTCCAGCCCCGGTTTGATGCAGAACATCCACGGAGAGAAAGATCAGCATATCTTTGAAAGCGGCGTACAATACTTTAAATAAGCTTTGTAAATTTCTGAAAGCAAGCTGGGTGTTTCTCAAAGTCTGTGTGCAAGAGCTCCATTAAAATTGTATGAAAAAGTATATGCTAAAAGGCGTCATCCAAATTCGGATGACGCCTTTTCTCTAAGTTTCTATGAGAACCTGCATAATGATAAGCTCTTTGTAATTTACAGCTAAGTATTTACGATACCTGCGCAAAAAATGGGCTCTTTGTCAAGAGTTGGGGCTTTAATACAGTTGAATATCTTTTTCAGAGGGAAGCGAGGATTCTCCGCTGTCCTTTTCTTTTACCATGTAAAAACAGGATTAATAAGAGAACATATATTATTTTAATTTAAAAAGCGCGGAACTGATGGGGCGGTTGCGCAGTTTGGCCTGTTCTTCCAATTTGCGCAGTTGTTCTTTATTCGTCCTGGTGCCGCGAAAACCGGGCTGATCCTGCTCATCCACATGGATGCGGCCGCGGCGATTTTCGTAATCATCAATGACCCACTTTAAAATCTGTTCAATTTCCTTATTCACGGAGCGTCCGTTGCTTTCGGCAATGTATTTCATTTTCTCCATAACCAGAGGATGGATACGCAAAGTAAAACGAGCTTGTTCCATAGCTGCCATCTTAAGACCTCCCATCTATTGTGACGTCAATTCAATGCCACTTTCTTTTATTATAAAGGGGGTATTCTGTTTCGTCAATAAGTTCCGCAGATTTCGATTCATTCAAGGAAGATTTGTGAAAAGTCTGTGTGGGATTACAAGTAAAGATAGTTGGAATGCCTGTTTTCGGTTTTGTTTACGCCGTATTTATGGTAAAATAAAAATGATTTTCCGCAGTTAAATTTTTACTGTGTCTGACAGACTGTTGTTTGCATTAAAGGATAAGAGAAGGAGTACAAGGTGGAAACAGGAAAAAACTACGCCGGATTTCGTGTAATAAAACACGAATTTGTCAAAGAAGTCAATGCCGATGCATTTTTAATGGAGCATGCGGTCAGCGGCGCGCGCTTATTATATTTGGCCAGTGAGGACGATAATAAAGTATTTACTATTGGGTTTCGTACACCGCCGGCAGACGACACCGGCGTCGCTCATATTCTGGAGCATTCCGTATTATGCGGTTCCCGGAAATATCGCTTAAAGGAACCTTTCGTGGAACTGGTCAAAGGCTCTTTGAACACGTTTTTAAACGCTATGACCTATCCGGATAAGACCGTATATCCGGTGGCCAGCCGCAATGATAAGGATTTCCGCAATTTGATGGATGTGTATCTGGATGCGGTGTTTTACCCCCTGATTTACGAAAATCCCTATACGCTGAAGCAGGAAGGCTGGCATTATGAACTGGCTGATGCAAGCGAACCGCTACAATATAACGGCGTTGTCTATAATGAAATGAAAGGCGTTTATTCCGAGCCGGATTCCTACTTGGAATACCATGGCAAGCGTCTCTTATTCCCGGATACGACCTATCAGTTTGAATCCGGCGGTCTTCCGGAAGCCGTTCCCAATCTGACGCAGGAAAAATTCCTGGAATTTCATAAAACCTATTACACACCGGAAAATTCTTACATCTACTTATACGGAAACATGGATATTGCCGAGACCCTGAAAGATCTGGACGGGTATTTAAAAGAGTTTCCCAAAACCGGCACGGTACATTCTGAAATCGCCGTACAGGAGCCTTTCAGCAAGACGAAGGAGTTTGAGGGGACCTATCCTGTGCCGGAAGGGGCGGATGTGCAGGGGATGACTTTCCATGAACTGCAGATTGTAGCGGCGGATATGCGGGACCGGAAAAAGACTACGGCGATGCGCCTTTTGGAAAGTGTGTTGCTGGAGTCTGAATCGGCTCCGCTGCGTCGTGCGTTGCTGGATGCAGGTATCGCCAAAGATATTTCCGGCAGCTTCAGCGGCAGTATGCGGCAGAATCTTTTCTGTATCCGCGCCAGCGGCAGTGAACCGGAGCAAAAGGACGCTTTTCTCAAAGCGCTGTATCATAATCTGCAAAAAATCACCCGGGAGGGCATTGATAAAGAGCTGTTGGAAGCCGCATTGAATGCTTCTGAATTTAAACTGCGGGAAGCGGACTTCGGCCCTTATCCCAGGGGACTGATTTATGGTCTGTCTGTCCTGGACAGCTGGATCTATGATTTGGACCCCATAGAGAGCCTGCGTTATGAAACGATGCTGAAGGAATTGCGGGCCGCAGCAAAAACACGCTATTTCGAGAACCTGATCGAAACGGATCTGTTGGATAATACTCACCGGGTACTGTTGACGTTGTCGCCGGAACCGGGAAAAGAAGAAAAAGAGCAGGCGGCGGCAGCGGCTAAACTGGCTGCAGTGAAGCAGCATATGCGTCCGGCGGCAGTGGAACAGGCGGCGGCCGAATGCCGGGAACTGCATAAAAGACAGGAGACCCTTGATTCTCCGGCAGCGCTGGCTTCTATTCCCTTGCTGGAACGCGAAGACATTCGCCGGGAAACGGAGCGACTGAACACGGAAAAAGAGCAGGTTGATGGGGGAATCCTGCTGTACCAGGCGCTGCCTGCAAATAAAATAACCTATCTGAACTGGTACTTTGATCTTTCCGGATTGGACCCCGCCTTGCTTCCGTACTGCAATTTACTCAGCGACGTCTTAGGTAAATTGAATACGGAAGAATATACCTATGCGGAACTGGCAAAATATACGGATATGTATACCGGCGGCGTTTCGCTGCAGCTGGAAGCGTTGTCGAAAGAAGGGGATCCCGATCAGTATACGATTCAATTTGTGCTGCGGGCCAAGGCGCTGACGGAAAAACTGCCGGAGCTGTTTAAGATATTACGGGCGCTGACGCTGCACACCCGTTTTGACGACAAGGAGCGTTTACAGGAATTACTGGAACAGGTGAAAACTGACTGGGACAATACCTTCTTTGCCAAAGGGCAGGCGGTGGCTACGGCCCGGCTGGCTTCGTATTTTTCGGCCAAAAGCCGGGTCACGGAGCAGGACTATTACAGCTACTATCAGTTTTTAAAAGAATTGACGGCGAATTTTGCGGAACGGGCGGAAGGAACCGTGGAGAAGCTGCAAAGGCTGTTGGGCTATTTCTTTACGAAAACGTCGTATGTGTTAAGTTACAGCTGTGATGCGGCGGATCGTGACAAGGTGCGCCGGATGGCGCTGGACTATGCGCAGCAACTGCTGGAAAGCCCGGTAGCAGGCAAGCCTGTGCAAGTGATGCCTGCGGCCGTTAAAAATGAGGCGATCCTCACTCCGGGTAAGGTACAATATGTGCTGGCAGGCGGCGATTTTTATAAACACGGTCAGGCTTTTACCGGCGCGATGTTGGTTTTGGCGACCTTGCTGCGGTACGAATATCTGTGGACGCGGATTCGTGTGCAGGGCGGGGCGTACGGCGCCAATGCCGTATTTGAAAGAAGCGGTGTGATGTACTTTTCCACTTATCGGGATCCCCAGTTGAAAAACAGCCTGACCGCGTTTCGGGAACTGCCGGCGTGGCTGAAAAAACTGGAGCTGACCGAACGGGAGATGACCAAATATGTGATCGGCACTATGAGCGGGGTCGATGTACCCCTGACCAACTCCGCCAAGGTGATCCAGGCGGGCTTGCAAGAGCTGATGGGAATCAGTGATGCCGCCCGCCAGCAGACCCGGAATGAAATACTGGATGTGACCCTGGCGGATATCAAGGCGTTGGCAGAGCCGATCGCCGCCGTGCTGCAGGATAATTACATCTGTGTCGTTGGCGGGCAGCAGGCAGTGGAAGAAGCGAAAGAAGAGTTTTCTTCCATTATTAAGCAATAAAGCAAATTTTTGTTGACCAACAGTGTAACAAACTTTATAATATACATGTTATGTTTGCGTTTCATGTTTTTATTTTTATAGTTTGCATAAGTTATGCAAAAGAACGAGAGAGTGTAAGAGTATAGGAGGAAATGGAATGAACAGTTACACAATGGACCTGGGCGGCAGACCGTTGACCCTGGAATTCGGGGAAGTCTGCAAGCAGGCAAGCGGCGGTGTATTGGTACGGTATGGCGATACGGTAGTAGTGGTAGCGGCTACGGGTACGAAGACGCCCCGGGAAGGCGTGGATTTTTTCCCGCTGACCGTTGATTTTGAAGAAAAAATGTATGCAGTGGGGAAACTCCCCGGCGGTTTTATTAAAAGAGAAGGGCGTCCCAGCACCCACGCTATTTTGACCAGCCGTTTGATTGACCGTCCCATTCGTCCCATGTTCCCGGATGGGTACCATAATGATGTGCAGATCGTGGCGACGGCGGTTTCTGTAGACCCGGACAATGCGCCGGATATTCCTGCCATGATTGGCGCTTCCGCGGCTTTGTGCGTATCTGATATCCCCTTTGAAGGGCCGATTGCCGGCGTGCGTGTCGGGCTCATTGACGGACAGTTTATTGTCAACCCTACACCGGCACAGTTTGAAGTTAGTCGTCTGAATCTGGCGGTAGCCGGCACGGATGATGCGATTTTAATGGTAGAAGCCGGTTCCAAAGAAATTTCCGAACAGGAAATGCTGGATGCCATCTTCTTTGCCCATGATAAAATCAAAACGATCTGCGCTTTTATCAGCAAGATCCGGGCGGAGATCGGCAAGCCGAAAATGGAAGTGCCGGTATACAATCCGCCGGAAGAGCTGGCTAACGAAATCGAAGCTTACGGCTCGGAAAAATTAAAAGCCGCTTTGATGGATGCCAATAAACTGGAACGGGAAGAAAATGTAGATAAAGTCAAGAAAGAGATCGCCGAAGTATTCCTGGAAAAATATCCGGAAAACGGCACGGATGTAGCGTATATTACCCAGAAACTGGTTAAGAAAATCGTCCGCCGCACCATTGCGGTAGACAAGATCCGTCCGGACGGCCGTGCCCTGGATGAAGTGCGTCCGGTTACCTGCCGGGTAGGTTTGCTGCCCCGGGTACACGGTTCCTCTCTGTTCACCCGCGGTCAGACGCAGATCCTGAATGCCTGTACCCTGGCGCCGCTGCGTGATGCCCAGGTGATCGAAGGCTTGGGACCGGAAGAGATGCAGCGCTATATTCATCACTACAATTTCCCGCCGTATTCGGTAGGCGAAACGAAACCGCTGCGCAGCCCCGGCCGTCGTGAGATCGGTCACGGCGCTCTGGCAGAACGGGCTCTCTTGCCGGTGATCCCCGGTGAGGACGTTTTCCCGTACACTCTGCGTCTGGTTTCTGAAGTATTGGAGTCCAACGGGTCTTCTTCCATGGGTTCCGTTTGCGCCAGCACCCTGTCTTTGATGGATGCCGGTGTGCCCATTAAAGCGCCGGTAGCCGGTGTGGCCATGGGTCTGGTAAAAGACGGTGACTTCTTCACGATCCTGACAGATATTCAGGGACTGGAAGATGCGCTGGGCGATATGGACTTTAAGGTAGCCGGTACGAAAGACGGTATTACCGCCATGCAGATGGATATGAAGATCGACGGCATTAATAAAGAGATTTTCCAGCAGGCGCTGGCGCAGGCCAAACGGGGCCGCGAATTCATCATGGGCAAAATGATGGAATGCATCAGCGAAAGCCGCAAAGAACTGTCTAAATGGGCGCCTAAAATCACCACGATTCAGGTGGATCCGGAAAAGATCGCCAAAATCATCGGACCCGGCGGCAAAACCATTAAGAAGATGGTGGAGGATACAGGTGCTAAAATTGATATTGATGACTCCGGTAAAGTGTATATTGCGTCTCCCGATTCGGATGCTATTGAACAGGTCATCCGCACCATTGACGGGATCACCGCAGAAGCCGAGGTAGGCAAGAGTTATACCGGCAAAGTGACCCGGATCATGAATTTCGGCGCCTTTGTTGAAATTTTGCCCGGCAAGGAAGGGCTGGTGCATATTTCTCAGCTGTCTACCGAGCATGTGGATAAGGTGGAAGATGTGGTCTCCGTCGGGGACGAAATTGCGGTGAAATGCGTGGAGATTGACAGCAAAGGCCGTATCAACTTGTCCCGGAAAGCCATCCTGCAAGGGAAATAATCGACTTTCTTTCCAATATAGTAACTTTATTACAAAACAGCATTGACGATTTCGTCAGTGCTGTTTTGTACTGTCGTCAAAGGCGAAAACATGGTAACAAAGGGAAAACAAGGTACTATATTGCATTGTGAAAGACATTGGAGTTACATTATTTATCAGCTTATATTTTACCAGGTAAAAGTCAGACGAAACTATTTTAAATTTAGCGATTCTATACTATAATATTAATAAAATAACAGCGAACAACAGGAGGCACTATGAGAGTACGCGGTTTTGAAAAAATTACAAAGTATCAGGATGTGACCTTTCCCATGCCGGTCAGAAAAACGACCACTTCTGCGGGATATGATATTTGTGTACCGGAAGACGTGGCGTTGTTGCCTAATCGTCTGGTGATGGTTCCTACCGGTATAAAGGCCTATATGCAGCCGGATGAATTTTTAGGTATCCATATCCGTTCCAGTATAGCGGTGAAAAAAAGTGTGCGGCTAGTGAATAACGTGGGCATTATCGACGCGGATTATTACAATAATCCGGATAACGAAGGGCACATCATGCTGGCTTTGCTAAATACCGGTGTGGAGCCTTTGCTTCTGAAAAAAGGGGAGCGGGTCGCTCAGGGTATCTTCTACAAATATCTTGTTACCGATGACGATGCTAAGACAGAAAAAGACGAACGGGCCGGCGGTTTTGGCAGTACCGGCACAGTGAAATAAACAATCTGGTTGCGGGGATTCCCGAGGCCATCTCAAAAACACCTTGGGGAGACGCCGAGTTACGTTCTCTGCCAGGGTGTTTCTTTTTTTACAATACGTCTGGTACTATCGCAAAATCATAAAGTGGTTCTTGTCATATGCTCTATATTATGATAAAGTATACGCTATATCATGATTTAAATTGTAATTAAGCGCTACATTAGAGGGAGAGGGGATTTTTATATGATATTGCCGGGTTTATTGGCAGGCTTCCCGCTATTGGCCGCCATCATTGTATTTTTTTTAAAGGGTGAGCGGGAACAGAATGTGGTAGTGAAGCTTTCCTCCGCTATTACGATCGTCCTCTCTTTAGCTGTGACGGCAGTGTATTTCGGACACCCCGGTCTTTTGCCTTTTATGGGCGCCGGAATGACCCATTTCATGTTGGCGATAGATATGGTAACAGCCGCCGCGATTTTATATTTTACCATTATTAAATATAAACGATATTGGATTGGCCTGTTGGCTGCTGTGCAGTCGGGCCTCATCTTATGGTTTGAGTACGTCAAGGGCGGGGAAATCTCTGTTTTCTCTAACTTTTCTGTGGATAATTTCACACTGATCATGGTTCTGATCGGAGGGATCATCGGCAGCCTGATCGCGGTGTTTTCACTGGGATATATGGAAGAATTCCATAAAGAACATCCCGATGTTGCGGATCGCCGTCCTTTCTTTTTCTTCGTGATCTTTTTGTTTCTGGCGGCGATGTTTGGGCTTGTTTTATCAAATAATCTGCTTTTCATGTATGCCTGTTGGGAAGTGACCAGTTTTTGTTCTTTCCTTCTCATTGGTTATACGGGAACGAAAGAGGCCATCCATAATTCTTTTGAGGCGTTGTGGATGAATCTGCTGGGCGGCCTTGCCTTTGCTTTGGCCATTGTCTGGCTGGGTTTCCAATATGAGACGGTGGAGCTTTCCATGTTGTTGAATCTGGGACGCAGCTCTCAGCCGGTGGAGTTGGCCGTGGCTCTGTTAGTATTCTGCGGTTTTACCAAAGCGGCGATGATGCCGTTTTCCGGTTGGCTTTTGGGTGCCATGGTGGCTCCGACGCCGACTTCGGCCTTACTGCATTCTTCGACGATGGTCAAGGCCGGTGTCTTTTTAATTATTAAACTCTGTCCGTTGCTGGGAAGTAACCATGCAGGTAGCATGACCTGTTTTGTGGGTGGCGCGACCTTTCTTTTTGCTTCTTTCGCCGCGATTTCTCAATCGGATGGAAAAAAGGTGTTAGCGTATTCTACCATATCAAATCTGGGGTTGATCGTCTGCTGCGCCGGTATCGGTACATATGCTTCCGCCTGGACAGCGATTATGATCGTAGTTTTCCATGCTGTGGCTAAAAGCCTTATGTTCGTGGCAGTGGGGACTGCGGAACAGCAGCTGGGCAGCCGGGACATAGAATCGTTCGATGGTATGTTCTGTTCCATGCCCCATTTGTCTTTGTGTATGACGGTCGGTATCTGCGGTATGTTTTTAGCGCCTTTCGGCATGCTTATTTCGAAATGGGCGGCGATGAAGGCGTTTGTGGATTCCGGGTACCCCTTATTACTTTTAATTCTGGTTTTCGGTTCTTCCTCCACCTTGTTTTACTGGACAAAGTGGCTGGGCAAGATTTCCGCGTATATTCCCGTGCAGAAAACAAGAGAGCAGGGGATACAGCCGGTGGAGTGGCTGACGTTAAAATCGCTGAGCGCGTTAACCATTATCGTTTGTATTTTATTTCCGCTGATTTCCCAATACGCGGTAGCGCCGTATCTGGAAGTCACGTATCGTACCACAGAAGATGTAATTGCCCGCAGCAATCTGATCATTATGTCTCTGATGGTCATTTTACTGGCTATTTTGCCGTTGCGTTACGGTAAGGGGCGAAAAAAGAAACTGGTGGTTACGAATCTGGCAGGGGAAAACCTGGGCAATAACCTGGCGTATCGAGGCGTTGCCGGTGCTGCCGTTCCGGTTACCCTGCGCAACTGGTATCTGGAAGAATGGTTTGGCGAACGCAAGATGAAACTCTTCGGTTTTACCTTGTGCCTCTTCTGCCTTTTAATCGAATTTGCGATGATCTTCGGAGGTGTTTTCCATGTCTGATCTCATGTACAGCATTCTTTCCGGATTGCTTTATGTGGTGTTGGCTCCTGTGGCAGGAGGGCTTCTGGCAGGGCTGGACCGTAAAATTACGGCCCGTATGCAGCGCCGGGTGGGACCGCCTCTTTTGCAACCGTTTTACGATGTTGGCAAGCTCTGGGGCAAGCAGCCGATTGCTGTCAACGAAGCGCAAAGCTTTTATGTAGCCGGATTTGTTTTGTTTGTCATACTCAGCGGCATCTTCTTCTTTGCCCACGGGGACATCCTGTTGGTCGTCTTTACTTTGACCATCGCCAGCGTTTGCTTTATCGTCGCCGCCTATGCGTCGAATTCGCCGTATAGCCAGGCGGGGGCGGAACGGGAGCTGGTGCAGACCATGGCGTACGAGCCGATGCTGCTGTTAATGGCCCTGGGTTTTTATCTGACCTGCGGTACGTTCAGCCTCAATGGGATCATGCAGGCGCCGGTGATGAACTTCATTTATATGCCCGGTATTTTTATCGGTCTTTGTTATATCCTTCTGATCAAATTCCGCAAATCTCCCTTTGATTTATCCATGTCTCATGAAGCCCATCAGGAACTGATTCAGGGTGTATTGACCGAACTGTCGGGCCGTACGCTGGCTTTAGTAGAAATTGCCCATTGGTACGAGAATGTTTTCCTGCTGGGATTTGTCTACCTGTTTTTTGCCTGGTCCGCTCCCTGGAGCCCGTTACTGGGACTGGTAATGTGCTTCTTTGTTTATTTCTCGGATATCCTTATCGATAACTGTTGCTCCCGGGTGAAATGGGAGCATATGCTTGCTTCTACCTGGTTGGTGACCTTAGTGGCAGGTTTTGTCAATGTGATGTTTTTGATGTATATTCGTTAATAGGGAAACTTTTTCGGCGTTACACTTTCCGGATTGTTTATGGAATGGTGTGTGTCGCGCTGAAGAAGATTCGGTCGGAAAGGATCTGAATCATGTCTTTTATCAGTAAATCTCCCTGGCTGATCCATTATGACGGTTCCAGCTGCAATGGCTGTGATATCGAGGTATTGGCCTGTCTGATGCCTTTATATGATGTGGAACGTTTCGGCATCGTCAATACAGGCAACCCCAAGCACGCGGACATTTTCCTGGTTACGGGCGGGGTAAATGCGCAAAATTTGCCGGTCGTGCGTCAGATTTACGAACAGATGCCAGAACCGAGAGTGGTGATCGCAGTGGGGGCCTGCGCCTGTACCGGCGGGGTATTCCACGATTGTTACAATATGATGGGCGGCATGGATAAGGCGATTCCTGTGGATGTATATGTGCCGGGGTGCGCTGCCCGCCCGGAAGCGATTATTGACGGAGTTGTCAAAGGACTGGCCGTTTTGGAAGAAAAACAAAAGGCGCTGGCAGAGGGAAAGAGCAGGCTACCTTCTGCTCAGGCGGCAACATCGGCTACCGTGCCGTTCAAGGATGCAGTACAGGAGGCAGAGGATGCAGCAGCAAATCATTCAAATTGAACCGGCGGACCTGTTAAATCGTACGGCCCGTTTTAAGAAAGACGGTTGTCGTCTGGTGCAGATCCTTTGTACCAGAATCGCGGAAGGGTTTGAGTTGACCTATAGTTTTGACAAGGATTATTTCCTGTATAATGTACGGCTGATCGTGCCGTCGGAGGGCTCGATCATGAGCATTACCGGTCAGTATTGGTATGCCTTTGTCTGGGAAAATGAAATCCACGATCTTTTTGGCCTGCCGGTGGAGTTTATCGTGCCGGAGGTAGATTACGGCGGCCAGTTTTTCCAACTGGCGGAAAAAATGCCCTGGCATGATCTGACGAATGCCAAACAGCCCGCCGCTGCGATCAAAGTGAATCTGCGCAGCGGTTTGGGAATCGATGCCTCTATCCGACCGAAAACAGCAGATGCAGGGACGGCCGCAGCAGGAGCGGAAGACATGAAAAAGGCTTTGCCGGATGAGACGAAAGAAGGAGGAAAATGAAATGGATAAAACCACAGTAATTCCTTTCGGTCCTCAACATCCGGTCCTGCCGGAACCGATCCATGTGGATCTGGAGCTGCAAGATGAAAAAGTAGTGCGGGCGATCCCTTCCATCGGTTATATTCATCGCGGCCTGGAAAAACTGGTAGAAACACGCGGTTTTCAGGAATATGCTTTTGTGGCGGAGCGGGTCTGCGGCATTTGTTCTTTTGGTCATGGCTGGGGGTACTGCAAAGCCGTCGAAGGCCTGATGGGAATCGAGATCCCGGAAAGAGCCCAATATCTTCGTACCTTGTGGCACGAACTCTCCCGTATACACAGCCATTTGCTCTGGTTGGGTCTGGCGGCTGACGGGCTGGGCTTTGAAAGCATGTTTATGCATGCCTGGCGTTTGCGGGAAACGGTGCTGGATATTTTTGAACAGACTACTGGCGGCCGGGTCATCTTTTCCGTTTGCGAAGTCGGCGGTGTCCGTCGTGATATAAAGGGCGCTATGCTGAAAGAAATCGTTACGCGTCTGCAAACGCTTAAAAAAGAAATACAGGATACGGAATTTATCTTTTTAGGAGACGAAACCGTCCACTCCCGTTTAAAGGGCGTGGGAAAGCTTTCGGCGGAGGATGTCGTAAATCTGGGTTGCGTCGGTCCGTTGGCCAGAGCCAGCGGCGTACCGCTGGACTATCGCTGCGGTGAGGAAGGCGGCTCCTATAAAAAGTTGGGCTTCCGTCCGATCACGGCAACGGCAGGGGACTGCTTTGCCCGTTGTCAGGTCCGGTTCGGTGAATTGCTTCAGTCTGTCGACATTATCCAGGGGTGTGTAGAAAATATGGCAGAGGGGCCTGTTACGATACCTGTAAAAGGCTTTCCTCCGGCAGAAGAATACTTTACCCGGGTGGAACAGCCGCGTGGCGAAGCGTTCTATTATGTAAAGGGGAACAAGACGAAGAATCTGGAACGGTTCCGTCTGCGTACTCCTACCAACGTCAACATTCCGGCTTTGGTAAAGATGCTTCAAGGGTGCGATTTGGCGGATGTGCCTAATATTATCCTGACCCTTGATCCCTGCATCAGCTGCTGCGAACGTTAAGAGAGCCGCCTTGTTTTTCAGACAGTTTAACTTGCCGCAGATAACTTTGCTATAGGGCAAGAAAAGCAGGCTGACGGCAGGCATCGATAGTGTAGGAAAGCGTAAGAAGGATGTATCCTGAAAGAAAGAGGCGAGGGGAATGAGTTATCTGGCTTTTGCCCGTGAAATGTTGGGGAATCTTTTTAAACCCCCTGCAACGGTGGAATACCCATTAAAACCGAAAACTTTTCCGGAGATCAATCGGGGGAAAGTAGTCAATTCAATCGATGACTGCATTTTTTGCGGGATGTGCATGCGCGTTTGTCCGTCTGCGGCAATTACGGTCGACCGCGGGGCGCGTACCTGGTCTATCAACCGTTTTGCCTGTGTCCAGTGTAAGGGCTGTGTGGATCACTGCCCGAAAAAATGTCTGCGTATGGACGTGCAGTATACGGAACCGGCCAGGGAAAAAACCAGCGAAGTTTTGCAGGGCAAGCCCCTGCCGCCGCCTGTGCCCGGGAAAGAGATTCCGGGGCACGGAGCCGGTGCCGCCGCTGTTGCTTCCGCCAGGACTGCCGGTTCCGGAGCGCAGGTAAACAACGTTTCCGCTGCGGCTGCTGCTGCGCCAAAGGAAAAGACGAACGACCGGGAAGGTCTTTCCCATGCATGAATATCCTGTTACCGTCCGCATTGTAGAAATTGCGGAAGAAACGGCGGAAAAAAGAAAGGCGAAAGTGCGCCGTATCGACTTGGTGGTGGGAAAAGATTCCGGTTTTATCGGGGAGTCCATCCAGATGTATTTTGATATCGTAGCGGAAGGAACCCGCTGCGAGGGTGCTAAGCTGGTCATTGAAGGCGTGGAACCGCGTCTGCGCTGTACGCAATGCGGTGAACTTTTTGCCCGTCGATTGTATTCTTTTGCCTGCCCTTCTTGCGGAGGGGAAGGCGAACCTACGGCGATCGGTAAGGAATTTTATATCAAGAGTATGGAATTGGAAACAGAAGAGGACATAGCAAAAACAGAAGAGGATATAGCAGAAGCGGAAGACGCCAATGCAACAGGTACAGAAGAAACAGATACAGCAGGCAGAAAAGAAATCAATACAACAGACACCAAAAAAACAGATGCCACAGGCGAAGATGCGTAAGCACAGATTTGTACTCACGGAGGGGAAAAAGATATGCACATGATAAAAGAAGATGTGATGATCAACATTCATGACAAAAATGACCATATTGCCGAGCATGTACACGAGCATCTGGCAGAACACGGCATCTTTGCCGTTAATCTGATGGGGGCTCCCGGCGTGGGAAAAACCTCTACGTTGGAGCATCTGTTGAAACAGCTGGAAAAACAGGGCGTGCCCGGCTATGTGATCGAAGGGGATATCGAATCGGATATCGATACGGAACGCCTGCGCAGGCAGCAGATACAGGCCAGTCAGATCAATACTTTTGGAGCCTGTCATCTGGATGCGCCGCAGCTGCATAATGCGATACATACGCTGCAGTTTGATAAGCCGGGTATTTTGTTTATTGAAAATGTAGGTAATCTGGTTTGTCCCGCGGAATTTTCGATTGGCGAAGATATCAAGTTATTGCAGGTCAGTGTCACCGACGGCAGTGATAAACCTTATAAATATCCGCTGGCGTTTGAAAAAGCGGATGTGATCCTTTTAAACAAAGTGGATCTGTTGCCTTATCTGGACTTTGACGAGAATTTTTTTACGGCGGGGGTGCGCCATTTAAATAAGACCGCACCGATCTTTTCAGTGAGCGGCCGGACCGGAGAAGGCTACAAGGAAGTGGCTGACTGGCTGAAACAACGTAGCGGATTATAAGGATAAAAGGCAGGCACCGAAGCTACTTTGACGGAGAAGGATCTGCCGGTAGGAGACAAGGATGGAAACTCCTGTTACTGCAACAATAACGATACATGGACGTGTGCAAGGGGTCGGTTTCCGACCCCTGGTTTGTCGTTTGGCTCAAAAGCTCGGCCTGACAGGCAGAGTCTGCAATGCAGGGGATCATGTGCGCATCGATGCCTCAGGTACTGAAGCGGCGCTGCGGCAATTATGTGATTTATTGCGCCGGGCGGAAGCGCCTGTCCGGGTACATGAACTGTTTTTTGAACCAAGGGAGTACACCGGCTACATTGGCTTTACTGCTTCGGACAGTGAAACCGGGCAGGAGAAAAAAATAATTCCCGCCGATTTGGGCATCTGTCCTGCCTGCCTGGCGGAAATGCGGGCAGCGGATGACCGGCGTCGGGGCTACCCTTATATTTCCTGCGCCCGGTGCGGTCCGCGTTATACGATCCTTCAGGATCTTCCTTATGACCGAGACAGAACTTCCATGGAAGTATTTTCCCTATGTGCTGACTGCCGGACAGAATATACTTCCATAGAAAACCGGCGCGGCCACGGCGAAACCATTTCCTGTTATGCTTGCGGCCCCCAATTGCAGGGCTGTGTTAAAGCAGAAGAAGGAAACGTAACGCTTGTTCCGGTTTCTGGTTTTCCGGCAACGGAAACAACCGCTTTTGCTGCCGTTTCCGCTCCGGCTTCCGCTTCGGCTTTTGCTGCAGCGCCTCTGGCGGAGGCAAGCAGAAGTAAAACCCATGAGCTGGTAAAAACGGCACAGAACTTGCTGCAGGCCGGTAAAATTATTATGGTGAAAGCGGTGGGCGGCTTTAACCTGGTTTGCAAGGCCGCTGACCGGGATACCGTAGCCCGTTTGCGGGACATGAAAAAAAGGCCGTCCAAACCGTTTGCCGTGATGGTACGGGATATGGCCGCGGCGGAAGCGCTCTGTTATGTTTCGCAGGCGGAAAAGGATCTGCTGTTGTCGCCGGCCCGTCCGATCGTTCTGTTGCAGAAAAAAGAAGAGTGCGACGCCGCCATCGCAGTCAATGTAACGGATGTGTCGGATCAGCTGGGGCTTTTTTTGCCGCCGATGGGGCTGTACGAGCAACTGACGGAAGCCTTTCCGTTGATCGTTACTAGCTGTAATTATGCCGGTGAACCGATTCTTTACCGTGATGAGGAAGCCTTGCGTTTTTATGAAGCGCAGCCTGATATCGCCGGTTTCTTTACCTATAACAGGACGATTCTGCGTCCTGCGGATGAGTCCGTCGCTCACGTTGTGAATCACAAACCGTTGCTTTTGCGGCGCGGGAGGGGCTATCTGCCGGAACCTGTTGTGACGGAGGCAGCTGCTATAAGCAAGAGACTCCCTGCCGACTTTTCTGCCGGTACGGTTCGGCAACGGCAGAAAGAAAAGGCGGCAGCTACAGTGTTGGCTGTGGGGGCCGAAATGGAACCGGGGTTTTGTCTGGGACACGAAGGGTATTTCTATCCGGGAATCGTTCCCGGGGATATTACGCTGGAAAAAACAGCGGCACATTACACGCAAACGATTCAGGACTGGCTGCGCCTGCTACATTTGCAGCCGGACCGGATCATAGGCGATCTGCATCCCGCTTATGCCGGGACTTTATGGGGGAAGGCTTTTGCCCGGGAGAAAGGGATCTCTTTTGATCAGGTGCAGCATCATCAGGCGCATGCCTTGTCGGTCATGGCCGAACATGACCTAAGGGGTCCGGTACTGGCGGTTTGTTTTGATGGAACCGGGTATGGGACGGACGGTACCGTCTGGGGCGGCGAATTTTTGCGTTGTGAAGGGACTGCTTTTCAGCGGGTCGGGCATATACAGGCGACAGGTATGTTGGGCGGCGATGTTTCCATGCAGCAGGCCTGGAAGACGGCTTTATGTTATCTCGCGGCGGCGGGTGAGACCTATCCTGACCCTCGGCTTTGTATTATAAAAGCGGCGTTGGAGCAGAAAATAAACGTCATTAAAAGTTCCAGTGTGGGGCGCCTGTTTGATGCGGCGGCATTTCTCCTGGGGCTGGCAGATTTTAACTCCCATCAGGGCCGCTGCGCCATGGCGCTGGAAAGCGCGGCTCGCCGTGCATTGAAGTCGCAGATCGAGCCTCTGGTCATGTCTTTCCGCCAGAAAGAAGCGCAGGAAGCCGGCAGGCATGTGACGTTGTTTGATCCCGCGCCTTTATGGAGCGTTCTTTGTCAGGCAGGGAAGAGGGGCGCGGCAGGGACTTTCTCAGACAAAGTAAGCGCCGCTGCGTTAGGCTTTCATGAGGCGCTGGCGCAAATGGTGGCTGCGATGGCGGAAAAAGTCGACATGGCGCAGGTAGTATTAGGCGGCGGCTGTTTCGCCAATGCGATTTTGCTGCAAAGATGCTGTACCCTTTTGCAAAAAAAAGGCTTCCGCGTGTATTATAATGAAAAGGTACCTCCGGGGGATGGAGGAATTTCCCTGGGACAGGCCTATTATGGTGTGTTAAAAGATTCCGAGCAGTGACGGGGACGGTGGAAACGCTGTGGCCCTGAGAAATTTAGCATGGTTGCGAGGTAACATTATGTGTGTGGCGTATCCCGGAAAAGTAGTTTCCGTTAAGGAGAAATATGCGCAGGTCGATTTCAGCGGTTCCGTGGTAGAGGTAAATATATCTATGGTGCCGGTTCTGCCGGGGGACTATGTCTTAGTTCATGCCGGTATGGCGATTCAAAAGGTGGAGCCGGAGGAAGCGCAAGACTGGATCGCCTTGTTTCAGGATCTGAGGGAGGTTGTCGGGGAGGACGATGCCCATGTATGAAACGGAGCTGGCCGCATTTTTAAAAAATTATCAGGGGCCGCCGCTGCGGTTGATGGAAGTGTGCGGTACACATACTTCGGCATTGTATCGTACCGGCTTGCGGCAGTTGTTGCCGTCTGCTATTACTCTGCTGTCCGGTCCGGGTTGTCCGGTGTGCGTGACACCTACGGCATTTATTGATCGTTTAACGGAATATGCCCTGCAGCCGGGCTGCAAGGTGATGACGTTTGGCGATATGCTGTCAGTGCCGGGCAGTAATATGTCCCTGGCTCAGGCCCGGGATAAAGGGGGCAGCGTGGATTTCTTTTATGCGCCGGAAAGCGCGTTGGACAAAGCAATCGCGGATCCGGATACCCTGTATATACTGGCGGCTGTAGGTTTTGAAACCACCGCTCCCGTATGGGCGACCCTGGTACAACGGGCGGCCCGGGAAAAAATCGGCAATATTAAATTTCTTACAGCGCTTAAAACCATGCCGCCGGCGTTGCATGCGCTTTGCGGGTCGGATAAAATAGACGGTTTTCTTTGTCCCGGACATGTGGCGGTGATTACCGGCAGCGATCCTTTTGCGCGTTTGGCGGAGCGTTATGAGAAAGCCATGGTCATCGGCGGCTTCGCGCGCTCGGAATTACTGCGGGCCATGACCCGGCTGGTACTGGCAGCCGGCCGCAAAAAAGCGGGTCTGTGGAATGAATATGCCACAGTGGTTAAACCGGAAGGCAATCTCTTAGCGCAGCAGGCGATGGACGAAGTGTTCGAAGCCGGATCGGCCACCTGGCGCGGCCTGGGGAGCCTGCCCGGTTCCGGGCTCTATATCCGGGAAGAGTACGGCGCCTGGGATGCAGGCAGTCGGGGGCTGGATCTGGACAGGGTGCCTCCCGGTTGTTTGTGCAATCGGATCATTTTAGGGGATGCCTTGCCGCAGCAATGCCCTTTTTTTGGGAAAAAATGCACGCCGCAGCATCCGGTAGGCGCTTGTATGGTCAGTAGCGAAGGAAGCTGCTGCATTACCTGGCGGGAAGGCAGGGCCGGAGCGCGGGAAGAATAAATACTGAGCAGTGCTTTGAATAAAGGGTAATGTTTTGAAGAAATACAGCGCAATGCTTAAAAAGTGAAGAAAAACGCTTTAAAGAAGTGTAGAGCATGCTTTGCAGATACGAGAGAAAGAGGCGAGTGTGGATGAAGATCGAGTTGCGGCACGGCAGCGGCGGGGAAGAATCAGAAACCCTTATCCGGGGAATTTTTGCCCGGCATTTTCAGAATGAAATACTTTCCCGAATGGAAGACGGGGCCGTGTTGCCGCAGTTAAACGGCAACCCTGTGTTTACTTCGGACAGCTTTGTGGTGCAGCCTTTATTTTTCCCCGGCGGGGATATCGGCAGATTGGCGGTCTGCGGTACGGTTAATGACCTGTGTTCCATGGGAGCCCGGCCTTTATACCTGACGGCATCCTTTATTCTGGAAACCGGTCTGGAGGAAGCGGTGTTGGAAAAAGTCGTGCAGTCCATGGCCGCCACCGCCCGGGAAGCCGGTGTGCAGGTCGTAGCCGGCGATACGAAAGTGATTGAGGGCCAAGGCGGTTTGTATATTAATACGGCCGGCATCGGCGTGCGTTCTGTTACCTGCGCCATTTCCGCCGCTGCCATCCGTCCGGGGGACGCTCTTCTGGTTACAGGCACTCTGGGAGATCATCACGGTACGATTCTGACCCAACGGTTAGGGATGCAAAGCTCTCTTTGCAGTGACTGCGCCCCGTTAAATCATTTGGTGGAGACGCTGCTTGAGGCGCAGATCCCTGTCCATGCGATCCGGGATATTACCCGGGGAGGACTGGCTACAGTGGCCAACGAACTGGCGCGGGCTTCCGGCTGTCGGCTCAACCTGGACGAGGCCAAACTGCCGGTCAGCGAAAGTATTCGTGGCCTGAGCGGGATCCTGGGTCTGGATCCGTTGACGATGGGCAATGAAGGGAAGCTGTTTCTGGCTGTTTCTGCGGAGGGAGCGGCAAAGGCACTGCAGCTTTTAAAGAGTTGTAAATACGGAGAAAACTCCGTCATCCTGGGTGAAGCGCAGGAAGGAGCAGGGGTCTATCTGCTGACGGAACTGGGCAGTTACCGAAAACTGCTGCCGTTACAGGGGGAAGGGCTGCCCCGTATCTGCTGACGGAGCCGGGCAGCAGCCGAAAACTGCTGCCGTTGCAGGGGGAAGGGCTGACCCGTATCTGTCGAGGGCAGCGAATCAACGATTTAAGTCAGGAGCGGCGTTCAAGGTTGCTCCAAATTTGTGGAAGCGATACAGAAGACAAGGCCTGTCTGTAACATACGTTGCATAAATGACGAATTAAAATCTGATAATTTAAAAATAACAAGCTCTTTTCTTCTTTTGTTTGACAAAGGTAAACGGGCATTTTATACTGATAATAATAATGATAGAGGCGCGGTGACTATGAGTAACTCACAGAGAGGCATCGAAGAAGTGGGGGAAAGGATTTACCGCCGAAGGGCCGGGTTCGGCAGAAACCGGCAACTGGGCCTGGGGTGAACAACCACAGGACTGTCGTTGCATGGTAACACGCCAGAGCGACGGAGAGCTATTTCAACTATGGTGGTATACTACTGACCGTTGGGAAAACTCTCAACGGTTTTTCTTTTGGCAGCATTTGAACGGAATGAAATACAATTATAAGAACGAGAAGCGGAGGGAGAAGGTATGATCAAGGTTTTAGTCAACGGGGCGTTTGGCAGAGTAGGCAGCGAGGTAGTCCGGACTGTAATCGCCGAACCGGAATTGGAATTGGCCGGCGGCGTGGATATTCATGGTGACGGCAAAACCTTGCCCAACGGACGGACGGTGTATACGGAGCTCAGCACCGCACTGGCGGAAACCCGGCCGGATGTGGTGGTGGATTTTACCCGCCCGGACGCAGTGATGCAGTCCTTGCGGCTTATTCTGGGTCAGGGGATTCGCGCTGTAGTGGGAACGACCGGTTTTACACCGGAACGACTGGCGGAAGTAAAAACATTGGCGGAAGCGAATCAGACAGCGGCCCTGATCGTGCCTAATTTCGCTTTAGGCGCTGTGGTTATGATCAAACTGGCGGCGGAAGCGGCGAAGTATTTTCCCGATGTGGAGATCATTGAAAAGCACCACGACCAAAAATTAGATGCGCCCAGCGGTACCGCCATCCTGACCGCGCAAAAAATCGCTGCCGTAAGAGCCGCGCATAAACAGGGTCATCCGGAGGAGCGGGAAACGATGCCGGGCGCCCGGGGCGGTGATTTTGAAGGGATTCGGATCCACAGTATGCGGCTGCCGGGGTATGTGGCTTCCCAGGAAGTGGTGTTTGGCAGTCGGGGCGAGACGCTGAAGATCATCAACGACCCTGTGAACAGAGAATGCTATATGCCGGGTGTGGTTTTAGCCTGTAAAAAGATTGGCTTATTGCAGGGCTTGATTTACGGTCTGGACCAGATTTTATAAATACAGCGGAGCAGCGTTAGCTTAAAGGAGGATGTACTGCCATGAAAAAATATAACGTAGCTATTTTAGGAGCTACCGGCGCAGTAGGGGCCGAGTTCTTACGTTTAATGGAAGAACGTGATTTCCCGGTAGCGGAACTGCGTCTTTTGGCCTCGGCTCGCAGCAGTGGCAAAGAGATTCAGTATAAGGGACAGACCTATATTGTTCAGGAAGCGACAGAACACTCCTTTGACGGGATTGATATCGCCTTGTTTGCCGGGGGCAGCGTTTCTAAAACCTTTGCTCCCGCGGCAGTGAAGGCAGGGGCCGTGGTAATCGATAATTCCAGCACTTTCCGGATGAATCCGGATGTGCCCCTGGTGGTACCGGAAATTAATCCCCAGGACATTTTGAAGCACAAGGGTATCATTGCCAACCCCAATTGTTCTACCATCATTATGGTGATGGCTTTAAAACCTTTGTATGATCTGGCTCGTATCAAACGGGTAGTGGTTTCTACTTACCAGGCGGTCAGCGGCGCCGGAAAAGAAGGGATCGACGAATTAACGGATGAGACCAAAGCCTATGCTGAAGGCAGGGAAATGGTGCCGCACATCCTTCCTTCCGCTTCTCTGGCCAGGCATTATCCCATTGCGTTTAATTTAATTCCTCAGATCGATGTGTTCCTGGACAATCTTTATTCCAAAGAAGAGATGAAGATGGTCAACGAAACACAGAAAATTTTCGGCGATCCGGAAATGCGGATCACGGCAACGACGGTTCGTGTGCCTGTGTACCGCAGTCATTCCGAGTCCGTGAACGTTGAATTTGAAAAAAATCTGGAACTGGAAGAGATGCGGCAGGCGTTGGCTGCGTTCCCCGGTGTACAACTGTTGGATGACCCGGAGAAACAGATTTATCCTATGCCGTTGTATGCGTCCGGGACAGATGATTGTTATGTGGGGCGGCTGCGGCGCGATTTTTCGAATCCCAATACATTTAACTTCTGGGTAGTGGGCGACCAGATCCGTAAAGGCGCCGCTTTGAATACGTTGCAAATTGCTGAAACCATGATCCGAAACGAATGGCTCTAAGCGTTTTTACCAAAACATCAGGCAAAAATAGCTATAAGCGTTTTACCGGAATAGCAAGCAAAAGGATACAGCAGCAAAACAAAGAGAAAAGGAGAAAAAAATGAAAACCCCTTACTTTGGCAGAGTTCTGACAGCGATGATAACCCCCTTTAATCCGGATGGCAGCGTCAATCTGGCAGCCACTAAGGCGTTAGTGGAATGGTGGCTGGATCACGGCAGTGACGGGCTGGTAGTTACCGGTTCCACGGGAGAGGCTGCGACCATGAACGCGGAAGAAAAACAGGCTCTTTGGAAGACCGTAGTGCAGCAGGTAAATGGGAGAGTACCTGTGCTTGCCGGTACCGGTTCCAACAACACGGCCGGCAGCATTGAAGCGACACAAATGGCGGATGCCTGTGGTGTAGACGGTTTTCTGGTGGTGGGCCCGTACTACAATAAGCCGACGGCGGAAGGGTATTACCGGCACTTTAAAGCCATTGCCGCCTGCACGGAAAAACCCCTCATGCTTTACAATGTGCCGGGCCGGACGGCGGCCAATATCGCGCCTGCGGTCATTGCCCGTGTAGCGAAAGACTGCCCGAACGTGGTAGCGTTAAAAGAAGCAGCCGGCAACGTGGCGCAGGTGGCCGAATTATATCGGATCCTGCCGGAAGATTTTTCTATCTACAGCGGTGATGATGCGTTGATTCTGCCCTTTATGTCAGTAGGCGCCACGGGTCTGGTTTCCGTATTGTCAAATATTGGCGGAGAGATCCTTCAGGATTTGATGCAGGCTTATGAAGAAGGACGCGTTAAAGAAGCTGCCCAGCTGAATAAACGGATGGTTCCGTTAGCGCAGGCCATGTTTATTGAAACCAATCCCATCCCGGTCAAGGCTGCGGTTACCTTGGTGACAGGCATTGACGCCGGTGCCCCCAGATTGCCATTGACGCCTATGAGCGACGCCGCCTTAATTAAAATGAAAGCGGTTCTGAGAGAATACGGGCTGGTCAGATAAAGAGAAGTACTACTTTAGTCCCTATCCTCTGTACAGCGTATTTTCCCGGAAAAAGTGTGTAAAAACAAAAAAAGTTTGCAATTATTTCAAAGTTGGTTTATAATTTGGTCACAAACTGAAACGGACATCCGTCTCACCTGTTTAGGGAGAACTCAGGCAAGGCGGGTGCCGGTATCAGATAAATTAAGCGTATTCTCGGCCCGATCGGGTTATGGAATACGTTTTTTTTATATGCTATAATTGAACCAGAGTCACTGCTTTAGCTTAGCTAAAGAGCTCGTATTGATCAGATAAAGAATCCGTTTTGCTTAGTGAAAGAGTCTGTAAGGTAGGTTTGATGCGTATTATCCGGGTTTTGCTTTGTTGGCTTCTGTTTGTGCCTTTAGTGGCTTCAGCCGGTTTTGTCGAGAACGGTCCTTTGCTTCAGCCGGATTTTTGGACGAACAGGAATCCGCAGGGGGAAACGTTGCTTTTGCAGGGAAAGGAACTGGAGCTTTACCAGGAAAGCATCCGCCGTTCCGGCTTAGGAGTCAGGGATCTATGGCAGTATCCCGCCGAGATAGCTTCGGCTCAGATTATCTCCGATTTAGCCGATCCCTGGGTACTGAAACAAAAATTATATCGTAAAGGAAAGCTCCTTACGGAGCAGGAAAAATTACAGCTGCAGGAAAATTGTAATCTGGAGGCGCTGATGGGCAAACCGCGAACACAGGCGGTCCGTTATGGTGTTACAGTACAGCATGCTTCTGTGAGAAATCTGCCTTCGGGAGAGGGCCTCTTTCCGGACCCGGAAGACCGGCACTACGATCAGGTACAGGATTCTACCCTGGAAGCAGGGGAACCGGTCCTTATTCTGCATGAATCCCGTGACGGTTCTTTTTATTATGTGCAGCTGTACAATTTGACCGGCTGGATAGAAAAAACAGAGATTGCCTTATGTTCAAGAAAAAAATGGGAAGAATATGTAGCGCCTTCTGCTTTTCTTGTGGTGACGGGCCGGTCGTTTACGCTCAGAAACTGTGCCCATGATGTATTTTATCTGATGGGGGCCAGATTGCCCTTGTTGCAGGAAAAACAAAATTTCTGGCAGGTAACAGTGCCCGGCCGGGATCAGGCTACCGGAGCCTTAGAAGAGGCCGCTGTCTGGCTGCCTAAAAATGCTGCGTTGCATAAAGGATTTTTGCCTTATACAACGAATCACATCATACGGCAGGCTTTTAAATTTTACGGTGCGGTATACGGCTGGGGCGGCGCAGATCAAAGTGTGGATTGCTCGTCTTTGGTTGGCGCGGTATATCGCACGCTGGGGCTGACGTTGCCGCGGAACAGTGCCGCGTTGCGGACGGCGCCGGGCGTTTCAATGGATTTTCAAGGGCTTAACCGACGGGAAAGACTGGCCGCCCTGGCCCACCTTTCTCCCGGAACGGTGCTGCATTTAAAGGGGCACACGATGCTTTATCTGGGCATGTATGGCGGCAGACCGTATGTGCTCCATGCGGCCAGCAGTTATTATGAAAACGGCAGGAAAATTTATGTCAGAAAGGTCGCTGTCAGCGATTTGGATTTGGGAAGGGAAAATGGCAGTACGTTTTTAGATGCTTTGGTAAAAGGTGTGGAATATCGTTCCCTGCAGTAAGAGGAACTTTCTGAAAAACAGATTGCAGTAAAAATAAATTACGCTGAAAACAGATTGAAGTAAAAACTGATTGTAGTAAAAACAAATTGCAGTAAAGATAGAATGCAGTAAAAACAGATTGCTATAACTGTAGTTTAAAGCGCAGTTTTGGAGGAAATGTGTTGCTGTCATCAGTTGTGGAGAAAGGAACGAGTATGTCAGAGAAAATCGTGTTACGCAGTGGTGGGCTGAATGAAACCTTGTATGAAAAGGCGCAGGCTGTGGTCCTGTTCCTCTGCAGGGAATGTGTGCCCGGAGTCGGGAAACTGGGACTGCCGGAGTCGATTTGTGCTGCGGTACGTTACACGGAACAACAGGATCCGCATTTTACGGATACCGGTAAAATCACCCGCCTGGTCCTGGAAGATAAGGGCGCCTATCGCTCGGTTATCTTAGCCGGAGTCGGCGTAGGCAAAGGCTGTACGCCCAATCATTTACGGATTGCGGCCGGCAACGCTGTGCGGGAATTAAAACATTGCCGGATCCGGACTGCAGTTACAGCGGCGCCTTTGCTCCGCAACCCGACTCGCCCTCACTATGTGAAGGCTTTGGCTGAGGGACTGCTGTTGGGAAGCTATGCCTTTACGAAATATAAAAGTGATGCGGAAGCGACGGAGCCCATGACGATTACCATTGGCAACGAAGTACCGGCGGCGGAAGCCGTCATCCAAGAAGCAACGCTGATTGCACAGGCGGTGTGCCATGCGAGAGACCTGGCCAACGAACCGGGCAATGTATTGACGCCGGAAATGTTGGCGCATGAGGCGGAGCAGGTTGCCAAAGACTACGACCTGAAAATAGAAGTGTTGGATGAAAAGGCAATGCGGCGTCTGGGGATGGAAGCGCTGCTGGCAGTAGGCGCAGGCAGTGTCCATCCACCCCGTCTGGTCTGTCTGCGGTATGCCCGTGGGGGCGACTTGCCTTTCACCGCTTTTGTGGGCAAAGGAATTACCTTTGACAGCGGCGGCATTTCGCTTAAACCCGGCGAGGGTATGGGGGAAATGAAAGATGATATGACCGGCGCGGCAGCCGTTTTAGGCGCCATCCAGGCTATCGCGGCCCTGGATTTAAAGGTAAATATACTGGGAATCCTGGCCTGTGCGGAAAATATGCCTTCCGGCAGTGCCCAAAGGCCCGGGGATATTGTTCGCTCCGCTGCGGGGAAAACGATCGAAGTGGTAAATACAGACGCGGAAGGACGCATGGTTCTGGCCGATGCGGTCTGGTATGCGGGCGAACAGGGCGCGGAACGGATTGTTGACATTGCGACCCTTACCGGCGCGGTGATCATCGCCCTGGGAGAACATACTTCCGGTATTATCGCTAATGATGATGCGTTAGCGGAAACGATTAAGAAGGCCGGCCACCGGGTCGGTGAAGAATGGTGGCAGCTGCCGTTGGTGGAAGAAGCGCCGGAAATGATCAAGAGCACTTGCGCCGATGTAAAAAACAGCGCGGGTCGTCCCGGCGGTTGTATCACCGGGGGCGCTTTTATCGGCACTTTCGTCAAGCCGGGGCTGCCCTGGGCTCACTTGGACATCGGGGGGACGTCTTCCGCCAGGAAAACAGAGGGGCATATTCCGGAAGGCTGTTCGGCCTTTGGCACCGCCACGTTGATCGAATTTGCGAAAAACTTGCAGAAATGAGGTAAGAGAACTGATGTGGGCTGATTTACATATGCACAGTACCTACTCTGACGGGGTGCTTACACCGGCAGAATTAATGGAACAAATTGTGAAAGCCGGTATTACAGTATTTTCCCTTACCGATCATGATACGCTGAAAGGTCTGGGGGAAATGGCGGGACTGGCCAAAAAAAATGGCCTGGATTTTATCCCCGGCGTGGAGCTGAGCACGCAGATGGAAGGTCATCAGGTCCATGTACTGGGGTATGGAATCCGACAGGATGACGCAGTATTAGCTTCGCGTTTGGCGCAGATCCGCGCTGCAAGAAGGATCCGCCTGGAAGAGATCAGAGAAAAGCTCCGTCAATTGGGAATCGATGTAAAAGTACCTGTACCGCCGGAAGGGACCCGTGCGGTAGGTCGGCCCCACGTAGCCAGAGCGCTGGCGGAGCAGGGCTTTGTTACATCTGTCGAAGAGGCTTTCGAACTTTATATCGGTGAGGGGAAACCGGCGTATGTGCCGCAGCCGAAATTGACCCCCGCGGAGGCGCTGAAGCTGATTCATCAGGCCGGAGGACTGGCGGTGATTGCCCATCCGGAAGAAATCAAAAGCAGGGAACTGGCCTCCCGGTTGCTGCGAACACTGCCTTTTGACGGTTTGGAAATTTTTCATCCTTCAGTAAGAACAAATGCGCTGCACGAATATTGGCTGACCTTAGCCCGGAAGCTGAATCTGAAAATTACCGGCGGCAGCGATTTTCACGGCCTGACGGACCGTTTTCCCGGCAGTCTGGGAGAATGGCGGATCAAAAGGGATATCGTGCAGGATTTCTTAGCGGAATTTGGCTTTTAATCATAGTAAGACGAAGCGGAGAGCGATGAGATGGAAGTAATTGCATTTGTAGGCCCCAGCGGGTCCGGCAAAAGCCACAGAGCGATAGGGATCGCCCATCAATACGGCTGTGATGCGATTATCGATGACGGTTTATTGATCAAGGGAGCGAAAATCTTAGGCGGTACCTCGGCGAAAAGCGAACAAAACCGGGTACAGGCGGTAAAGCGCGCGGTATTTTATGAAGACGGGCATGCCTCGGAAGTACGGGAAGCGCTGGCCCGTTCCGGCATTCGCCGCCTTTTGATCCTGGCGACCTCTGACCGTATGATTGATAAAATTGCCGCGCGGCTGGCGTTGCCTTCCCCTTTAAAAACCGTATATATTTCGGACATTGCGACGAAGCAGGAAATCAAAAAAGCCCACGAAGCACGCCTGCGGTATGGTAAACATATCGTTCCCGTGCCTACGGTGGAGTTAAAACAGCACTTCGGCGGTTTTTTTGCCAATCTTCCGTACAATATCTTTTCTAAAAATAAGCGCAGCCGTCGGGAAAGCCGTTCTATTGTACGTCCTGCCTTCAGCTATTACGGGGCCATATTGATTTCCGATTATGTGATCGACGATATCGTCAGTCTCATTGTGGAACGGATGCTGGGCGTGGCCCGGCTCAATTATATCCATGTGCGCAGAAGAACCGATAATAAAGGTCTGTCTGTACATGTAGAGGTTAATCTGTATTATGGGGTGAAGGTGTTTGAGGTGTCGCGCCTATTGCAGAGAAAGATCAAGAACCGGGTGGAAGCCATGACCGGCATGCAGGTACAACGGGTCAACATCTCGGTGCGGAGCCTGGAATTACAGGCCTGAATTTATCCTTTCCACCTTATAAACCATTTGACATCTGCTGTAAAACATACGATAATATTAGTAAGGCAAAACGCCGTGCGTAACACGAGATACGTGCGGCAATTTTTTTAGAAACCATGTTTGTGAGTCAGGTAATAACAGGGCAGTTCATCTATCCAGATAAGGGGCAGAGGAGGGAGTATATCTTGAAAATTCATGAATATCAGTCTAAGCAGATCATGAAGTGGTTCGGTATAGACGTTCCTAATGGTCAGGCGGCTTTCAGTCCGGAAGAAGCGGCTCGTATCGCCAAAGACCTTGGGACACCGTTAGCTGTAGTAAAGGCGCAGATTTATGCCGGCGGCAGGGGTAAGGCCGGCGGTGTGAAAGTCGCCCATAATATCGATGAGGTAAAATATTTTGCCTCTCAGCTGTTAGGGAAAAAATTAGTTACTCCGCAGACCGGGCCGGAAGGGAAGGTTGTCAATCGTTTGTTGATTGAAGAAGGGATCAATATTGCCAAGGAATATTATCTGGGGATGGTAATCGACCGGGAAACCGCCAATGTAGTCATGATGGGCAGCGCCGAAGGCGGTATGGACATTGAAAAAGTGGCCAGGGAGATGCCGGGGCGGATTTACTATGAATATGTCGATCCGGCGATCGGCCTGATGCCTTTCCAGGCGAAACGAATGGCGTATAAAATGCAGTTCCCGGATTATGCGATTAATAAAGTAGCGAAGTTGATGGAGAATCTTTATCAGTTGTTTGTCGAAAAGGATTGTTCGTTGGCGGAAATCAATCCGCTGGTATTGACTTCTGAAGGAAAAGTGATTGCCGCCGATGCGAAATTGAACTTTGATGACAGCGCGCTTTATCGTCATCCGGAAATTGAAGCGCTGCGGGACGAAACGGAAGAAGATCCCAAAGAACGGGATGCGGCCAAAGCGTCCCTGTCCTATGTCAATCTGGGGGGCGATGTGGCCTGTATGGTAAACGGAGCAGGTCTGGCGATGGCGACAGTAGATATCATCAAGTTTTATGGCGGGGAACCGGCCAACTTTTTGGATGTAGGCGGTGACTCAACGGTAGAAAAGATTGCGGAGGCGTTTCGTATCATGCAGTCCGATGACCAGGTACACAGCGTGTTTGTAAATATTTTCGGCGGTATCAATAAGTGCGACGTGATTGCCGGTGGCATTGTGGAAGCGGCTCGGCTCGTAGGCCTGAAAGTGCCGGTGGTAGCCCGTCTGGACGGTACCAATGTGGAAGAAGGCCGCAGAATCCTGAAAGAAGCAAAACTGCCGATGGTTCATATGGCACCTAAAATGGAAGACGGCGCCAAACTGGCGGTAGAATTGGCAGCGAAAACAGCAGCAGGGAAGGAGGCATAATCATGTCCGTATTTGTTAATAAAGACACGAAAGTAATCGTACAAGGCATTACCGGGCATCAGGCAACCTTCCACACCAAGATTGCGCTGGATTACGGCACCAACATCGTAGCGGGCGTAACGCCCGGTCGCGGCGGAGAAAAAGTGTTGGGGATTCCGGTGTTTAACACGGTAGCAGAGGCGGTAGAAGCAACAGGGGCGAATGCATCGATTATTTATGTACCGGCCCGTTTTGCGGCGGACTCCATTTGTGAAGGGATTGATGCAGGTCTTGAATTTGTCTGCTGCATCACGGAACATATCCCGGTGCTGGATATGATCCGGGTCCGGTCGTATCTGAAAGGGAAAAAGACCCATTTCCTGGGACCAAACTGTCCGGGGATCCTGACGGTGGATGAATGCCGCTTAGGATTACTTCCGACCTATATTCATAAAAAAGGCCATGTAGGCGTTATCAGCCGGAGCGGCACCTTAACCTATGAAGCCACCTATCAGCTGACCATGGCGGGGATCGGACAGACCACCTGCGTAGGCCTGGGCGGCGATCCGGTCAAGGGCATGGACTTTATTGACGCGCTGAAAGCCTTTAACGAAGACGATGACACCTATGCGATCATCATGATCGGTGAGATCGGCGGCAACGCGGAAGAAGAAGCGGCGGCCTGGATCAAGGCGAATATGAAGAAACCGGTAATCGGGTTTATCGCCGGACGTCAGGCGCCTCCCGGCAAACGGATGGGTCATGCCGGCGCGATCATCAGCGGCGGCGTCGGCACGGCGGACGATAAGATCAAAGCGTTGAACGCGGCGGGCATTGAAGTGGCGGATACCGTAGCGCATATCGGCGAAACTGCGGTCAAGGTCTTGAAAGAAGCCGGCATTTATGATAAATGCCATACCTGCTAAATCTCTCCTGATGATTTGACGGTGATCTGAGAACGCGGGTTACTGCGATGAGGCTCTTTAACCGCAAACCGATAGAAAACCGGGTTGTTCACTGAAACACGGCAAGTTAAAAATTCATAACAGTAAAGCACAGAAAACGTAGCGTTTGTAACAATACATTTTCTGTGCTTTCTTATATTTTTAAAAGAGTGTGAAAAGAAGGCAGAGGAACTGGAAGGGTGTCTGACCGCATTTTATAATAAATATTAAAATATAAACATAGAATAGAGTTCGTAAAATTATTTTATGTTGTTTTACTTCCGTAGGTTGAATATTTTCTGGTCTGATGGTAAAATAGGGATAAATATGGTATTAATAAATTCCCGGAGGAAAGTATGGGTAACAGGCAGGTACATGTACGTTTGGATGATGTTATTTATGAGGAACTGGCAGAGTATGCGAGATATTCAGGCCAATCAGTGCAGGAGTGTATCTCCTTTGCTCTGATGGATTTGTTTGAGCAACAAAAACAAAAACGCAATCTGAAAAACGGGAAGTTTTCATTCATTGATTTATTTGCAGGTATTGGTGGTATGCGTATTGCTTTTGAAAGTGCCGGTGGTCATTGTGTATATTCCAATGAATGGAATAAGTATTGTCAGAGAACATATTTCTCTAACTTTGGGGAAGTGCCGGATGGCGATATTACAAAAACAGATGCGAATGCAATTCCTGATCATGATATTCTTGTTGCGGGATTCCCCTGCCAGCCATTTTCTATAGCAGGAGTTTCTAAAAAAAACAGTTTAGGGAGGGCGACTGGTTTTGAGGACAAAACTCAGGGAACACTTTTTTTTGATGTTTGCCGCATTTTGAAAGCAAAAAGACCAAAAGTTTTTATGTTAGAAAATGTTAAAAATTTATGCAGTCATGATAAAGGACATACCTTTAAAGTAATCAGGGAATCGCTGGAAGAACTTGACTATAATATTTTTTATCAGGTACTCGATGGACAAAATTATGTTCCACAACATCGGGAACGCATTATTATTGTCGGATTTGACATCAGAAGATTTGGTCCTGATTTGAAATTTGAATTTAACCTTAGTCCGGTTTTCCCTAAGCCAGTAATCTCTGACATTCTGCAGACGGATGTTCCTGATAAATATACCCTTTCTGACAAACTTTGGGCATATCTTCAAAATTATGCGGCAAAACATAAGGCCGCAGGAAATGGTTTCGGTTATGGTATTGCGCCAGAAGATGGTGTATCCAGAACATTAAGTGCAAGATACTATAAGGATGGTTCAGAGGTTCTCATTCAACAGAATGGCAAAAATCCTCGCAAGCTGACACCGCGGGAATGTGCACGTTTGCAGGGATTTCCTGATACTTTCAGAATCCCGGTTTCTGATACACAGGCCTATAAACAATTTGGCAACTCTGTGGTAGTTCCCCTTATTACAGATGTTGCCCATCTTATTGCAGGAAAACTACATGAACTGGAAGCTGATAACAGATTGAAAAAGGCCTTATAAGACTTTAGATATCGGAGGACGGGAAAGTATGGACACACAGAATATTGTAACTCAGGCGGTTCTTTCTGTAATGGGAGGGAAAATGTCATTTTGCAAGTTTCTTTCTGCTAATGATACAGGGAAAACCGGTGGACATCAAGCGGGTATTTATATGTCGAAACCGTCTGTGCCTATTATTTTTAACAGATATTTTACCAAAGGGGAGAACCATGACAGGTGGGTTAATATTGCGTGGCAGGATGGTAGTATCACTAATACGAGGTTTATTTATTATGGACAGGGTACACGCAATGAATACCGTATTACTAATTTTGGCCGTGATTTTGAATTTTTAAGACCTGAATACACGGGCTCTCTGTTTGTTTTAGTAAAATATACGGAAGAAGATTACAGGGCATTTATTTTAGATAATGCTGACCTTATTGATCAGTTTCTTGATGCGTTTGGTATGAGTCCGGCGCAGACGAATCGCCTTATTGAAATGGGAATGATGACGCTTGAAGCACGTGAAAAAATTGCCATTGACCGTTTTATTTCCAGTCTGAATAAGAAATTTCCGGAAACCCGCGTAATGGCAGCTATGGCGCGTCAAATTCAGGGAGAGGTTTATAATCATGAGGAATATATTAAGATAAATCCTGACAGAAAACTGGTTGACTGGGCGGATGAAGAATACAGACTTTTTAAAGCTGTAGAACACGCATTTGAATGGCCTGTAATTGCAAATGGATTTACCAGTATAGATGAGTTTATAAAAGTAGCAAATGCTTTGTTAAACCGAAGAAAGAGTCGGGCAGGGAAAAGTCTGGAGCATCATCTCGCAGCACTTTTTTCAGGAAATGATATTTCATACGAATCACAGGTCGTGACAGAAGGTAATAAAACACCCGATTTTATTTTCCCTTCAGGCTTTTCTTATCACGACCCTTCTTTTCTAACAGCAAAGCTGACATTTCTTGCCGCTAAAACTACTTGCAAAGACAGATGGCGTCAGATTTTGAATGAGGCTGACCGTCTTAAGAATGAAACAAAATATCTTTGTACTTTACAACAGGGAATATCTTCGAATCAGATGGAAGAGATGGCAGCAGAAAAAGTATGTCTGGTAGTTCCTAAGCCATATATTACAACTTATCCTAAAGAATGGCAGAATCATATATGGAGTTTGGGAAAATTTATAGATTATGTCCGGGAAAAAGAATTGACATAATGGATATAAAATCAGCAGAAGAACGAAGTCGTAATATGTCTGCCATCAAAAATAAAGATACTGTACCGGAAATTTTTTTTCGAAAGCTATTATTTGCCCGGGGATTTCGATACAGAAAAAATGTCAGTTATATATCTGGTCATCCAGATTTATACCTGGCACGATACCATACTGCTATATTTATTCATGGATGTTTCTGGCACAGACACAAAGGTTGTAAATATGCATATTTGCCTAAAACAAGACAGGATTTCTGGGAGAATAAATTTCAAAAGAATATAATTCGTGACAAAGAAGTGCTGGATCAACTTATTGAAAAGAATACAAGATGTCTTATTGTTTGGGAATGTAGTATCAAGGCTATGATGAAATCAAAAGAATTTCGCAATCAGATTGTCCGTGAAGTTATTGAATTTCTCGATTCTGAAAGAACTTATATGGAGATAGGAAGTCAGAATTTTTAATAAGGAGGAAAAATGAAACGCATTTTCTTATTGGTCATGCTGTTGGTTGCTATGGCGACGATGTTCATAGCAATAGGAAACGGGGCAAAGAAAGAGGCTGGCAAAATGGAAAATTATAAAAGCGAAAAAGCAATCAACGTATTACCGGGCAACAAAAGAACGATTTACCTGGCGGGCGGTTGTTTTTGGGGTGTGGAAGGGTATTTCCAGCGTATTAACGGTGTAGTGGATACGGACACCGGCTATGCTAACGGAAAGACGAAAAAAACGAATTACGAACAGATTCATGCGACAGATCATGCGGAAACCGTAAAAATTGACTATGACAAGTCAAAGATTTCCCTGGAGGAGATCTTGCTGCATTATTTCCGTATTATCGATCCTACCTCCGTCAATAAACAGGGGAATGACATAGGACGGCAGTATCGTACGGGCATCTATTACGAAAAAGAAGAAGACCGTCCGGCGATCGAAAAAATCATGCAGTATGAAAAGGAAAAATACGGCGCTGTTGCCGTGGAGGTAGAGCCGCTGAAGAATTTTGTCCGGGCAGAAGAGTATCATCAGGATTATCTGGCAAAAAATCCCATGGGCTATTGTCACATCAACTTGAATCTGGCGGAAAAGCCGTTAGTTGAAAAGGATCCGAACCTGGTACAAGAAAAGCAGCAATCGGAATTGGATGAACTGTCCCGGGCCGTTATGTTCGAGTCGGCTACGGAGCGTCCTTTTTCCAGTCCGTTAAATCAGGAATATCGCAAAGGGATTTATGTAGATAAGTTGACCGGAGAACCTTTGTTCGCCTCGAAAGATAAATTTGACGCAGGCTGCGGCTGGCCCAGCTTTTCCAAACCGATCCTGAGTGATTTAATTACGGAAAAAACAGACCAAAGCCACGGGATGATCCGTACGGAAGTCCGCAGCAAAAGCTCCGATACGCATCTGGGACACGTATTTGATGATGGGCCGATAGAAAAAGGCGGGCTGCGTTATTGTATTAACGGAGCCAGCCTGGAATTTATTCCCTTTGAGGAGATGGATGCCAAAGGGTATGGAAAATATAAGGTTTTGTGTGAATGATTAAGCGCGTATCTCTTACTCTTCTTCCTGCGCGAAGTAGAAAGCAGGGGAAGGGTAGTAAAATTCACAGTGATCGAAGGCAACGGTCTCGGTGGTGAATTTGCCCAATACGGCCCGGGAGACACCTTCCTCAAAAGCGACGACATTATCTTTATTAATGTCGGCATCTTCTACGATAACCAAAAGATAGGGCTTTGCTTCCGGCGCATTTTCCGGCAATTGGCTGCGGTCCAGGGGCAAACCGGGGACGATCAGCAACTGACCGGCATCCTGACCATTCTCATCTTTCAGACGGGCGCGGTAAAAATTATTATACAGAGTCCGTGCTAAACGTAAATTGTAAAGAGAAATATTGTTCATATTGTTACACATCCTTTAATTTAATATTTATTACATTTTACCACAAACTTGCTGGCCGGGAAAGGGTACAGTGCAATAATGTATTTTGTATACATTATTCTTTTTGCGATTTTTGTTTGTGCAGGCAGGATTTTTTAAGAAAACAGCGAAAGTTACCCTTAGATACGTTATGTGGGGTAGTTTGTATCAAAAAAAATGTATCATGCGGAAGAGGAGGGTTCTTATGAAAAAGTTATTAGCATTTTTAATGGCCTTTATGATGTTGGGCGCATTGGTCGCAGGTTGTGGCGGCGGTGAGAAGAAAGAGGCTGCTAAACCAGCGGCAGGCGCCAAGAAATTCATTAATATCGCTACCGGCGGTACAGCAGGAACGTATTATCCGCTGGGTGGAGCGTTGGCTGATATTTTGAACAAGAATGTTCCCAATGCGAATGCTTCTGCGCAGTCTACCGGCGCTTCTGTGGCCAATGTGAACCTGCTGAAAGAGGGTAAGGTGGATATTGCCTTTATCCAAAATGATATTGCTTATTATGCAGTCAACGGAGCAGAAATGTTCAAGGATAAAAAAGTAGGCAATTTATTTGGTCTGGCCACTTTATACCCGGAAACGGTACAGATCGTGACCACGGCGAAGACCGGTATTAAAACGCTGGCTGATGTGAAGGGTAAGAGAGTAGCGGTAGGCGCGGCCGGCTCCGGCACGGAAGCCAATGCCCGTCAGATTATGGAAATGGCCGGTATCACCTATAAAGACATTAAACCGCAATATCTGTCTTTCGGCGAAGCTTCTTCTGCGTTAAAAGATGGTAATGTTGATGTAGCGTTTGTTACGGCCGGCCATCCTACGGCTGCTATTCAGGACCTGTCCACCCAGCATGATGTTGTGCTGGTTGCGGTAGATGCCGCTATGGCAGATAAGCTCATTGCTAAATATCCTTATTATACAAAAGTTACCATCCCCGGCAAGACCTATAATAAAGTGGACGCAGATACTCCTGCAGTAGCTGTTAAATGCATGCTGGCTGTAACGGATAAAATGGATGCGGATACCGGTTATGCTGTAGTAAAAGCTTTATATGGGAATCTGGATCGTATGAAAGCCGCTCATAACGTAGCGAAGAATATTACCAAAGCTTCTGCAAAAGACGGTATGTCCATTAAATTAAATGCCGGCGCTGAAAAATTCTTTGGTGAAAAATAAGTTAGATGATAAGTAGATGAGAATGCTTAATTCCGACCGGACTCCGGCTTGTTCCGGGGCCCGGTCTTTTTTCAGACGTCCATTCTTCCTCGGGTTTCTATTCGTTCTTTTAGCTGCGCTGGTCTGGTACGGAAACCAATTACAGGTCGTATTGATTCCAGAAGGGGATGCTCCTCCTCAGGCTTTTACAGTAGAAAGAGGCGAAGAATGGCATTATCATTATACTCATTCCGTGCAGAAAACGCCGGTAGATGAGTTTTTTCGGATAGAGGGTGCGGGGCGTCTTACGATGACTCATACGACCTATGAATCGTTAGGCGTCGGTCTGCCGTATGCTCCATCGGAAGGGCGCTTTACCAGCTTAAAAGAAAAGGGCAAGTTTGACGTAGAGATGAATCGGCCATATCGTTCTTTACAATTCAGAACTGCCAGTCAGGCCATGCCTAAAATCGTTTATAAAGATAAAATCTACGATCTGTATGGTTTATATGGGCAGGGTGTTTTAGTTGAAGTAAGAGTTATGAAGAGATATGAACGTTGGTTACTGTAGCGGTCAAAAGAACAGAAAAGAAGGATGTGAAGCCTATGGCTGATAAAGAAAAAATACCTAGCGGATCTCCTGCAGAGATGTCAGCAGAAGAGGTATTACAGAAGTTTGATAAAGAATCAGATAAGCGGGAGATGGACGGCCTGTGGGGGCATCTGATCTCCGGTATCTGTATCCTTTTTGCTGTGTTCCAGCTATATACTGCGATATTTGGTGTACTGGACGCGCATCTGCAGCGCACTGTGCATTTATGTTTTGGTTTGAGTTTGATTTATTTGCTGTACCCGGCGCGCGCTAAATGGTCCCGTAAAGCGATGCATCCGGCAGATGTTATTTTTGCTCTTTTAAGCGTGTTTGCGACCATGTATCTTGTTGTCGAATACGACCAGCTTGTGTTGCGAGCCGGTATGAACACGGGAACTGATATTGTCATAGGATTATTGGGTGTGGTTCTGGTTTTTGAAGCGGCAAGGCGTACTGTCGGCTGGCCTATGATCACGGTGGCGCTGGTCTTCTTGGCTTATGCTTTTGCCGGTCCTTATATGCCCGGTATTATGGCGCACCGGGGCGTGGGTTTTGATGAACTGGTCAGTCACCTGTATTTTACGACGGAAGGTATTTTTGGCGTGCCGATGGGAGTATCTTCTACTTTCATTTATTTATTTATTCTTTTCGGCGCTTATCTGGAAGCGACCGGTTTGGGAAAATTCTTTATTGACCTGGCTAATGCATTAGCCGGCTGGGCGGTAGGGGGCCCTGCAAAAGTGGCAGTCCTTTCGTCCGGTTTAATGGGTACCGTCTCCGGTTCTTCTGTTGCCAACGTAGCAGGTACCGGTTCGTTCACCATTCCCATGATGAAAAAATTAGGGTATCGGCCTTCCTTTGCCGGCGCGGTAGAAGCTGCCGCGTCAACCGGCGGTCAATTGATGCCGCCTGTTATGGGGGCTGCCGCTTTTTTGATGGCGGAGTTCGTCGGCGTTCCTTATATCAATGTCGTAAAAGCCGCCGTAATTCCTGCGATTTTGTACTATACCGGTATTTGGATCGGAGTTCATTATGAAGCCAGAAAGTATGGCTTAAAAGGTACCCCCCGGGAAGAATTGCCGAAGTTTGGCAGACTGTTGGCGGAAAAAGGCCATCTGGCGATTCCTCTGATTATTATCGTTTACCTGTTGGTAACGGGTTATACACCGATGCGCGCTGCCTTATATGCTATCGCTCTTACTATTGTATGCGCCTGTCTGCGAAAAAGTACGCGCATTACTTTTAAGGATTTTGTCAATGGGCTGATCAATGGTTCCAAAGGCGTGTTGGGCGTATTAATCGCCTGTGCTACGGCGGGAATCATCATCGGAGTCGTCACAAAGACCGGTGTGGGTCTGAAACTGGCCACCGCGTTGCTGGATCTGGCGGGCGGAAAATTGCTGCCGGCCATGTTCTTTACCATGATCACCTCCCTGATTTTGGGTATGGGCGTTCCTACTACGGCCAACTACGTTATTACATCGACGATTGCGGCGCCGGCTCTGGTTCAGATGAATGTACCTGTACTGGCCGCTCATATGTTCGCTTTTTATTTCGGCATTGTGGCTGACGTAACGCCGCCTGTCGCGTTGGCAGCGTATGCCGGTTCGGGTATTGCCGGAGCAAATCCCATGAAAACGGGTGTTAATGCCGCGAAGCTGGCGATCGCAGCCTTTATCGTGCCCTATATCTTCGTTCTGGCGCCGGAACTTTTGATGATCAATGCAACGGCGTTATCCGTAGTTGTAGCCATGATCACGGCCATTTTAGGCATGTGGGGCCTGTCTCTGGCTATGATCGGTTTCTGTCAGCATCCCTTGAATGTGGCGCAGCGCCTGGTCTTCTTCGTAGGCGGGTTATGCCTGATCATCCCCGGTCTGATGACGGATGCCGTCGGAATCGCAATCTTAGTGGTTGCGTTCTTCTGGCAGAGCAGAAATCAGGGCGGTCCGCTGGAGAATCCTGTGGATAAGAACTGATTGTCTTTGCGGATGCAGAGAAATTGAATGATAAAATAGTTACAGGGCGGGGCTTTTTAAAGAAAAGTAATTTCTGATTCGACGCTTCCTGCAATTAAAAAAAATGATTCATTGAAATCCGCAGTCTGAAAAAGATTGCGGATTTTTACTATGGATTTTACATATATTTCACAATTGCGAACGGCATAAACAGCTAAACAATTGTTTTTCTCTTTTAATTGCGGTATAATATCCTCAGAGTTAATTTGAACGGAGCGTATTTTTGTTTGACCTTGCAAATGAAAAACCGTTTAGGATTGGTTTTTGCATTTTATAATTTTATTAATAATGTGCGGAAATATAATAAGTTGGAGGTGTGATTTTGGAAAAAACACAAAAAAAATTAAATATTATTCCTTTAGGCGGTCTGGGGGAAGTGGGTAAAAACATGACCGCGTTTCGGTATGGAAATGATATCATTTTAATTGATGCCGGCCTGATGTTCCCGGAAGACGATATGCTGGGGATCGATCTGGTCATTCCCGATATTACGTATTTAGTGGAGAATCAGGATAAGCTGAAAGGAATTTTTCTGACGCATGGGCACGAAGACCATATCGGCGCCTTGCCCTATATTTTACGGCAGTTGGATGTGCCTGTCTATGGTACCGCATTAACTCTCGGTATTTTAGAAGGGCGTCTGAAAGAAGCCGGCGTGTCTACCGCTTCTTTAAACGTGATCAAATCAGGTGACAGAGTACGGGCCGGTTCCTTTAAGCTGGAATTTATGCGGGTCAACCACAGTATTCCTGATGCGATCGGCATGGCGATTCATACGCCGGTGGGACTGCTCATCCATACCGGTGACTTTAAGATCGACCAGACTCCGGTTGACGGACAGGTCATGGAACTGAACCGGTTTGCCGAGTACGGGGATAAAGGCGTTCTGCTTTTAATGGCGGACAGTACCAATGCGGAGCGTCCCGGTTATACACAAAGTGAAAAATTTGTCGGGGAGACCTTCGATAACGAGTTCCGTTATGCCAGAAACCGCATTATCGTGGCCACATTCTCGTCCAACGTACACCGTATTCAGCAGATTTTTGACGCTGCTGTAAAGTACAAACGCAAGGTAGCGGTCATGGGCCGCAGCATGGTCAATGTAGTCAGTATCTCTTTGGAGATGGGCTATCTTAAGGTACCTGACGGAGTCCTGATCGATATTGACGAGATTCGCAACTATACAAATGACAAGGTGGTAGTGGTCTGCACCGGCAGCCAGGGCGAGCCCATGTCGGCTTTGACACGCATGTCCATGGGGGATAATCGCAAGGTTCAGATCGTTCCGGGCGATACCGTCATTATTTCTGCTACGCCGATCCCGGGCAATGAAAAGCTGGTATCGAATACAATCAACCACCTGTATATGTTGGGCGCTGAGGTTATTTATGAAAAGGCCAATGGCGTTCATGTGTCCGGTCACGCCAGTCAGGAAGAATTGAAAATCATGCATAATTTGGTGCGGCCGAAGTTCTTTATGCCGGTACACGGCGAATACCGGCATCTGATGAAACATGCCAAAATTGCCGAAAGCCTGGGCATGGACAAGAAAAATATCCTGCTCACGGAAAATGGCTCTGTGGTAGAATTAACCAAAGATAAAATCGCGGTGACCGGCAAAGTCACTTCCGGCATCGTTCTTATTGACGGGCTGGGCGTCGGCGATGTGGGGAACATCGTCCTGCGGGATCGCCGGCAGCTGTCACAGGACGGCATTATGATCGTGGTTCTGGGCATTGATAAAGCCAACAACGAGATCACGGCCGGTCCGGATATCGTATCCCGCGGTTTTGTGTATGTCCGGGAAGCGGAAATATTGATGGATGAGGCCAAAGAGCGTGTCCAGGCCGCTTTGGATAAGTGTGAGGAAAACAACACGCGAGAGTGGTCTGCAATCAAGAGCGCGATTCGCGATGCATTAGGACGTTTTCTTTTTGAAAAAACGAGAAGACGCCCCATGATCCTGCCGATTATTTTGGAAGTTTGAGATACGGGGACGGGCCTTTCTTCTAAGGCTCGTCCCTCCTGCGTACTATTATGTGGCTTGAGAGGCAATCAGTTTGAAAAAGCAAACGACAAAACAAAATGACAATGAAATAAAACAAGCTGGTCAGAAGTATGCGTTAAAAGGTCTGGCAGCACTGCTGTGCGGAATTTTCCTGCTGGTGTCCTATGCTGGTTTTCCCACAGGTTCGCTGGGGAAATTAGCGGATGAAATTTTGCGCTACGGCTTGGGTATGGGGGCTTTTTTCGTACCGGCGATGCTGGTTGTGCTGGGCTATGGCTTTTTCCGTTTCCATCGCAATCTGCTTTGGACGCGGGGGTTTGCTGTATTTTTGCTTTTTTATTTTTGCTTATCAGGTTTTTTACATCACTTTTTTGTACCGGCAGGAGAAGAGTTGACTCCTTCTTTGTTGCCGGAGGGCGGCGGCCTTTTGGGCGGTCTGATCAGTCGGGCGCTGCATCAGGCGCTGGGTACTGTGGGCGCGATGCTGCTGTTGCTGGGCGGTATGCTTGGCAGTCTTATTTTGACAGGCAAATTTTCTTTTGGTCAGCACACTGGGGAGCCTGAAGCCGAAGAAGCTGCGGCAGAGGTTTTGTCCTGTTCTGGGAAGACGGCGGATGAACCAATATTGTCTGCCGGATATGCCGGCGAACAGGGACGCAGCGCGGAACCGCTGCCGGGCAACAGAGATGTGCTTTCCGTCTATAATGACGAAGAATTTGCAGGCTTTAATGACGATGTCCGCAAACCGTCCCCCTTTAAAAAAATCCTTGATTTTGGTCATAAAATCGCCGGTTCAGGCGAACAGGGTCTTTCCTATGAGCAGACTTCAGACACGGCAAGTTACGAGCCTGCTTCCATTGAGAAGGTAGCCAATCGTCAGGCAACACAAGGTGAGAAAAAAGAACTGACCCGCATTTATCCTGAGGAACAGGAAACTGTGATTTTACAGCCGTCAGGATTTTCTGCGGACAGTCGCCCGCTGTACGGCGGTACAGGTGAGCCGGGAGAGGGCGAAGAATGCGTTGCTCCCTGGGAGGCCGACCGTCTGATCCCGGGCAATGAGGAGCCGGGAACCTCAAACCGAAGCCGGGCTTCTGTAGCGGATTCTGTCGCTCCTGCGAGCGACACAGCTACGGCAAAAGCTTCCCGTTTTAAATTAACGCCCCATGGGATGCAGATGGTAGAGGCAGAGTCGGAGCAGACAGAGAAAGATACGCCCGGAAAACCGGTGGAAAACGCCTATAAACTGCCGCCTTTGTCTTTGTTAAAGAATGTGAAAAAAACAGATAAACGACAATTCGATGCTGACGTACGGGAACAGTGCAAAGTGCTGGAAAAAACACTGGCGGATTTTCGTGTCAACGCCCGAGTCATCGGGGTGACACGCGGCCCTGCCGTAACCCGGTTTGAACTGGAGCCGGCCCCCGGCGTCAAGGTAAGTTCGGTGGTCAATCTGGCAGATGATATCGCATTGCGTCTGGCGGCGCCCGGTGTCCGGGTAGAGGCCCCCATCCCGGGGAAAGCGGCCATCGGCATCGAAGCGCCGAACCTGCGCAACGAAATGGTGGGGTTTAAAGAAGTCGTAGACTGCGCTGTGGTAAAAGAAGATGCGTCAAAACTTTGCGTCGGTCTGGGAAAAGACATCAGCGGCAATGTGATCACCATTGACCTGTCTAAGATGCCGCACCTTTTGGTCGCCGGTTCCACCGGCAGCGGTAAGTCGGTTTGTGTCAATACCTTACTGGCGGGTATTCTGTATAAAGCCCGTCCGGATGAAGTAAAACTGATCCTGGTGGACCCCAAGGTAGTGGAACTGACGAATTATAACGGGATCCCGCATTTGCTGGTGCCGGTAGTCACCGATGCCAAGAAGGCCGCTTCCGCTTTACATTGGGCCGTCGCGGAGATGGAGCGGCGTTATCAGTCTTTCGCCGACACCCGGGTCCGGGATATTAAATCCTACAATGCCCAGGCTGTGGAGAAAATGCCTTTTATTGTGATCGTGATCGATGAGATGAGCGATCTGATGATGGTGGCGAAAGCGGACGTGGAAGATGCGATCCTGCGTCTGGCACAGAAGGCAAGGGCCTGCGGCATCCATTTGGTGTTGGCTACCCAGCGCCCTTCGGTGGATGTAATCACGGGTATTGTCAAAGCCAATATCCCTTCCCGTATTGCCTTTGCCGTATCTTCTCAGACCGACTCCCGGACAATTTTGGATATGGGCGGCGCGGAAAAGCTTCTGGGTAAAGGGGATATGCTGTTTTATCCCATCGGTTCCAATAAACCGCTGCGTGTGCAGGGCGCTTTTGTCAGCGATGAAGAGCTGAACAAGGTGACGGATTTTATTAAGGAACAGGCGATCCCGGTGGAATACAGTGAGGAAGTGACGAATGTAGCGCTTCCCAGCGACAGCCGTAAGAATGAACTGACTGACGGGGATACGGAAGCTGTCGATACGGGGCAGGATGAATTGCTGACAGATGCCATCCGGCTGGTGTTGGAGTTGGGACAGGCTTCTGCTTCCATGCTGCAGCGCCGTTTCCGCATCGGTTACAACCGGGCGGCGCGCCTGGTAGATACCATGGAAGAAATGGGGATCGTGGGACCGGCCACAGGCAGTAAGCCCCGGGAATTGAAGATGTCAAGGGCCGAGGTGGAACGCCTCTTTTTACATACCTCTTCCGACAGGGAAGAGACGCAAAACTGAAAGTCGGGAAAATGATCGGGGATAAAAATCAAATTGTCATCGTGACGTAAATGTTTTTTGCAGATTCTGTTTCCGTGTTTTTTTGAATAGGGGTGTAAAGATTATGTCTGATATCGGCAGCGTGTTGCGTACGGCAAGAGAAGAAAAGAATATTACGTTGGAAATGGTGGAAAAGGAGACCAGTATTCGCAAAACCTACCTTGAAGCCATTGAAACGAACGATTTTTCTGTGATTCCCGGCGAAGTCTTTGTTAAAGGGATTATTCGTACCTACGGCAACTATCTTGGGTTGGACGGCCTTAAATTAGTCGAGGACTACAAAGCGGCGGCCGGTATACAGACAGGCAATGTACCCGCGCCGGAAGATCATACGATCCGGGAAACGACCAAAGTAAAAGTACATCCCTGCTTTCATTCCAATCGCGATATCGGTTCCGGTAACGACAACGGACATAAGAAATGGCTGGGCATGATCGGAGCTTTGTTGGCTGTGGCGGCAATCGGCGCAGCCAGTTATTATTATTTCTTCGGGCCTTTACAGGATAACGACGCTGTTGCCAAACAAGGCCCCGCTGCTTCTTCGGCAACAGCGGGAACTTCTTCTTCCACTTCGGCACAGGGAAAATCCTCTGCACCGGATGCTGCCTCAGAGACCACGACTATCGGGGAAGGGGATAACTCTTTGAAAATCACTTCCAAAGGACGCTGCTGGGTGCGTGTGACCAATGCGGAAAACAGCGTTTTATATGAAGGGACGCTGCTGAAAGGACAAACGCAGCAGTTCCGGGATAAATCCTGGCTGCGGGTCAACATTGGCAATCTACAGGATCTTTCTATTGAGCATAACGGGACGGTGCTGCCGCCCGAAATTACGAATGAACCGGTAATCAGGACCTATGGGCCTGCCGGAAAGGATATGAAATGATTGAAGAATTTTTGCCGGTCTGCCGGGAAGATATGGATGAGAGAGGCTGGGCCCAGCTGGATTTTTTGTTTGTCAGCGGCGATGCCTATGTAGACCATCCTTCCTTTGCGCCGGCTGTGATCGGACGCGTACTGGAAGCCGCCGGTTATAAAGTCGCCATCCTGGCTCAGCCGGACTGGCGGGATGAACGGGCCTTTCAGGTGATGGGCAAACCCCGGTTAGGCGTCCTGGTCTGCGGCGGAAATCTGGATTCCATGCTGTGCCATTATACGGCAGCCAGAAAACCGCGCAAAGAAGATAAATATTCACCGGGGAAAGCGATGGGGAAACGCCCGGATCACGCTACCGCAGTCTATACAAAAAAGATAAAGGAAATCTGGCCGGAACTGCCGGTCATTATCGGAGGCATCGAAGCCAGTTTGCGCCGTTTTGCCCACTATGATTATTGGGAAAATAAGCTTCTCCCTTCCATTCTGACCGAATGCGGCGCCGATTTGCTGGTGTGCGGCATGGGGGAGCAGTCCGTCAAAGAGATTGCGGATTATCTGGCCGGCGGCGCTTCCGGCGAAGATCTGCATTATATCCGCGGCACCGAATATGCCGTTCCTGCCTTAGACGGTCTGGAGGACTATGTGGAATTGCCGGGCTATGAGGCTATCCTCTCGGATAAAAAATTAATGGCGGAAGCGTATCGCCTGCAAAGCGAAAATATCGACCCCTTTTATGGAAAAACGGTAGTCCAAAAAAACAGCAACGGGCTGTATGTTGTGCAGAATCCATCCGCTATGCCTCTGACAGAAGAAGAAATGGACAGCATTTACGATCTGCCCTATACCCGTCAGTGGCATCCTATGTATGATAAAGTTGGCGGCGTGGCTGCGCTGGAAGAAGTGAAATTCAGTCTTGTCAGCAGCCGCGGTTGTTTCGGCAGTTGCTCTTTCTGCGCGATCCATGCGCATGAGGGGCGTATTATCCAGGCTCGCAGTCACACTTCCATCCTGAAAGAAGCGAAAAACATGATCCGCCTGCCGGATTTTAAAGGATATATTAATGATGTAGGGGGACCTACGGCGAATTTTCGCCATCCGTCCTGCCAAAAGCAATTAAAGGTAGGGACCTGCAAGCACCGTCAGTGCTTGTTTCCCAGGCCCTGTCCCCGGATCGATGCGGATCACAGCGATTATATCGCGCTTTTACGCAAGCTGCGTGCTTTGCCCGGGGTAAAGAAAGTATTTATCCGTTCGGGGATCCGGTATGACTATCTGATGGAAGAAAAAGACGGCAAGTTTCTGGATGAATTGTGCCGCTATCATGTAAGCGGCCAGTTAAAAATCGCGCCGGAACACATTGCGGAACCGGTACTGCGGCACATGGGCAAACCGGGCAAAGATGTGTATTTAAAATTTGTCCGGGCGTTTGCCAAAAAGAATAAGGAGATCGGCAAAGAGCAATATCTGGTGCCGTATTTTATCTCCAGCCATCCCGGCTGTACATTGACCCATGCCATTGAACTGGCGGAATTTTTACGGGACACGGGACGCAATCCGGAACAGGTGCAGGACTTTATTCCTACGCCCGGCAGCGCGTCCACCGCCATGTATTATTCCGGCTATGACCCCTTTACAGGGAAAAAGGTATATACGGTGCAGAACCCTCACCAGAAGGCTATGCAGCGGGCGTTAATGCAATATCGCAATCCGCGGAACCGGGCACTGGTGAGAGAGGCTCTGAAAGAAGGCGGGCGGACCGATCTAATCGGCGAGGACTCCCGCTGCCTGATCAGAGAAAGCAACTACCGTTCGCGCCCTCAGACGATAAGGCGAAGTAAAAACAAATGAGACGAATCCTACTTAGTGTACTTTTCTGGCTATGTTTGTTTACCGTTGGCTGTGATATGGTAAAAAACGCTTCCCCGGAAGAGGGATTGCGGATTTATACCACACTGGACCCTGCATTGGTCCAGGCGCTGACCGAACAATATAATGCCACTCCGGAACAAAAGAAAAAAATACAGTTTTCCATCAGTCAGGCGGCGAAAGATCTGCCGGACGCAGATTTGGTCTTAAGCGATGCGGCGACTTTAAAAAGACTGGCTGCCGCAGGAGATCTGGCGCCGGTTAAGTCGGAATATGCGGATTTACTGCCGCGCCAGTTTAAAGACGCGGAAGACCGTTGGGCCGGTGTCTTTTATGATCCGGCCGTATTGTTGATCAATCAGGCTTATTCCCGCAGAGTGGGGCAGGAAAAGATCCTGCACTGGTATGACCTGTTGCAGCAGCCGGAAGCCCGGATTATTCTGGAAAACCTCAGTGACAATGAGTCGACCCGCGGCTTTCTGGCCGCCATGTCTTCGCGGATGGGGCAAAACGAGTTTATGGCCTGGTTTCGCCAAATCAATCCCCTCATCATCCAATATGCGAAATTCCCGATCACGCCGGTGCGGATGGCGGCTACGGGCGATGCGGATATTGCCATTACAAGACGCAGTCATGTGTTTAAATACCTGCAAAATGATTTTCCGGCCTATATCCTGATGCCGGAAGAAGGCACGCCGATCCGCCTATTTGGCGTTGCCGGCTTGAAAAACAGTAAGAAACAAAAAGAAAATGCCGCTTTTATAGATTGGTTGTTGCAGGATCCCGGCGTCCGTACTACGCTGATCACCACACGCAGCGGCTTCCTTTCGGTCCTGCCGTTGGGCAGCGCGGGAAAAGCGGCCAATACAGAGATCTTATGGATGAATACGTTTTATAAAGACGAACCGGCAATCGAAAAACTGACTGACCTCTGGATCAAAGAATTTCGTATCGCCGCAAACAGGGAGGAAAAAAATTGAAGTTAGGACTTGTCAGTCTGGGATGCCCCAAAAATCTGGTGGATTCCGAGGTGATGCTGGGCATCATCGACGCCTGTCAAATAGAAATCGTCAACGATCCTGCGGAAGCAGAGATCATCATTGTCAATACCTGTGGGTTTATTGAGTCCGCCAAGCAGGAATCCATCGAGACGATCCTGTCGATGGCGGAATATAAGAAGACAGGGAAATGCCGTTATCTTGTAGTGACCGGCTGTTTAGCGCAGCGCTATGCGGAGGATCTGTTCCGGGACATGCCGGAAGTAGATGCCATTGTGGGTACAAACGTGTACAAGGACATTGCTCTGGTATTGGAAAAGGTACTTGCCGGGCAGCGCCTGATTCATATGACAGCCGCAGACTGGGAAGCGAAGCAGAAGGCTTCGGCCGCAGGTGAGGCGCAGGCCGGCCGGGAGGGGGACACCGCGTTGTCCTTGCCGCCCAACAAAACGGAACCGGTCGCTGCCGGTATAGAGGAACAACGCAGGACGGCCCTGGCCGATCCCCGCTTTTTGACTACGGCGCCTTATACGGCTTATTTGAAAATTGCCGAGGGCTGCGATAATTTCTGTTCGTTCTGTGCCATCCCTTTGATCCGGGGACGGTATATCAGCAAGCCCTATGAACAGATCCTGGCGGAAGCGCGCAGCCTGGCCGCACAGGGCGTTAAAGAGCTGGTCGTCGTAGCACAGGACACCACCCGCTACGGCAGCGATCTGTATGGCAAGCTGCGCCTGGCGGAATTATTAAAAGATTTAAATGATCTGCCGGGGATCAAATGGATCCGTGTTCTGTATTCGTATCCGAACACCTTTACGGAAGAGCTGATCGAAGCCTTTGCCACCTTGCCCAAGGTATGTCATTATGTGGATCTGCCTTTGCAACATGCCAGTGACCGCTTATTAAAAGCGATGAACCGGCATGATCGTCTGGAGCATACCCGAACACTCTTGGCAGAGCTGCGCCGGCGCATTCCGGACATTGTCATCCGGACAACTTTTATTGTGGGTTTCCCGGGGGAAACGGCTGAGGATTTTGCCATTTTAAAACAGTTTGTGGCAGAACAACGCTTTGAAAATGCAGGGGTGTTTCAATATTCCCGGGAAGAAAATACCGTGGCGGCAAGACTGGCTGACCAGGTACCGCCGGAAGTGATGCAGGAACGGTATGACGAACTGATGTCCATACAGGCAGGCATTTCCGAGGAGCTCCATAAAGAACTGGAAGGGCGGGAGCTGGAAGTGGTCATTGAAGGGTATGCGGCAGAGGAGGCGGCTGATCTGGCGGTGGCCCGCAGTTACCGGGAAGCGCCGGATATTGACGGCAACATTTTCGTAGAAAATGCGCCGGGACTGCACCCCGGTGACTTTATCAAGGTCAGAGTGGATCAGGGCTTTGCTTATGAGGTAGTGGCAAATCGTGTGGAGTAGGCAGGAGGGAACGCCTATGAAGGTTGAGGTTATTACCACCGGAACAGAGCTTCTTCTGGGAGAAATTCTGAATACGAATTTCACCTATCTGGCCCGGGAACTAAACCAACGTGGTTTTGATGTTTTGTATCAGACAACGGTGGGTGATAATCCGGGACGTTTAAGAGAAGTTCTGGCGACCGCGGCAAACCGGGCGGATATTGTGATCACCAGCGGCGGACTGGGACCGACGCGGGGTGATATTACCAAAGAACTGGTAGCGGAATATTGCGGTACGGATCTGTATATGGATCTGGAAGTATGGAATCACATTCATACCTTTTTAAGCAAACGCAATGTCTGCATTTCGGGCAATAATGATAAACAGGCCATGGTGCCCAGCGGCGCGCTGGTTTTAAAAAATGAAGTGGGGACGGCTCCTGCTCTTGTTCTGGAACACGGCAACACACTTTTTATTCTGTTGCCCGGACCACCCTTTGAATTAAAGTATACATGCATCCATGAGGTTTTCCCGTATCTGGAAAAACGCTATGAAGATCTGGGAATCATCAAATCTCATACCTTGAAGTTACGGGGTATCGGGGAATCTTCCATCGCCGAATTGTTAGACGGGGTGATTACCCGCCAGTCAAATCCTACCATCGCCTTATACGCGCGGCAGGGAGAGGTCCTGGTACGCCTTACCGCCAAGGCGCCTTCGGCAGCAGAAGCGGACGCTTTGATCGCCCGTACGCAATTTGAAGTAGAAGCCATCGTAGGAAGCTATGTCTACGGGTATGACGAAGATAATCTGTCCGAGGTATTGGGCAAAGAACTGCTGGCACGGAATAAGACCATCGCCTTCGCGGAGTCCTGCACAGGCGGGCTGGTCTCCAGCCTGATGACAGATATACCGGGCAGCTCAGAATATGTAAAGGGCTCTGTCATATCGTATACCAATGAAGTAAAAAATCAGGTGATCCATGTCAGCAAAAGCAGTCTGGATAAAAAGGGCGCGGTCAGCCCCGAAGTGGCGATTGAAATGGCGCAGGGGGTTCGAGAGTTAATCGGCGCCGATCTGGGAGTCAGTATTACCGGTCTGGCCGGCCCCGGCGGCGGTACACGCAAAAAACCGGTGGGGCTGGTGTACGTAGCGCTAGCGGACGAAGCAGGTACGGTGTGCCGGAAACTGAATTTCTCCGGCGCCCGGGCACAGATCAAGCTGCGGGCGGCTATGGCGGCACTGGGCTTAGCATATGACAGAATAAAAGGAAATCTAACAGAAAAGGATGAAGGAGAAACGAATGACAACGATGCAAACAGATAATTTTGGGGATTTAGTATTAGAAAAGCGGGTAGTTGCTGCCTTAAAGGACATGGGGTTTGAAGAGCCTTCACCGATCCAGCAGCAGGCCGTACCACCTCTTTTGGAAGGGAAGGATATTATCGGGCAGGCCCAGACGGGGACCGGTAAGACAGCCGCTTTTGGTATTCCTATTGTGCAGGGGATCGAAGAGCATCGTCATATCCAGGCGTTGATCATGAGTCCTACCCGTGAACTGGCCATCCAGGTGGCGGAAGAGATTGGCAAAATAGGCCGGACGAAACGGATCCGTGCCGTGCCTGTCTATGGCGGTCAGCCTATCGACCGTCAGATCCGCGCGTTAAAAAGCGGCGTACAGGTGGTCATCGGTACGCCGGGGCGTTTATTGGACCACATTCATCGCGGCACCATCAAGTTGGATCATGTGCGGTATCTGGTTCTGGACGAAGCGGATGAAATGCTGGACATGGGTTTCATTGAAGATATGGAAGAAATCCTGCTGCATGTCCCTGCCGAACGCCAGACTATGTTGTTCTCCGCTACCATGCCACGTCCTATCCTGAGCCTGACAAAAAAATATATGCGGGCTCCTCAGATGGTAACGGTAAGTAAAGGGGATATTACGGTTCCCCTGATCGATCAGTACTATTTTGAGACCCGGGATAAAGTAGAAGGGGTCTCCCGGCTTTTGGATGCCGGTATTGAAGGAAAGTGCATTATCTTCTGCCGGACGAAACGCGGCGTAGATGATCTGGCGGCGTCTTTGTGCAGCCGGGGTTATATTGCTGAAGGACTGCACGGCGATTTGAGCCAGACCCAGCGTGACCGGGTCATGAAAAAGTTCAAACAGGGTCGTTTGGACATTCTGATTGCGACCGATGTGGCAGCCCGCGGTCTGGATATCGATAATGTGCAGTATGTCATCAACTTTGACGTGCCGCAGGATCCGGAAAGCTATGTACATCGTATCGGCCGTACCGGCCGCGCCGGCAACAGCGGTGTGGCTCTGACCTTTATCCTGCCCCGCGAATTCCGTCAGTTAAAACTGATCGAACGGGTCGCCAAGACGCGGATCCGGCGGCGGGAATTACCCACCACCAGCGACGTGTTGGAACATCAGCGGGAGCAGATCATCTCTAAGATGCAAGCCCTTTTAGAGATGGCTAACTTCTCTGACTATATGCCGGTGGTAACTGCTTTAAGCAAAGAATACGAAGTGGAAGAAATTGCCGCAGCGGCTTTAAAATTAATGCAGGAAGGAAACAAGGCTCTGGAGATCCAGGAAGAAAAAAATACCATCAGTGACCTGACCAGCCAAAGCTTGGTCAATACCGGCGGCCGTCCGGGCATGGTCCGTTTCTTCCTGAATATCGGCCGCAGCCAGAAGATCACCGTACCGGAGCTGGTGCGTACCATTGCTAAAGAGGCGGATATTCCGGCCCGCTCCATCGGCCTGATCAATATTTTTGATAGATTTTCTTTTGTGGAAGTGCCGGAACAATATGCGGAGCGGGTTATGGGCGTAATGCACAAAAACAGCATCCGCGGTTATAAAGTCAATATGGAGCCGGCCCGTTCCCGGGACTGAAGGGAAAAGAGGGAAAATGAGAGAGATTCTGGGGAACAAAGAAGGGTTAAAAAGTAATATCATTACCTCTCTGGAAAAATTATACGATCTGCCGGTTCCTTCCTGGCAGTTGCTGTCCGCGGAAATGGCCGTGGAAATGGCCCGGATCACGTCACTGATCCACCGTGAGATCAATGTGTTTCTGGATCGCAAAGGGAAAGTGCTGGCCGTCGTGGTAGGTGACAATCATACGGTCGCGCTGCCGGATCTGCAGGGACGCCGGGGTAGCGGGCGCTTAAGCGGTATCCGCTGCATTCATACCCATCCGACCGGCAATCCTCAGTTAAGCGGCGTGGATATGTCCGCTTTGCGTAAAAATAAATATGATGTGATGGCGGCCATTGGCGTAAATGAAGAAAAGCCGGAAACTTCCGTTTTGAATTTCGCTGTTTTAACAGGGCGTAACAACGACGGACAGTATGCGGTGCAGGAATTCGGCTCACTTAAGCCGTCGGATCTGGAAAATTTATTTCTGCCGAATATCATCAGCTCTGCCGAAAAGTTATTGGCGCCTGTAGACGATGACAAGACGCTGGAACAAAGACCGGAATGGGCCATGCTGATCAGCCTGGATTACGGTAAATCGGATACCTTATGGACCCAGGAAGACTCTTTGGAAGAACTGCGGCAATTAGCTGAAACGGCAGGAGCTGTGGTGAAAGCCAAATTCTTTCAAAAGCGGCCAAAGCCGGACCCCGGCTATTTTATCGGCCGGGGAAAGGTACAGGAGCTGGCTCTTTTTGCACAGCAGGAAGATATCGACGTCTGTATCTTCGACGAGGAGCTTTCGCCGGCGCAGCAGCGTAATCTGGAACAGGCGCTGGGAATAAAGGTCTTAGACAGGACGGCGCTGATTCTGGATATTTTCGCGCAGCGGGCCCGCACCAATGAAGGAAAGCTTCAGGTAGAACTGGCGCAAATGCAGTATACGCTGCCCCGGATCATGGGGCAGGGGTTAAGCCTTTCCCGTCTGGGGGGCGGCATCGGTACCAGGGGCCCAGGCGAAACGAAGCTGGAAACCGATCGCCGGACGATTCGGGACCGTATCGCCTATATTAAAGATTCTATCGATAAAATGCAGAATGTGCGTAAATTGCACCGGGCGAAACGCAGTAAAAACCAGATTCCTTCCATCAGTCTGGTGGGCTACACCAATGCCGGTAAATCTACCTTATTGAATGTGCTGACCCGGTCCGAAGTCTATGCCCAGGATCAGCTGTTCGCCACGTTGGATCCTACCACTCGGCAGCTGAGCCTGCCGGATAAATGCCAGGCCATCCTGACGGATACCGTAGGCTTTATTCAGCGTTTGCCCCATCAACTGGTAGCTGCTTTTAAATCTACCCTGGAAGAAACGCTGGATGCAGATCTCTTATTACACATTGTTGATGTAAGCCATCCTTTATATAAGGAGCAAAGCGAGGCCGTCTACAAAGTATTGGCGGAGATCGGCGCCCAGGACAAACCTGTTTTATGCGTCTACAATAAAATTGATAAACTGGGGCCCGAAAGCAGCGGATTGCTGGAGCAACTGCAACACCGGCAGGACACGATCTGTATTTCCGCTAAGCAACAAATCGGTCTGGAAGAATTGCTGACAGCGATCACCAGCCATCTGAAATTAAAATCCATCGAATTAAAGCTGCTGATCCCTTACAGCGATTCCGCGGCGGCGGCCAGAATGCATGTGATTGGTACAGTCCTGTCCGAGGAATATAGTGATCAGGGTACCGTTATGCTTGTCAGGGTTGATACGGCGGACGCAGGACAATGTGAAAAATATCTAATCAAAGGACAAAATAATGAAGTATGATTCCATCTTTTCCTCTGCGATGAGAGCTGTTCGCGCACAGGAACATCTTTATAATGAAATTGCTTTAAAAAATACGGAAAAAATAATCAGCGTTTTTCGCAAACATCAGGTTTCGGATTACTATATGAAGCCCACCACCGGTTATGCCTATGCTGATATGGGGCGCGATAAGCTGGATGACATTTATTCGGATATCTTTCATACGGAAGCGGCTTTGGTGCGGTCCCAATTTGTTTCCGGTACGCATGCGCTGGCGGTAGCGATGCTGGGCAATCTGCGGCCGGGGGACGAAGTGATCGGCGCAACGGGAACGCCTTATGATACTATGCAGACGATTATCGGATATCCTGTGAAAATGCCGGGGTCACTGGTAGATCTGGGTATTGTTTACAAAGAGATCCCGATGACAGAGCGTTACATTGACAGTAAGGCGGTTTGCCAGGCCATCACGCCGGCGACAAAGATGGTCCATATCCAGCGTTCCTGCGGTTATAGCGCATTACGGGATACTCTGGATGTTGCTTCCATCGGCGATTTGATTCAAGCAGTACATACGATCCGTCCGGATATTATCTGCTTTGTTGACAACTGTTACGGAGAATTTACCGAACTTCTTGAACCCACCGATGTAGGGGCTGACCTGATGGCCGGTTCGCTGATTAAAAATCCGGGTGGGGGACTGGCCCCCACCGGCGGTTATATAGTGGGGAAGGAAGCCTGTGTGTATAATGCCGCCTGTCGCCTGACGGCGCCCGGCCTGGCCGGTGAAATGGGCGCCACGCTGGGAGATACCGCCCGGGAGTTTTATCAGGGGCTTTTTATGGCGCCGCATGTGGTCATGCAGGCCGTAAAGACAGCGATTTATGCTGCCGCGGTATTTTCTAAGTTAGGGTATGAAGTAAAACCTGCCCCGGATCAGATCCGTCACGATATTATTCAGGCAATTACATTAAATTCGAGTAAAAATTTGGAAAATTTTTGTGTGGCCATTCAAGTAAATTCCCCGGTGGACGCGTATGTAGTGCCGGAGCCTGCCAATATACCGGGCTATCAGGATAAGATTATCATGGCTGCCGGAACATTTGTTCAGGGCGCCTCCATCGAACTGAGCGCTGACGGACCCATGCGTGAGCCGTATAACGTTTTTATGCAGGGCGGGCTTACCTTTGAACACGGACAGCTGGCCATCAATGCTGCCGCCCGTATGATAGGTCCGGCGTCTAAATCGAAAAAGCTAAAAGGGGATGTCGTTATAAAAAATGAAAAAGACCCGGAAATCATAGCTTCCGTTGAGAAAATAGTCAAAAAATATAACCTGGAAACGGAAGATATTTAGGGAAAAATAAAGAAGATATATAATATACTCCATGGCTTCTTAAAAAGTAATCGAATAAAACAGAATATAATAAGCAATAGTAAATAAATAACCTGATATTCCTCTTAAATAAAAGATGTATTATCAGGCTATTTTTATATCTATAAAGCATAAATGATGTCGTAATAATATCTAAATAATGTCAATAATATTTTCAACGTCACTATGACGTCTATAAAACGATGAAGAAACGATAAAATAAAAAAGCGTTGCCGCTCATATAGAGAAGAACAGCAACGCTTTGGATAAAATTCATACCAATAAATAAAGATTTTTGACTATTGTTTTTGATACGCTAACTAAGAGATAAGATACTCAAAACATCCGGAATAAAGCAATGACTTTGCCCATGACTTGGATATTATCACCGCCGATAATGGGAGCATAGGCATCATTTTCCGGCTGCAGGCGAATGGAACGAAGATCTTTAAAATAACGTTTTACCGTGGTTTCTTCGCCATCGATCAAGGCGACCACGATATCCCCGTTATTCGCATAATTTTGCTTGCGAACCACTATATAGTCACCATCCAGAATGCCGGCGTTGATCATACTGTCACCGTGTACGGCAAGCATAAATACATCCTCTTCCGTACCGATAAGATCCAGGGGAATGGGGTAGGTTTCCTCGATGTTTTCTACGGCTAAGATTGGCTGACCTGCCGTTACATTGCCCACTAAAGGTACCGGTACCACAGCTTTATTGCGCCAGGGCTCGTTGTCCTGGGTCAGTTCGATAGCACGGGGTTTGGCCGAATCACGTTGAATAAACCCCATATCCTGCAGTTTATGCAGATGATTGTGGACACTGGCCGTAGAAGAAAGACCGACACCTTTGCAGATCTCTCGCACGGACGGCGGATAACCCTTGGACTTGGCATAGTCACGGATCATGTCCAAAACTTGTTTCTGCCTTTCTGTCAGCATATCTTCCGTATATTGACCATCGAAATCCCGGGGGATAAGGTTTTTGTGTCGGGCCATAACATCATTCCTCCTGTAAACGCAAGCTAATCCATAACATGAAGCCACATCGAATTACATTGTATATACGATTTAACTTATTTTTAATATTATACCAAATCAGGAGGTGAGTGTCAAACATTTGTTCAAATGCGTTTGCTTATTTTGTATTATCCGTAAGCATACAGATGTTTGCTTTTTCATGAGATATATCTATTTTTATTTTACGTCCGATAATATATATTATGTAAAATCTAAAAGTGAAAAATAGCAATATATATAACTACCGGCAGGATATTGCGCTCTGATGATTTTTTCGTGATATTTTGGCCTTATATAAAGATAATATCCGGAAGGATTTATGGTAAATTATGCTTTCCCCCTATAAATGCCTCTTATTTTCGTTTTTGAGCGTTCTTGCTCCTTTTCGTGACTCTTTAATAGAACGGCCGCCTTAAAATCGATTACAGACGATTTTAGACGGCCGTTTTTTTAGAAATTTCCTTTATTTAAAATTTCCCTATTTTTTTAATGCCGGCAGTTTTATAGAATCTAATATGGCATCAATATTTTTTAACTCTGATGTAAATTCGTTTTTATCTCTGGCAAAATAACTTGCCATTCTTACATCTTGTCTTGTGAAAGCTGCCTGCAAATTTAACCGGAATGGCATTTCTTCCTTTACACTGCCATTTTTAGAATACAGGGTTCCGTTGCCGTTAAGTTTTACAGTACCGAAATCAGATGTAAAATCCGCCGAGGTTTTATAATCTTTAAAGTCGATCACTTCTTTAACTTTAGGATTATCCAATACGCTTTTGATCAGACGTTCGACGACATACCCTGACAGGAGCGGTTCTGCAAAAAACTGAGCCATTTCATCCTTCTTGTCCGTTCGGGCTGACGCAAATAATAAAGCTTCATTGATTTTCGTTTGTCCCTGTCCGATGGACGGAATAGGAGGAACCATTTCACCTGACCTGGTCGTTTCCTGCCCGTTACGCATAAGGGCCGCAATACCGGGCCACGGAACAGAAAACGTTACATGTAAAGAGCCATGATTTTCCTTATCTTCTTTACTGGCCTGAAAATAAGCCCAACGGTCCGGCAGTGCGATCCGCCTGCCTGACAAAGCGTCATCGAAGCCAAACGGCTGCATATCTTTCACAGGCGCAAAATACGTCAATCCCTTTAAAAAATTTTCCCGCAGGGCCATATGGCTCTTAAATTCACTTTTATTTCCTTCGTTGATCTTCGTCCGAATTTTTTCCTGGGAAAAAGGCGTTGCTTCCTCTACCCTGCCTTTCTGCTTTTTTAAATCGGGCAGAGGGAAGGCGGAAAGAACCGTATATAACCGGTCATTTTGAGAAGTGATGGCCAGTTGGATATCCATAGGCCGCAAGCTTCCGTCCGGCAACGAGTCCCGTTCTCCTTTATCCACAAAATGGAGATAGACATATGGTACATTTTTTCTTTTTCCGGTAGAAATACCCACCGAAGCGTTTTTCAGCATTCCTTTTGGCAGTAATGCCAAGGCGGCGCGGTCCGGGGCATTCGCTTGCCCTGCTCCTCCGGCGACAGACAGAGCCGTTTCCTTATCTGCGGAGTTTTTATCCGTGGCGTTTAACATGCTATTTTCCTCATCCGCCCCGGAAAAATCCTTTTTCTCAGGCAGTTGGAAAGCGGGATTACCCTCATTGTCATCCTGGGGGATCTCATAGGTTTCCGGCTTAAATAAAGCGTACTCCACTTTTTCCGGTGAAATCTCGTTGCGTTCCAGCAACTGCAGTTCTTTAAACTTTTGTAAAAAATGCTCTGTGGTAAATTTCTCCCCGATCGCGGCTTCCACTTTGTCAGCAGGAACAGAGCAGACCAGGTTCAGAACCGTGTCCTTTCCTTCCCCTTTATGGGTTAAACCGTAGAAGTCTTTGCCAACCAATTTCAGCCAGGCCGCTTCTGTTTTTAAGCGAAAGCCTGAATCTAAATCGGTGTATGTGCTCTTCGCCGCAAAGCCCGAAGCAGCACCGGAAAGAAGTGCGGCAGCCACAGCGCAGCAGAGTAGTTTTTTCATAAATACCCCCTCATGATAAAAAGCTGATTGTCATACGCATAATTTATTACCTAGTTTATCGTCCAATGGCATCCCCGCTATTATTCGTATCTCACGTCAATCAGAAATCACTTTTGTAGATATTCATCGATGGCCGCCGCCGCTTTCTTGCCGGCGCCCATGGCAGAAATAACAGTGGCTGCGCCGGTTACGATATCGCCGCCGGCATATACGCCGGGAATACTGGTAGCCCCGTTTTCATCAGCCACGATATTGCCGTGCTTATTGATATTCAGCTCCGGCGTGGTGGAGGAAATCAACGGATTGGCGCTTTGTCCGATGGCCATAATCACCTCATCCACCGCCAGAATATGATTGCTGTCTTTGACTGCAATCGGCGAACGGCGTCCGGAAGCGTCCGGTTCACCTAATTCCATTTTTATACATTCTAAACCGGTGACCCAGCCTTGTTCATTGGCATGGATCTGCACAGGATTATTTAAAAGATAGAACGTGATCCCTTCTTCTTTCGCATGCCCTACTTCTTCCTGCCGAGCCGGCAGTTCTTCTTCGCTCCTGCGATACACGATATAGACTTTTTCCGCACCCAGACGCAAGGCGGTTCGGGCGGCGTCCATAGCTACGTTGCCGCCCCCCACTACCGCTACGCTTTTGCCTACATAAACAGGGGTAGCCGCCTGAGGGAACGTATAGGCTTTCATCAGGTTGACCCGGGTCAGGAATTCATTGGCGGAATAGACTCCGTTATACTGTTCGCCGGGAATATGCATAAAATGAGGCAATCCTGCACCGGTAGCAATATAGACCGCGGCAAAGCCTTCTTCTTTCATTAATTCATCGATCGTAAAAATACGTCCGATGACCATATTGGTTTTCACATGGACACCTAACTGCTTTAAACCTTCAATTTCGTGCTGCACGATTTCTTTCGGAAGGCGGAACTGCGGAATTCCGTACATCAATACACCGCCGGCCACATGGAAAGCTTCAAAAATAGTCACATCATAGCCTTTTTGCGCTAAAACGCCGGCACAGGCCAAGCCGGAAGGACCGGAGCCGATGATCGCCACTTTTTTTCCGTTCTTTTTCGTTTCAGGAATCGGTTCCGCCGTATCTAAGCCATGTTCTCTGGCATAATCCGCGACAAAACGCTCCAAACGCCCGATGGCGACAGGTTCTCCTTTGATTCCCAGTACGCAACGGGCTTCGCATTGCTTTTCCTGGGGGCAGACACGCCCGCAGACAGCCGGCAAGCTGCTGCGTTCCTTAATAATTTGGATCGCGGCAGCAAAATCCCCTTCCGCTACGGCGTGGATAAATTTAGGAATGGTGATGTTTACAGGACAACCTTCTACACAACGGGGTTTCGGGCAATTTAAGCAGCGTTTTGCTTCTTCGATCGCGGTGGCTTCCTCATAGCCTAAAGCAACTTCATAAAAATTATGACGGCGTACTTCCGCCGGTTGTTCCGGCATCGCATGACGGTTTACTTTAAGCATTTGCAGTCACCTCCGCAACCCCATTCGACAGACTCCTGCCCTTTATACATATTCTGCCGGGCCATCAGATTGTCAAAATCCACTTTGTGAGCATTGAATTCCGGACCATCCACACAGGCAAATTTGTTTTCGCCGTCCACCAGGACACGGCAACCGCCGCACATGCCGGTTCCGTCTACCATAATCGTGTTCAGGCTGACCGCAGTATAGACGCCGAAAGGCTCGGTGGTGCGCGCTACATTCTTCATCATGATCACGGGGCCGATGGCGATAACATAATCGACCTTCTCCCCTTTTTCCAGCATTTCTTTTAACGGATCGGTAACAAAGCCTTTACGGCCGTAGCTTCCGTCATCGGTGCAGACGATCAGTTCATCACTGACAGCCCGCATCCTGTCCTCCCACAAAACCAGGTCTTTGTTGCGGCCGCCGATGATAGAAATCACTTTATTGCCCAATTCCTTGTACGCTCTGGCAATAGGATACACCGGCGCCACGCCGATACCGCCGCCCACGCAGACCACCGTGCCGAAATTTTTCATTTCGGATGGCTGCCCCAAAGGGCCCACTACGTTTGTTAAATCGTCGCCTGCATCAAAATCTTCGCAGATATGCCGGGAAGTATTCCCGACCACCTGGATAATCATGGTGAGAGTCCCCGCTTCCCTGTCAAAATCGGCTATGGTAAAAGGAACCCGCTCGCTGTCCGGATCGGACAACAGGATCACAAATTGCCCCGGCTGACATTTACGGGCAATCAGGGGTGCCTCGACAACCAATTCATAAACGGAAGGGGAAATCAGTGTTTTGCTTAGAATTTTTGCCATGATAGATCACTCTTTCTTTGATTTTATCCTCTTTTGTTTCTGTAACTTTATTTTTGTAACCGCTTGTTACTTCCAAACTTTATTGTTTCCTGTCTGTTTTGCGACTTACCGTAGCTGCATTTATTTCAGTGCAATTTGTTTTCGTTCAACAGGATTTCCTTTACACCAGCAGCACATGATTTGCCGGGTTTGCTGCGTTATTTCCCTGTCAGACGCCGGGCGATGGCATCGGCTTCCGCGTAAATTTTTTCCGCATCCAGTGTTTTTACTTCTTTCTTTTCCATTACGACTTTGCCATTAATAATGGCAGTATCCGCATCCCCCGCATTGGCGGCATAGACCAGCAGGCTCAGCCTGTCGTGGCGAGGATGCCAGTACGGTTTATTCATATCGTAAAGGACGATATCGGCCAGAAAGCCTTCTTCCAGTTTTCCCAGATTTTCATAACCGATGCAGCGTGCTCCCTGATAAGTGGCCATATCCCAAGCTGCGGCGGCCGGGATCGCCAAAGGATCGTAAGCAACCGTTTTATGCAGCATGGCGGTCAGACGGGTCTCTTCCAGCATATCCAGATTGTTGTTGCTGGTAGCGCCATCGGTTCCCAAACCGACCACGACGCCCTTTTGCCGCATTTTTTCTACCGGAGCGATGCCGCTGGCTAATTTCAGATTGCTCTGAGGGTTGTGAGCCACCCGGGCTTTTTTAGCCGCCAGCAAGCTGATCTCTTCTTCGGTGGCCCAAACACCGTGAGCTACGAGACAGCCTGCATCCAAGATTCCCAGGCTGTCGACAAACTGAATCGGGGTCATGCCGTTTTTCGCCACACAGTCCTTGACCTCCTGTTGGGTTTCCGCCAGGTGGATGTGAATGCCGCAGCCCAGTTCTTTTGCGGTATCCGCCGTCAAACGCAGGTAGTCCGCCGAACAGGTATACGGCGCATGAGGTCCTAACATGACGGTAATACGACCATTTGCCCGCCCGTTCCAGTCATGGAACAGCTTTATATTTTCCTTTAACCGTTCGTCTTCCTTATCGTACTTTTCCCCCATTAAACCCCGGGCCAGACAAGCACGGATGCCGGTTTCCGCAGAGACTTTAGCGGTTTCTTCCATAAAAAAGTACATATCCGCATAAGCGGTAGTCCCGCTTTGCAGCATTTCCAAAATGCCCAGTTGGGTACCGACCGTACAGTCCCCTTCTTTGAGACCCGCTTCTGCCGGCCAGACCTTGTTTTGCAGCCAGTCCATCAGAGCCATATCATCAGCGTAACTGCGCAGTAAGGTCATGGCAATATGCGTGTGCGCATTCACCATGCCGGCGGCAGCGACTTTGCCTGTGCCGTCGATCAGATAGGCATCTTCGTAGCCTTCCGGTTTGGCTTCTCCGATATAGGTGATTTTCTGATCGGTGATACCGATATACTTCTTCGGATAATCCGGACCGTCCGTGACGATCTCTACATTTTGGATCAAGATTTTAGCCATATTTTCTCCTTAGTGCGCTTAACTATAGCTTGTGCCGGCAACCTTAACTTTGTTTTGGCGTCGCTTATTTTCCGTTGATTCAGATTCCTTTATTCTTTTCTTTCTATTATTCCTCTATGCTCTATTCTTCGCCCCGCTGCCTTTTACTGTAATGTTCTTCGTAAAAATCGCGGAGTTTTTTTGCCTGTTTTTCTTCTAAACGAAAAGGTGTGCCGAACCCATGCGCAATACAATAAATGTGCGCTCCTTTTTCTAAAACCACAGCGGCATTCAACGCTTCGTACATGGTCCTGCCCCAGCAAACTGCACCGTGGTTCGCCAATAAAGCGGCATGTCGGTCTTCCAGGGCCGCTACTGCCGCTTTGCCCAGCGCTTCCGTGCCGGGGCTTTCGTATTCCGCACAACGGACGGAGCCACCGGTCAGCTGCGTTAAATCTTCTACGATCGGCGGCAGATCTTTATGGGCCACCGCCAGCGCGGTAGCGTACAGGCTATGGGTATGTACGACAGACTGCGCCTCCGGAATATTCTTATAAATCTCTAAATGGAGATAAAGTTCGGAAGAAGGCAGCCAACGCCCCTCCGTCTTTTCGCCGGCAAGGTTGATCACCACCATATCTTCCGCCTGTAAAGCCGCATATTCCTTACCGGAAGGGGTGATCGCCACATGCGTGTCATCCAGCCGGCAACTGAGATTCCCATATGTACCGACAGACAGACCACTGCCGATCAGAGCCCGTCCCAGATCCGCTAAAGCCTGCCTTTCTGCCTGCCATGCCAGTTTATCCATAGTATACAGCGCCTCGGTTCCTTTCCTATTTTACTGTTTCCCACACGAATTACGCCTGATGCAGATACGCATCCTGCTCCGGCGTCAGGGTATCCACGTCAAAACCCATCGCTTTCAGCTTGATGCCTGCCACTTCCTGATCCAGCTCGGCAGGCAGCACATATAATTTATTCTCCAGTTTGCCTTTGTTTTCCAGAAGATGGCGCATAGCCAAAAACTGCATGGCAAAGCTTAAATCCATGACTTCTGTGGGATGCCCGTCGCCACAGGCCAGATTGACCAGCCGTCCTTCCCCTAATAAATTCAGCTGATGCCCGTTGGCCAAGGTGTAGGCCGTAATGTTTTTCCGGGCTTCAAAGGGCGGTTTTACACTGAGTGCCGCTAAATCCGGTTTATTGATTTCTACATCAAAATGGCCGGCATTGGCTAACAATACGCCATCTTTCATCACTTCCATATGCTCTTTGCGAATGACATCTTTACAGCCGGTGACCGTGATGAAAATATCACCTTTTGCTGCCGCTTCTGCCATAGGCAATGTTTCAAAACCGTCAAATACGGCTTCAATGCCTTTAATGGGGTCGATTTCCGTGACGATGACCCGGGCGCCTAATCCTTTGGCGCGCATCGCGACCCCTTTGCCGCACCAGCCGTAGCCAGCCACCACTACCGTTTTACCGGCCACAGACAGATTTGAAGTCCGCATAATGCCGTCCCAGGAGCTTTGCCCGGTGCCATAGCGATTGTCAAAAAGATATTTGCAGTTGGAGTCATTCACCGCCACCATAGGAAACGCAAGTTTACCGCTCTCGGCCAAAGCCCGCAGACGAATTACACCGGTGGTGGTTTCTTCGCTGCCGCCCCACAGCCCGTCGATCAGCTCCCGGCGGGTGGTATGCAGCTTATTTACCAGATCGCCCCCATCGTCTACGATCAATTGGGGGTTTGAATCCAACGCTTTATCCAGATAGAGATCGTATTCTTCGTTGGTGCAGCCGTGGGTCGCAAATACGGTGATGCCGTTGGCGACTAAAGCGGCCGCCACATCATCCTGGGTAGACAACGGGTTGCTGCCCGTCACTACCACATTAGCGCCGCAATTTTTTAAGGTCAGCGCCAGATAGGCGGTTTTGGCTTCCAGATGAACGGTAACGATCATATTGATACCTTTGAATAATTGGAGCGGCGCATATTTCTCATTAAAGTAATGCAATAAGGGCATATGGCCTTTGACCCAGTTAATTTTTGCCTGACCGCTTTCTGCCAGGTGTATATCTCGGATTATGCTTTCCATTTAAAGGGTTCCTCCTTAGCTAACACAGTTTTTAATTTTGCAATAGACTGGGTAAAGGGCGGTCGTAAAATACCGTACTCCGTAATAATACCCGTAATATATTTCGCCGGCGTGACATCAAAGGCCGGATTGAATACCGGGACAGCGAGCGGCGCCGAAGCGCTCCCCTGAAAAAAACGCACCTCCTGCGGAGCCCGTTCCTCAATGGGAATGCCGCTGCCATCCGGCAGAGAAAAATCAAATGTACCTGCAGGCGCCGCTACATAAAAAGGAATGTCATGGGCCTGCGCGGCCAATGCAACACCGTAGGTACCGATCTTATTGGCCGCATCACCGTTAGCCGCAATGCGGTCCGCGCCGGTAATGACCAGATTGACCCCTTTGGTCTGCATGACCCAGGCAGCCATATTGTCCGTGATCGTCGTCACGGGAATGCCGTCTTCCAGCAACTCCCAGGCCGTCAGACGGGAACCCTGCAATAAAGGGCGGGTCTCGTCGGAATAGACCATCTTTACTTTGCCTTCCCGACAGGCGGAGCGAATCACGCCCAAAGCCGTCCCCCAGCCGCAGGTTGCCAGCGCCCCGGCATTGCAGTGGGTCAGGATTACAGCATTGGCGGGAACAATGGCCGCGCCGTAATCTCCCATGCGCTTATTCTGCGCAATATCTTTTTCGTAAATGGAACAGGCAACCTTTTCCAACTCTGCTACGATCGCCTGCACAGGCATTTGCTTTGCTTCCATGGAGACCGCCGCTTCCCACAGGATGCCGGTGGCCCAGGACAGATTGACCGCGGTGGGACGCGCTCCATTCAGTTCCTTGCGGGCAGTTGCCAGCGCCGTCATAAACGAAAAGGTATCCCCCGCCGCTTCCTGCGCCGCCAACACCATGGCAAACGCGGCGGCCGCCCCGATGGCAGGAGCGCCTCTCACCTCCAGTTTTTTGATGGCCGTGACCACCCGCCGATACTCTCGACAAACGATCCACGCAACTTGCAGCGGCAGCTTGGTTTGATCTAATAAAACCAAACGGTTCCGCTCCCATTTCATGGTTTCAACCATGCTCTTCTTCCTTCCCCTTTACAGTTTAAACCCGCCGAAATCTTTCATGCAATGTTTGCAAAGGCAGACATCTTCTACTTTTTCGTTATAAGCGATGAAGCCTAAAATTAATTTTTCCATATTTTTGATGCTTAAATTCATGGCTTCCACCACTTCCTTATGCGATAAGGGCGTTTTCGAGATGCCGGCGCCCATATTGGTAACAATGGCGACGTTGGTATAGCACATTTCCGCTTCCCGGGCCAGCGCCGCTTCCTGGGCATTTGTCATACCGATTACATCGCCCCCCAGCATAGCAAAGGCACGTACTTCTGCCGCCGTTTCAAAGCGGGGTCCTTCAGTGCATACATAACAACCGCTCGGATGGAAGGGAATGTCCGTTTTTTCTAAAATAGCAATGACCTTGCGGCGCAGCGTTTCACAATAAGGATTGGTGAAATCCGCATGAGCTACACCACGGATCGGGTTATCATAAAAAGTGCTAATCCGGTTTTTGGTAAAATCCATCAACTGGTCGCAGACAACAAAATGACCCGCCGTCATGTTCGGATTCAAAGAACCGGTAGCCGACGTGGAAAAAATCTCTTCCGTACCCAGACTTTTCAGGGCCCAGATATTCGCCCGGTAATTTATTTTATGAGGCGCGACGGAATGATCCACCCCGTGACGTGAAAAAAAAGCCACCTGATTGCCGTTCATTTCGCCAATCGAACAGAAGGCTTTCCCATAAGGAGTTTCCAAAATTTTACTTTCAAAACCTTTTAACGTATCGGGATTTTCAATACCGGTACCGCCTACCACACCAATTTTACGCATAACATACCGCCTTTCTCCAACTTTTTAGTCTTATTCGTTCAATGTTTTCAGCAGAGGAAGCAACGCCGGCATATCCGGCAGCCAATGTTCCGGAATAATTTGCTGCAAAAATTTTTCTTTCCCGAACTCCGTATATTCCACTGCCGCCGTATGACACCCTGCGCCTTTGCCGCTTAATAAGTCATAAGGAGTATCTCCCACGATTAGGACCTGTTCCCCCGGTAGCCTCAGGCGCTCCAACGCCTTGCGGGAAGGCTCCGGATCCGGCTTCGGTTTCGTTACCGCATCGGCCCCGATAATACCGTCAATATAAGGTTCCAGACCTAAGCAGCGAATCCCGCGCAAACAAGTAGCGGAAAACTTGCTGGTCACGATCATCAAAGGCAGCCCCTGCGCCTTCAAGGCGGCCAGCGTTTCTTTAACCCCCGGAAAAGGACGAATCAGCTCATCGTGGTGCACTTCCTGAAAGTCCCGATAAATCCGGCAAATCCGCTCGCCGGTTTCTTCCCCGTACAAACGGGTTAAAGACGGCTGTAACGGCTGCCCGAAAGTTTCTATAAAGGGAGCGCGGTCCACCGTATGGCCAAACACCTTTTTCGTCGCATAATCAAAGCTGGCAAATATGACGGGCAGCGTATTGGCGAGGGTTCCGTCAAAGTCAAAAATCAGTCCTTTTATCATGAATATAAATCCTTTATGAAGCAGCTTTTTTAATTAAGTCCTACTATTTATTTTACCATAAATCCCTTTCTTTATCCACTGTCAGTGGATAAAACAGAGCGGAGTATTATTCGTTTACCGGTACCATATACTGCCAGGCGTACTTGCCGGAAGAAACAGTAAAGTCAGGCGAGTAAAGCACTGCCCATGAGCTTCTGCAGCATTTCATATACAGCCGTTATGGGCAGCCCCACCACATTGTCATAATTACCGCTGATACTTTCCACCAGAAAAGTGCCTTTCCCCTGAATACCATAGGCCCCCGCCTTATCCATCGGTTCGCCGGTGGCAATATACCAGGCAATCTCTTCTTCTGTAAGTGATCTGAATTTTACGGTTGTCGTTACTGCCCGCAGGTCGATTTTTCCCTGATAAAAAATGGCCACCGCGGTTTTTACCAGATGCGTCTTTCCGGAAAGGATGCGCAGCATCTTTTTTGCCTCGGCTTCACTTTGCGGTTTTCCCAGGATTTCTTCCCGGACCAGCACCACCGTATCCGCACCGATGACAGGCTTTGCATCCCCTGTGACACAGGCAGTTGCTTTTACCTTGCCCAACGCATTATAGGCAGGTACCGCTTCCCTTCCCCGGTAGTTTTTAAGTAAAGATAACTCTTTTTCGGTAAAAATTAAACGATTGTTTTGGTCTGACATTTCCAGCGTTGTTTCAGCAATCGCTTTGACGGATCCGTCGGTTGAAGCTTCTGTTGATGCTGCAGGAAGATTCCGTTTTGTATCAGTAACGGTTGTTGCCTCGACTCCTGCACCAACCGCTTCTGCTTCTGCCACCGTTTTTGCCTCGTTAAAAGGCATAGGAAAAACTTCCGCCTCCCAGCCCAGCTGGTGCAGAAGATCCAACCGTCTGGGGGAAGAAGAAGCAAGTATGACTTTCATGCTAAGTCCTTTCGTTCGACTCTCGTATAAGTTGTTTTGAATAAACCGTTATAAATGATTAATTTTGTAAATTTTGTGTCTGTCAGGCGCTTCAGAATTTCAGGATGCGCGCCTTCACTATGATCATTTTCAAAGGAAATCAGAAAAATTCCCCTCTTTCATATATTTCTGCCCTTCTATTTTACCACAGAACTGAAGACTCCTCTAGAAAAAAAGGGCCCTATCCTAAAGATATGGCCCTCGCGGTATAAAATTAGCGACTAATGATTTTCAACTTAATTCAATATATTTTAAAATATGGTCGATTAATTTGGAAATCATTAAAATTCAAATTGGACTCCGATAGTATAAACACGTCCCAACGCTTTATACCATTGCCAATAATCACGATCAAATAGATTATCTACGGAAAAACTTACCATAGCCTGAGGTGTTATTTTATAATTAATACCCAGATTTGCTGTAAAAAAGGCATCATCTGCCATATAATGTTTCCCAAGATAACTTGGCTCGTCACGACGACTTACATATTGACCTTCCAAGAAAGCATTCCATTTTTCTTTGTCATAAGTAACCCCCATATGCATCGTATGTTTGGGAATCCACCATATCCGTTCATCATTATCATCTTTTGCATTTTCATAAGCATAGTTCAAATAACAAGAAAGTTCATTACTGAATTTATGGGTAAGTTCAGACTCTACACCTAAACGTGTTGCTTTTTTAAGATTAACATATTGTTTCGTGCCTTTATCATTAATCTTAATGTACGTTATCATGTCACTTGTTTTTGCTTGATAAAAAGTAGCACTCGCAAATGTTCTGTCATTAAATTTCTTTTTTATCCCTGCTTCGAAAGTATTCGTAGTTTCTGGCTTCAAATTTGGATTAGGAATATAATTATTAATCACATCATAGCGATACATTTGATATAATCTTGGCGGATTAAAAGAATGACCATACGAAACATAAAAAGTAGTATCTGTATTGGGAGTAAATTCAAACGATAGCTTGGGGCTCAATTCATTATAAGTTCCTTCTGCATGGTTGATATATGATTTGGAATCAGAATAAAATCCATCATATTTTTTATAGTGATCCCATCGAATCCCTAGATTAGCCGCAACATTATCGTTGAATTTATACCGATCTTGAATAAAAGCCGCTATATTTTGAGCCCTGCCACCCATACGAGAAGTTTCAGAAGTGACAGAGTTATGATCATGCCAATGAGCTAACTTTAGTTTTTGATATGTCATGGAGTCTTTCTGAGCATCAAATCCTGCAACAATTGTGTTTTTATTCATTTCCCAAACTTTTTGGAAATCCAGTTTGTAAGTTTTACTGGGATTGGCAGTATTATTTCCTGGATTTTTCCCAGCTAAATCGGACCCTGTTGCATATTCACTCTTTTTGACATTAGTAAATCCTATATTTAAGTCTATTTTATTTTTTTCATTTTTATATTGCCAGGCATGCCGATCAACTTCACGCTTTCCATCATAATCAGTAAAATCACTTTCATCAAAATTATAATATTTACCGTTTTTAAACTTGACGCTGCCTTCAAAAATAGCCTTCCCGTTCGAATCAGTCAACCAAGACTGAGGTTTTGCAGAAAAATATCTATATTTATCATGTGTAAAACGATAAGTTAAAGCTTGATCATCTGTAAATTTATATTTTAACTTAAAGTTATAAGTGTCATCACGGCTCGCGCCAGTACCAGGTGTACCTAATAAATATATTTCAGAACCGCTGGCTCTACGAACTAATTTCGCGCCAGTTGCTACAGTTCCGGAAGGCGTTGGCGATTTTGCTTTTGAAGGCGATGCATATGCATATTTTTTTTGCCATCCACTAGTACGTTTGTGCTCGTATCCTATTCCCATAGACCATTTATCAGACAATTTTTTTGAAAGATTAAGACCTCTTTTCCATGTATTTTTTGTTCCATAGGATGCGTAAGCACGAATAGAATCTTTTTCTGGGTCTTTACCAATAATATTTACAACAGCTGCTACCGCATGCCCGCCATATAATGAAGATGCAGCTCCCTGCACTATTTCAATACGTTCTACATCGTCAACAGAAATGGCATTCCAATTCATACTTCCACTATACGCATCATTCATTACCATACCATCATATAAAAACAATATGTTATTTTCATCAAAACCTCGAATAGTTATCCCATTTGCAGATTCTGACATTCCATGAGTACGTCCATTATAAACTCCAGGTAACATCGTCAGAGCATCAGAAATGGTCTTAATATTTTTCTTCTTAATATCTTCTGAAGTAATGACATGGACAACAGCGGGAACTTTTTTAGCCTCTTCCATCGTTCTGGTTGCTGTAACAACGATTTCATCCAGTTGGAATGTAGGAACCAACTCTTCCGCAGAACCAACCTGCGAACCAGCCAATAATGACCCGCAAATGAGGGACGTCATTAACAACTGTAGATTTTTTTTTCGTTTCATTATTAAATTCCCTCCTTTTATACTTTACCATGCAATTAAGTATAAAAATATATATTAACTATCATAAATAATTTTATATCAATTGTTTTTTTATGTCAATTTTTTGTCACAAAAAAATTCTGTTAAAAGTAAAATCCGGAGAAATCGCAACTCTGCTTATTATTACAATTATAGCTGGTAAGAACATAAACAGAGCCATATCCTTGCGAATATGGCTCTGTGGAATAATGATATGAACTGCGCCCGCTCCCACTCTAACGTAAAATAGCGTCTTAGTTCTTCCCTTTTTTAAATCCATAACAGGCTTCATAAATATCCCGGATACATTCCACCATAAACTGGGAAGAAGAAAGCATATGTTTATCCGGAATCACATACAGGCGGTTATTCTTTACCGCTTTTACATTTTGCAGAACAGGATCCTGACGAATCTCTTTTTTGTACGCTTCCAAATCGATTTTTCCTGTATAATCCCAGGTTGGCAGAAGAAACACATCCGGATTTGTATGAACGATCTGTTCTAAAGGCATGAGCTGCGTACCCCAGAATTTCATTTCCGCCGCCGCATTTTTGACGCCGGCTAAACGGCAGACATCGTTGTAATAGGTGTTCTTTCCGCCATTGCCGCCGCTGACTGAAAAGCGGTAGACCGTAAGTCTCTCATTTTCCGGTATGGAGGCAACCTTTTTCTGAATATCCCGGACAACATCCTCCATATCCTGAACCATCTGCGTCGCCTTTTGTTCCGCCATCAGCACCTGGCCCAGATCAAGGATCATTTTTTGCGTATCCTTTACCGTCCTGGCAAGGGGACAGACATACACCGGGATATTCAGGCTGCGCAGGTGAAAAATCAAATCATAAGGTTGGGACTGTGTGGTGATCACAAAGTCCGGATGCATGGAAAGAATAAACTCTTCGGTAATTTGGGAGCGTACCGGAACCTGTCCGGCTTCTTTCACTACGTTGGAGATCAGCGGGTCATCAGCCCATTTACTCAAAGCGCAGATTCGGGAAGGTTCCACCATACCCAATAAGATTTCATCGGAACGCAGAGACAAGGATACGATCCTTTGCGGGGGGCTTTTTAAACGAAAAGAACGTCCCGACGCATCTTTTAATCCTATAGAATTGACTTTTTTAACCGGTACCGGCGGCTCCTTTTTATGATGCAGAGAGCAACCGGCCAAACAAAGGATCAGCGAACAAAAAAGCACTACGAAAATTATTCTTTTTTCCTTAACACTCATTGCGGGTTATCACCTTTTCTGTCAGCTTTTGTATTTGGAATTAATGATCCGAACCGTAATTTCCGCTGCTTGCTGCCGATCGGCTAAGATACGTATGGTGCCCTGCTGTACCGCATATTGGCTGACTTTTTCCCGGGGGAAATGCAGTTCCAGAAACAAAGGGTTATAGCCTCTGCCCCTTGACTTCAATGTATCTCCGGGCATAATCGGCCGCCAGATACTTTTTTTGCTGGCCTGGGTAACAACGCCGTCCAGATTTTCCATTTGATACGTCAAGGTCTTATTCTTGGGCGTGTCCTGAATCCGCAGATACAGTGACATCACATTAGGCTCCAGATAGTACTTTAAAGAGCCCATTTCTGCCAGATCGACCACCCATTCCATCTTCTCCGTTTTAGCTAAAGAAATGGCCTTGATAGAGGAATCTCCCCGGTTTTCGCTTTCGTAAAAATGCAGTCCCAGCATAATCAGAAGGCCGGCCAAAATATACAATGCGTGCTTAACATGACGATTCTGCATGATGCCCTCTCTTTCCTACCCACTGTTTCAACTTTGCGTAGCCCACTTTGCATCCCAACAGCAAAAGCACCGCTAACGAAGGCAGACAGGTTCCCTGACAGCTGCCGCAAAGGCCGGTGCAGCCTGATCCCGCCGTATAAGAAAAAGACACGGGCAGGCCTGCCGCAATAAGAAAGAGAAGCAAGCGACGTTTCAAAGCGGTTAACGTAGATTGAAAGGCCGTCATTTTCTGCCGGATCCCGACCATTTGGCTCCTCATACGCCCTCGCCCTCCTTTTTTCTGCCGTAATGAATCGCGTCTACCGGGCAAACTTCCGTACAAACGCCGCAGAGAATACAATTATGGACATTGTATGCCGCTTTCTTGTCCTGTATCTTCATGGAACGCATCGGACAGGAACGGGCGCATTTGCCGCAGCCGATGCAGCGTTGTCGGTCGATCTGCAGCGCAGAAACAAAAGGAAGCTTTCGGCCGAGCCAATACACCAGATTTTGGACGGCGCCTACCGGGCATAAAAAATTACAATATCCTCTTCCGCCCCGGGTGAATAGACCGAAAACCACGATCATCAGAAAGGCGGTCAACAGCATACTGGAAGATAAAGAAACCAAATATCCCCGCGAAACAAAATTGAGTAGCAGATCGAAGATATAAAAATTGCAGTAAGCGCAGGCCAACATCGCTCCCAGGAAAGGGAGCAGTACATAGCCGGCCAACATACCGTACCGCAACGGCGCGATCTCCACGTAGTTTTCCCACTGTATCTGCCAGCAAGACGGTACCAGTTTACTCAAATACTCGGTAAAAGCCCCCGCCGGACACAGCCTGCCGCAGAAAAAAGGGCCGCAAAGAAAGGCCGCTGCAAGAAGCAGGAGTAAAAACGACGTGGAGATAAAAGCCGCGTCCAGAATACTTCTGTCCAGAATATGTTCCAATTGAATACGAAGGCAAAAGTTATGTACCGTCCATTCGGACCATTTCCCCGTATAGAGGTAGTACACTACTTTCTGAAAGAATGCGAAAGGAGCGTAAAAAAGCATAAATCCGGCTATATAGCCAACCAGTCGTTTGTATTGAAACCGCATTTTTTCTTCACCTGCCCGATTGTTTTTGATTCTGTACATCTCATCTGTTTTTATTTAACTAACCTGCTTGTTTTATTTCTCTAACCTTCTTTTTTTATTTCTCTAGCCTGCTTTTTATTTATAAATATATTATTTATAACTATAACTTATTGTATCACATTATCACTTATGATTCATGTTATTTATTTGTCAATATTATTTCTGTACCGGCAGCCATAAGACGTAGACAATGGAAGATATATAGAAGATATACGGATGTATACAAAAACCGCGGAGCGCATTTCTGCTATCCGCGGTTTTCCATATCAAATTAAATTTTTCTTCAAACCCTTCACTCACTTATTTTTTTCGGAAAGCCACCTGCTTCGGCCCCACTTTGACCACATTCTCCGGAATAATCACATCGCTGAAGCTGATGCTCCGGGTGTGAAGCGTGTGGTTCCATTCATGCTCATTACGATGGAGCCAACCCAGAAAGGTGATAGGGATCCAACTGTAAATGAATACCGGGTAAATTAAAAGATACAGCCAGGATTTTAAAGAAGCTCTGATTTTCAGCAATACGGCCACGGGAAAAATATACTGACCGATACCGATGATCTGCCATACCTGAATCGGTAATACATCATATAAAATATTGGTATAAAAAGGCACAAAAGTATAGATATAGGTGCAAATGACAAACGCCGTAGAAACCAGCAGGAAATAAGGCTGAATCAGATTGATCATGCCATCCAGCACCGTAATATTCCGTTCGGTAATGCCTTTCCAGAGCATCTTGGGAATATAGCGGTTAGCTACGTCAAAATGCCCCTGCGCCCAGCGTTTCCGCTGATTCCAGGCCGCTTTGAAAGTCAAAGGTTTTTCATCGTAGATCACAGCATCGTGGGCCCAGGTCGTAGGAATATTTTCCATCAGCGCTTTCATGGTAAATTCCATATCCTCCGTCAGACAGGTAGCGCCCCAGCCGTAACGTTTTAAAATCTGTGCGTCGATACACATACCGGTCCCCCCCAGGACACAGGAAAGTCCCAGATTGTATTTCGCCAGATGCCAGACATGGTTGACGATCCAGAAAGAAATGGAAAACATACCGGAAACCCAGGAATCTTCCGGATTTTTGACGTCCAGATACCCCTGGATCAGACGTTCGCCGCTGCACAGACGGTTATTCATAATTTTGAGGAAGTCAGGATGTACCAGATTATCCGCATCGAAGATACAAACCCCGTCGTACTGACGGTTCAGACCAAACAGACGGCGGAACATCCAGTCCATGGCAAAGCCCTTACCCTTACCGGTTTCACTGAACCGTTCATAGACGATGGCGCCGGCCTTACGGGCCACTTCGGCGGTCCGGTCCTGACAGTTGTCTGCCACAACAAAAATGTCATAAAGATCACGGCTGTAATGCAAATTTTTAAGATTTTCTACCAGCTGCGCAATCACCTGCTGTTCGTTATGGGCGCAGACAATCAGCGCAAAGCTTTTGGTTTCAGGAAACTGTTTGGTTTCTTTCATTTTTCCAAAAAGACCGAACCAGGAAATGACAAAGTAGTAAATCGTAAAAAACACGATCAGGAGCTGCAGCGGTATCATGATAAGATCAAAATACGAAGTCACGTAGCACCTTCACCTTTCTGTTGTTTCACAAACAACAAACAATATACTTCGTTAAGTACGCCGGCGATAAAATACGTAAACATGCAGACAAACGGCCAGCCGGAAGGTCGCTGCCATAACATATATAAGCCAATTAAGATAGCCAGGATTACCGGATAACGATACATAGGATTCCCTTTGCCTTTAAAATCAGGGAATTTTACGTTGCTGTATAAAATCAAAGCGATCGCCAGCGTCATAACGGCCGCCGTAAGCGGCGCAAAATGGAATCCGGAAACCACATAGGTGGCAATGCAGCAGGCGCCGGCAGGAATCGGCATCCCCTGAAAATAACCGTGTACGGTGGCGGTATTCACATTAAAACGGGCCAACCGCATAGCGCCGAAAAAGGTATACAGCCCGGCGATTATTTTACCCCACCACCCTAAGTCTGTCAAGGCAAACTGATAGATTAAAATAGCCGGAGCTACGCCGAAGGCGCCCAAATCACAAAGAGAATCCATTTCCACGCCAAACGGCCCGGATACGCCCAGCGCACGGGCCGCTCTGCCATCCAGCGAATCCGCTATCACAGACAGGACGATGCAGACCGCCGCCAGAAAATAGTTTTCTTCTAGGGTATAGAAGATTGATACGACGCCCAGCACCAAACTGATACCGCTGATGGTATTCGGAACAATTCGTCTGTAATTCACTCCCGGATCCTCCCCACAATCGTAATGCCGCCCTTTACCTTATCACCCTTTTTACAAAGGATCTCTACATCTTCAGGTACTACAAGCTCTGTGCAGGAACCGAATTTGATCATTCCGTAGACTTCCCCCTGTTTCAGGAAAGCACCCAGATTCACCCAGTTGTCGATACGGCGGGCTAAAAGACCGGCAATCTGAATTACCAGCATCTTCATTCTGTCATTCTCTATGCCCATGGCAAAGCGTTCGTTTTCAAAGGCCGCCTTTTTATCAAAGGCCGGCAGGTAATGGCCCACCGTATAGCGTTGAAATTTAATTTCGCCTGCCGCAGGGCTGCGGTTTACATGTACATTGAACACGGACAGAAAAATCGTCACCTTTTTCGCATCCGCATTCAAAAATTCATCATCATAAAACTCCGTTAGATCCATGACCGTGCCGTCCGCCGGCGAATATAAGACCGAAGTGTCCGGGGCTACGTGCCTGTCAGGATTGCGGAAAAAATACGCGAAGTAACCGGCGAATACCAGTGGGATGACAGCCCAATGGATGCCCCAAAACGCAAAAACAACTGCGGCCAGCGCTAAGGCGCCGCCGATAAACGGATAGCCTTGTTTCACAACAGACATCTGTGAGCCCTCCTTTCCCAATAGTTTCCCGGGTTTGCGACCACAATGCGCGCGGTGAAAAAGCGCAAGCAAAAGTTGCCTTCAACTATGCTTCTTCACATAGCAAGAAACGAAAATCGGTTTCAGCTGCGTTTTTTCGCGGAAATTGTGATGTGAACCGTGATAAATCAAGGTTCCTTAACTAACATATTATACTATAATTCTGGTCTTTTGTCTATTCGGGCAATTTTTAAGTCGGTGTTTCCGAAGACAGTATGGCGTGAATTCATAAAAGAAAATGCGCCAAAGACCGGCGTTTTTGCGCCTCACAGATGTTTTTTCTCCGAGCGCACGGCCAGGACAAACTTCGGTAAGGCCAACATACGGACAAACCGGGCGGGCTGTTTTAAAAGCCGATAGAACCATTCCAACCGGGCATCCTGCATCCATTTGGGCGCCCGCTGCACCTTACCGGCCAGCACATCAAAGCTGCCGCCGATGCCCATTAAAAGAGAAGGCTGCAATACTTCGGCATAGCGACTCAACCACTTTTCCTGCCTGGGCGCGCCTAACGCCACAAACAGCATTTTAGCGCCGCTCCCGTTGATCGCTTCTACAATAGAAGTTTCTTCTTCCGGCTTAAAATAGCCGTTGCGGCAACCGACTACCTGTAACTCCGGCCAACGGCGTTTCCCTTCTTCTGCCGCCGCCTCCGCTACACCGGGGCTGCCCCCGAAAAAATAGACAGGAATATCTTTGACCGCCGCCTCTGCCAAAAGGCGCAGGTATAAATCGTAGCCGGCCACACGTTCCGGGATCGTATAGCCTAAATAATTGCCGGCCCAGACAGTACCGGCGCCATCCGGCAGAATCAGATCCGCTTCTTCCAGCAAAAGCTTTTTATAGGCTGCATCCTCTTGCGCCAACATGATAATCTCCGCATTGGCTGTAACCACAAAACACCGCTTCCCCTGCTGCACAGAAGCCGTCAGCGCTTGCACCGCTTCCTCCATCGTATAAGGGGTAACGGGAATCCCTAAAATTTCAGCCGTTTGCTTTTTTTCAACGCCTTGTTTTTTCTCCATACGCAATACCTGTTAAAACAATGACCTGTAAAATGCACACGCTACTATTTGATGCCAAAATGTACCCTGCACACAGGTTTCAATCAGACACGGGCCTTATCCGGCGGAACAGTCAAAAACTCCAGACCCTGGTTACGCTGTAAAATCCAATTCAACGCCCACTCATTATTGACTAAAATCACAGGCCGGTCATTCTTGTCATAGACTAGCATGCCATTGTCCAACCCCCGCAGGCCCTCGATGGCCCGGGGATCTTCCGCATAGACCCAGCGAGCCACGGTGAAGGGCAACGCCGTCATGATCAGCTGGGCATTATATTCGTTTTGCAGGCGATATTCCAGCACTTCCAGCTGCAACTGCCCTACGACGCCTACAACAAAGCTTTCTAAGCCCACATGTTTCTGATTAAAGATTTGAATGGCCCCTTCCTGCGAAAGCTGCAGGATGCCTTTTTCAAACTGTTTACGCTTCAAAGAATCCCTGGGCTGTACCCGGGCAAAGATTTCCGGCGGGAACACAGGAAAATCTTCAAAGGTCAGTTTCAGTTTTTCATCACTGAGGCTGTCACCGATACCAAAAATACCGGGGTCAAATAAACCGATGATGTCACCCGGATAGGCCTTTTCCACAATGGTCCGTTCCTGGGCAAGAAACTGCTGGGGCTGAGCCAGTTTTACCATTTTGCCGCTTTGTGTATGGTAGACGCTCATCCCTTTCTCAAACACGCCGGAACAGATGCGCATAAAGGCAATGCGATCCCGGTGGGACGGATTCATGTTGGCCTGGATCTTAAAGACAAAAGCGCTGAAAAGGTCGTTGTCCGGTTCGATCAGGTCACCGTTTAACAGGGTACGGGGCTGCGGCTGAGGGGACATTTCCAGAAACTTTTCCAAAAATTCCTGCACACCGAAGTTGGTCATGGCACTGCCGAAAAACATGGGGGTCAGTTCCCCTTTATTCACTTCTTCCATGCTGAAAGCTTCGCCGGCCATATCCAGCAGCTCAATATCATTCAGCAGCGCTTCAAAGATCTCGTCCCCCACGGTTTCCCGGATGACGGGGTCGTGAATATCGGCGGTAAATTCTTCCCGCTGCCTGCTGCCGTGGCTGGCATCCGTCTTAAATAAGGAGACTTCGTGCGTCACCCGGTTATAGACGCCTTTGTAGCGCCCATCGATGCCCACCGGCCAGGTGATGGGATAGACCCTGATCTGAAGAATCTTTTCCACTTCTTCCATTAAATCCAACGGCGTCCGGCCGTACCGGTCCAGCTTGTTAATGAAGGTAAAGATGGGCAGATGACGGCGGTGGCAGACCCAGAACAGCTTTTTCGTCTGGGGTTCCACGCCCTTGGCCGCATCGATCAGCATGACGGCGCTGTCGGCTGCCATCAGAGTCCGATAGGTATCTTCGGAGAAGTCCTGATGCCCGGGGGTATCCAATATATTGACGCGAAAGCCCTGGTAATCGAATTGCAGAACCGAAGAGGTAACGGAAATACCGCGCTGCTTTTCAATTTCCATCCAGTCGGAAACCGCATGTTTATTGGCTTTCCTGGCTTTTACACTGCCGGCCAGATGAATCGCTCCCCCATACAGCAGCAACTTTTCGGTCAGTGTGGTTTTGCCGGCGTCCGGATGCGAAATAATCGCAAAGGTACGTCGTTTTTCGATTTTTTCTTTTAACGCTTCCATAACTTCTCCCATTTTCTCAAGTTTATCCGGTAATACGATAGTTAGCTTTTTATACAAGTGTATACTATAGCACCAGATGGGTTCTCTGGCAAGCCCTTACCTGCCCGGCTTGCCAAACTCCTGCATCTGTCCGTAGACGCCGGTTTTCCGGCCGTGTCCGCTGCGCTCTGCCTGTTTCCGAAAGCCTCCTGCACGGGGCCTGGGGGCTGCAGTCGGGGAAATCATAGCTTCCTGAGCGGCATAGGCCTTTAAAGCGATGACCAGTTCTTCCATTATATAGGAAGGCACATCCTGCTCTGTTTGCAGGTAACCGTCTTCCGTGATCCGCAGATCCAGCTTTTCATAATGCTCTCCCCCCACCGTGGTCAGGGTCGCCCGTAGGTTTCCCTCGGCATCCCGTTGGAAGAAGCAGTCTTTTAATTTATGGCTCTCCTGTTCTTCCTTCCATGTTTTATAAAATTCATACAAGGTCCGCTGGGCTTTTTCCGGAATGTCTTCCCCCGTTACCACGGTTTCCGTTTCTTCCAGGGCGGTACAGTCCAGATCTTTATAAACGCTGCCGTCCGCCAGGGTGATCGTTACTGTAAGCACATAGTTTTCTTCCTGAAAAAGGGCGTCCGCGATCTGCCATTTTTGTTCCCATTGGCCAAGGCAATCCGGGCAGATCAGCTTTAAGTTCCGCGCGTCCTGTAAAAGCGGATCGTGCTTGTAATACAGTTGCGGCCCGGGCGTAAACGCAGCGCCGCAGACGGAGCAGACAAGGGGTAAGGAACGGATCATGGTAACGCCTCCTGAAGTAGTCGTGGATATAAAAAAGCCATTACGCGTTGTGTTTCGTAATGGCTTGCATGGATTTTACGGTTGAAGCGCAGAAGAACATATCTGCTTTGTCGACAGGTTTTCTGCGGTCGAGGTTCCATTACAATATAGTATTATACCATATTTTTTAAGATCCCCCAATATGTTGCAGACAATGATTTTGCCTTGTCCGGTCGGGCAGCCTGCGGGGAGCGCTGGCGCTCTGTCCTCACGCAGCGGTACTAAGCTCCCACGGCGCTGCGCTTGTGCTCGCTAAGGGCCGGCGTTGCGGATTGTTGTTCCCGCAGGCATCCGAACCGGATGTATGATGTATATTATATTGTATAAGGATCGCCGTAAAGCGAATTTACCCAGAATTTACATCGGTTATATATGGCTTTGACAGCCGTCCCGTATAATAAAAACAGCAACAGTAACTGGCTCAAACGGTTACCGAATTAAAAGGAGGAAAAAATAATTGAACAAGACGTTGCGAAAAGTATTGGCTTTGGGATGCACATCGCTGGCTATTTTTGGCCTGGTAGGCTGTGGCGGCAGCGGCGAGAAAAAAGAAGCGGCCAAAGACAGCGGGAAAAAAGTACAGATCGAGTATTGGCATGTAGCCGCAGAAAGCTTTGGCGGTGGTACGGTAAAAGAACTCGTGGCGGATTTCAACAAAAAGCATCCGAACATTGAGGTGGTGGCAAAGTATAATCCGGATATGTACAAAGGCCTGACGCAGAATCTGCAGGCCGCCATGGCTTCCGGCAAAAGCCCTGACGTGGTGCAGATGGGCTATTCGTTTTTAAACTATGCAGCGGAAAATTTTAAGTACACGGATTTGAACGAGGCGTTTAAAAACGCGGGCGATGCCAATTTTATGAAAGACAATTTCCTGCCCAACGTCCTAAATCTGGCGCAGACGGAAGACGGGAAACAGGTGGGGCTGCCCTATTCTGTCAGCGTACCGGTTTTGTATTACAATCCGGAGCTGTTCAAGCTGGCGGGCTTAGACCCGGAAAATCCCCCCAGAACCTGGGAGGAAGTCCACAAAGCCTCGAAAGCGATCAAGGAAAAAACCGGCAACATGGGTTTCTTTATGCAGGAATATGCGGATAACTGGGCACAGCAGGCGCTGATCGAATCCAACGGCGGGGCGATGCTGAAAAAGGTGAACGGAAAGGTACAGGCCGGCTTTGATACGCCGGAAGCGGCCGAAGCGTATCAGTTGTTAGCGGACATGGTCAAAGAGGGCAATGGGCTGCATGCCACTAACGAAGAAGGGTTCCAGGCCTACCTGAGCGGTAAACTGGGCATGGTCTGCACCACCATCGGCAAACGGGCCAATTTTGAAAAATCCGCTAAATTCCCGGTCAAAGCAGCGCCGTTTCCCACCTTTGGCAGCAAACCTATGAAAGTGCCTGCCGGCGGTAACTTCCTCATGTGCTTCTCGAAAGATGCGGAAAAACAAAAGGCGGCCATCGAGTTTATCAAATATCTGGAATCCCCTGCTTCTTTGGCAAAATGGAGCACCGGCACCGGTTATCTGCCGCCCCGTAAAGGCGTAGCGGAAGACCCCAACGGATTTAAGAAAATCGTCGATGAAAACAAAAATATTCAAATGGCTTTAAAAATGATGCCCAACGCCAGCAAATGGGCCAGCTTCCCCGGCGCCAACGGCTTGCAGGCGGAACAGCTGCTGATCGACGTACGGGATATTATCCTGAGCGGTAAAATGAGCGCGAAAGACGCGTTGCACCAGACGGCGGAAAAAATCAATACGCTGTTATAACAGCGTACGCCGATGTTTCTTCTGACAAAAGCGCAGGTGTTTGTTGAATGGATAATGCTGCGTCCTGCGGCATTATTCATCTTTTACTTTCAGCAGGGGTGAAACTATGAGTCACAATATCCGTCAGGCAGTGTGGTATCTGCTGCCGTCCTCTCTTATTTTTCTGATTTTCTATTACTGGCCGCTATTGCAGAATATCTATCTCAGCTTTTTTTCCTGGAATATGGTCTCCCCTACCATGAAATATGTAGGAGTGGAAAACTATTGGAAAATACTGAACAGCGCGGAGCTGGGGAAAATTATCCTCAACACCGTCCTGTTCGTGGTCATATTGCTTGTGTTTAACTTTATTCTTCCTTATTTATACTCGTACATCTTAGGGCACCTCATTCAAAGGGGACGCGCTTTTTACCGCTCCGCCTTATTCGTGCCCGCCACCTTATCTCTGGCCGTCGCCAGCATTCTTTTTTTATGGATCTACAACCCCCTGGCCGGCCCCTTAAGCATCATTCTCGGCTGGTTCGGCGTTGCTTCGCCCCGGTGGTTTAAAGAAGACTATCTGGTGATTTTTGCCATCTGTACCATTATCGGTTGGAAAGTATTCGGCTATAACCTGATTGTCATGCTGGCGGCCATGGTTTCCGTTCCCAGGGAAATGCTGGAAGCGGCCCGTCTGGAGAACGCCTCAAACTGGGTCATTTTCAAAAAAATTATCCTGCCCATGACTTCTTCTACGGCGCTGTACGTCTTTACCATTACCGTGGTCTTCGGCTTGCAATATGTGCTGGTGCCGGTCAATATGCTGACGCAGGGCGGGCCGGATCAGGGCAGCTCCAATCTGGTGTACATCATTTATCAGTATGCCTTTACTTTTTTTCAGACCGGCAGTTCCGCCGCCTATGCGGTGGTGACGCTGCTCCTGTATTTTGTGTTCCTGTTTGTGAAATATAAATACCTGGACAGGAAGGTGTACTATGAAAACTAACTGGCGTGATGAATTACCCTGGCAGATACTACTCCTTCTCATGGTCTTTTTAATGCTGTGGCCGATTATTTTCATGCTCTCCACTTCGTTGAAGGATCTGAATCAGGTCTTTGAATCCACCTTAAACCCCCTGCCCCTTCCCCCCACGTTGGCAAACTACCGGCTGGTGTTAGAGGACTTCCCCATTTTCACCTATATCTGGAATACCTTTTTCATCGCGACCTTTGTCACCGTCAGTAAAATCGCTACCGGTGTCCTGGCAGCGTTTGCCTTTGTGTACTACCGGTTTAAAGGTAAGGAATTTATTTTTAACAGCATGCTGCTGACTTTTTTCATTCCCATTACCGTGCTGGTCATGCCCAACTACCTGCTGGTTTCCAGATTAGGGCTGCTGGATACGCCCTGGGGCGTCATGCTGCCCGGTCTGGTAGACGGCATGGGGATCTTCCTCATGCGCCAGACCATGCGGGGCGTGCCGAAAGCGTTGTTGGAAGCGGCGATTTTAGACGGAGCCAGGCCTCATCAGGTTTTGTGTAAAGTGATTTTACCTCTGATCAAGCCCTCGGTCATCGCCATCGCCATTTTATTTTTTATTAATTCCTGGAATGAATACTTCTGGCCCTTGCTTATTTTGCAGGATAAAAATCATCTCACCCTCCCTCTGGCCCTGCAGATGTTTATCAGCGCAGAGGGCGGCAGCGAATGGGGCGTAGCCATGGCCGTCGCCACGCTGACCAGTTTACCGCCTTTGCTGCTTTATATTTTCTTCCAGAAATTTATTATCAACACCTTTATGCAGGCAGGAGTGAAAGGATAATTATGACGCAGGAAAATCATATTGAGTTAAAACAGGAAAGCAATATTGGCTTTGCGCAGGAAAATAGTACGGACTTGAAAACAGAAAACAGAATTGAACTTGCGCAGGAAAACAGTATTGTGTTTAAAAATGTAACAAAAGCCTACGGTAAAAATGTAGTCATTAAAGACTTGAATCTGGAGATCAAAAAAGGCGAACGCCTGATTTTATTAGGGCCGTCGGGCTGCGGAAAAACCACCACGCTGCGGATGATCGCCGGTTTTGAAGAAGTAAGCGGCGGCGAAATTTACCTGGACGGCAAAGTGGTCAATGGCCTGCCGCCCGGCGAACGAAACATCGCGATGGTTTTCCAGAGCTATGCCCTGTTTCCCCACCTTTCGGTCTGGGATAATATTGCCTTCGGTCTGCAACTGCAGAAATTACCCAAAGAAGAAATTGCCAGACGGGCCAATCAGGCCTTGCAGATTTTGCATTTAACAGGCTATGAAACTAAAAAAACGCATGAGTTAAGCGGCGGGCAAAAACAGCGTGTCGCCTTGGCGCGGGCCATTGTCAAACACTCTCCCTACTTTTTGTTGGACGAACCCTTAAGCAACCTGGACGCCCGACTGCGGCAAAAAGCGCGGACGGAACTGGTAAAGCTGCATGAAATGTTTCAGCCGACGATGATTTATGTGACCCATGACCAGATCGAAGCCATGACCGTAGCCACCCGGATTGCCGTGATGAACCAGGGGAAGATACAGCAAATCGACACGCCCCATACGATTTACCACCACCCGGCCAATACCTTTGTCGCCTCGTTTATCGGATCCCCGGCCATGAATCTCGTGCAGGGAACCTATGAAAACGGTGTCCTGCAGGTAGGAAATACGAAACTCGCCGTGCCCGAACCGCATCAGGCCCTCATCGGACACCGAAAAGAAATCATTTTTGGGCTGCGTCCGGAAGCCATGCAGCCCAACTTTAGCGCCGGCACGCTCTGCGGCACCGTGGAATTTATTGAAAACACCGGCAATCTGAAAACCGTGACGCTGCGCATTGGGGATCATAACGTGATATATGTGCAGGCCAGCCACTCCCGGCAGCCTCTGGAAACAATCAAAAGCGTTGATTTTTCCTGGTCAGACGTGTGTTTGTTCGATTCGGAAAGCGGCGAAAACCTGGATTTGTTTAGTTAAATGAGGAAAGGAAGAAAGGAAAATGAAGTTTTCTGTCAGTGATTTATTGTTCCCCGGTTTTCAAAAAGAAGCTTTGCCGCAGTTATCTACCCGGTATGGCATAGAGTTTTTTTATGAATTTGGGAAAAACTATTACTGGGATAAAGAAATTCTGCTCTGGAAGAACCGTACCTTTTCCATTCATGCTCCCTGTGTGGCGGTAAACCTGGCCGACCCTTCTGATAAAGAAGCGTATCTGTCCATATTTGAAAAGACCTTCGCCTATGCCAAAAAATGCCGGGCTGCTTTTGTTGTCATTCATACGAATGAAGCGATCCCCGGAAATCTGGAAGGTACAAAGAAGCAGGTGCGGGCTAAGCTAAAGCAGCTCTGTAAACTTGCCAAAGAGTATGGCGTGCAGATCGCAATAGAAAATGTGGGACTGGGTCCCAAAAATAATGATCTCTTTTCCCTGCCGGACTACCTGCAGCTGTTTGAGGAATTTCCTGATGCAAAGGCCCTGCTGGACACCGGTCATGCTCACGTAAATGGTTGGGATCCGGCGCAGGTGGCCGAAGCGTTGGGCTCCAGGCTCATCGCCTGCCATGTACACGATAATGATGGCAGCAGCGATCAGCATCTGCCTGTCGGACAGGGTACTATCGAATGGAAACCTTTTTTTGCCGCTCTGAAAAAGCTGCCTGCGCCGCCGGTCTTAGTTCTGGAATACGCACAGGGCTTTGCCGATGCAAAAAGCCTGGAGCAACATATCCGGGCTTTAAAGAAGATGTATCGAATCTAAGTGTGCTTACAAAACAGAGAATCTGCAAGTAAGCAGTTATCAGCGTCCTTTGCTTTCTGTTCGCCCCGCCGGGCAGCCTGCGGGGAACGCTGTCGCTCCGTCCTCACGCAACGGCACTAAGCTCCCACGGCACTGCGTATTTACATACTTTTTGGATTCTATTCCAAAAGCTTTTTAACGAAGAAAAACCAGGAACCGCTGTATTATGCGATTCCTGGTTTTTTACTTCCTAATTCCCAATCCGGCGGCCTGCGGGGAGCGTTGGCGTTTTCCCCTTTATTTCATTTTCGCTTCCAGACGGGCCAGCGCTGCCTTCAGAGCGCCGATTTCGGTATCCTGCGCGGCTAATTTTTCCTTCATGGCCGCATTTTCATCGGTCAGTGCATTGATCTTCTTCGCCATGGCTGCTTTGCTGACACGGACGCCTTCCCCTTTATCCAGCGCAAAGGTTACGCCTACGTTTACCATGTTTTCGCCGTTGCCCATTGCTCCACCGGCGCTGAGCATCACATTTTCTGCAGGCCGGTAGAAGACACCCAGAGCCAGTGCGTTGGCATTACGGTAATTGCCGAAGCCGGCGGCTACATCAAACTTGTTGTCCATATCCAGCGGATGCAGCGCAGCTAAGGCGGCCGCTCCCGCTCCTACCTTGTTGACCTTGCTGTCCATGCGGGTAATACGGGTATTGGCGGCTTTCAGATTCGCATCAATAGTATTCACGTCAAACCCTGCGACTTTATTTAACTGACGTACGGTTACGGCATCCGAATCAGCAGTGCCATCCGCTACGTTTTTAATCTGCCGTTCGTTGCCTTTCGCGCCGACGGACACCGCGTTCTCCACACCTTCGGAATTATTCCCTAAGACAACGGCGTTGTTGGCGGTTGTATTTACATTATTGCCCAGTACGAAAGTATTGTCACCGCCAATGGTATTATTATTACCTACAGAATAGCTGCCGCTGCCGGTGATCGTGGTGGGATCGCCGAAGGCGCCGCTGCCCTTGCCTTTTACTTGATTACCGAAGCCAATGGCGATGGAATTCATGCCTGTCGCTGTACTGCCTTTGCCCAAGGCAATGGTATCGCCGTGGAGATAATCATAGACAGCAGTTCCTTTCACAAATTCATCTGCCTTTGCCGTTCCCGTGGAAGCAACCACGCCGTTTTGCGCCTTAATACCACTGATGGCCGCTTGGTTGGCAGCAATATCGGCTTTATTGGCAGCGATGGCGTTAGTATTGCCAGTCATTTTCTTATCCAGGTTTTTCAACTGCTTAACGTTTACTGCATCGCTATCTGCGGTTCCGTCCTTGACTCCCGTAATTTTTCCGGCGGCATCAATTTTCACGCCGCTCTCGGTGGTGAGACTGGAAATGCCCGTAATGTCCTTGGCGAGCTTGATCTTTAAGGCGCCGCTCTCCGATGCCACACCGATATTGTTCTCCGACAAGGTGGCCGGAGAAGCCCCGCCGAGGATTTCCAACGTATTTCCGTCCGTTTTCGTGATTGTCGGACCGTCGTCCCCGGCAAACTTCAGGGAAGACATACCGCCGCCACCTGCTCCGCCGGCGCCTGACAGTGAAGATAAATCTACATCAAAAGCTTTTGTGAAAGCATTCGTGTAAAACTCTAATTTGCTGCCGTTTAAACTTGCGGATTTTAGTAGCTGTCCGAAATTAGCCGCATCCGTTTCAGATGTGCCGGCAGACACATACATCAGCCGCCGGGTCGCACCGGAGCTGCCAAAGGAAACGGAGTTCGCCGCGCCTACCGAAGAATTATAGCCGATGGCCACACTATTCTCCAGATGCGCTGCCGCATTGTATCCGAGCGCCAGTGCATTCTTCCCTCTGGCTGTCGCCTTGTATCCCAAAGCCGTTGCGTTTTCTTCCTCAGCGCGTGAGTCGCTCCCGATGGCAATGGCCCCTTTCTTCTGCGCCTTTGCCGAGTAGCCGATGGCGATGGCCTCAGTTCCATCTGCGGGAGTGCTATCCGTCCCTGTTTGTGCTTCAAATCCGAAAGCTACACTGTAGTCTCCCCGGGCGTACGCAAAATGTCCCAAAGCAGATCCTCCAAGAGTCGCATAGGCGCCGTGACCTACGGCCGTAGCGTTCACGCCCTTCGCCTTTGCCGCATTTCCCAAGGCTGTGCTGGTCTGCCCTGTGGCCTCTGCATCCGCTCCAATAGCAGTAGCAAGGTTCCCGGTAGCCTTTGCGTCCTTTCCCAGAGCCGTCTGCCCGGGAGCCGTAGCTGTGCCGCTGAGGGTGATTTCGACCGACCCGCTGTTGGTATCTACGCTGATGTTTCCATTATCAGGATTGGTAGTCAAGGTGGCAACATCGGCGCTTACCGGCTGATGTCCTCCCAACAGGCAGGTGCCTAACAACAGCGCGCAGAAAATACGCATAGCTAATTGTTTTCGATTCCTTTTGTACATTGTCATGTTAAATCCCCCCTGGTAGAATATTGTGACAGAAAAAATCTTTTATTGTATTCTGATTATACTATAAATTCAAAAATATTTGTAGAATTATTTTTAATAAACAAATTATAATTACAGTTTTAATTTAGTTAACCGTAAATAATTCAATAAAATTACAGAATTTCATATCTCGCTGCCTTTCATCCGTCGTTCTGCCGGGTCGGAGCTCCCAGCGGGGACAATCCGCAACGCCGGCCCTTAGCGAGCACAAACGCAGTGCCGTGAGAGCTTAGTGCCGTTGCGTGAGGACAGAGCGACAGCGTTCCCCGCAGGGTGCCCGACCGGCAAACCCAAGTGCACTTTGTAGGGCCTCGCTAAAACAGAGCAAAAAAATAAAGGAACTGCACACAAGTACAGTTCCTTTTATTTTTAACTGGTCGGAGCGACTAGATTTGAACTAGCGACCTCTTCCACCCCAAGGAAGCGCTCTACCAAGCTGAGCCACGCCCCGAATCACAATAGATATTGTAGTATAGAATCCTGTTTCTGTCAACCACTTTTTACCCGTTTTAATCGTTTTGCAGGCGCAGGATCTCAGTCCCCTTTTCATTCAGATCCAGCAGATGATACACAGACTTCTGCCCCGCCTCTGCCAGCGCCCGGGTCATAGCCTCCCCGATCGCCCGGCCATTCTGTTCCGGCGCCGCATACGCCAACAAGGTGGAGCCTGCCCCGCTGATAATGCACTTATACGCGCCCGCCGCTTCCCCGGCGGCAAAAGCGGCCTCCATACCGGGAATCAACGGAGCCCGATACGGCTGGTGCAATCGGTCTTCCAACGCAAAACGCAACAACTCCGGCTTATTTTCCTCCAGCGCGGCAATGAGCAAAGCCGTACGGGAAGCATTAAACACCGCATCCGCATGCGCTACCTGAGCGGGGATCGCCTGACGGGCCAAATGCGTGGAAAGCGGCGTGTCCGGTACAACGGCAATAAACTGCAGCGGCAGCCTGGGAAGCAGACGCAGGGTGTGCGCCCGGCCCTCTTCCTGAATGCTGACGGTAAAGCCGCCGTAAATCGCCGGGGCGACGTTATCCGGATGTCCTTCCAGCAGGGTTGCTTCCTGTAAGATCTCATCATCGGATAAGCCGGCGCCGCTCAACATACCGGCCGCCGTGATCCCTGCCACGATGGCCGTAGAACTGCTGCCCAGACCCCGGCTCTGAGGCACCTGATTCCGCATCGACAACGTAATGCCGATCCGTTTCCGGTTCGTCACTTTGTTCCACAGGTGCAGGAAAGAAGCGAACGCCATATTCCGGCCTGAGGCATGAAAGCGGTCTTTCCCTTCCCCTTCGACCGTAAGAGAAAAACCGAAAGATTCATCTGAGATACGATAGGTAAACTCATTGTGGAGCGTCAGCGCCAGTCCCAGACAGTCAAAGCCGGGGCCGCAATTGGCTGAGGTGGCAGGCACCCGCACCGTTACTTGTTTTTGCATAAGCGCCCCCTGTTACGACAGCGCCGGGTCTTCTACCCGTAAGATGCTGCACACCTTATCCACCACAGGAAGGACCTTTAAGGTCTGAACGGAAAGATCCAGACTCATTTTGCTCACGTTATTGGTGATGATTACCAATTCGGCCAGCCCGGACTGAAAAATCTGTTTTTGAATCACATTGCTCAGACTTACCTGCTGCGCACCGAACGTAGCGGCAATGGCGGCCAGTACGCCGGGACGGTTTTGCACCTGCATCCGGATATAGCAGGGGGTCATTTCCTTATCCGGCGGGCACATGACTTTCTTTTCAAAGGCAATGCAGGGTACGCGCCCTGTTGCGCCTGCCAGAATGTTGCGGGCTGTATCGATCAGATCGCCGCAGACAGCGCTGGCGGTAGGCATACGGCCGGCCCCCCGGCCTAAAAACATGGCATCCCCCACCGCATCGCCGTTGACGAACACCGCATTATACACATCGTTTACGCTGGCTAAGGGGTGATCTTTGGGCAGCATGACGGGGTACACATTGGCACTGATCCCGTATTCAGGATGTTTTTTAGCGATCCCCAATAGCTTAACCGCATAGCCCAGGTCATCTGCATAGGCCACGTCGCAGGCATCCAGATTATCGATGCCTTCCACATGGACATCCTGCAGGGTCAGACGGGTATTGAAGGCCAGCGAAGCCAACACCGCGATTTTGCGGGCCGCATCCAGCCCTTCCACGTCAGCGGTAGGATCGGCTTCTGCATAGCCCTTCGCCTGGGCTTCCGCCAGGGCATCGGCGTAGGCCAGCCCTTCCTGGCTCATGCGGGTGAGCATATAGTTGGTGGTGCCGTTGACGATCCCCATAATGCCGGAAATCTGATTGGCCGCCAGGCAGGAGCGCAACGGACGGATAATGGGAATGCCTCCCCCTACGGCCCCTTCGAACTGAAAATCCACCTTTTTTTCCGCCGCCAGCGCAAACAGCTCATCGCCATATTCCGCCAACACATCCTTATTGGCGGTCACGACGCTTTTGCCCTTGCGCAGCGCCGCCTCGATATACTCTTTCGCCGGGTGGACCCGTCCGATCAGTTCCACCACCACATCGATTTCCGGGTCGTTGAAAATCGTTTCCGGATCTTCCGTCACGGGAATCTTGAATTTTTTGATCTCCGGTTTCAGCTTTTGCTTATCACGCACCAGCACGGTTTTAATTTCGATGGGGCAACCGGTTTTTTTCGCAATAATTTCTTTATTCTTCTGCAGAACCAGGAGCACCCCGCCTCCGACTGTGCCGCAGCCTAACAGCCCCACTTTAATTGTTTTATCCATAAAATTTCTCCCTGTGATCATGGCCTTATGCCAATGGATGATCAAGCAGCCGGTAAACCCGTCCGGCCTGCTACGCAGCTCAACGAATCCTGTACTGCCGCCGGACGCTGCTATACCTGACCCAATACTTCCAGGCGTTTGACCCCGTCGATCATGCGCAGCTTATCCAGCAAAGCCTCCAGATCTACCGTCAGATTATTGGTTTCGATGGAAATGGTGGTATTGGCCACACCCTGCAGGGGAATCCCCTGGTTGATGGTCATGATGCTGCCGGAATCAGCCGCCACGGAGTTCAATACTTTGGACAGCACGCCCGGTTTGTGTTCCAGCAACAAAGATAAGGTGATGATCTTATCGCGGCTGGCCTCGTAGAACGGAAACACATAATCCTTGTATTTGTAGTAAGCGCTGCGGCTCAACCCCATTTTTTCCACCGCTTCGTTGATGGTTCTTACTTCGCCGCGTTTCAGGATTTCTTTTACCTTAATGGTTTTTTTGATTGCTTCCGGCAGGATTTCTTCTTTCACCAGATAAAACACATTTTTTTCCGGTGCAGAGGTTTCCTTCGCTTCGTTAAAACTGAGTACTTTTGAGTAGGACATTATGATCACTCCTTAATCTACTTATCGTGTTACATAGTATCGTGTTACATAAGATAGCAGAGACGAAATATCGCCAGGTTTGCTATTTATTTTCCAGGTGACCGGCTTTGATCTTGCTTTCCGTTCCCTGTAATAATCGTTTTATATTATCTTTGTGGCGCAGGACCACAAAAAGACAGGCTAATGTGCCGAACAAGGTGTAGGGCAAAGGATAGCGCAGGTACCAGGCGACTGCGGCCGCGCAAATCGCGCCGATGACCGAGCCCAGTGAAACGTAGCGGGTCAGCAGGACCAGCAGCACCCAGACGAAAAAACCGGCGGCTGCACCCCATGGCAGCAGGTATAAAAATAAGCCTAACCCCGTAGCCACGCCTTTGCCTCCCTGAAAGCCCAAAAACAGAGAATAGTTATGGCCTAACAAGGCGCCTAAGGCCGTCCAGGCCACGCAGACCGGATCCCCGGTCAGATGCGACAGCAAGATCAGGGGTACTATGCCTTTCAGCATATCGCCCAATAAGACGGCGGCGGCTGTTTTCGCCCCGACCGTACGGTATACGTTGGTGGCGCCGATATTACCGCTGCCATACTGGCGGATATCGATTTTATGAAAGGCTCTGACCAGCCATAGGCCATTGGGGATGGAGCCAAACAGGTAGCCCAGCAGAAAGCCGCCGATACTGAAAAGATAATCCATAGCAAAACTCCTTATCGCTTAATTCTGCTCTTCTTCATTTTTGGCCCGGATGATCATATGGATGGGAGTCCCTTCAAAGCCAAAGGATTCCCGCAGTTTATTTTCCAGATAACGCTGGTAGGAAAAATGCATGATTTCAGGATAATTCACAAACAGGACAAAGGTAGGCGGTTTGATTTTGACCTGGGTCACAAAGTAAATTTTCAGCTGTTTCCCCTTATCCGTGGGCGGCGGGTTGATGGCGCAGGCGTCTTCGATCACCTGGTTGATCACAGAGGTGGAAATGCGCATGGCGTTCTGTTCCGCCACATATTTGATCACTTCCGGCAGACGGTGGATCCGCTGCATGGTCAGGGCGGAAACGTAGACTACCGGCGCATATTGCAAAAAGACCAGTTCTTTGCGCAGTTCTTCCGTATAGCGCAAGGTAGAGGTATCATCCTTTTTATACAGATCCCATTTGTTGACTGCCAGAACGATGCCTTTCCCCGCGTCATGAGCGTAACCGACGATTTTTTTATCCTGTTCGGTGACTCCTTCGACCGCATCGATGACCATTAAAATAACGTCCGAACGATCTACCGCCCGCAGAGAACGGATGATACTGTATTTTTCAATTAATTCCTCAATTTTTCCTTTGCGGCGCATACCGGCGGTATCAATAAAAAGATAGCGCTGCCCGTCTTTTACCACCGGGGTATCAATAGCGTCGCGGGTGGTGCCCGCCTGATCGCTGACGATGGAACGCTCTTCCCCCACCAGGGCATTGAAAATAGAAGATTTGCCCACGTTGGGACGGCCGATCAGCGCCACTTTGATCTCGTCTTCATCTTCTTCATCTAACTGAGGTACCGTCTGCTGTACCTTTTCCATGAGGGCATCCAGCATATCCCCCAGGCCCAGGTGGTTGGCGGCGGAAATGGGAATCGGTTCGCCCAGGCCCAGGTTATAGAATTCAAAAATTTCCATTTCCTGTTTCGCGGAATCCGCCTTATTGATCACCAGAAGGATCGGCTTATTGGATTTGCGCAGCAGCCTGGCCACTTCCGCGTCTTCACCGGTGATTCCGGTCCGGGCGTCGCAAACGAACAGAATCACGTCGGCTTCCCGGACAGCGATTTTGGCCTGTTCCCGGATGGAAACCGCGATTTTATCCGTATTGGCAATTTCAATCCCGCCCGTGTCGATGACCACAAATTCCCGATCAAGCCATTCGGAAGAGGCGTATAAGCGGTCCCGGGTTACGCCGGGAGTGTCCTCGACAATGGAGATCCGTTCGTTAGCCAGCACGTTAAACAGAGTGGACTTCCCTACATTGGGACGCCCGACAATCGCAACTATCGGTTTTGCCATAGTGGTAAATTCCAGCCTTTCTTAATGGTCTATCCCGTCCCGGATGGGGACGCCTTTCGCGTAATAATGTTTCACTTCCCGCATATCCGTTACCAGGTCGGCTTCTTCCAGCAGGAGCGGCGGCGCTTCCCGGCCGGTGCAGATCACTTCCGTCTGCCTGCGGTGGCGGCGCAAAAACTCCACTACTTCTGCGGTATCAAGCAAATTTCTGGCCAGGGCCAGATTGATTTCATCCAAGATCAACAGATCGGTCTCGCCGGTCAACAGGATCCGCTTGCCTTCTTCCCAGGCTTCCCGGGCCATCTTTACGTCGATGGGATCCGGATCCCGAAAATTAACAAATGCATCCCGCCCCATCTGCTTCAGGGTAAAGCCGGGAAGATGCTGCGCCAGCAACGCTTCCCCGTAGGTGGGGTCGCCTTTCATAAAGCAGATCATTGTCACTCTGGCACCGTGCCCCAAAGCCCGGAAGGCAGTGCCTAAGGCGGCGCTGGTTTTGCCTTTGCCGGTACCGGTATACACATGTAACATTCCAAATCCGTTCATCACATAACTCCTGTCATTGTTGCCGTTCCGTTTATGGCCGTGCGGCGGCGCCAACACACATAGCGGATTCCGTCTTAAAAATACGCAGATAAAGTATGGTTTAAAACTGCCTGATGTATTCTGTATTATTCCCGGCAGCCGGCAGCCCTCTTTCCGGCACGGAGTTGCGCGGCAGTGTACCTGCGCCATGGGGCAAAGGCTGCTCCAGCAGCAGGCTGTATAATTCAGCCGCCCCTTTCGCGACTTTCACCGTGCGGCGGCTGCGCCGGATGAATTCTTCCAGCGACATATCATCTAAAAACAGGTTGTCCTGATTTAAGAGGACCGAAGGTAAGATAACCGGGTGATTTTCCGGCAACTGTTCCAAAAGATCGGTGCCGGTCAACAGACCTGTCACATTAATGGAACAACCAAAGAAATGATTGTGTATGGGAATCAGACGATTTTCCGTATGGTAGCGCCGGTTGAAGGCGTCGATAGCCGGCTTTAACTGTCCATAGGCGGCGTCACCCACCGGAATGCAGTAGTTTCTGTGAGTGGAAGGCGCCTCGTCACTGTAAAGCGCGGCCGCTTTTTCCCATTCCGTCAGGAAATTCTGGGTCAGACCGATGCCGTTTTCCAACTGGGGAAACCCGTCATACCAGTCCGCCGGAGGCATGGGGAGCCCTGCCAGAATATAGAATTCGTCGCCCAGATAGACAAAGGAACGCCCCAGTTTTTTGCGGCATTCTGCCTGCCAAAGGGTCACTTCTTGCACCATGGCGGTAGCTTCTTCCTGCGTAAAAATCCGCAGATCCGTCAGGCCTTCCCGATTTTTGGTGATCCCTACGGGCACAATGGCCATATCCTCCACATAGTCAGACAAGGCCACCAGATCCCGGTACGATTTTTCCAGGACTTTTCCGTCGTTCCAGCCGGGACAGCAAACGATCTGGGCATGTACGTGAATGCCTGCGGCAAACAGACGCTGCAGCCGCTCCATCAGTTCGCCGGAGCGTTTATTTTTCATCATGGCCTGCCGAACGGCAGGGTCTGTGGCGTGAACGGAAACATAAAGCGGCGACATATGGGTCTGAATAATGCGTTCAAAATCTTCTTCCGACAAATTGGTCAGGGTCACAAAATTGCCGTATAAAAAGGAGAGACGATAATCGTCATCCCGAACATACAGCCCTTTGCGCAGGCCGGGGATCATCCGATCCACAAAACAAAAGACGCAGTTATTATGACAGAGCTGCACCCGGTCAAACACAGCGGATTCAAAGGACAGCCCCAGTTCTTCGTCAATCCCCTTTTCCAGGGAAACATTGCGTAGTTTGCGATCTCTTCCTCTGATACATAAGGTGAGTTCACTTTCAGCTGCAGCAAAGCTTACCTCCAGGATATCCCGCAGCGGCATACCATTAATGGCGCAAAGGAATTCGCCTGCCTGTATGCCGGCAGCATCAGCTACGCTATATTTTTTTACGGCGCTGATTTTCCCTTCCCAAAGTGCTTTCATGCTTCCTCCAAAATGTCCACCTCTATTATACAGTATTTCCAATAAAAAACAAATGTGCTTTCTGGAAAAATTGATGAACAAGATAATTACATTTCACAAAAAAAGACCCGCTTCAGAAAGCGGGTCCTCAGTTTTGGTAAACCTGCGAATTATTTACGGATGTTCAGTTTCGCGAGGATCGCGCGATACCGTTCGATATCTTTTTTCTGCAAATAATTTAACAGACCGCGGCGCTGACCAACCATTTTCAGTAAGCCGCGACGGGAATGATGATCTTTTTTGTTTTCCTTCAGGTGCTCGGTCAGAGACGCGATACGTACAGTTAACACCGCGATCTGTACTTCCGGAGAACCGGTGTCACCTTCATGGCGGGCGTGTTCCGCAATAATAGCCTGTTTTTCAGCAGTAGATAACATAATGTGTAATACCTCCATGTATAATTTTGTCCGGCCGGAACCGGGAAAGCGTCGGAGATGCGTCTTTCTCAGTACCGGTTAGGATACTAAAATATTGTAGCATAAGCAGCGATAAAATGCAACTCTTTTTCATAGCCTGACAATCAGCAACGCTGTAACGAAAGGACTGATAAACTACAAATGTCTTGCGACGCTGCAGTACTGTTTCCATCTGCGTTTGCGCAGAGATTCGAAACTTAATGAAAGAAAACAGCGGTTACTCAGCGCCGGCAGCAAAGTAGACGCAGGCGGCCTGCCTGTCTTTTTCCAACTGGGCGGTGAGCTCCTGCAAAGAGGTAAAACGTCGTTCTTCCCGCAGGAACTGACAAAAGATCACCGTCAGATTTTTACCGTATAAATCCTGATGGCAGTTAAATAAATGCACTTCCAACACTTCCCGGAAGACGTCGTCAAATGTGGGATTCATCCCCAGATTGCCTACTCCGTCATAGAGCAGACCATCGATCCGGGCCCGGATAATATAGGTTCCCGAGGGCGGTAAAGACATACCGCAGCGGTCTACCGGGATATTCGCCGTAGGAAAGCCCAGTTTACGGCCTCTCCGGCGGCCTTTTTGCACAACCCCCTGCACACTGTAAAAACGCCCTAACATATTCCGGGCATCCTCCAGCCGTCCTTCCGCGATCGCGCAGCGGATCCGGGTGCTGCTGATGGCTTCGTCCTGATACTGAGCGAGCGGTTGGATCACCATATCAAAGCCATGTGCCAGGCCATATTGTTTTAATGTTTCCGTATTGCCGACGCCGCGGAAGCCATAGGAAAAGTTAGCGCCGCAGACTAAGGCCTGAAAATTGAATTGTGTCAGCCGCTGCAAAAATTCGGCCGGGGAAAGCAGGGAAAATTCCCGGTTAAACGGGATGTCGATCAGTAAACTGACCCCCCATTCTTTCAAAAGGCAGATTTTTTCTTCCTGGGTGATCAGCTGCGGCGGGATGGCAGCAGGGTTGATCGCGGTATAAGGATGATTGCTGAAGGTAAGCACCGCCAGCTTCAATCCGTGTTTTATGGCATAGTCTCTCGCCCGGGCGATTACTTTTTGGTGGCCGCGATGCAGACCGTCAAAAGTACCCATGGCGATCACGCAGGGAAACCGCTTGAATAAGGCCGTCTCCGCTCCGTTTAACTGTAAATGTTTGATAATTTTCATAGGTTTGCACATTTCTGCGGGAGTTGCTTCAGGCTCCCTGTCGTTTACGTTTTGTAGTCTGTTCTCCACATTCCGTTTTATCCGCTTCACATTTCGGTTCCGGTTTCTGCCGGTTTGGCGGTTTGCTGTAAGATTTTCAGCGGCTGCACAATTTCGTCCGCCGCCTGCACGAGCCCCAGAAATTCGCTGCCGCAGTAAAGGCGATAAGTCCCCTCCGCCGTACCTTTGATCGTGGTCCTGACGCCGCCGGTAATCCGGTAGGCCTGTAACGGATTGACCGCCAGCAGCGGAATATGCGCCACTGCAGTCTCCGGAGGAAGCAACACTTTTTCCGGCGCCGCTGCGATCTCTTCCAACGTAAAGGCTTCCGCTAACGGATAGCGTCCGGCCCCGGTCCGCAGCAGAAAGGTCATGCAGGCGCAGGTATCCGCCGCGGCCGCGATATCTTCCAGCAGGGTGCGGATATAAGTGCCTTTGGAACATTCTATATCCAGGGTAAAATAAGGCGGATCATACGTTACAAGCTGCAGGCGGAAAATTTCTATGGGGCGTGGTTCCCGGACAATTTCCTGCCCCTGGCGGGCGTATTCATACAGTTTTTTCCCCTGTACCTTTAAGGCGGAATACATGGGGGGCACCTGCATAATCTGACCGCGAAACTGCGCCAGCACCTGTTCCAGCTTCGCCCGGGTCAGGTGCGCCGCCGTTTTTTCTTCCACCGGGGTGCCGCTGTCGTCGCCGGTATCCGTACGGACACCCAGCAGGGCTTCGGCACGGTAACACTTGCGTTCGGCGGAGGCATATTCAAGGAGCCGGGTGGCATTCCCTAAAAACACAGGCAACACACCGGCTGCATCAGGATCCAATGTGCCGGCGTGTCCCGCTTTCTTAATATGATAAATATGACGGATCTTGGTAATGACATCATGGGATGTCATACCGGGCGGTTTTAAGACGTTGATAATTCCTTGCACAGGCACCGTTTTTTCACTCATGGAACAATGCCTCGACTGCTTGCAAAACCTTCTGTTCCGCTGCTTTTAGCGGCGCATAAATGCTGCAGCCGGCCGCCCGGTGATGCCCGCCGCCGCCAAACGTTACGGCAAGTTCAGCTACATCCCGTCCCTTTGAACGGAAGCTGACGCGGGTCAGATTTTCGTCTACCTGTTTAAACAGGAGCGCAATCTCCACCCCTTCAATATAGCGGGGATAAGAAACAAAGACGTCCGTATCCACATCCGGGTCATATAACTCCGGCGCGATCTCCACATACGCCACCTTGCCGTCCTGACAGAAAGTCAGTGTTCCCAGCACTTTTTGCAGCATCTCGATCTGGCTGCGGCTCTTAACTTCCATGTTATCGGAAATTTCACTGGGGTCGATCCCGAACTCCAGTAAGGCCGCCGCGGTCCGCAAGGTATGGGCGGTCGTATTGGAATACTTAAAGGAGCCGGTATCGGTATAGAGCCCTTCATAAATGCAGGTGGCAATCGCCTCTGTGAGCGGGACCTGCATGGTCTGAAGCAGATCATACATGATTTCCGCAGTGGCCGCCGCATCCGCATCCAGATAGAGGCAGTCGGCAAAGCGGGTATTTGTTTTATGGTGATCGATGTTCAGTACGAGCGGTGCTTTGACCACGGTCAGCGCATTGCCCGCCCGGTCTGCCGAACTGGCATCCACGATGACCAGAAGATCGGCAGTGATCGTTTCCTCAGGAGCAAAGCGGCGATACTCCTGTATGCCCGGCAAAAAGGCATAGGCCGAGGGGATCATGTCATCCACATTTAAAGTGACTTCCTTGCCCAGCGACCGCAGCGCGTGCATGAGAGCCAGTCCGGAACCCAGGGTGTCCCCATCCGGACTTACATGGCTGACAATGACAATTTTTTGCGCTTTTCGCAAGAGGTCCGCCGTTTCGGTTAAGGTACAGCTCTTAGTCATTTTTGTTTTCTTCGCTTTCCTTGATCCTACGCAATAAACTATCAATATGCGCTCCGTATTCCAACGAAGTATCTTTGGCCAGAATCAGTTCCGGCGCAAACCGCAAACGAATGCGTTTTGCGATTTCAGAACGAAGAAAGCCTTTTGCCTTATTCAGGGCGTCCCAGGCTTCTTTCTTTTCTTCTTCCGAACCATACAGGCTGACAAAGATTTTGGCCTGGCTCATATCATCGGTAAGGGCAACGCCGGTTACCGTGACAAATTTAATCCGGGGATCTTTTACATCCAGCAGCAGCATATTGGAAATTTCCTGTTGAATGGCCTGCTGTACTTTTTCTACGCGTAATCTAACCATAATTCACCTGCCTGAAAACTCTTATTCCGGCGCGATTTCTTTCATCACATAAACTTCAAACTGGTCGCCTTCCTTGATGTCGTGGAATTTTACCAGCGTAATGCCGCATTCATAACCGGCGGCCACTTCTTTCACATCGTCTTTAAAGCGGCGGAGAGAATCCATCTCATCTTCCGCGATCACGATGCCGTCACGAACTACACGGATCTTGGCGTTGTTGGTGACTTTGCCTTCCGTTACATAGCAGCCGGCGATGATCATCTTGGAAATCGTGATGATCTGGCGCACTTCCACACGTCCAATCACGTCTTCTTCAAACTTAGGCGCCAGCATACCTTTAATGGCTGCCTCTACATCGTTGATGGCGTCATAGATGACCCGATACAGGCGGATATCGACTTTTTCCGTTTCCGCCACCTTACGGGCATTAGCATCCGGACGGACGTTGAAACCGATGATCAGAGCGTTGGCCGCGGAAGCCAGCATGACGTCCGATTCGTTGATGGCGCCTACGCCGGAATGGACCACGGAAACCTTGACTTCTTCATTCTGAATTTTCAACAAGGAGGCGCACAGGGCTTCTGTTGAGCCCTGAACATCTGCCTTGACCACGATATTCAGTTCTTTCAACTCGCCTTCTTTAATGCGATTGAAAATATCATCCAGCGAAACTTTGGCAGCTTTCTGCTGTTCCGCTTTAGTTTTAGCGAAGCGTTTGTCCGCCACACTGCGGGCAATTTTTTCTTCCGCTGCGTCTAAAATATCACCGGCCTGAGGCACTTCATTCAACCCCAGCATTTCCACAGGGGTGGAAGGTCCGGCTTTGCGTACGCTTTCACCCTGATCGTTGACCAGAGCCCGCACGCGGCCATGAGCAGTACCGGCGATCACATAGTCGCCAATAGTCAGCGTACCCCGCTGCACCAGTACGGTGGCAACCGGTCCGCGGCCTTTATCCAGCTTCGCTTCTACGATAGTGCCGTGAGCAGGAAGTTTGGGGTTGGCCTTTAATTCCTTCATTTCGGCTACCAGAAGCACCATCTCCAGCAGGTCGTCAATCCCTGCGTGGGAATGCGCGGAGACGGGGACCATGATGGTATCGCCGCCCCAGTCTTCGGGAATCAGTTCCATTTCGGACAACTGTTGTTTCACGTGCTCCGGATTAGCGGCAGGTTTATCAATTTTGTTAATTGCGACAATGATGGGAACGCCGGCAGCTTTGGAGTGATTAATGGCTTCGACGGTCTGAGGCATCACGCCATCATCGGCGGCGACCACAAGGATCGAGATGTCGGTGCATTGAGCGCCGCGGGCACGCATGGCCGTAAAGGCTTCGTGGCCCGGCGTATCAAGGAACGTAATCTTTTTCCCGCCGGCATTGACGGTATAGGCGCCGATGTGCTGAGTGATACCGCCGGCCTCCCGGGCGGTTACATGGGTCTTACGGATGGCATCCAGCAAAGAGGTTTTGCCATGATCCACGTGGCCCATGACCGTCACCACAGGGGGACGGGCGATCTGTAATCTTGGATCATCTTCCACTTCCGGTATTTCCGTAGGATCTTCTTCCGGCGGCAGCGGTTGAATGTCCACACCGAATTCAGTCCCTACCAGCGTAGCTGTATCAAAGTCAATATCCTGATTGATCGTGACCATCACACCCAGAAGGAAGAGGCTCTTGATTACTTCGGCCACTTCCCGTTTGATTAGTTTGGCGAATTCCTGTACATTGATGGATTCGCCGATCTGTACCATGGTGGGACGAACGATCTGCGGCTTATTGTCCTGACGGGACGCCGCTGCTTTATTCTTAAAGTTATTATGTTTAACCGGACGCATATGGTCGGCGCTGCGCATCGAGCGGCTGTCACGGGATGCATAGCTGCCCTTGATCTGTTTATCGTGTTTTTTATTATATTTCTCCCGGCTTTCTTTGCCGCGGGGAATGTCATCTACCGGAGGAGCCTGTTTCCGCGCTGCGTTACCCTGTCTGGTCTTATTGCCGAAACGGTTCCCCTGCTCGCCTCCCGGACGATCTTTGCTGAAACCGCCGGGACGATTGTTATTGAAACCCCCTTGCCCGGAGCGCGGTGTAAAGCCGCCGGAACGGCCGGCGCCATCGCGGTTCTGTCCCTGGGAGAGGCGATTGGCATTAAAACCGCCGGAGCGGTTGCCCCCAAAGTCCCGGCTTTGCCCCTGACCCGACCGATTGCCGCTGAAACCGGCAGGACGGGAATTGCTATATTCGCGGTTTTGTCCCTGAGCCGGGCGGTTGGCATTGTACCCGCCGGAACGGTAGCCTTCTTCCCGGTTGCCGGAACCCTGCGGACGCGGCGGACGATTTTGCGACGGGCCTTGCGGCGCACGCTGTGCAGCGCCGGCGTTGGCATTGCCTTTCGCATAATTGGCATAGCGATTTTTATCTCCGGCAGGAGGCGTTGCAGGCGCAGACGGAGCCGGACGAGCCGGAGCAACCGGCGAAGGAGCTGCCGATGTGGGAGACGGCGCCGCTGCGACAGTTTTTTCCACATTGCTGCCGGTCCGGTTGGCCGCCATATTGCGATATTTATTTTTCCCATCCTTATCCTTGCTCAGATTCGCATAACGATTGCGATCGTCAGGAAAATTCCGTGCGGGAGCGCCTGCGCTTTTTTGCGGCGGCGCAGGCGGTGTCTTAACAAGATTTTCCGCAGCAACAGGACGGCGGATCATGGTTTTACCATCTTTGGTTTCCACAGTCATAATGACGGGTTTGACGATCAAAGACCGCCGCTTTTTTTTCTCTGTCGGCTCCGCTTTCGGCTTTACAGCGGCAGGCTTTGCTTTTTCCTGCACCGGTTCCGCTTTTGCTTTCACCGTAGCGGTCGCAGTTTTGGACCTGGCCGCCGGTTTCAGCGCCGGTTTTGCCCCGCTCTTTTTAAAAGCGCCGGAAATGATTGCCATATCCGCATCGTCCACACCGCTGAAATTTGATTTCGTAATATTATGTTTTGCTAATAACTCAGTGATCTCTGTAGTCTTAACACCGAGTTCTTTCGCAATTTCAAAAATTCGTTTCTTGCCCATGCAATACCTCCAAATCTATTCAAGCCTTACTTTTCGATTTAATCAAGCCGGCAAACCCTTTGTCTAACACAGCTACAGCAGCGCGGGGAGCCTTGCCGATACACGCTCCCAGTTCTGTCCTTGTCAGCCCGCGAAGCGTTTCCACAGACTGCTTTTCCGCTAAAAACTGCAGCTCTTTTACTGTGTTGGGAGCCGCATCTTCTGCAATGATCAACAGGACAGCCGTTTTATTTTGCAGCGCTTCTTTTACCCCGGTGTCCCCGGAGGCCAGTCTGCCTGCTTTTTGCGCCAGTCCCAAAACACCGTTGATCCTTGCTTCAGTCATGCTCTAATTCCTCCAACAATCGTTTATAGACGTCATCGCTTACCTGTTTTTCCAGCGCTCTTTCCATCCTGCGGCCTTTATAGGCTTTGGTGATGCATTCCTTGTTCGGGCAGACATAAGCCCCGCGTCCTGCCTTCTTACCGGTCAGGTCCAGTTCGATGACACCTTCGGGAGAACGAACGATACGAATCAGTTCTTTCTTCGCTTTCATCTCTTCACAGCCCACGCATTTGCGCTGCGGGATCTTCTTTACTTTCAATCCGTGTCACCGCTCCCTTCCTGCTCCGGCATCGCAGGTTCCGCCTGTGATTCCGGTTTAATATCTATTTTCCACCCGGTCAATTTGGCAGCCAGCCGGGCATTCTGCCCTTCTTTGCCGATGGCCAGGGACAATTGGTAGTCGGGTACGACCACACGGCAGATTTTTTCTTCTTCGCTGGCAATAGAACTGACTACCTGTGAAGGAGAAAGGGCATTGGCCACATATTGCGCCGGATCCGCATCGTATTTTACAATATCGATTTTTTCTCCCCGCAGCTCATTGACCACATTTTGTACCCGCATGCCCTTATGTCCCACGCAAGAGCCCACCGGGTCGATTTTTTCATCATTGGAATGAACGGAAATTTTAGAACGCATCCCGGCTTCCCGGGCCACGGATTTTAATTCCACCACCCCGTCGTGGATCTCCGGAACTTCCAGCTCAAAAAGCCGTTTTAACAGTCCCGGATGGGTACGGGACAGCAAGATCTGCGGTCCTTTGCCGGTCCGTTTTACTTCCGTCACATAAAATTTCATCCGGTCCCGAGACATATACCGCTCACCGGGTACCTGTTCATTGGCCATCAGCAGGCCTTCAGTGGAGCCCAGGTCCACATAGACGGTTCCCCGTTCCACCCGCTGGATGATCCCGTTTACAATATCATCTTCCCGACCGGCGAATTTATCGTAGACGATGTCCCGTTCCGCTTCCCGGATGCGCTGCATAATGATCTGTTTGGCATTCTGCACAGCTACGCGGCTGAAGTTTTTCGGAAACACTTCCTGCTCCAGATAATCCTCCAGCTCATAGTTGGGATCGATGTTTCGCGCTTCTTCCAGGGAAATTTCATCATGGGGGCTGACCACCTGACTGACCACCTTGCGTTGTTCGTACACATGGAATTCGCCCGTTGCTTTGTTTAACTCGACCCGCACGGTCTGGGAACTGTCATAATTCTTTTTATAGGCGCTGACCACAGCCTCTTCTACGGCCTGAAATAAAATTTCAGGATTGATCCCCTTCTCTTTTCCCAGCTCTTTAATAGCCAGCACAAACTCTGAATTCACTTCGTTACTTCCTCCTTAAAAGTCAATATGCGGTTTGATGACCGCGATCAATTTTCGCTCAAGAAAAACAGGTTTTTTCGCTTCTTTCCCCTTACTTATCACTTTAAGCTGCACTGCTGTCGTATCATGCCCGACTAAGATTCCCGTGAGCATTTTATTTCCTTCATAAGGAGCAAAAAAAGTGATGTCTACCTTTTTCCCGTAACAGGCCTCTAAATCCCGATCTTTTTTCAAGGGGCGGTCCAGCCCGGGGGAAGATACCTCCAGGTAATATTTTTCTTTGATGGGGTCTTTTTCATCCAACACAGCCGCCAGTTTTTCACTGACAAGCTGACAATCATCGATTTCAATACCTTCCGGTTTATCAATAAAAACCCGCAGATACCAGTCCTTTTCCCGCACGTATTCTACGTCACTTAAACTGATGCCGGTACCTTCCAACAAGGGAAGTACTAAATCCGCGATGTATTTCTCGACTTCCTCTCGTTTCATACAACCACCTCCATTTTATCGCAAACGCCCTTCAGCGCTCCCGTGTTTTTCAGTATCAGAATATTTTGCAAAGACAAATGTCGCCCTCAGACAAAAGCGCCTGCTTAGGAGACCCGAGACGCAAACCAGGCGCCGCAGTCTTCTAAAACGTTTCTAATATAACGAAAGAGCGGGTTTCGCACCCACTCTTTCTAAAAGACGTCATAAATTTTCTTTCTTTATTATAACACTAAAAAACGTACTTGAAAAGCTTATTTTAGAAAAATTTGTACGCTTTATTACAATAATTTCCCAGATCTTCTTTAAATATTTAAATGCGCCGTATTGGTTATCGCAATATTTTCTTTAAAACACAGCAAAAGCAAGGGAAAAGAAGCCATACTTAAAACTTATTCATTGCGTCACCGTTCTTTTAAAACCCGCCGAACAGGTCGATTTGATTGCTGACGGACATCTCACCTAAGGCGCCATAGGCGGCCAGCGCTTCCAAAGCCGTCTGGCCTACATGCCCCAAGCCCTCTTCTTCCGGCAACAACGGTTCGCGCCGCGCTTTTTTCGCTTCAATCAATTGTTCTGTCTGGCGACAGCCGGAAAGCAAGTCTTCCTGAGAGATAAACTGACGCTGCAGCCGTTTTACCGTAAGATAAATCGTACGGGCTACGCCTTTTCCTACGCCGGGCAGGCAACATAACGGGATCCGGATCCCGTTGTCATTTTCCGGGCGGAACTGCACAGAATGAGAGGTATAGAGTTCAATAGGATAAAAGACAAAGCCCCGGGCCAACATTTCCAGTACCAGCTGCAAATAGATCACCGTATCCTTATCTACGGTTTTGGCTTCCCGCCCCTGCAGTTCCACATTTTTAATAAATTGACGGATATAGGCTTCCCCTTTGGCGATATGGGTGGCGTCCACATCGGCCCGTTGAGTAAAATAAGCGGCATAATACGCCAGCGGATGGTGCACTTTGCAATAGGCAATCCGGTAGGCGTTTAATACATAGGCCACCGCATGAGCTTTCGGGAACAGATACTGCACGGTTTCGCAGGATTTCATATACCATTCAGGCACATCCGCTTTTTCCATGGCTTCCCGCATATCCGCTTCCAGCCCTTTTTTCGCCGCCTTTCCCTTGCGCACATATTCCATGATCTTAAAGGCCATGGCCGGATCCACTCCCCGGGCGATGAGCGAGGTCATCACGTCATCACGGGTGGAGATCGTCTGTTCCACCGGATGACCGGCCGCGATAAGATCCTTGGCATTGCCGATCCAAACATTGGTACCATGGGAATAACCGGATACCCGGACAATATCGCTGAACAGTTTCGGTTTTAAATCGTGAATCATATCCAGAGTAAAACGGGTACCGCATTCGGGGATCCCCAGAGTCCCCACTTCCGTACCGATCTGTTCCGGCGTAACGCCTAAAATCTCGGTAGAAGAAAAAATAGCCATGGTGTCCGGGTCGCCCACCGGAATATCCAACGGGTTGATGCCGGTAAATTCCTGCAAACGTTTGATCATGGTAGGGTCCACATGACCCAGAATATCCAGCTTTACCAGACGGTCATTGATGGAGTGATAGTCATAATGGGTCGTGATGATACCGCAGTTTCGGTCATCGGCCGGATGGCTCATGGGAGTAATGTAATGGATGTCCATATCCCGGGGGATAACCATGATGCCTGCCGGATGCTGGCCGGTGGTACGCTTCACCCCGTTCAGCCCCTCGATAAAGCTTTCCACATAGGCCGGATGAGCCGGTATATTGTGGTCTTCAAAATAGTTTTTAGCATAGGACCAGGCCGTTTTAGGCGCCACGGTAGCTATCGTACCGGCGCGGCAGACATTGTCCCGACCAAAAAGTTCTTCCGTATATTTATGGGCATTATGTTGGTATTCATCGGAAAAATTTAAATCGATATCGGGTACTTTATCCCCGTGAAAGCCCATAAATACCGCAAAAGGTATGTTATGCCCATCCCGTACCATTTCTGTGCCGCACTCGGGACAATTCTTTACCGGCATGTCGAAACCGCTGGCGTATTCGCCCCGGGTAAAAAACTCGGTATGACGGCAATGAGGGCAGCGGTAATGAGGCACCAGCGGATTAACTTCCGTAATATCGGTCATGCAGGCCACAAAGCTTGAGCCTACCGAACCACGTGAACCGACCAGATACCCTTCGTCCATAGAATGTTTTACCAGTTTATGGGCAATATCATACAGCACGGCATAACCGTTGTTGATAATGGCGTCCAGTTCCATTTTCAGACGGTCTTCTACCAGCTTTGGCAAAGTATCCCCGTACCAGCGGTGCGCTTTGGCGTAACTCAGACTGCGGATCTCTTCCTCTGCCCCGGGCAGCGTAGGAGAATACAATTGATCCCGATCCGGCACCGGTTTGATCCGTTCGACCTGATCGGCAATTAAATTCGGGTTGGTCACACAGATCTCATAAGCTTTTTCTTTCCCGAAATAGGTAAACTCAGCCAGCATTTCTTCCGTGGTACGGTAATACAAAGGCGCCTGCATATCGGCATCCCGGTAGCCCTGACTATGCTGCAGCACCGCCCGGATCTTCGCATCTTCCGGGTTCAGGAAATGAGAATCGCAGGTGGCTACACAGAGTTTCCCCAGTTTCTTTGCCAGCTTATAAATCAATTTATTATGTTCTTTCAGATCTTCCAGCGTAAAACGCCCTTCTCTTTCCAGGAACCGGTTATTTCCCAGAGGCTGCACTTCCAGAAAATCATAAAAAGAGGCAATCTCCAGTAATTCTTCTTCCGTGCGGCCGGCCTCAATCGCCTGGTACAATTCGCCCATTTCGCAGGCCGTACCCAAAATAAGCCCTTCTCTGAATTCCGCCAGGACATCTTTGGGAATCAGGGGTCGGGCATGAGTCCCCGTGCCATTTAAATAATTTAAATGGGATAAGGTGATCAGGTGGTAGAGGTTGCGCAGGCCGATATCATTTTTCGCTAAAATGATAATGTGATTACCCCGTATTTTATTGTGGGGCAATTGTTCCTTTAAAAAATCCCCGTTGGCGGGCGAAGTCAAATAACCTTCGCAACCGTAGATCAGCTTCAGGTCGCTGCCTGCATCCGCCACCGCATCCGCGCAGAACGGAAAAGCCTGGATCACGCCATGATCGGTGATGGCCAATGCTTTATGGCCGAACCGGATGGCAGTCCGAATCAGTTCGTTTATGGAAGTGACGGCATCCAGTTTGCTCATTTTGGTATGGCAATGCAGTTCCACTCTTTTAACCGGGGCCTGGTCTTCCCGTTGCGGCACCTTGATCATTTTAATGGCGGTCGGCGTCAGGGTCATGGCATTATGGTTATATTGATCCGGCTCGACATGCCCCATGATCTGGAGGGTCAAGCCGGATTTTAACTGGCCTTTGAACGCATTGCCTTCCGCCGGGTCATCAAAAAACAGTTTTACATAAATACCGCCGTTTTCGTCCACCACGTTGAACATGATCAGCAAACGGGTTGTATTATTCCGGCCCCGCACTTCCCGCTCCGCATAGGGCTGGAGCTTATCGTCCTTATCCCGTTGCAGGGCGACGCGCCCCTGGATAATGACCTTGCGCCTGGCTTCTGTCAGTTCGTTTAAAGGAGTGATCGTCGTAGCCTTAAAGTGTTTCCCGTATAAATAACCATCGGCGAATTTTTTCCCGTATAAGGCATTGTAAGCTTTGATATAGGACTCATCCAGCGTAATGGAATCAGCCCCCATATCCGATTCGCCGTACTCTTCCGCACAGGATTCCGCTTCCGGATCGCAGCTCATATCCGGCGGTTCTGAATAGTCTGTTGCTTCATTATATTGGACCCCGGCAGACTCTTCTTTCTGTTGTTCCCGGGCCGGAACAGGGAAAGCCGGAGCAACGCAGGTTGCTCCGGTAGCGATTTCTTTCCATATTACCCGGGTCAGCAGGAACTCCGTTTGCAATCGAAAAGACAGAATCTCCACCAACGCAGGTTCCAACCCCTGGATGGACAGACAACAAAGTTCCCAACTGTTAACCGCCTCATATACGTTAATCGTCTGTACTTCCAGTTGCGCTACTTTATTTTTTTGTGCCGGCGTCAAAGCCGCTGTCAGGAAGAATTCCTTCAGCTGCTGTTGATCCGGTTCAAGATAATAACTTGGTTGCATGCCCTTTTCCCTATCGTACGTTTTCAATCGACTGGATACCCGAAATCTGCTGTGCGCCGTTGATGATGTCATAAGAATCCAATTCGGGATCTACTTTCAGATATAACTCTAAAACAATCTGATCCTTCGCTTTATTATTTTTTACGTTTAACGTTTTTACTTTTACACCATTTTTCGCCAGATAGGATGTAATCTGCGTAATGATACCCGGAGTATTGGCTGTCGTAATGCGCACAAATCTCCGGTCAATTTTGGTGGTTCCCGCAAAACGTTTTTCCCAGCTGTGAAATGTCACTAAGGTAATCAGTGTGATAATCGTTGCAATCGTACTGATAAAGTACATTCCGGCCCCGGTAGCCAGACCGATAGCCGAGACGATCCAGAGACTGGCCGCGGTGGTCAGCCCCCGTACGGTGATCCCTTCATGCAGGATCGTACCGGCGCCTAAAAATCCGATGCCGCTTACGACCTGCGCTGCGATCCTTGCCTGATCGCGGTTGGGGGGGTATTCTATTGGCGTCTGATCAAAACCGTCAAAGCCATACGTGGACACCAACATTAACAATGTGGAACCCAGACACACTAAAATGTGCGTACGAAAACCGGCAGGACGGTCGCCGCTGCCCCGCTCGATCCCCACAAGCCCACCCAACACCGCGGATACTAAAAGACGGATCAGCATTTCAAACTGAATGGAGCTTGTAAAATGAGCAAGCCAGGCTTTTATCTGCATGAAATTGATAAAATGAGTAAAGCAGGTTTCCATACTATGTACCTCAATTATTCTTTTCGGACCGCTGTTGTTTCGACCGCGCTTTTCCAGGGGTCATTCCGGTCATTTTTTTAATTCTGCCAGGATCTGTTTCACACCGCCTACATAATCTTCTGCTGCGAGCATATGAGTTGCTCCCGTTTTACGTACTTTTACTTCAATTTCGCCCTGCTCCAGCGTTTTCTTACCCAACACGATACGAACAGGATAACCGATCAGATCGGCATCCTTGAATTTTACGCCGGGGCGTTCGTCACGGTCATCCAGAATGACCTCCACACCGGCCTGCTGCAGCTCATGGTAAATGGCAAAGGCTTTTTCCCTGACGGCTTCGTCCTTAATATTGATTGGCACGATAATTACATGATAAGGCGCGATCTCCACCGGCCAGATAATGCCGTCTTTATCGTTGTTCTGCTCTACCGCTGCCGCCATGGTGCGTCCGACGCCGATACCGTAGCAGCCCATATACATAGGGTTGGGTTTACCATTTTCATCCAGATAGGTAGCATTCATCGCTTCGCTGTATTTGGTAAATAATTTAAAGACCTGACCTACCTCGATGCCTCTGGCCTTGCTGATCGTATGTCCGCAGCGAGGACAGGGGTCGCCTTCCTGCATGAGACGGATATCGGCTACAAATGCAGGAACAAAATCCCGTTCAGGATTTACGTTGACAAAGTGATAGCCTTCTTCGTTAGCCCCACAGCAGAAGTTGTGCATCTTCATCACCGTCTGATCGCAAACCACGATCGCTTTTTCAGGGTCTAAGCCGCAAGGGCCCATATAACCGCCGACGGTACCTGCGTCGGTCAACATCTCAACCGGCGCCATTTCCAGTTCATTGACGCCGCAGGTATTGAGCACCTTAATCTCATTCACTTCGTGGTCGCCGCGTACAAAGCAAAGGATCAGGCCTTTGTCGCTTTTATATGCCACGGCCTTAATGGATTTTTCTATCGGGGCCTTAAGATAAGCACAGACATCCGCAATGGTCTTGCAGTCCGGCGTCACCACTTTTTCCCGGGGCAGCGCTTCTTCCGGCGCGGCTTCCAGAACGTTCAGCTCCGCCTTTTCCGTATTCGCCGCATAATCACAGGCGGTGCAATAACTGATCTCCGCTTCCCCGGAATCCGCCAGCACCATAAATTCGTGGGAGCCGCTGCCCCCGATCGCACCGCTGTCCGCTTCTACCGGTCGGAAGTACAGGCCGCAGCGATTGAAAATATTGGTATAGGCATCATACATATCCTGATAGGATTTTTCTAAGCCCGCTTCGTCCCGGTCAAAGGAGTAAGCGTCCTTCATAATAAATTCCCGGCTGCGCATCAGGCCAAAACGCGGACGGCGCTCGTCCCGGAATTTATCCTGAATCTGGTAGAGATTCAGAGGCAACTGCCGATAGGAATTCACATCCATATGAGCCAGCGTGGTGATCATTTCTTCGTGGGTAGGTCCCAGACAATATTCATGACCGTGACGATCTTTCAACCGCCACATTTCCGCGCCGTATACCTCCCAACGTCCGCTCTGCTGCCAGATTTCCGCCGGCTGCACGATCGGCATGAGAATTTCCTGCCCGCCTTTGGCGTCCATTTCTTCCCGAATGATATCTTCGATCTTGCGCAATACGCGCTGGGCCAAAGGCAGATAGCTGTACATGCCGGTTGCGGATTTGCGCATATAACCGGCCCGCAACATCAATTTATGGCTGGGGATCTCTGCTTCCGAAGGAACTTCGCGTAATGTGGGGGCATATAATTTGCTGACTAACATGTATTTATTCTTCCTCTCATCCAATATTTTATTCTCGTATTTTATTCTCGCGCTTCTCGCACAAAATTTTATCGATTTCTTTAAACAATTCATCTACTAACCGGTCTTCCGGCACTTTTTTTATGACCTGCCCTTTTTTAAACACCAGGCCTTCGCCCTTACCGCCGGCGATGCCTACATCAGCTTCTCTGGCTTCCCCGGGCCCGTTGACGATACAGCCCATTACCGCTACCGTGATCGGTTCGCGGATGCCTTCCAGACGGTTTTCCACCTGGGCTGCCACTTTCTCTAAATCGATGCTGGTCCGACCGCAGGTAGGACAGCTGACAAAAGTAGGGCCATAGGTGCGCAGCCCCAGTGATTTTAAAATTTCGTAGCCGACTTTTATTTCCTGTACCGGATCCCCGGTCAGAGACACGCGAATGGTGTCGCCGATGCCTTCTGCCAGTAAAGCGCCGATCCCTACTGCCGATTTAATAATACCGGAGCGGACTGTCCCCGCCTCTGTGATCCCCACATGCAGCGGGTAATCGCACTGGCCGGCCAATAACCGGTAGGCCGCTAAAGTCAGGGATACATCATGGCACTTTAACGAGATTTTGATATTGCGGTAGTCCATAGTCTCTAAAATATGGATATGGCGCCAGGCGGCTTCCACTAAGGCTTCCGCCGTAGGATGCCCGTATTTCTCCAAAAGATCTTTGGGCAAGGAACCGGCATTGACTCCGATGCGGATGGGAATATCTTTAGCTTTAGCTGCTTCGACCACGGCTTTCACTCTGTCAGCGCCGCCGATATTGCCCGGATTCAGGCGCAGGCCATTGACGCCGGCCGCGATGGCTGCCAGAGCCAGACGATAATCAAAATGAATATCCGCAATAACCGGGATCGGACTCTGCGCGCAGATTGTCTGTAACGCTTGCGCCGCTGCCTCATCGGGCACAGCACAGCGGATAATATCACAGCCGGCTTCCGCCAGACGCTGAATCTGCGCCAGGGTAGCCGCTGCATCCTGGGTCTTCGTATTGGTCATAGACTGTACGGCGATCGGCGCATCGCCGCCGATTTTTACAGGTCCTACCTGAATCTGCCGTGTCTTTCTCCGTTCCATAACAACACCTTCCTGCGTTTATCGTCGTTTTATCTTCAACGGGTCAGGTCTTTAAATGTAGCGAACAAGGTAATGGCTAAAATCATGGCCACCCCTATTTTTTGAATATTCATCATCGCTTCTTTGCCCAGCTTGTGACCGGTGACCGCTTCCAAAAGAAGCAGGATAAAGTGCCCTCCGTCCAAAGCCGGCAGAGGCAGTAAATTGATGATGGCCAGGTTAAGGCTCAAAAGAGCCATAAACTGAAGGAGCATATCCATCCCCTGATGCGCGACCTGACCGGCCATTTTCGCCACACCGACCGGTCCGGCAATTTCCGCGCCGGTCTTGCCGGTGATCATCCGGTATAAAGCGCTGTACATCCCCTGTATGGTATTCTTAGTGGCCTTTAGTGAAGCAAGGGCGGCCTGACCGGCCGTCAACGGCACCTTTTGCAGAGGCGCGATCACGCCTATAATGGCCCGTCCGGACTCGGGACTGATTTCCGGCGTCACAGAAAGCGTCATTGTTTTCTCACCGCGTTGGATGACAAAAGGCACAGGCTGCGCACCGGCTTCGGCAATACGGTTGCGTACTTCCAGCCAATCCTTTACCGCCACGCCGTTAATGCTCAGCACCCGATCGCCCTTCAGCAGACCGCCGGCTGCCGCAGGCCGGTTTTCTATCACCTGACCCAACACCGGTTCATTGATTGGCTGATCGATGCCATTGACCCAAAATAAACCGAAAAAGAGGATGACAGGTAAAAGCAGGTTCATCAGAGAGCCGGCCAGAATCACCAACATACGGGAGAGGATCGGTTTGGAATTAAAACCGCGTTCCGGATCTTCCGGGTCTTCCGGATCCATCCCCGCGATTTTATTATAGCCGCCTAACGGCAACAGACGGAGAGAATACATGGTTTCTCCCTCCCGGCTTTGATAAATTTTCGGGCCGAAACCGATGGCAAATTCTTCCACTCGCATACCGGTCAGCTTAGCGGTGATAAAATGCCCGAATTCGTGCACGGTTACCAGTACGCCAAACACAAAAATACATGCTAAAATCGTTAACAAAACTGTACTCCTTTACAACTTCTGCAGCTGCTCTCTTGTCAATAGCCGGGCAGTGTGATCCGCTGCTTCAATGGCTTCGATATCCGGGTTTTCCGTGTATTTCCAGGCTGTCACCACCCGTTTTACGGTTTCCGGAATATCCGTGTAGGTGATCTTCCCTTCCAGGAACGCATTGACACATTCTTCGTTCGCCGCGTTAAACACGCAGGGCAGATCCCCGCTGGCTTTACCGCAATCCAGCGCAATCTGCAGAGAAGGAAAGGCTTCCAGATCCGGTGCTTCAAACGTGAGAGAACCGGCTTTGACCAGATCCAACTGACCGAAACTGCAATCATAGCGTTCCGGGAAAGAAAAGGCATATTGAATCGGCAGGCGCATATCCGGAATGCCCAGTTGCGCCAGCACGGCCCCATCCTTAAATTCTACCAGGGAATGGACAATGCTCTGGGGATGGATCACCACGTCAATTTTTTCGTATGGCATGGCAAAAAGCCAGTGGGCTTCGATGACTTCCAATCCTTTGTTGGCTAATGTGGAACTGTCGATAGTCACTTTCTTACCCATGACCCAATTGGGATGTTTCAGACACTGCGCCAACGTAACGTGTTTTAATTCTTCTTTTTTCAGATGGCGGAAAGGTCCCCCCGAGGCCGTTAAAATCAGGCGTTTAACCTCATCCCGGGCCGTTGCGGACCGAGGGAAAGAAAGACAGGCATGATAGCCGCCCCGCAGAGATTGAAAGATGGCGCTGTGTTCGCTGTCCACCGGGGTCAGGGACACGTTGTGATCCGCCACCGCCCGCATTACCAGATGCCCTGCCGCTACCAGTGTTTCCTTATTGGCCAGGGCAACGTCTTTGCCGCTGCAGATCGCCGCCAATACAGGGCGCAAACCGGCGTAACCGACCATAGCCCCCAGCACCGTATCCGACTTTTCGTAGGTGGCGGCCGCCAGCAGCCCTTCCTTGCCGCTCAATATCTCGGTTTTACCACGGTATGCTTCTTTCAGCGCCTGGGCCGCTTTTGCATCGGAGAGTACGGCAAAATCAGGCTGTACTTTTTCAATTTGCTTTACCATCAGAGGCACATTGTTATGCGCCGCCAACACACGAATTTTCAGTTTGTCGGGATTCGCCGCCGCCACTTCCAGCGTCTGACGGCCAATGGAGCCCGTACTGCCTAAAACGGTGATATTTTTCATGTCATACTCCTAAGAACGTTAACACGTAATAAACCGTAGGAACCACAAATAAGAGGCTGTCGAAACGGTCCAGCACACCGCCGTGGCCGGGGAAAAACGTACCGGAATCTTTCGCTCCCAGCGTTCGTTTTAAAACGGATTCTATCAGATCTCCCACCGGTGCGCAAAAGGCTACGGTCAAGCCTAACAAAAGCGCCGCGGGAAGAGTTGTACGCAAGCCGCAGTAAGCGATGCCTGCCGTAACGCCTAAAGCAAAAATAAACCCTGCGACCGCTCCTTCCATAGATTTTTTGGGGCTGACGGAGCAAAATTTATGTTTGCCGAAAGCCATGCCGAAAAAGTAGGCGAATGTGTCGCTGGACCAGGTACCCAACAAAGCCATCCAGAGGGCCAGTTCCCCTTTCGCAAAAGAAAGCCCCATGAACGGAAGCCTCTCTCCCGGATATTCGCGCAATAAAGGCAGGTAGGCAAATAATAATCCGATATACAATAAAGCGGTTATCGATACAGAAGTATGCCACAGCCAATCCGGTTCCGCATACCAGCAATGCCGGTAAAGTCCTTCAAACAAGATTGCCAGTGCTCCCAACGTCAGGATGGGAAGAAACCACTCCGCTTTTCCCCGGCCGGCCGCAAAGATCAATAATAACGCCGGCAACAAAGAGGTCAGTTTATACAACCGGACATCTCTGGAAACAACCATCTTTGCATATTCACGCCAGGCCACCAGGGTTAGGACAAACACCGCCGCGGAAAAATAAAAGCCGCCGGCCGTAACCAGAAACACCGCGATGGGGATCCCCACCAATGCCGTTAAAATACGTTTAAACACGTTTTTACATTCCTTTGTCTGCTAAGATTGAGAGCCGTCTGTTGAATCATCCGTGACTGCTCATTGCTTACTGCTCATCAGTATATCATTAAAATTTAGACAGCATTACAATCTATTTATGATTCACAATCTATTTATGATTTATAAAAAGTCTATTTATTAGTCTATTGTCTAGTGTCTATTATCTATTACCTATAATCTATATCCGCATAGTATATGGGGTCAGGCGCTGACGCACTGCCCGACCATGCGATCCATAGAACAGTATTCTTGTTTAAGGGTAGTACAGGCCATTTATCCGGAAGCAAAATCCGCAGTTGAGAAGGGTTGACGGCGTAAATCGCACGATCAGCTACCGGCGGCCAACGGCACGCCGCAGAAAATAAGCGCCATGTCTGCACCACAAAAAGCGTGAAAACTACTTGCGAACTAAGCCGCCAAACCGGCGTTCCCTTCCCTGGTAAGCCGCAATGGCCTCCACCAACATAGCCGGAGTAAAGTCAGGCCAATAGACCGGCGTCGTCCATATTTCCGAATAAGCGATCTGCCACAAAAGAAAGTTGCTGATTCGCTGATCGCCGCCGGGGCGGATCAGCAAGTCAGGAGCAGGGAGTCCTTTAGAATACAGATTGTCTTCAAACACCCTGGCGTCGATTGCCTCAATCTGCAATTTGCCGTCTTTCACCTGCTGAGAAATCGTTTTAACAGCATGTAAGATCTCTGCCTGGCCCCCATAATTGATAGCCAGATTTAAAATAATGCCCGTGTTATCTTTCGTTTCCGCGATGGCGTGATCCATTTTTTCATTCACTACCGCCGGCAGTCCTTCACGGGAACCCATAAAACGAACCTGCACATTATTATCTTTAAATTCCTGAATTTCATTTGTCAGGTAACGGCTCAACAGTTCCATAATAAAATGTACTTCCGTAACGGGCCGCTTCCAGTTTTCCGTCGAAAAAGCATAGGCGGTGATTACCTTAACGCCCAAATCATTCGCGGCGCGGACAATGGTTTTTAACGTCTCTGCGCCGACCTTATGCCCGTAAGTCCTCACTTTTCCCCGGGCTTTGGCCCAGCGGCCGTTGCCATCCATGATGATAGCAATATGGCGGGGGATCGAGGTCATATCCAACTCATCGGTTTCCATTACGATTTTGCGTGGTTTCGTAGCGCGGTTTGCCTGAAACAGGTTTTCAAACATAGGTCTGCAACCTTTCCCTAAAAGAAAAATGGGCATCCCCTCCCGTATGACCGAAAGGGGCGCCTTTTATGCTGGTTTACGTTTTACTGACTGATTGCTTCAACCGGGCAGTTTGCTGCGCAAGCGCCGCAATCTACACATTCGTCAGCGGTGATCTGGTATTTACCGTCACCGGTCTCTTTCGGTGCGCCAACGGGGCAAACACTGGCACATGTGCCACAGCCTACGCAAGCGTCTGTATCAATTTTAAAAGCCATGCCTGAGCACCTCCTTTCTCCTCTTCATCACTGTACTCAAAAGCAATTTCCCGGCAGACAGCTCCTGCTGTCTCACCACATACTCTTCCAGGCGGCAGTTTTCTGTCTGTTTCTGCCGGTAGCCGGAAGCTATACGACGGACCTGATATTGCAGGCCCGACGCTTTTAGTATCACTTCGGCCTGCGCCAAAGGTAAAGCCAGTACATCAGGCATCTTACACTTCCATGATCTCTTTTTCTTTGTTTTCGATCACCTTATCAATTTCTTTCATCATTTTATCGGTCAATTTCTGAGCCTTGTCCTGCCCGTCCTTCGACTCGTCTTCGGTGATCTCTTTCGCTTTTTCCGCCTTTTTAACACCGTCTATAATATCCCGGCGCAGGTTGCGGACGCCGATCCGCGCTTCTTCCGTATGTTTATTGGCTGTTTTCACCAGTTCCTTGCGCCGTTCTTCCGTTAACTGAGGCAGGCTCAGACGAATCACAGAGCCATCGGTGTTGGGATTAAGGCCCAAATCAGAGGTCATGATCGCTTTGGAAATAGGGTTCAACAGGCTCTTTTCCCAGGGAGTAATCACGATCATGCGCGGTTCCGGTACGGAAACATTGGCGACCTGATTTACCGGAGTCGGTGTGCCGTAATAATCTACCGTGATTTTATTTAACAAAGCCGGCGTAGCCCGCCCGGCCCGTAAACCGGCCAGATCTTCCCGCAAATGATTGATCACCTTTTTCATTTTATCTTCATTAACAGTGAGTAAGTCCTCAATAACAGCCATTATTCTTTCCCTCCTACTGTAGTTCCCGCCACTGTGCCCTGCGCCGCGCGAAGGATATTGCCCGGAGTCTCGATATTAAACACAATGATCGGTATTCGATTATCCATGCATAGACTGATTGCCGTGGTATCCATGACACTGAGATGACGGTTGATAACATCGATATAATTTAAGAAGTCAAATTTCTTTGCTTCCGGATGAGTTGCCGGATCCGCGTCATAGACTCCGTCTACGCCATTTTTACCCATCAGGATGGCATCTGCTTCAATTTCGGCAGCCCGCAGCGCCGCAGTCGTATCCGTAGAAAAATACGGATTGCCGGTACCCGCCGCAAAAATTACCACTCTCTCCTTTTCCAGGTGGCGAACAGCCCGACGGCGGATATAGGGTTCCGCGATCTGCCGCATTTCAATGGCCGTCTGGACACGGGTAGGCACTCCGATCTGTTCCAGCGCATCCTGCAGCGCCAGAGAATTGATGACGGTAGCTAACATCCCCATGTAATCTGCGGTAGCCCGATCCATCCCCTTGTTGGCGCCGGAAAGCCCCCGCCAGATATTGCCGCCTCCGTTTACCACCGCAATTTCCAGACCACATTCCAATACCTCTTTGATCTGCCGGGCAATGGAATTCACTACATTAGGGTCAATTCCGTACCCTCTTTCGCCAGCCAGTGCTTCACCGCTCAGTTTCAAAACCACGCGTTTGTACTTGGTCTCATTGGACACGCTAACACCCCTCCTGCTCTTTTTAGTTAACAGCACGAATCGCTTGCGTTCCGACCTGAACCCGTCAGAACTTTTTTAGTAATTATACCATAAAATAGCCTGCTTGAAAAATAATTCCGGTGAAGATTCCGTAATATTTAACGGCAGACGTTCCGACAGCACCCTTAGCGTTACAAACCGCGTCCATTTTCCCCTTGCGCTCTCCTGTACAGCCGCTATAAAGAACAAAGGATCCCTGCTCTTGTGTACGAGCGGGAACCTTTGTTTTATACCTGATGTCTGTCTCACCGGAGAACCTTTTTCAGTAACAAATATTTACATCCCGGCCTTGCAGAACTGTGCAAGCCCGCACCTGACAAAATCGAATTACCGGAATTTAACTCTCATATAACATCTTCGGCATCTGCTTATTTTATCGTCAGTACGATCAGTTTCGGTACATCACGGAAGGAATCGCAGATGACAAAGGTATTGTCTACCACGGGGGCCATTAAAGTGGTGTTCGTACCAAAAGTCTGTAGGGGAATATTACCCTTGACTTTTCCGTCAGAACGACTGTAGATATCATATCCCGCGCCATTAAACCGGGCGTTTATCACATAATCTTTCAAAATAGCGTACGTACCATTTTGTCGTGGACCGATTTGCCCATACGTGGTTTTCAGCGTCCCGTCAAAGCGATGTTCCCGCAGAGGCTGATCTTGCTTCCGGCTTTTCTGCCGTCCCCGGACAAAGAAAGTGTCGGTTCCTACGTCAAACCAGCCGGCAGTGACATACATATCTTCCTTAGGCAGGTAAGGAAAGGGTCGCCTGGGATCTTCAAAGGTTCCATCGGCTTTTTTCTTAAGCTTCAGTATCGCGCCGCTGTTGCTCCAGGCGAACGCAGTTTTTCCGTCTTTTGCCGGCGAAACATAAGCGTAATAATTCTTGAACAGCGAACCCCCATCTTTGCCATCTTTTGTAAGAACACGCGGGGTTGGCATTTTACCTTCCGGACGGTAATAAATATTTTCTCCGTCAGTACCGAAAATATACTGTACATTCGGAATCACATTGGCATTTTCCACAACAAACGTCCCGTCTTTAATGACAAGTTTAACCATGGATTTCGTCGCCTTGTCGATTCCGTAAAAAGCATCCTTCTGATACACCAGGGTAGGCATATACGAAGGCGGTTTCAGTTTTTTTACTTCCGAAGCAAGTACTACATATTTTAACTTAACCGTATTGACTGTCAGATTCTTGCCCTTTTCTTCCACCAATTTGACAATCCCGGGTTTTTCTGTTTTCGCAGCTGTGCCTCCCCCACCGGAACCGCCGCCGCAGCCTGCCAAAACCAACATGCCGATTGCGCCCAAAACAGCAAAAGAACGTTTAATTCTACGTTTTATTTCCATAGGTTCGCCCCCTTAAAAGATTTTCTAATTTATTATAGCATATTTAGGCAAATTTCAGATAATTAAATTAAAAAATCAGCAAAATTATTAGCTGTATCTATCGTTTAAAAGGTACTTCTGTTAGAAATAAAACATTCCTGGAAATAAAACACTCCCCGAACCGGATGATCTCCGGTCTGAGGAGTGTACCTTACGCACTATGCGATTTTTATACCCTTACATTATTTCATGAAAGAAGCAACTTCTTCCGCGAAGTTTTCCTGTTTCTTTTCAATGCCCTCACCTAAAGCAAAGCGGGCAAAACGGGTTACTTCCGCATTCCTGGCTTTCAGCAGTTTGGTGATGGTCAACTCATCATCTTTAATAAAGAGCTGGTCAACCAGGCAAACTTCCTTATAATACTTGTTGATCCGGCCAATTACCATTTTTTCAATGATATTTTCCGGTTTGCCTTCATTACGAGCCTGTTCCGTCAGCACTTCTTTTTCACGGTCCAGTTCGGCTGCAGGAACTTCCGCCCGGTTCAGGTACTGGGGATTCGCCGCCGCAACCTGCATGGCAATATCTTTGCCCAGTTCTGCGTCGCCGCCCTTCATATCTACCAGAACGCCGATCTTGCCGCCGCCGTGGATATAGCTGTACACCTTGCCTTCAGCACTTTCAAAACGGGCAAAACGGCGTACGGAAATATTTTCGCCGATTTTAGCGATTGCTTCCGTCACCACGTCTTTTACAGCCTTGCCGTCCATCTCGGAAGCCAGCAATGCGTCCACATCTGCCGGGTTGGAAACAGCCACCTGTTCCGCAATGGCTTTTGCCAGGGCCTGGAAGTTTTCGTTCTGACCCACAAAGTCGGTTTCACAGTTCACTTCCACGATCACGCCGACTTTTTCATCCGCGGAAATATAAGATGCAACTGCGCCTTCCGCCGCCACACGGCCGGCCTTTTTAGCCGCCTGAGACAGTCCTTTTTCACGCAGAAAGTCAATTGCCTTTTCCATATCGCCTTCGGTCGCAACCAGGGCTTTTTTGCAGTCCATCATACCGGCGCCGGTACGTTCGCGCAGTTCTTTTACAATTGCGGCAGTAATTTGAGCCATAGTAAATTTCCTCCTGTTATTGAGTTCCGGGGATGTTGTGCGTGGTTCCGACATTCCAGCATCGCGACCCGCTCTGACCGGGTCCTTTTCTTCATGATGCGTTATGCCGTCCCGTTCTTTCATCCCGTATTAATAAAGGGAACCGCAGACGGGTTCCCTTACCTATCATGTAAAATATCCGTATCCGATTGCGGGAACCGGAATTTTCTTATTCAGCTTCCGTTACTTCTGCTGCGGGAGCCGCTTCGGCTTCCGCAACCTCGGCAGCTTCAGCAGTCTGACGGCCCTGACGGCCTTCCAGTACGGCGTCTGCCATTTTGCCGGCCAGCAGACGTACTGCGCGGATGGCATCATCATTGGCAGGAATTACATAATCGATTTCGTCCGGGTCGCAGTTGGTATCTACGGTCGCAACGATAGGAATGTTCAGTTTATGTGCTTCCAGAACAGCAATGTGCTCTTTGCGGGGATCGACAACAAACAAAGCGGCCGGCAGTTTTTTCATGTCTTTGATGCCGCCCAGGTTTTTGTTCAGTTTTTCCATCTCATGACGCAGGCCCAGAACTTCTTTTTTCGGCAACACATCAAACGTCCCGTCTTCTTCCATCTTTTCCAACTGACGCAGACGGGCAATTCGTTTCTGAATCGTTTTGAAGTTGGTCATCATGCCGCCCAGCCAACGTTCGTTCACGTAGAACTGATTGCAGCGGATCGCTTCTTCACGCATCGCTTCCTGTGCCTGTTTTTTCGTGCCGACAAACAAAACATTACCGCCGTTTTGTGCCGTTTCACGGATGAAATTGTAGGCTTCATCTACCTTTTTAACGGTTTTCTGCAAGTCGATGATGTAGATGCCGTTGCGTTCGGTGAAGATGTACTTCGCCATTTTGGGATTCCAGCGGCGGGTCTGATGACCGAAGTGTACGCCGGCTTCCAACAGTTGTTTCATAGAAATAATACCCATTTTTATATTGCCTCCTGTTTTTTCCTCCGCAGCCGCTCAGGTATTTGGGGTACACCGGGATCCGGACAGTCCCCAGACGACTGCGTGTGTATTAAACACTTGAAAAATTATAACACAGTCCTGCGTATCGGGCAAGACTTTTTTCACTTGCCAGAGAACTTTTTTCTTCTATATGGAAATTACTTTTACATCGGGAAATTACTTTTGCAATTCACCGCTAGAGAACTTTCTCTTGCATGAAAGTTACTTTTTCATATGAAAGTTACTTTTGCATTATGGAAATCACTTTTGCAATTCACTATCTTTATAGGATGATCAGTGTGTTTCTTACCGCTTCTGTCATAGCTTCTTTTTCCACCACCTCTTTGTGCAGGACGTCGGCTGTTTCCAGTTCCTCAATCTGACGGGGCAACCGGCTCCCTTCTCCCTCCGTCCAGCCGGTTTCCGCAAATAACTTACGGGCCGCTTCAAAAGGCCGGTCTTCACTGATCCCTTCATTCTTCCCCAGGCCTGCCAGCACCGTGTGACAGAACTTATAGGGACTGGCCGTAGATAAGACGATGGTATAGGTTTCATCGCTGCTCAAAAGGCGGTATTTCTGTGCGGCGCACCAGGCGACTGCCGTATGCGGGTCCAATACATAAGAATAATCATTATAGACTTTGCCGATCGTGTCCAGCGTTTCCTGGTGATCCGCCCAGACACCGAAAAACAAATGCCGGATCTGCTCCGCCACCTTTTCAGGCACCTGATAGCGTCCCTCTTCCGCCAACTCTGTCATCCAGGCGGCCACCTGTTCCTCGTCATTATCCGTTATATCGAACAACAAACGTTCCAGGTTACTGGAAACAAGAATATCCATAGAAGGAGATTCTGTGCGGATCAATTCCCGCTGTCTGTCATACGCGCCGGTATTAATGAAATCCGTCAGGACGTTGTTGGCATTGGAAGCGCAAATGAAGCGTTTCACCGGCAGGCCCATCTTGCGGGCGTAATAGCCGGCCAGAATATCCCCGAAATTCCCTGTGGGAACGGAGAACAACACCTTTTCACCGGCTTTGATACGTCCTTTGGCCACAGCCTCGGCATAGGACCTGAAATAGTAGGTGATCTGCGGGGCCAGACGGCCCCAGTTAATCGAATTAGCCGATGAAAGGATCCAACTGTGTTCTTCCAGTTCTTCCAACAGCGCCCGGTCGCCAAAAATCTTTTTCACGCCTTTTTGCGCATCGTCAAAATTACCGCGAATGCCAAAAACCTTTGTATTTGCGCCTTTCTGGGTCGTCATTTGCAGTTTTTGGATGGGACTGACACCGTTTTCCGGGTAAAATACAAGGATCTCGGTTCCCGGCACATCGGCAAATCCGGCCAGTGCCGCCTTTCCTGTATCGCCGGAAGTGGCCGTTAAAATGGCGATCTTGCTTTCATCCCCGGTCTTTTTCTGCGCCCGGGTCATCAGATGCGGCAGGATTTGCAGCGCAATATCTTTAAAGGCCATGGTAGGACCGTGCCACAGCTCCAGCACATCGGTAAATTCCGAAACCTTTTTTAACGGGGCGGGATCTGGACCGAATTTTTCCGGAGAATACGCCGCTTCCGCGCACGCCTGCAGTTCTTCTTCCGTATAATCAGTTAAAAAGCAGGCCAGGATCTGTGTGGCACACCGGGCATAGGTTTTTTCGTGCATAGCCAGAATATCATCTAAAGCAATCTGAGGGAAACGGCGGGGCACAAACAGGCCGCCATCCTCTGCCAGGCCTTCTTTAATGGCATGGGCCGAAGAAACTGTACCCGACTTTCCGCGCGTACTGACAAATAACATGGTTTTGTCTCCTTTTACTCCATAATCAGGGAAGCCGTTACCGCTCCCGCAGCTTTGATCAGATTTTCCGGCGCGGCCAGGATCTGCATTCCCCGCAGGCCGGCGCTGATCGCGATTTTATCGTACAAAAAGCAGTTTTCATCAAGATACACAGGATACTTCTTTTTAGCGCCTAAGGGCGAGCAGCCCCCACGAATATAGCCGGTCAGCGGCAGCAGTTCCTTTAAAGGTACCGGTTCGCAGCGTTTGTTCTTGCTGGCCTGGGCCAGTTTTTTTAAATCCGTTGTGGCGTCGCCGGGAATCACCGCAAAAATAATGCCGCTCTTGTCCCCCCGGACACATAATGTCTTAAATACCTGTCCGGCGGGCAGACCTACTTCCCGGGCCACATGCACCGCATCCAAATGCTCTTCGTCCACAGGATAGGTTTTCAATTCATAGGGAATATGCAGTTCATCCAAAATACGGGCCGCATTTGTTTTTTTACTGGTTTTCATCACGTTAAAGCCTCCTGCGCTATTATATATTACCTTATAATATGGAAAAACGCAAAAGTGTCTGTTATAATTTAGGATAAGAATATCTTACGTAAGAAAAATATCCCCTTGGTTGTAAGGGGATTTCCTGAAACCGGAACGATCAGCGGAATGTTCCGGGAAACACAGTCCAAAGAAAAATACAAGAAAGGCGTTTGTGTAAAGGCAAGCGCTGTACACAACGGTAAATCACGGATATAAAGAAAGAAGGTCTCGGTTATGCCCCTTAAAATCGCCTGTGGACAGATAGAAGTCATAGCGGGTCGCCCTGATAAGAACCTGAAAACCATCCTGACATGCATGGAACAGGCCAAAAAAGAAAATGTTGACCTGTTGCTACTGCCGGAATTGGCCGTTTCCGGTTACCTGATCGGCGATTTATGGGAGCAGACCGCATTTTTGCAGGATTGCGAAGCGTATGGCAGGCAGATTGCCGAAGCCTCACAGGGGATCACGGTTGTGTTTGGCAATGTGGCGGTAGACTGGAAGCGTCACAACACAGACGGTCATGTGCGTAAATACAATGCCGCCTTTGTCGCCCAAAACGGGCGTTTCGTGGAGACAGGCCAGGGACTTTCTTTCGTCGCCAAAACCTTGCTGCCCGCCTATCGGGAATTTGACGATGTGCGGTATTTTACGGGTCAGGAGACCCTGCTGCGGGAAAAACGCATTTCCCTGAAAAACGGAGGGTCCTGTTTTTCCCTGACCCTGGCCGGACAACCGTACACTCTGGGGGTTTTGCTTTGTGAAGACGGGTGGAATGAACATTATGCCAACGATGTGTCCGCGCTTTTAAAGGCCGGCGGCGCCGAATTATTGTGTACTCTTTCCGCCTCACCTTTTACCTTGAGAAAAAATAAGAAACGGCATGCGCTTTTCAGCCGTCAGGCAAAAGAATTGCATCTGCCTCTGATTTACTGTAATCCGGTCGGCGTCCAAAATAACGGGAAAAATATTTTTACATTTGACGGACAAAGCTGTGTCTACGGTCCGGACGGGGCGATAAAATCAGCCGCCCCGATGTTTGAGGCGAAACTGCTCGCCTTTACCTGGGACAAAGCTACGCAAAAAATCAAAGCGCTGGCGGCGGAAGATGAGCTGATCGCCACCGAAGAAGATGAAAAGGCGGTCATCTTTAAAACGCTGCGTTACGGAACCGCCGGATTTTTGCAGCAACTGGGCATCAACCGCATGGTGCTGGGGGCTTCCGGGGGAATCGATTCCGCGGTAACGGCCGCCTTGTTGGCTCATATTTTAGGGCCCCGGCAAGTGCTTTTGGTGAACATGCCCGGCCGTTACAATTCCGAGCTGACCAGAAATTTAGCCCAACAACTGGCGGAAAATCTGGGCTGCAATTACACCATCGTTCCCATTGGCGACAGCGTCGCTCATACGGTGGAACAACTGTATTCGCCCATCCACAGTTATACGTCCAATCGGGATTTTAAAGTGGAATTAACAGGGCTGATGTACGAAAACATTCAGGCCCGTGATCGGGGAGCCCGCATTCTCTCCGGCTTTTCCGCCGCTTTCAAAGGCGGCGTCTGCTGCAATGCCAATAAAGCGGAGATCACCGTAGGCTATGGTACCTTCTACGGTGATCTGTTGGGCCTCTTCTGCCCCCTGGGGGATTTATGGAAACATCAGGTTTATGACCTGGGCCGTTACCTGAATGAAAACGTGTACAAAAAAGAAGTGATACCGGAAGCGATCTTCACGATCCGCCCCAGTGCCGAGCTTTCAGAGGAGCAGACAGTCGGCAGAGGAGGCGATCCCCTCTTGTACGAATATCACGATTATCTGTTCCGCGCCTTTGTGGAGAACTGGGAAAAAATGTCCCCGGCTGAGGTGCTGCGTCACTATATGGAACACGATCTGGAAGCGTTTATCGGCTGCGGATCCGGCGTGATCGACAGGTTATTTCCCACCCATGACGCTTTCATCCGGGATCTGGAGCGCTGGTATGCACTGTTTGCCGGCTTTGCTTCAGCCAAACGGATTCAGGCGCCCCCTATCCTTTCCTTAAGCCCCAGGGCTTACGGGTTTGATTTCCGGGAAGCACAACTTTCGCCGTATTTTTCACTGGAATACGAGGAAAGAAAAGAACAACTCCTTACACAGGACAGATTGTTTTAAGAAAATTACTTCCGTCAACAATCTTTTCATAAACCCCAATAGCTTTTTTACAGCCTAAGCGACTCTGCTCTGGCCAGTGCTGCGTTCGCGTCCCGGATGATCCGTTCAATAACCTCTTTACAGGGAAGAATATCGGTCAGCACATTCAGGCTTTCGCCTGCCATTACGCTGCCGTTTACGATATCCCCTTCTTGCATGCCTTTACGAGACCTGCCTGTGCCCATAGCCAACAGCGTTTCTTTCGGCGCGCCGCTGATTTCTGCTTCCAGGTATTGCCTGGTAAAGTCATTGGCCAGACAACGCACCCCCATATTGCGGGAATAACCTGTTACTATGCAGTCTGTATCCGTCGCATTGAGGATCATTTCTTTGGTTTTTTCATGGACGGGGCATTCCGTAGTTAAGAGGAAGCGGGTTCCCATTTGTACCCCATCTGCGCCCATCAGCAAAGCCGCAGCCATAGCTCTGCCGTCAGAAATTCCTCCTGCGGCAAGTACCGGAATGGGATAGGCTTCCCGCAGCACATTGGACAAAAGCGCCATGGTGGTCATCGTACCGATATGGCCACCGGCTTCCATCCCTTCGATGATCAAAGCGTCCGCGCCGGAGGAAGCGATGCGTTTCGCCAGCTTCACATTGGGCACAACGGGAATCACCTTCACGCCGCCCTGATGCATTCTTTCGATCCAGGGAAGCGGGCTGCCGGCTCCCGTAGTGACAAAGGCCACTTTTTCCCGCAGGGCCAGCTCTGCAATTTCCTCCACATTAGGCGCCATCAGCATCAGATTGATACCAAAGGGCCTGTCCGTCAGGGTCTTTGCTTTTTTTATTTCTTCTTCCACCCATTCTGTCGGGCGGCCGCCGGTGCCGATAATTCCCGCAGCGCCGCCATTGGATACGGCAGCCGCTAAAGTTGCGTCGGTACTCCAGGCCATACCGCCCTGAATAATGGGATAACGAACACCTAATACTTCACATAATCTGTTTTTCATTTTTTGAGCCTCCTGCTCCGGTAAGTAAATATTTTGCTAAGGAAGGAAGTCCTGCCGGACACCGCCTTGTCTTACCTTATCTGAATTGTATTATACCCTATAACCGATACTTCTTCAAAGAAGGAATTTTTAATGCGAAAAGGTTTTCAAAATGATAAAGAATCATCTGTAACACGCTTTACATTTTTTCTGTAACACAGCAGAATTTCTGTCGGTTTGCCGCATTTCATTGACAAGGCTTTTAGCGAACTATACAATACATTTTATACACAAATTATACAAAAAAACAGCTTTACAAAATACCACGACCGGCGTTGCCAGCGTTCGGTCCCGGTACTAAAAAACATCACGTTATCAGGAAAAGAGGAATTAAAAATGCGCAGTTCTCAAGTAAAAGTCGGCTCCACAAGAGCGGCACACCGTTCGCTGTTTTATGCGTTGGGATTTTCCGAAGAAGAGTTAAAGAAACCTATGATCGCTGTGGTCAACGCCCAAAGTGAGATTATTGCCGGACACGCTCATTTAGACGATCAGGCCAAAATGGTGAAGTATGGAATTCTGGCTGCCGGCGGCGTACCGGTTGAAGTACCCGCCATCGGTATCTGCGACGGCATCGCTATGGGACACGAAGGGATGAAGTATCCACTGGCCAGCAGAGAGCTGGTAGCGGACAGTGTAGAAGCGCTGATAAACGGTCACGCCTTCGATGGCATGGTCATGATCCCCAACTGTGATAAAATCGTGCCCGGGATGCTGATGGGCGCCTTGCGGGTAAATATCCCCACCGTTTTCTGCAGCGGCGGCCCTATGCTCCCCGGGCGCAACAACGGAAAAGATATCTCGATCTCCCAGGCCTTTGAAGCGGCCGGCCGTTTTGAAGCGGGAAAAATCAACCGGCAGGAATTGACCTGTATTGAAAAATCCGCCTGTCCCGGCTGCGGCAGCTGCGCCGGTTTATTTACGGCCAATACCATGAACTGCTTAACGGAAGTATTGGGTATGGGCCTGCCCGGTAACGGAACCATTCCCGCAGCCTACCAGGGGGACAGAGCCCGTCTGGCCAAACAGGCCGGCGAAACAGTCGTACGTCTGGTCAAAGAACAGCTTCTGCCTCGGGATATCATGACTTTAAGCGCTTTTAAAAATGCGATCACCGTGGATATGGCCATCGGCGGTTCTACCAATACGGCGCTGCATCTTCCGGCCATTGCCCACGAAGCGGGGATCCGCCTGCCGCTGTCATTATTCGATGCGATTTCGCATAAAACGCCGTACCTGACCAAATTGAGTCCGGGCGGCTCCCACCACATGACCGATTTAAATGAAGCCGGCGGGATCTCCGCTGTCATGCACGAACTGGCTAAACTCAATTTACTGAATAAACGCTGCAAAACCGTAAGCGGCAAAACCATCGGCGCCGTAATAAAAAATGCGGAAATCCTCCGCCCGGATGTCATTCATTCCATTGACAACCCCTATCATAAAACGGGCGGCATTGCAGTTTTAACCGGTAATATCGCGCCCCACTGCTCCGTCGTAAAAGAAAGCGCCGTTGCGGAAGAAATGCTGGTGCATACAGGTCCGGCCCGTGTCTTTAACTCGGAAGACGAGGCCATTGCCGCCATTTGCAGTAAGAAAATTCAAAAAGGTGACGTAGTCGTGATCCGGTATGAAGGGCCCAAAGGCGGCCCCGGAATGCGGGAAATGTTAAATCCCACTTCCGTATTGGCCGGGATGGGGCTGGACAAAGACGTAGCGCTGTTAACGGACGGACGTTTTTCCGGAGCCACCCGCGGGGCCTGCATCGGCCATATTTCCCCGGAAGCGCAGGAAGGCGGCAACATTGCTTTAATTGAAGAAGGCGATCTGATTGAAATTGATATTCCCCGACGTAAACTGAACGTCAAAGTATCTGGCAAAGAACTGGCCCGGCGGAAGTCTGTCTGGAAATGCCCCGCGCCTAAAGTAAAAAGCGGTTACTTAGCCCGTTATGCCGCTTTGGTTTCTTCGGCAGCGGAAGGTGCCGTACTGCGCGTGCCTGGCGAAGAGTAAAACAAAAGGAAAGACCCTCTGCCCAATTTTGGGCAGAGGGTCTTTTACGTTGCGAACTATTGAAATAAACGCAGGAAAAACAGTACGACAGCGCCTGCCACAGCGCCGGCAATGGCAATAAAAATAAAGGCCGGCAAGAGAAAGAACACGATACCGATCAACACAAGGGCGATAATCAGCCAGGTCATCAGACCGCCGGTGTGGTAGACATGAATGCCGGACCCATCCGCTGTCGTTTCCGCCCCGTCACCGGAACTCTCGTAACCGTTGTCCTGACGTACTCCGGCAGCACCCTCGTCCCCTTCATGGATCGTGCCGTCCGCTTCAATCGTTGCGCCGCTAAAATTATCCCGTTCTTCCCGGGTCAGCGGTTGAGCCTCTACTTCCACAAGACGGTGGCAATAAGGACATTCTGTCAGACGAGCGTCAAATTCATGTTGGCAGAATTTGCAAAGCATCCCAGGTCCTCCTTCACAACAAAATCATGGAAATCATCGCTTCTTCATTTACATACCGGGGATCAAAAGGTTCCAACTGAAGCGAAGTACGAATATATTCCATCTTTTCCTGAATCGTATTCCTATCATAGCGGGAGGAAGTTACATATTGATCCATATCAAAAAAGGGCGTGTCATTGCTCTCCATATAAGCGCCTAACAAGGCGATGCACCAATACGTGAAATCTTCTTCTTTAAAACAGACAACAGGACTGACAGCGTGAAAATCGTTCCACATTCTGTCCAGATTACGGCAATCACGATAGGGCAGGTGCAAATGCCTGTATAGCACCACAAGAAAATCGTGGATCTCATCCTGCGGTTTGGCGACAGCCGGCCGGTAATCCCTCACGTTTGTCGTCCAGCGAAACGCTTCCAACACCGTGTCTTTCACACCGGCATAGGCAATCACATGCAACACCAAAGCGCCGTTAGCGCGGCAAAATTCTGCCCAGTCCGCCTGTGGCGCCGCCACCTGATACCACTTTAACAATTGCGTAAAATTATTGCGCAGGGCTTTTCTGGCTAAAGGCGGTATGGTAACGCTGCGCAAATATTCCGTGACCAGATTCCCATCCTCAAATACATGAGCCGAACAAAGAAAGTCAGTATAATCCAGGCCCTCGTCCAAAGGCAGGCACAACTCCATAAGATTCCCCGTAAAAAAATCCCGGCACTGATACCAGCCTTCTGAAACCGGCTCTTCTACCGTAAAAATCAGAAGCTCCGCCTGCAGGAGCATTTCCATCAAACTGAGCAGGGAATGATTATTTTCACCGTATTCCGGTCTGGGATTTTTTTTGTAAAACTCATAAAATTCTTCTAACGGACGCTGATTATTGCCAATCAAATGGTAATCAAAGGTAAAATATTCCCAAAATGTGGCAAATAAATCAGGGTGCTCCTCTAAATCAGGTACCATCTCTGTACCGAAAAAGGAAAGATAGGCCCGTTCCCGGTCATGTTGAAATAAGGGATGTTGAAAATGATCCCGCAACAAACCAAAGATATCCGTCAGCCTTTGTCCCAGCTGCACAAACACTTTCATCGGTAAATCAGGTTCTGAATTAAGGCGACGATCCAGAAACGCGGAAGGCAGGGAACCGTCTTTATTAAAAATCAGCAGCTGCTCCCCTTCTCCCAGCACCTTGGCGCGGCACTTGGCTGCCGCCGTATCGTCCGAGATCGCTTTCTTCTGTTTTAAGAAACGCAGCAGACGGTCGTTCACAGACAAAAAGCGCTCTACGCCCCTGTAATTTAAAATAAAATCGCCTACATTGCGTTGGCACCAGCCCAGACAATAAATAAAATCTTCGCCGGACAGGTCGCCTATATTCGCTCCGGAATTACCGCAATAAACCAACAAAAACATGACCTGGGACCAGATATCGATCAATTCATCATCATCGGCGCCGGCGAAGGCCTCCCGACGCAGGAATTCATCGGCGTATTCCCGACGCAGCACCTGGTTCCAGCTCTCATCATCTGTATATAAGTCCGCAATTAAATCATAAATATTGGTCATTCTTCTCCTATAATCAAGACCTCCGGCTTCAACTGTACCTGATAGTCTGTCCAAATTTTGTTACGAATATACGAAATCAATGCCAGTACATCCGCGGCCGTCGCATTTCCGGCATTCACAATAAAGCCGGCATGCTTTACGGAAATCTGCGCGCCGCCGATCCTAAACCCTTTAAGTCCGGCTTTTTCAATTAAAGGCCCCACAAAACAACCCTCCGGGCGTTTAAAAACACTGCCGGCACTGGGCATTTCCAACGGTTGTTTGCTGATCCGCCGCTGACTCAATTCCTCCATCTTAGCCAACACTTCGGCACCATTTGCCGGTACCACTTCCAGTGTTATATCCAAGACGATACGGCCATCCTCCTGCAACACGGAATGGCGATAACTTAATTGCAGTTCTTCGGGAGAAAGGACCCGGATCTCCCCGCGTCGATCCATAACAGACGCCGCCACCACCACATCCTTCATCTCTCCGCCATAAGCACCTGCATTCATATATAACGCGCCGCCTAAACTGCCGGGGATGCCAACGGCAAATTCCATGCCGCTAAACCCTGCTTCTCCTATAATACGGGAACACTGTGCTAAAGCGATGCCGCAGCCAAAGGTAAACCGATTCCCCTTTTGCTCCCGGCTTTTCAACGCATTGCCCAACTTCAGGACAATGCCACGGATCCCTTTATCGCGAACCAGTACATTGGAGCCATTGCCTAATACGGTAAGCGGAATATCCTTTTGGCGCGTAAAATCCAGAACCTTACGCACATCCTCTGTGGACTGAGGAATGACGAGAATATCGGCGGGCCCCCCGATATGAAAAGAGGTATGATGCGTCATGGGCTCGTTGATCCGCACCTCGCCCAAAATCGTTTTTTTCAACGAGTCTGCAATTTCCTGATTATTCATGCCTTACTCTGCCACTTCTTTTACGACATCGGTAATGGTTTTAGAGACATCCTGAAACATAAGCTGGAAACGCTGAAATGCGTTTAAATAATCCATAGCCAACGGATTCAGGCTTAATGTACGCATTAATTTATCAAGTTCTTCCTGTTTGTCTGCCGGTACTTCTTTTTTCTGATAGCGGGCAATTTCCACTTCCTGCCCTAACTGCATAAATTTAGTAACCAGGACTTTCGTATCCGGTTCAGACGCCAGCTTGTTTTTTGCCTCTTTCAATACGGAAAATTCGCGGGTCGCCCGCATTTCTCTTGCCAGTTCATTGGCACAATCATACACTGTCATAGTTTTACCTCCGCCCTTATTTTCTGTATTTTTCATATTTATAACTGTAACATGCGACAAAAATTTGTCAAGCAAGAATCCGTTTGGGTAAAAATGTATCCTTTTATAAAAGGACGAAATGACGTTCTCCATCGCCGGACTTTGATCAGAAAGATTCAGTTTTAATCAAGAAGATTCAAAGCAGGTTTTAATTGGGCAGATTCAAATGCTGAAACCCTGCAACATCACCCAACGTAAAATGCCACCACTCCTGTTCGCCCTGAACAAACCCGGAATCCTGCATACTCTTTACCAACAGATCACGCTGCTGCCTTTGTTTTTCCGTGCCGCCTGCATAGGCCGGAAACTGGCGGGGAGAGATCTCATCGAAATCACTGATCATCGCGACCGGCAAACCGCTGTCCAGATAATACAGACTTACGTCCACAGACAGACCGGTATTTCTGTCTTCCCCTTCTTTAGGTAAAGGCAGCATCCCCTTCTGTTTAGCCGGCAACAGGTCGGAGGCCAGCTTGGAAATATACCAAGGGCGATACGCTTCCCAGATCAAAAGCCCATAACCATGTGTGCCAAGGAAGGAAGCCGCCTTTTGCAGCGCCTTGCCCGCCTGCTCATCAAGCATTGCGGTCACTTTTTCAGCATACAACGGCACGCCGAATATATTGTTGTCCGTCGCATAACGCAAATCAAACAGAGCCGAAGGAACCGCCTGCCGCAAGTTTACCAGATGGGCCGCTTTTCCCTTTTGCAGAGAAGCCGGCGGCGTAAATTGAGCCGCTTTGCTTTTTAAAGCCGCCGCATTTGCGTTGGGTTCAAGCCTCTGCGTCTTGTTGCCCTGACCCGGGAAAAAGGCGCGTGTAAAACGTTTGCCGCCTACTTTACAAAGGATCCCATTGCCATCGGCATCCCGTTCAAAACGTACGGCCGCTTCCGCCGAAAGAAGAGGCCCTGCCTCATTAATGGTATAAGAATCAAAGCGCACTTTTTTCAGAGGGAAAATATTCGCATGGGAAAAATCCTTATCCGCCGGATCCGTCTGGTAAAGCAGCTCCAGTGCCCCCCTATTTTCCCGCACAAGAAAAACAGAACCGTTACCGTAATACAGGCCCAGCAAATAAGTTACATCTTTGGGCACGTTTTTTGCAGCCACAGACTGCACACCGGGAAAGACAAAGAAAACCACTGCCAGAAAAAGACCCCAAAATTTAGTATACCGCATTTCTTCCTCCTGTCCTGCCGGCATAAAACGACCTGTTAACCAGTTTTCTAAGCTGCCTGTCATAAATCGTATAACTGTTAATGCTTAACTATTAACACTTGCCCGTCATAACCGCGGCTCCTGAATGGACAGCCTGACATCCTGCAACGCATTCAACACACTGCGCGTCCGGGTTATCCTAGCAAGGTCCAGTTCCGCATAAATAATCTCTTCGTCCGTACCGCCTTCCGCCACAATCCGCCCCAACGGATCGATGAGGCGTGAATGACCATAAAACGGCGCATTTTTAAAAGTACCTACGCAATTGACCGCCGCTACATACAAATGATTTTCAAACGCCCGCGCCCGGGAAAGAAGGTCAAACCCAGCGCCGCGCAGGGAAGGCCATTCCGCAGGGCAAACGATCAGCTGCGCGCCCTGCAGCGCCAGATGTCGATATAATTCCGGAAAACGCAGGTCATAACAAATCGTGGAACCGCAACAGATGTCCCCTAAATGATACGTTTTAAAATTATGACCGGCCGCGAAAAAGCGTTCTTCCTCAAACAGCCCAAACAGATGGGCCTTACTGTATTGATGGATGATGTGCCCCTTTTTGTCAATGGCCGGCAGCAGATTATAGATCTTCCCTTCTATATTTATCGGAAGTGAACCGGGCAGCAGAAAGCAGTTATTTTCTCGGGCAATGGAGGCTAACTCCGTAAAAAGCGGGTCGGAAAGCGTAATCGTTTCTTCTTTTAAACGCCCTAACGAATAGCCCGTTGTCCAAATCTCCGGTAAAATCACCAGCTCACTGTGTCGGGCGGCTTCCCGCAACAGTTCCAGACCGTGGCGAGTATTGCCGGCACAGTTTTTTTCTTTGATCTCCATTTGAACTAACGCCAGTTTCATCTGCTTCCCCTCACTTCTTTGTATTCTGTATGATCTCTTCCGGCATCCGTCCCTGCTGCATCAGACGCCCGGCAACCCAACGTTCCGCCACTCTTACAATCCGGGTAAAAATAAAGTCCCGCCCCGGCAACGGCCGGGTCCAGGCAGCCGGCAACCCGCTGCAATGGGCGCCCAGCACATCAGTAAATAGTTGATCGCCCACTACCAAAATTCCGGGGGCCGGCCCTCCCATAGATGACGGAGAATGATTTAATAAAGCGCATGCACGCAAAAAAGCCGGTTTCAATGGTTTGCCTGCCCAGGTCAGGATTGGCAAAGGGACATCATGCTCTTTCAGCTGTACCTGTAACTCTGCGACTCTGGGGCCCCCGTTATTGGAAACCAGGACCAGATCGATGCCTGCACGGCGAAGGTTCTGCAGCCAAAAAAGATGGTCTGCCGGAATTCGCGTACAGTCTCTGGCCAACAACGTATTATCAATGTCCAGCACCAAAGCCTCAAACTGATGTTCTTTCAGCCACTCTGTTTCGATGTCTGTCAGAGAAGCAAAGCGGAATTCCGGCGCCAGTTTTTCCAGCATGGTTTCCCCTCCGTTTCTCTTTTATCCCATTCGTTCATGAATTACCGTCGCTATTTTTACTGCGTTTATGTGACTTCTTCCCGTAAGATAAGCGGGCAAAGGTCGTTCCGCATCCTTTTTATTCCGCTCAGGTTCACTTCGCCGCCACCTTTATCTGACGGCAGGCAACCTGTTTCATTGCCCCTGCGGCGCAGCTTTGATCACCTTATCCGTCGAAAAGGTGATTACAAACCGCGTGCCCGTACCAACTTGCGAGAATACTTCCAAACGCGCTCCATGCATACGCACAATTTCTTTCGCAATGGCCAGCCCCAACCCGGTGCCCTTCGAAGAACTTTGCGCATGGGATTTATCCACCTTATAAAAACGCTCAAAAATAAAAGGGATATCCTCTTCCGGAATGCCGGGGCCATTATCCACGACGCTTACCTCAAAAGAACCGCCCGGCAGGGTCTTACTTTCATACCGGACATAACTGCCCTCAGGGGAATATTTGATTGCGTTATCACCCAAAAGCAACAACAGTTGCACCATCTGATCCCCGTTGCCCATGACCTCCGTGCCTTCTTCCAGTTGCAGCGCCAGGGTAATTTTTTTCGGGTCCGCTTTCACCATCAGGTTTTCTGCCACCGTTCGAATAATGTCAGCCATCGGCAATGGCACCATATCCGAGGGCTTGAGTTTTTCGCTGTTCTGTAAACGGCTGATATCCAGCAGACCCCGAACCAGCCGTTCCAACCGCAGCGTTTCACCGGCAATCAAGTCGCTGTAGCGCTTACTGATATCTTGGGGGGGGAGACTGTCCCCGATGATCTCATTATACCCGCGGATGATCGTGATCGGCGTACGCAGTTCATGGGACACGTTCGCTACGAAATCGCGGCGGATCTTTTCCATGCGGGCTAATTTTCCCAGATAGCTGCTGAGTTCAGAACTGAGGTGATTGATGGCATTGCCCAGTTCGGCCACTTCGTCTTCCCCGTTTACCTCTACCTTGCGGGAATAATTCCCCCCGGCGATGGCAATCGTAGCATCTTTCATAGAAGCCAGAGGCTTCACTACCTGCTGGGACAAACGGCGTACCATAAAAAGACTGATGATCAGGCCGATAATCCCCACAATAATGGTAAAGATATAGACATTGCGCAGAAAACCGCCAAAGCCGCTCAACGGCTCCGCCATCAAAATAGCTCCTTTGGGGTGATTTTTATCACCATACGGCACACCTACCAGAATTACCTGTTGTTTAAAATAAGGGTGATAAATCTGGGAATGGACCATGCCGCCCCGGTAGATATCTTTCAAAATATTATTAACATTATGGGAAACCTGCCCGTGCTTAATTTCTTCAGCCAGACGGGTCGTATACTCATACACAGGGATCTGATTCGCCGGGGCTGCCACATCCGGCTTATGCAGTTTAGGCTCGCCCTGGACAGTTGTCAGATTCCCCACAGCATCTACATCCGCGGCAATATTCGATGCCGCCAGCAGATTATAATCATCATCAAACAACCAGATACGAGCCCCTACCAGGCGATCCACCGCAATTAAATAACGCATTAACATATAACGGTTGTTTTCGTTGGTCACGAAATACTCCACCGTATCTGCCATTTCCCGTCCTTTTTGCGACAGTTCTTCTTCTTTAATTTTAAAGAAATAATCTGCGATTAAATAGGAAGTACCGGCTGTGATGCCAACCACCACAATCACAATGATGGCCATAAAGCTATACATCAGCCGGGTACTTAATGACTTATTCACTCCACACCTCAAAGACTGCTATTTCGTGTTGGGAACTGTATTTTTCAATTCAAATTTATAGCCTACGCCCCAAACCGTAGCGATGTCCCAGCCGGACTCGGGAGGGATCGCCAGTTTCTGGCGGATCCGTTTAATATGCGTGTCCACGGTGCGTGTATCCCCAAAATACGTGTAGCCCCAAATGGACTCCAACAGCTGATTGCGCGAATACACTTTACCGGGTGCCGACGCCAGGTACCAAAGCAATTCAAACTCTTTAGTCGTAAACGTAACCGGCTTATCAAAAGAAAACACTTCCATGCGTTCCCTGTCAATGGAAAGACCGTCAAATTTAATTTTTGTTTTATCCGTTAAATTCTGGAAACCGCCGGAACGACGCAGGACCGCCTTTACGCGGGCGATGACCTCTCTGGCATTGAACGGTTTCGTAATATAATCGTCCGCGCCCTGTTCCAGCCCCAGAATGCGGTCATCATCCTCATCTTTCGCCGTCAGCATAATAATAGGGATATCGTAGGTACTGCGAATCTCTTCGCAGGCCTGTATACCATCCATCACCGGCATCATGATGTCCAACAGAACAATATTAGGCTTTTCCTTTTCGACCTTGGTAAGGGCCTGTTGCCCATCTTCCGCCTCAATCACTTCAAAATTCGCTTTTTTAAAATATACACGCAAAATCTCGCGAATCCGAGGGTCATCATCCGCAATCAGAATCTTATACATAGCCATCCTCTTTCCGGCCTGCAATACGGCCTTTTATAATCAAACCTTTTATACTCATAAAACATATACAGGAGCTACTGCACCTTTTAGTTTATTATACAATATATTCTTTTGCTTGTAAGGGGCAAAAAAGGCTTTCACAAAAGATTTACAAAGATAACTTCCTGCTTTACTGTAACCGTGACCGTATGCAAAAACAGAGCGCGTGCCTTATGGAACAGGTACGCACTCTGTTTTGAGGCAGCAGCAAGAAACTGTCAGGCTCTTGCCGCCGCTCTTTCTTCACTTATTTCGCCGCCATAAGTTTTTCCAACTTGGCATTGATCTCTTTCATCTGTTCGCGTAATTCCGCATTATCCTTACGCAGTTCGTCATTATCCGCTTTCAGCTGCGTCACTTCCTGCACCAGCTGTACTTTGGAAGTAATGGCGTGAATCGGGCCTCTGCGTTTATCCAGCTTAAAGGTGATACCCGCATTGATCATGTTTTCCCCATTCCCAACAGTACCGCCGAGGCTGAACATGGTTCGCTCGTCCGGACGGTAGAACGCGCCCAGAGCCATGGCATTTCTGCCTTTGTAATGACCCCAGCCCGCAGCCACGTCCAGCTTGTCATCCGCGTCAAAATCAACGGGGTGCAAGGCCGCCAGAGCCGCAGCGCCGGCGCCGACCTTATTCACACGGCCGTCCAGCCTGCCAATCTGGTTGCCCAATTCATTCAGGCCGTTGCCGGCCGCACCTGCCAAATCTTTGAGCTGCCCCACCGTAGCCGCATCATCGAGCTTTTCACCGGGTTTCACATTACGGATGGTCTGCCCGCCGGCATCAATACCGTCTTTCGTGATGGTTACACCTGGTTTACCATCGGCGCCCTGGACAGAGATGCCGTCCTTATTTACCGTGGTACCGCCGGCATTAAGGCTGTCCACATTCAGATTCTTATTCAGCTCAACCGTATATTTATTTTCATTCTGGCCTTCGGTCGTCTTGCTCACGACAATATTTTCATCGCCGCTTTCAACCTTGGTTGCCTTCGCGTTTGCACTCATCTGCGTCATGGCCGCCTGCAGCTGTTCTTCGGTGGCTGCCCGCTTACTGGTAGCAAAACCTGCCACGTCCAAACCCGTATTCGTCAAGCCGGTAATCGTACGGTTGGCACCGGCTCCGTCCATCGTCACGCCGCCCACTTTAATTTTTTCACCAAGGCTGACTTTGTAGGTAGTGGAGCCGTCGGCTTCTTTCTTATCTGCAACTTTCACACCGGTAGCGTCATCCCCGGTAACCTGTACCTTATTCGCTTTAATTTTACCTTCCAGCGTATCAACTTTAGCAAGTTTTTCTTTCGCCGCATCATTCAGGCCAATCTTGACATCATTGCCGGTTGCAGTCACTTCCGTATAGCTACCCGCTACGAAATTTACCACGTCGTCTTTACCAATGACGCGCTCGCTGCCGCCATTCACCTGCAGCTTCCAGGCGCTGGCCTGCGACAAGGCATGGTCTGTGACACCCAGCTTTTCTCTCCATTGTGTCACATTGTCGCCGGTCAGATTGCTGGCATCCGTTTTAGCAAACGTATTGCTCAGTGTGTCTTTCAGCTTGGTCTCGTTCACCTTGTACTGCACACCATCGCTGGTCACTTTGGATTCGATAATGTTACCGTCGCCGGTGAACTTGATGGTCTGCGTACCCGTCTTATCGGCGGTCACGGGCTTATCCGTGCCGCTGTCGGCGCCTACTTTGAACTTCGCTTCCACATTGGTAATCACCGGGCCGTTGTTAATCGTATTGCTCAGCTCAGTCTTATCAAGGCCGAGTTGCAGCCCTTTCGTGGTATCAACCTTCGCGGTGACCCCGTCCGCACCCTGCACTACCAGCGGAGTGGTGGCGTCAATGGTCTTGCTGCCCGGCGTCGACTCGCTGTCCTGAATCGTCCACTTGGCCGCATCGTCAATCTTGGTGTTGACGGCTTTGAGCTGCGCCATGTTCACCGCATCGGAATCCACCTCACCTGCCTTCACATTCGTGATCTTCTGGTTATTCGCATTCAGACCCGCGATGCTCACATAGGTCTTACCACCTACCGTCAGGCCGGTGTTGTCGATCTTGGTCTCGCCGGTCTGCACACTGCCATTGGCGCCCAGGTCAATATTCTCTGCCAGCTTTATGTTCAGAGCTGATCCATCCGATACCACACCAATATTATTCGCTGACAGATTCCCTGTCGCGCCACCTTTGATATCCAACTGATCACCCAGCTGCTTTGTGACAACACCAGCGTCATCTCCCTTAAATTTCAGGCCCTTACCGATCGTTGTATTGATCGTCTCAATGTTAGTCTTGTTGGACTTCACACCATCGCTGACCACTTTCAGCTGGTCTTCCGTCGCAGCCTGACCATTAACGATTGACGGATTGTCAATATCCCAGGTACGGTTCGTCAGCGAATTCACCGTGCCCGCGCCCGTCACCTTCACCGTGCCGGCCTGGACATCGCCTGTCGTTCCGTCAATCTTTACCTTATCACCGGCAGAAATCTTACCCGAGGTACCGTCCACCACAACCTGGTTGACTGCCGTACCCAAAGTAACCTTATCGCCTAAACCCACGGTATACTCAAAACCGCCGGCGGGGTTGGTACCCGAAGTGACCGTTACATTCGCATCTTTGGCTTTAACCGTGGTTGCTTTCGCGGTACCGGCAATGGCGTCATTCAACTGCGCCACGTTCACACCATCCGAATCCGCCGTACCCTTAGCCACATTCGTGATCTTCTGGTTATTCGCATTCAGACCCGCAGCGCTCACATAGGTCTTACCACCTACCGTCAGGCCGGTGTTGTCGATCTTGGTCTCGCCGGTCTGCACACTGCCATTGGCGCCCAGGTCAATATTCTCTGCCAGCTTTATGTTCAGAGCTGATCCATCCGATACCACACCAATATTATTCGCTGACAGATTCCCTGTCGCGCCACCTTTGATATCCAACTGATCACCCAGCTGCTTTGTGACAACACCAGCGTCATCTCCCTTAAATTTCAGGCCCTTACCGATTACTTCACCCACCTTCTTCAACTGCGCGACGTTCACCGCATCGGTGTCTTCGGTACCGGCGGCGAGGTTGGTGATCTGTCTTGTTTTATCTGCCGTGCCGACAGATACAGCGCCTTTCACGGATTTCCATGTCGGCGTAGTTTCTGTGGATGCTTCTCCTGTCTTGGGATCATAACCGGCCACTTCCGCAGCGGTATCAGCTACCGCGCCTTCACCTAAGGCAACACCTGCGTTAGCCTTGGCTTGCGCCCCTGCGCCAAGCGCCGTTCCGTTTTCTCCCGACACAGCCGCATATCCTAACGCTACGCCTCGGTCTCCATGAATCCTTGTAGCCGCCCCGATACCAATCGCTTCTTTTGCTTCCACGAAAGAAGTCGTACCGATCGCTATCGAATTATAATGTTTTTCAGCTCTCCAGTCGTACGCGTCTATCACCTTGAAATATTTTCTATCTACAATCGGTTTCGACGGATCATCATAGTTGTAATAAACAGCCTCATAGAGTCTATATAATTTTTGATCCGCTTCCGGCAATGCTTCATATTCTTCCGGAGTTATGCCTTTTCCTGAAACCCTCGCCTGATTACCGATCGCCACGGAGCTGTCACCAAATGCTCTGGTTTTATTTCCCAAGGTAACAGCACCCATTGCATACGATCCCGTCATGTCGCCAACTGCTACAGAGAACGGCGCTTCCGCAATCGCCGTTTCACCAACCCCAACACTGTAGGCGTGGCTGAAGCTGCTGTTACCAAGAGCAACACCTCTCTCTTTGCTGGAGCTGTCCCTGCCGATGGCTACGGCTCCGAATCCGTCCGCATTGGCGTAGCCGCCGATCGCTATGGTTCGATTAAGTACTCCCTTAGCACCGGTGCCGATCGCTACGGTTTCCTGACCTTCCGCACTGCTTTCGCGCCCGATCGCTACACCGCCGAAGCCTGTGACAGAAGCACTACTGCCGACAGCGACTCCGTCATCAGCCGCCTCTCCGGATGACGCCTTCAAACCAATCACTACTGACGATTCTCTTTCGGCTTTGGCATCTTTGCCAATCGCGATTGCGTTTTCGCCGCTCGCACCGTCGTTCTTCCAGTTCGTTCCGTCAGGATTTGCGCTATCGTCCGATTTCACGGAGAAATAGTGAATGGGGTCGAGGTTATCAATCCGTTTGCCCAAGTTGGTGATGCTTTGGTTATTTGCGATATCAATCTTACTGCCTTCGATACCGTACTTAATTGTCTTTCCTTCTCTTGTGACGGTGAGTCCTTTATCCGCTGCAGCTACGTCAAAGATAACAGCTTCGCCGTTTTTGATTTCCTGCGGTGTTTTTTCGTCCTTTACTTTCAGCTTCCACGAGCTCATGACGCCACCAGGGCCGTCGGTAATGCCGAGGTCTTGTTTCAGCTGTTTCATGTTCAGCGAGTAGGTGACGTTTCTGTCCGTATCGACAGTTGAGGTCAGCGAGGACCCGTCCGCCGTTGCTTCCGTTGTTTTGTCTACGGCCGCTTTGAAGGTAACTTCCTGATTCGTATCTCCGCCGAGTGTAACGTCTGCCTTGCCCGTTCCGCCGTCTTTCACGGTGAAGCCTGCCTGCAGTTTTCCGATGTTCGTTTCGTTGGTCTCAACTTTTGTTTTTACGTCACTCAACTGTTTGAAGTTGACCGCATCGGTGTCCTCCGTACCCTTAGCCACATTCGTGATCTTCTGTTTATTCGCATTCAGACCCTGACTATTGATATATGTCTTATTGCCAACTTTAAATTCATCACTTGAAACGCTTGTCAGTCCCGTAAGTGTTTTGCTCAGTTGAAGTTTGTAGCCTACTTTCTTCTTATCCGTTGTGCCTGCTACCGTTTCTTCCTCATCAGTAACCGTCAAATTGGTGTCCACGGAAGTGAGGTTCGGGCCTTTGACGGTGTAGGTCGTTCCCTTTCCGTCTTCCGTTTTTTGCGTAACGGTCACATAGTCGCCCGCTTCGACAGTGGTCTTAACGGCTTTAAGCTGCGCTACGTTCACCGCATCGGTGTCCGCCGTACCTGCGGCGAGGTTGGTGATCTGGCGTGTCGCATCAGCGGTGCCGACAGATACAGCGCCTTTCACGGATTTCCATGTCGGCGTAGTTTCTGTGGATGCTTTTCCTGTCTGGGGATCATAACCGGCCACTTCCGCAGCGGTATCCGCTACCGCGCCTTCACCCAAGGCAACACCTGCGTTAGCATTGGCTTGCGCTCCTGCGCCAAGCGCCGTTCCTTTTTCTCCCGACGTAGCCGTATATCCTAACGCTACGCCGCGGTCGCCATGAATCCATGTAGCCGCACCGATACCAATCGCTTCTTTTGCTTCCACGAAAGAAGTCGTACCGATTGCTATAGAATTATAATGCGTTTCAGCGTTCCAGTCTGCGGCGTTGAAAACTTTGAAATATGTTTTCTCAATGGTCGGATTCATCGGATCAGCAGGGTTGGGATAACGAGCTTCCTGAACCTTATACGATGATTTTTCCGCATCCGGCAATGCGTTGTATTCTGCCTCAGTTAACGGTTTTCCTGATACTCTTGCTTCATTGCCGATCGCCACGGAGCTGTCGCCATACACCCGGGTTTTATTACCCAAGGTGACTCCCGCCTCTGCGTACGATGCCGTTTGGTCACCAACCGCTACAGAGTACTTCGATTCCGCCTTGGCCTCTTCACCAACCGCAACGCTGCGGAGGTTACTGAAGCTTTGGGTACCGACAGATACGCCGAGCTCTTCACTGAAGCTTTTGACACCGACAGATACGCCGAGCCTTTTACTGGAGCTGCCTCGCCCGATGGACACGGCTCCGACTCCGTCCGCATTGGCGTAGCCGCCGATCGCTATGGTTCCATTAAGCACGCCCTTAGCACCGGTGCCGATCGCTACGGTTTCCTGGCCTTGTGCGCTGCTTTTGCGCCCGATCGCTACACCGCCGAAGCCTGTGACAGAAGCAGTATTACCGACAGCGACTCCGTCAGTGGCCGCACCGCCGGATGACGCATTCAAACCAACCACTACTGACGCTTTCGTTTTGGCTTTGGCATCTTTGCCAATCGCGATTGCGTTTTCGCCGCTCGCACCGTCGTTCTTCCAGTTCGTTCCGTCAGGATTTGCGCTATCGTCCGATTTCACGGAGAAATAGTGAATGGAAGGCAAGTTGTCTACTTTGGTATTCAAGGCCTTCAGCTGCGCAACGTTGACCGCGTCGGTGTTTTCTTTGCCTGCGGCGAGGTTGGTGATTTGTCTTGTTTTATCCTTCGCACCTACAGAGACAGCGCCGTTTCCGGATTTCCATGTCGCATTGTCTGTTGCCGATGCTTCTCCCGTAGCGGGGTCGTACCCGAAAACACCCGCAGCGGTACTTGCTACGGAACCGGTACCCAAAGCCACACCGCCGTCCACGCTGACGTTGGCGTCATTGCCGAGGATGGTCACGTTCGATGCGGTGGTTTTCGCTTTCGTTTGCAGCGAGCCGATAATAATATTTCCATTGACATTTTCCAACTCGTGGTTGTCGCCCATGATGAGGTTATGGCTTGAGTCGACAACGGTGTTTCTGTTGCCTGTAACGATATTGTAGGTTACTCTCGGAGTGCTTGGCCCATTCTCGTCAGGTTGCGAATTGGAAACTTCGTTACCCACGCCGGAAACCTGTGTATAGAGAGAACCTGCGACCATGTTACCGTCACCTTCGACAGTGACATGGCTTCTTCCCTTCTGGAAGAGACCTTTCGGATCTCCACCGTCTATCGGATCAAGGAAGTCCTGCTCTTTTTGTTTATCTTCGTCGGTCAGCGCTTCATCATTATACGCATCATACACCATGTTGCCCGTACCGCGGACAAAGGTGCCATGGGACTCCTCTACTCTGTTCATGTTCCCGATAATTTTATCTTCCCTGCCACCATTTTCCGCACTTTGAGCAAAGATGGTGTTATTTGATCCGAGAATAATGCTTTGATCAAACTGTCCTTCTTTAGCGGTTACTCCACCGGTATAATTGTCCGAACTTTCACCGACAATAACACTGCTCTGTCCCCAGGCAAATAAATTTCCTCCCAAAGCAACGGCATCTTCTCCGTACGCAGTGGTATTTACACCGATCGCAATAGAACCTGCTTTTTTTGCTCCTTCATTCTTGTAGTTCGGTAAGGTTGTATTAGTACCTTCTTCGTTAACGGAAATGAAATGCCTGAAAGGCATATTGCTATATAAATATCTGATTCTTGTGTCATTTGTACTTACATCCGTCTTAAGACGCCCTATATCTCGCTCGTTTGTGCCTACGCGAGTGGAAAGTTTGGTAATATTTCCGGTATTGGTAGCGATTCTTCCGCCTAACTCATCTTTCGCCTCTGCAAGGTCGTTCCATGCTTTGCGTCCGAGACTTTTCAGCTGGGCCACGTTGACAGCATCGGTGTTGTCCGTACCGGCAGCGACATTGATAATCTGTCGGGTAATGTCCTTTTGCTGATTACCGACAGAAACGGCCGCTTTTGTGGATTTCCACGTAGAAGTTCCGTTCGCATCGGTTCCCAACGGATCATACCCGACTTTACCCGCTATGCCGTATTTCGAATCTACATAAGAGCCTACGTTGGACTCACTGCCCAACGCCACGCCACCATCGATATCCGCTCTGGTGTTCGCGCCGATAGTGACCGCGTCTTTCGCATAGGCTATCGAATGAAATCCGAGAGCTGTGGCGTTTTCATACGCCGCATTGGAGGTGCTGCCGATCGCCGTACCGCCATCAGCCATTTGTTTTTGCCAGATATCACCTACGTTGGCGCTTCCACCCAGTGCTATCGAGTTTTTGCCGTATACTTTGGCTTGCGATCCGATCGCCGTGCTCACGGCGGATCCTGTAATATTTTCCCCATAAACAGCGGCTCTGTCGCCGATAGCAAGGGATTCCTGCGTTTCCGCTTTCGCCTGATAACCGATGGATACCGACTTATCTAAAGGAGTCTTTGCCTCTTCGCCGATAGCGATGGAGTATTCACCTGCCACATCAGAATCCATGCCCATGGCAATCGCGTGATTTTTCGCTTTGCTTTTCAATCCGATAGCAACCGACCATTTGCCCGCTTCAACGCTGCTGCCCAAAGCCACCGACTGCATGTCGGCTTTGGAACGGTTACCGACGACAGTGGCGTTTTCGTGAACTTCACTGTGACCGCCGATGACAACGCTGTCCGTATCGTACGCTTTGGACTCGCTGCCGATGGCGACGACATAGGAACTGCCGCTACTGGTTGACCCTGTCCCCACCGTGACCTCGGAACCGATTGCGACGTTCTTCTGTCCCTGGATCTTCGCTCTATTACCGATCGCGATCGAGTCATTGCTGGTCACGCCGCCTTCGTTGCCCGTTTCCGCTTCATTACCGATAGCAATCGCGTTGTGATACCAAGTTTTGCTCTTGGTACCGATGGAAATACCGTTTTCTTTCAACGCGGTGGATTCCGTGCCGATCGCGATTTTATTCGGGTCGGTATTCTTGCCTTCCTTATCTACAAAACCGCTTGTGTACGCTTTCCAGCCGAGCGCGATGTCGCCTTTTGATTGCGCATTGGAACCTGTCCCGAGAGCGGTCGAATATTCTCCTCGCGCCGCGGTTTTGAAACCCATAGCAACAGCGCCGTTCGCCCATGCACTTGCTTCCGCGCCGATACTGATAAAGTTAATAGTAGAGGTCTGAGGAAAATCATAGTTCGCAGTCGGATCAACAGGGGATGTTTCAGGGTCTCCCTTATTATTCCTTGCTTCTATGGCCTCGCTCTTATTAACACCGACGGCAACATAGTGGATGTCATTGGCCGGAGGATCTGCTGGCGGATCTGCCGCAAAAACCGTACCGGCAGGCAAAGACACGCCTCCCAAAAGGGTGGCCATCACAATACCGGCAAGCAGGGCATGTTTCCCGCGCGAGTTATTTTTTCCCCGTTCCTTCGCCAGCTCCGACACCACCACATAGCAACCTTTGACTTTGCTCCAGATTACTTTGTAAGCTTTGTTCATTAATTATTCCTCCCTAAATACTATCAAATACTCATATACTCATAATACAAATATTCATAATACTTCTATTTGGATAATTATATCAAATTAATTTACTGATTGTCAATTTTACACGTTCTGTCATTAAAATCATAAAATGTAATATAAGTTACAAAATCAAATCGGGCAGTTACACAAGAAAATCATGTGTAAAATGTAAAACGCTTGCGCGCTCAAGTTTTGTGTTTACAGCAATAAAAAAACAGCTGAGAACGATGCAGCGCTCAGCTGTTTTAAAAAGCCATTTCATTGTACGAAATCCCCGGCACATTGTACGAAACCCCCGGTATTTGACGCAACGATCAATATACTCTGCCGGCCCCTATATAACGGGCGCCCCAGTAGCCGGTAAACACATCCGATACCATAACGCCCCGACTGGAAGAAGCATGGATAAACTGGCCGTTTCCGACATAGATGCCGACATGAGAAGCACCGGCGGCATACGTTGTAAAGAACACCAGGTCCCCCGGCCGCAAATTCGCGGAAGACAGGCGGGTCGAAGCATAGTATTGACCGTCAGCCATACGGGGAATGGAAATGCCTGCCTGACGGAACACATAACTGGTAAAACCGGAACAGTCAAAGCCATAAGGCGACGTTCCCCCGAACACATAAGGCACACCGCGCAAACCATACGCTGTACGAAGGATGTTGCGGGTGAGGGCGCTGTTGCCGGAACGATTGACCGGCATCTCTTTATTCATAAGGCTGCGGTACGTAGCATCGCCTACCACACCATCTGCGGTTAATCCTTTTGCTGCCTGGAACGACTTTACGGCCTGTTCCGTAGCCGGTCCGAATACTCCATCCAATTCTCCCACGCTGTAATGCAGGGTGGCTAACTGTTTCTGTATTTCCATAACCTCATTTCCACGGTCACCATAAGCAAAATCCGCAAAAGTCATGGAAAAAGAGAAACAGGACAACGTTAGTCCAAGTAACAAAGAAGCAAGCTTCCTGGCTGGCATGCTGCACATCCTTTCTTCCTCTTCATGACAAAAGTTCATTACGAAAAGTATTATACCATAAAATTCGCCCTTATTTGTGAACTTTTTTAAAGGTTTTTCTCCTTTTGTCATTATGGCGTCATTTAGATGTCATTATGCGCATCTGTCAACCATGCGATTAGAAGTGCTTCTGTGTAAGAGTTTTCACTATTAAAGGTAAATTAAAATAAAACAGGCTGCCGTTTCCGGCAGCCGAATTGACAAAGTGAGTGTTCAATAAGCCGAGTTCTGTTCCGACAAGCGGCGGCAATCATTTATCTATTCCCGGAATTACTCCCAGGATACAGCGACACAACCCGGAAGGTTCAGCGGGCCGCTTCATCCCTTCCCTATTTGGTCTTACTCCGAATGGGGTTTACCAAGCCAAGTAATTGCTCACTTGCTGGTGCGCTCTTACCGCACCGTTCCACCCTTACCGGACCGAAGCCCGGCGGTACACTTTTCTGTGGCACTTTCCCTGAGGTTTCCCTCGCCGGACGTTATCCGGCATTCCGCCCTATGGAGCTCGGACTTTCCTCACCGTCCCCGCAGGGACGCCGCGATTGCCTTTCACACTCACATGGTCTATCGCAATCCCTCGAAGGGACTGAAATAGCTTAGTAAAAGAAACCAGGCCCGACGATACGAACGTCAAGCTTAACTTGTTTCTTTATGCGAAACAAAGTATACCATAGACGACACACAACATCAAGTCATTTCGTTATGATTTTACTAAATTTCTTTATTCAGCAGCAAATACCGCTTTAGCATGGGGTTAAAATCCCACTGCAATTTTTTATTTTTTCTTTCAAACTGATTCATGACCGCATTGATCTCATCGGCATAATGCACAATAAAGGCTTCCTTCGTAGCGCAGGCCATCGGAGAACCTTTTTCGTTATCCCCGTGATGGGCCAGAATGACATGTTCCAGATTTTGCAGGGCAGGCAGCGGTACTTTTAATTCCAGCGCCGCTTCCCGGACCAGAAATACCGATAACGTGATATGACCCAACAGGCGTCCTTCCGTTGTATAGGGAAAACCGATACCGGCGGAGATTTCCCTTACCTTGCCTATATCGTGCAGCAACGCTCCCGCCACCACAATATCTTTATCAGCCCCGCCGATTTCACCCGCCATAAGAGACGCCAGCGAGGCGACATCCACAGAATGCTGCAGCAGGCCTCCCAGATAGGCATGATGCAACTTGGTTCCGGCCGGGTTCTTACAGAAGTCTTCATAAAATTTACCGCTGAAAATTTTCTGCAGAAGCATACGCAGGCTGGGCGTACGAATTCCTTCAATAAGACCGGCAAGCTTTGCCTGATACTGCGTTATGTCAAAATCCCCTACCGGCACCAGATTTGAAATATCGTCTTCCGGCATGATCGGATCTAATTTTTGAATGATCACCTGCAAGGCCAGGTTGCTGGAATATTTTACGATATCCACAGGACCGGCGATCACATAGGCTTTGGGCCCTTCCAGATTCCGCAAACGATTGACAATATCCTTTTCAAAGGCAATAAACTGCACTTTACCGCTATTGTCTTCCACCGTTCCCTTGGCAAAAGCACCGCCATTCGAGGAAGTGCCTACTTTTTGCAAACGCAGTACCACCGGCTGGTAAAAACGCTCTCCGGCTTTAATTTCACTAATCATGGGTATACTTGTATGATAGAGTCAGAAGCTACTACCATACTTTCCTTTCTTAAAAATTTATTACTTGTGACATATAATCCATTCCGATGCGGTGGACTTTAACCGGTGTTTTGTAGTCCAACTACTTTAAGGAGTGTATGGCCGCAGCGTTGGCGAGCAGCGTTGGCGAAGCTACAGAATTCGCATCAGCGTTGTTTCTTTGGCCACCAACACCTTCACCGCAGAGTTTTCTTTACTCAAACGCAAAGAAAGACGATCCGCCATATGATTTGCCACAGGAAGCTCCGTTCCCTGATGCGTCGCATCGATCAGGTTAATATTTTTTCCCACCGCATCCTGCGCGTCATGATAGTGAATGTCCCCGGTCACAAAGGTATCGGCGCCCGAAGCCGCCACTACATTTAAAAGGCTCATGCCGCTGCCGCCGCAGACCGCCACCTTAGACACGGGGCGTTGAGCGGAAATCAGGGTAACATGCGGGAGACGCAAGGCTTTTTTTACCTTCTGCGCGAACGCTTCGGCGCTGAGGGGCATTGCCAGCTGTCCTATGCGGCCAAGCCCTTCTAAAGAGTCCTCTTCACCATTTAATGCTTCCACGTTGGTCAATTCCAATAAAGCGGCAAGGATATCATTGACACCGCCCACCGCGCTGTCCAAATTCGTATGCGCGCTGTAAACCGCGATGTCCGCCTGAGCCGCTTGCAACAGCAATGCTGTTTGCCAGTCAAGGTCGGTTAATTGCCTGATCCCTTTAAAAATAGCCGGATGATGGGTAGCAATCAGGTCTGCATGGACTGCCTGCGCTTGTTCCAAAACCTCTTTGGAAAAATCCAGCGAACATAAAATCACGCGTACCGGTTTTTTCATTCTTCCTACTAAAAGGCCTACATTATCCCAGTCTTCCGCCAAACGGGGAGGCGCCATTTCATTTAAAATTTTAACCATGTCTTTGACCAGAAGATCCATCTTTACTTCTCCTTTATATGGAACGATATGAATTTTACGATACAACTTCCTCTATCCGGCGGCAATAACTTTGTAGCAGTTGATATTTTTCACTGTGAAAGGCCGTTCGGCTGCGTTCCATCTGCGTACAGACTTTCTGAAAATACACAGCTTTTTGCCTGAGGTATTCCTGCCACAAAGGCGGTTTGTTATGTAAAATACAAGGGCCTATCTCTGCCTCAAAGTCCGATAGAACAGTGCCTTCCTGCCCTGCGGCCAACCGTATGATCACATAATAACGACCCTGTTCCCGGCAAAGCGTTTCTTTCGCTATCCGATACCCATTGACAACAGCCCATTTTCTGACTAACGAGGCGGCGTTCATCGGCTGTAAGATAAAGGTTTCCACGGTGTTGGTAATTTCCGGACATTCTTCTAAAATAGTCCGTATCGTAGCGCCCCCCATCCCCGCGATGACGACAGCCTGTACTTCCCCCGGATTCAGCCCCTGCAGGCCGGGAGCCTGGCGTATTTCCATGCGGTCCTGTAACTGATAGCGCTGTCTTGTCTCCTGAGCAGCGGAACAGGGGCCTGCCGCTATGTCGGAAGCGATCGCCGCCTGACAGACCTTATGCGCTAACAGCCAGGCAGGCACATACCCGTGATCCGTACCGATATCAGCCATCTTTTGACAGGGCGGTACCATAGAAACCACCTGCATCAGCCTTTCTCCAATAGAAATCATACTTCACCCTGCCTCTACGTAATTCTCTTGTTTTATCAATTATACCTATATATCAAAAGAGACGCAAGTTTCACGCAAAAACGGCCTGTCTGAAAACAGACAGGCCGTTCATAATCACTTCAGATTATTTTTTTGCTTTTTTTGCTTTTTTGGGAGCTGCTTTTTTTACAGCTACAGCGTCTTTGAAAGCCTTGCCGGCTTTAAAAGCAGGAACGGTGGCAGCAGCAATTTTAATCGGAGCGCCGGTCTGAGGATTTTTGCCGGTACGAGCAGCGCGTTCACGTGCTTCAAACGTACCGAAACCAATTAACTGTACTTTGCCTTTTTTAGCAACTTCGGCTACAGTAACTTCAATCAGAGCCTTTAATGCTTTTTCAACATCTTTCTGAGAGAGGCCGGATCCTGCAGCAGCGGCTACAATGAGTTCTTTTTTGTTCATAATAAAATCTCCCTTTACATGAAATTTTTATCAGGATGCCCTACCTATAGCATCTAACATTATAATACCAGTGTTTAGCAGTGTTTGCAAGCACTTATCCTGTTTTTTTGCCTGTTTTCAGCGATTTTTTGAAATTTTTATAATTTTAATATAAATGTACGGGTATTTTTTTGATTTTATATAATTTATATAATAAAATATTGACAGAAAGAGGTAACCATGAAGGGAATTGAAATTGTAAAGCAGCTCTAAAAAATGGGATGGAAGATGGAGCGAATCAAAGGAAGCCATCATAACATATGGTGCTACGCTGGAAGCAACTATGGAGCCGGCACAGGAAGCACTGGGACTTTATCTGGCAAGTCTCCTTGAAAACAAGCAAGATATCCCTGCCCCATCTAACCTGTCTGATCTTAATCCAGGCGACGGTCAGTTGACTTATGTAGCCACTGATGTGGATACGTATCGCCGCAACACCCGAGCAGTAAAAAAGATGTTATCTATCCCGGCGTGGCTGGCCAAAGAAGCGGACGCTAAGAATGTCAGTCTCTCTAAAGTTTTACAAGATGCCCTGAAAGAACGTCTAAACCTTGGATAAAATTCTAATTTGGAAAATACCACTCCCCCATTTATCGGGATAGAAAGGATGACCATGGAAAACAACATCGTAAAATTTAAAGACGGAACTTTTGAGTTGGATGTTCAGGTTACGCCGGAGCAAGATACAGTGTGGCTTAACAGGGTTCAGATAGCAACATTATTTGACCGTGACATCAAAACCATAGGCAAACACATTAATAATGCTGTAAATGAAGAACTTTCGGGACTGGCAACTGTCGCAAAATTTGCGACAGTTCAAAAAGAAGGCTCACGGACAGTAACCCGTAAACTTGAATACTACAACCTTGATGTCATCATCTCCGTTGGCTATCGTGTAAAATCCCAACGGGGCATTCAGTTCCGGCGCTGGGCCACAGATGTTCTGAAAAAATATCTGATAGACGGTTATGCGGTCAATGAAAAGCGCATGGCTGCCATGAACAAAGTCATCCAGATCCAGTCTGGTATTATCGCCGGCGTTGTCGGGATTGGCGCCGAAGATGTATTAAAAGTAGTCAATGAGTATTCCAAAGCACTGCAGCTGCTGGATGACTACGACCATCAATCGGTCCCCTCTCCGGAAGGCACCACAGGAAGCTATCAACTTACTTATGACGAATGTATCCGGTTGATCAGAAGTATGAGTTTTAATAAAGATTCCAGTATTTTTGGAACAGAAAAAGAACCGGGAAAACTGGAAGGGATCCTTTCCGCGATTTACCAAAGTGCCGTTGGGCAAGATGCCTACCCATCCCTGGAAGAAAAAGCAGCGAACCTTTTATATTTTCTCATCAAGGACCATCCTTTTAACGATGGCTGCAAACGCATAGGTGCTGCTCTATTCCTTTACTTCCTGGATAAAAACAATGTGCTATATCGAGATTACCAACCTATTGTCAGTGAAAGCGCACTGGTCGCAATGACGCTGCTTGTCGCTGAATCAGACCCTCAGGAAAAAGATATTATCATACGAGTCATTATGAACTTTTTAGAGTGGTAATCCGCCTCTGTGGATAACTTCTCTGCATTTGCTTGTTAATTGCATAAAAATTTCATAATACTTGAAAAATTACCGCAAAAGTATAAAATACTTGTTTCATATGTGTTACAAGTTTTATATACTTTTCCGGTAAAAAACAAGCAGCTTTTAAGTAAATAAAAAAGGGGATTATAAAATAAACTGTGGTGTGGTCACCCCTATAACAGAAATTGTGGCCGGCCACATCCATTACATTTTGTGTGGTTGCCCTATGGCAAGATTGTGGTTTTGCTATAACAAAACTGTGGTGGAACAAACTCACAAAATTCATGAATGAAGAAAACAGGACTATAAATAATCCTGTGGTGTGGTCTACCCTATAACAAAAGCTGTGGTCTGTTTTGGCTATAACAGAATTGTGGTTTGCTTT
>UQUU01000003.1 GCA_900544275.1 uncultured Succiniclasticum sp. | reverse complement strand
AATACGCCGGCCTGTGCGGCAGCGCCTAATAACAAAGTCTTCGGGTTTGCAATCAACGGACCGAAGTCAGTCATTGCACCAACGCCCATAAAAATTAACGGGGGGAATACTTCATTATGAATACCGAACAAAATAACCTGCATTACGCCGGGTTCCGTAAAGAAGCCGGTCTTGGGAATATTGCCCAGCAAGCAGCCAAAGGCGATATTGGACAACAGCAAAGGTTCAAACCCTTTGGCAATAGCCAGGTATAACAGAATCAAACCAACGAGTATCATAATCGCATTACCGCCGGTCAGACCCTGAAAGCCGGAATCAGCCCATACAGACTGAAGTGATACGATAAGAGCGTCCATTTAAAGTCCTCCACTCAATTTTAAATTTTAGGTACAACAAAAAAGGGTAATGAGACGTTTACCCCTTGCTGCCTTTTTCGATGGTCTCCCGCAGTGTGGGAAACCATCGAATCATTGGCAGTATGGTTTTAGTTTACTTGTGTTGTTTGTTAAATTACATTACAACCATTACGTCGCCGGTGTTAACGGTGGAACCTGCGGAAACGCGAACGTCTGCCACAGTGCCGTCAGCCGGAGCCATAATTTCGTTCTGCATTTTCATAGCTTCCAAAATCAGCAGAACGTCGCCGGATTTAACAGCATCGCCGGCTTTTACGTTTACGCTCAGCACTTTGCCGGGCATCGGAGCAGCAACGGTGGTTGCGCCTGCAGCAACAGGGGCAGCAGCCGGAGCCGGAGCGGCTTTCGGAGCGGCAGCCGGAGCCGGTGCAGGAGCAGCGGCCGGAGCAGCTTTCGGAGCGGCAGCAACAGCGCCGCCTTTTTCTGTAACTTCTACATCATATGCAGTACCGTTAACGGTGATAGTATAAGCTTTCATGGATAAAAATCCTCCCTCAAAATTTTTTATAAGGTTATAATCCGTGACTAAATAAAGTCAGCCGCAAAGTCTCAGGGTTTGCAAGCCTGAATGGCTTCTGCACGGGCATTAATCGTCCAGGCAGCAGCTTTGTTGGCAATGCGCAGCATCGCAACATTTTCGGAACCGCCGGCAGCGGCAACAGCAGCAGCAATTACGGCTGCGATTTCTTCACTGTTATCCTTCGCAGCCGGAGCAGCAACAGCAGCAGCCGGAGCAGCAACAGCAGCAGCCGGAGCAGCCGCCTTAGATGTTACTTTTTTTTTAGTGGGATCGATCATTTCGATTACATGCATCAGGACGCCCAGGACGATCAATACGCCGAATACGACGACCATGTTGATGATTGCAACCAGAAAAGGATTCTCGGTTACAGGACCCATTTATTTCACCTCTTTTAACTGTTTAATAAGCGTCAGACAAAATCCGCGGTAAATTACAACGGAATATTGCCATGGCGTTTAGACGGACGGGATTCGCGTTTAGTTTCCAGCATGTGCAGAGCATTGATAACGGTCGGACGGCTGTTTTTCGGTTCAATGATGATATCAACCATGCCGCGTTCAGCTGCAACATACGGGGTAGCGAATTTTTCAACATACTCTTCGGTGCTCTTTTTCTTCTGTTCGGGTTCTTCCTTTTTGAAGATAATGTTAGCAGCACCGGCCGGTCCCATAACAGCGATTTCAGCGGTCGGCCAGGCAATAACCTGATCGGCACCCAGTTCCTGGGAGCACATTGCCAGATAAGAACCGCCGTAAGCTTTACGGGTGATTAAAGTGATCTTGGGAACTGTAGCTTCAGAATAAGCATACAACATCTTTGCGCCATGACGGATGATTCCGCCGTATTCCTGTACAGTGCCGGGCAAAAAGCCGGGAACGTCAACCAGGTTCAGAAGAGGAATGTTAAATGCGTCACAGAAACGGATGAAGCGAGAAGATTTATCAGAAGCGTTGATATCCAGGCAGCCGGCCATTACTTTAGGCTGGTTAGCAATAATACCAATCGTTTCGCCATCCAGACGCGCGAAGCAGGTAATGATGTTCTGAGCCCAGTATTTCTGGTTTTCATAGAATTCACCATTATCTACGATGGATTTAATTACTTCGTACATATCATACGGAGCATTGCTGTTGTCCGGGCAGATGCTGTTCAAAGCTTCGTCCGTACGGGTCGGATCATCGCCGGTATCCACGATCGGAGCGCTTTCCATGTTGTTGGAAGGCAGGAAACTTAACAGATAACGGATCTGCTGGATGCAGTCAGCGTCGTCTTCCGCAGCAAAGTTAGCAACACCAGAACGGGAGTTGTGGGTCATAGCGCCGCCCAACTGTTCCTGGGTCACATCTTCACCGGTAACGGATTTAACAACTGCAGGACCGGTAATGAACATTTTGGAAGTGTCCTTTACCATGTAGATGAAGTCCGTCAGAGCCGGGCTGTAAACAGCGCCGCCGGCAGAGGGTCCCATGATAGCGGAGATCTGGGGGATAACGCCGGAAGAAATGGTGTTGTTGAAGAACAATTTGCCGTAGCCGCCCAGAGCGTCAATAGCTTCCTGGATACGAGCTCCGCCGGAATCGTTTAAGCCAACAACGGGAGCACCCATCTTCAGGCCTAACTGCTGAACTTTGGCAATCTTGTTTGCATGCATTTCGCCCAAAGAACCGCCTTCAACGGTAAAGTCCTGCGCAAATACATAAACCAGACGTCCGTCAACAGTGCCGTAACCGGTAGTTACGCCTTCACCGGGCAGATCCTTTTTGTCCTGACCGAAGTTAGTGCAGCGATGATGAACGAAACGGTCCAGTTCAACAAAAGAACCTTCATCCAACAAAGCAGCAATTCTTTCACGGGCAGTCATTTTGCCTTTGGCATGCTGTTTTTCAACAGCCTTAGGGCCACCGGCACCCAGAATTACTTCGGACTTTTTGAGCATTTTCTCAATTTTTGCTTGAGTAGTCAAATTCTGACACCTCCATAAATTATTGGGAGAACTAAAATTTATATTACATTCCGCCCGTATTTTTGACGGGCGGAAGTGTAATCAGGGTTAACTATACAATCACGCGCCGCTTATGCTTTGTGAGGAGCACAGAGTTCCAACAGGATGCCTACAGATTTCGGATGAATGAAAGCAATGTCCATTCCGCCGGCACCGCCGCGGGGTTCTTTATCGATCATTCTGCCGCCAGCTTCCTGTACGCCGGCAATAGCAGCTTTGATGTCGTCAACGCGCAGAGCCATATGCTGAATGCCCTGGCCGTTTTTCGCAATGTATTTGCCGATAGGGCCATCGTTATTTTCAGTAATGTCAACCAGTAACTCGATCAGAGTTTCGCCGCATTTAATAAATACGGTCTTAACGCCCTGCTCAGGAACATCTTCTTCACCGGTGCATTCCAGGCCCAGAACTTCGGTGTAGAACTTTTTGGAAACGTCCAGATCTTTACAAGCGATACCAACATGGTCAACACAAATAACTTTAAACATAATAAATCTCCTCCTGTAAAAATTAAATATTTCTATTCATGGCGCAGAATTTATTTCAGCACCTTTGAAACAATGGAAGAAACTACGGTATACGGCTCAATTTCTCTCTTCTGCAGTTTTTCAACCGTCTCTTGAAACTCAGAAGTACGAACTATATTTGCATCTATATAACGATTAACACGATTATTGACCATATCCGTAACTTCCGATTTAATACGGGCTTTGCGGATATCTGCCAATTTGCCGGTCTCAGTCAGGAATTGCTGATGTGCCAAGATTGAATCGACTACCTTGTCCACACCCTGATCCTTGTTGGCCACAGTCCGATTAATGGGGGGCCGCCAACCGGCATTTTTTTCGTTGTTTAATTCTAACATCATTTCCATTTCAATGTTAAGCTTATCGACACCTTCACGATCTGCCTTGTTAATGGTAATCAGGTCGCCGATTTCCAGAATACCTGCTTTGATGGCCTGAATATCATCACCCATGCCGGGAATCACAACGACCATCGTGGTATCTGCTGTCTTAACAATATCAACTTCGGATTGACCGACACCAACGGTCTCAACCAGGATCACATCCATACCGAACGCATCCATCAGCTTTACCGCATCTCCCGCTTTTTGGGACAAACCGCCCAAGCTTCCACGGGTAGCCATTGAACGAATGAAAATGCCGGAATCCATTGTTAAATCCATCATGCGGATACGGTCACCTAAAATCGCACCGCCGGTATACGGACTTGTGGGGTCGATAGCCACAATGCCAACTGTTTTTCCACGTTTACGGAATTCTTTCGCAACTTTATCAGTCAGAGTAGATTTACCGGCACCGGGAGGGCCTGTAATACCAATTACATACGCGCGACCGGTATGAGAGTAAATCCGGGACATAATATCAATCGCATTATCATACTCGTTTTCTACGGCAGTAATACCTTTCGCAAGAGCAAGACGATTTTGCTTCAATATCTCTTCTACAATATTCATAGCTTATACCTTTACACCGCCTTGTTGACAATAATAGGGAAAGGTGCAAGCCGGAAAATCCGGCCTGCATCTTTACGATTAAAAACTCATTACTTTACGTTTGCTTTGATAAAGTCAACAACCTTAGTGGTCGGGGTGCCGGGAGTGAATACTTCAGCAATGCCGGCAGCTTTCAGCCCGGCAATATCGGCCTCAGGGATAACACCGCCGCCAATAACCAGAACGTCTTTCATGCCTTTTTCTTTTAACAGTTCAACCACTTTCGGGAACAAGGTGTTGTGAGCGCCGGACAATAAGCTCAGAGCCACAACGTTAACGTCGTCCTGCAGAGCAGCTTCTGCGATCTGTTCCGGGGTCAGACGAATACCGGTATAAATAACTTCAAAGCCTGCGTCGCGCAACGCACGAGCCACAACTTTTGCACCGCGGTCATGTCCATCCAGACCCGGTTTTGCAACTAATACTTTAATGTTAGCCATTTATCATTACCTCCGTATAAATTAGGTTGTAAATTTTGAAGTGAATTATGTGAAATTATAATGCAGTATGGGCTTTAAATTCGCCGAATACTTTACGCATTACACCGCAGATTTCGCCTTCAGTTGCATACGCTTCAACAGCTTCCAGAATGAAAGGAATCAGGTTGGTAGATTCGGGCTCGCCACAAGCTTTTTCCAAAGCAGCCAGCGATTTTTCAACGCGGGCGTTATCGCGGGTAGCTTTTACTTTAGCAATCTTTTCAGCCTGCAGTTTGCCTACGGAACCGTCTACGCGCAGCAGGTTTTTCGGAGGTTCTTCTTCCTGGGTAAATTTGTTAACGCCAACGATGATGCGACGTCCGGCTTCGATATCCATCTGCCATTTGTAAGCGGAATCCTGAATTTCTTTCTGGATGTAGCCCTTAGCAATAGCTTCCGGTGCGCCACCGATTTCGTCGATCTTATTGATGTAGTCCCAGGCTTCTTTTTCAATCTTGTTGGTCAGAGCTTCTACATAGTAGGAACCACCCAACGGATCGATGGTGTCAGCCAGGCCGGATTCGTAAGCTACGATCTGCTGAGTACGCAGAGCGATGGTTACGGATTCAGTGGTCGGCAGAGCCAGCGCTTCGTCTTTGGAGTTGGTGTGCAGAGACTGGGTGCCACCCATAACAGCTGCTGCAGTCTGTAACGCAACACGAACGATGTTGTTGTTAGGCTGCTGAGCGGTCAGCATGGAACCTGCGGTCTGAGTATGTACACGCAGCATCATGGATTTCGGTTTCTTTGCGCCAAAGCGTTCTTTCATAACTTTAGCCCATACGCGACGGGAAGCACGGAATTTAGCAACTTCTTCCAATACGTTGTTGTGAGCGTTCCAGAAGAAGGACAGACGGCCGGCGAAAGCGTCAACGTCCATACCGGCTTTAATAGCAGCTTCTACATAAGCAATGCCGTCAGCGATGGTGAAAGCGATTTCCTGAGAAGCGGTAGAACCGGCTTCACGGATGTGGTAACCGGAGATGGAGATGGTGTTCCATTTCGGTACATATTTGGAGCAGTATTCAAAAATGTTGGTGATCAAACGCATAGAGGGCTTCGGCGGGAAAATGTAGGTGCCGCGAGCCGCATATTCTTTCAGAATATCATTCTGAATGGTGCCGCGCAGTGCGTCAACCGGAACGCCCTGTTTTTTAGCTACTGCAATATACATGCACAGCAGTACGGAAGCAGGAGCATTGATAGTCATAGAGGTGGAAACCTTATCTAACTGAATCTGGTCAAACAGAATTTCCATATCAGCCAGAGAGTCGATAGCTACACCTACTTTACCAACTTCGCCTTCCGCCATCGGATCGGTGGAATCATAACCGATCTGGGTCGGCAGGTCAAATGCGCAGGACAGACCGCTACCACCGTTAGCTAACAGGTAGCGATAACGTTTGTTGGATTCTTCAGCAGTGGAGAAGCCGGCATACATACGCATGGTCCAGAATTTGCCACGGTACATGGTAGGCTGAACGCCACGGGTGAAAGGATATTGTCCCGGGAAGCCCAGATCCTTTTCATAATCAAAGCCTTCAACATCCAACGGAGTGTACAGACGGTTGGGTTCCAGGTTTGCACGTTCGGGGAATTTTTGACATTTTGCATCGGCGTCGGCCATGTATGCGTCAAATCCCACTTTCAGAGTTTCATTTGCCATTCTCAAATCCTCCTTAAAATATTAATCTTTTCATAACGCAGAGTGGACATTTCCGCATTATGGTGAGAGTGCCCGTCGTAGACGGTTATATGGCAAGATCCCATCGGATCGTGTCAACAAAAAACACTTACTAATTGCACTTGCTTATCTTGGAATCGAAAGAGGTCGTGAGAGCAACCTCTTTCGATAACATATTGTAAACCTTTTTACATAATAATTCAAGTTTCCGCCTGATTATTTTTCCATAGTGCCGGTTTCCAGGAATCTTACATGGAAGCTAAATGCTTCATCCATCAAATGCGGAGTCTGGCTGTTGTTGTTCTTTTCGCAGGCGCGGGTGAAATAATCCCGTAACAAGGGCTGATATTTCGGAGACGCAATCTTATCAATAATCAGAACGGCTCTTTCTTTCGGGCTCAAGCCGCGCAAGTCCGCTACGCCGCGTTCAGAAACGATCACGTCAACGTCGTTGGTCGGATGATCGATATGAGAGCAGAACGGAACAACAGAGCTGATCTTGCCGCCTTTAGCCAGAGAGTTGGTAAAGAATACGGTCAGGAAACCGCTGCGGGCAAAGTCGCCGGAGCCGCCTACACCATTCATCAATTTACTGCCGCAAATATGAGTGGAGTTTACGTTGCCGTAAATATCAACTTCGATAGCGGTGTTCATAGCGATAACGCCAATACGGCGGGCTACTTCCGGATTATTGGAAATTTCCTGTGGACGGAGCAGCAGATGCGGTTTATATTTGCTCAGGTTCGCATAGAATTTCTTCAGGCATTCCGGAGACGGGCTCAGAGAAGTACCGGAAGCGATGCGCAGTTTGCCGGCATCGATCAGGTCAAACATACCGTCTTGGATTACTTCTGTGTAAACAGTGAGGTCTTCAAAGTCGGAGTTAACCAAGCCGTTGATTACAGCGTTGGCAACGGAACCTACACCGGACTGCAAAGGAAGCAGGTTTTTCGGCAGACGGCCGGCAGCCACTTCATCTTTAAAGAACTGAACCAGATTCTGACCCATATGTTTAGCGTCATCATCAATTTCACCCAAGGGGCGGGTCTTGTCAGTAATATCACAGGGAACTACGGCAACAACCTTACTCAGTTCGCAGGGAATATAAGGAGTACCGATTTTATCTTCCGGTCTTTCGATCATGATCGGTTTACGGTTGGGAGGATCCAGCGGAACAAAGGAATCATGCATGCCTTCCAATGCTTCCGGCTGAGAGGTATTTACTTCAATGATAACCTGTTTAGCGCTCTGCACGAAAGAAGAAGAGTTACCCATGGAAGTAGTGGGAATCAGACCTACTTTGCCACCACCCAAGTCGATAACTTTGCAAACTTCAATGATGGCCAGATCAATATCACGACGATTGGGCAGGAAGCCATAGCGGATATTCTGGGCAACCATAGACAAATGCATTTCCGTATATTTCACAGCGCCACGGTTGATGGCATTACGCATATCAGCATTCGTCTGATAAGGAGCACGACGATTAAGAGCATTTGCTTTAGAAAGAGCACCGTCCAATTCCGGTCCTACGGAAGCGCCGGTGTACAGATTGATTTTAATTTTAGCGCCAGCTTCAACTTTCGCCGCCAATGCTAAAGGAAGAGCTTTCGGATAACCGGACGGAGTAAAGCCGGATACCCCGACATTCATGTCGTCTTTAATAAATTCCACTGCCTGTTCCGCAGTCTGTACTTTGCCGGCCACCGCGTCGCAAATACGAGATTTGATGTCTTCTAAACCTACCATAATTCTACCTTCCTCCTTGAATTATATTAAGAAAATTTCCGCGACAGTCCGCGGATAAAACAAACCTGGTCCTGTAAGAAACGTTCGGGATTAACAGAACCAAGAATTTACCGGGTTGACAGATAAAACTACTTTTACAGCCCTGGTCGTAAAACATTCTAACCAACGGCCAATTGTGATTTTTTTGTAAAGTCTTTTGAATCACTTATACCTTTAGCCTTATTATAACATAACCGGATATAAAAAGCGAATATTTTCAGGCAAAAAAATATCAAGTACAATTAATTTTACAAACTAATTGAAGCAGACTCTCTGTTAAGCTGTTTCAAATTGTTTCCCAAAACTATACTTGAATCTGTATCAATTGTACCAATTCTGAAATTGCAGCGCAAGAGTCTTTACATAATTCAATCATTTAAACCGGATTATTCCCGTTTGCGTATTTGTTCACCACCGGATTGATTATGTTGAAGGCACAAAATGACCAAAGTGTTCAAAAGCCAAAATAAAACCCCCATCCGCACGTTAAAAAGGATATGATCCCCCAGGCCGCCTATAAAAATCCCCGCGGACATCAGCAGATACCCCTGCCCTACCGCCTGCAGCCAGGGGCAGCCGCCTTTCTTAGACAGACGCAGCGCAAAATAAATCAAGGCGCCCCAGGCCAGTAAAAAAAGCAACAGTCCCTGAAAACCCAACTCTGCGGTAATATTTAAAAATAAATTATGACTGTGATACATAATCACGTTAGGGTCTTTTAAATAGTAATCATATTCCGGGAAAATATAGCGATAATTATACCAGCCGATCCCCCAGGGGTGATCTGTAATAATAGCCTGGGCAATTTCCATATAGCCGAAACGCAGCGCAGCCGAGGAATCCTCCATCACATTTTGCAGCGTGGCCAGCCTTTGCCAGACGACAGGACCCGCAAGCGCGGCTCCAGCAGCCAATACGCCCAGAAGATAAAAAATCCCTTTGCGGTAGAAACATAACACGAACAAAACAAGTTCTACTCCCATAGCCGCCCAAAAGCCCCGGGAAAAAGTAAACACTTCACATACCACTACCAACAGCAAAAAACCAAACAGGAGCCATCGGCGGCGGGATTTTTTTTCTACGCCGATAAATCCCATCAGGAAAGCCGCCACCACACATAAATAACCGGCAAATATATTGGGGTTTTCCCAGGTAGAATAGACCCGGTTCCGCAGCAACGGATTAGCCTCTTTATCCACCCAGACGGCCTCTGTCGCGCCCCCGAAATAATGCTGTCCGATACCTCCCGCAACGGAGATCAGCGCTGTGATGCCCAAAATAATCATGACCCGGACAACAAACGACTGTCCTTTAAATTTTTGTCCAAAGCGGGTAAAAAGCCAGACAGTGGCAACATATTGCCCCACCACATAAAAAAAATTAAAATAGCAGGCAGTTTTTTCTTTTATCAGCGGATTATGCAAAGAAATATACCCTGTCACCAATAAAAAAAGCAAAACGGTTTTAAGGAAAAGAGGCCAGACGCGTTCCTCTCCGTAAGCCGCGTTTCCTTCCTTGCTTTCTTTCCGGGCAAGAAACAAACCATAGAGTAAAGTAAGGAGCAGCATTACGCTCAAAAGTGTCTGATCAAAAGGAATGCAGGCCGTCGTCAATAAGAGAAGTCCCTGCATACCACCATATTCTTTTTTCAGAAAAGACATTTTTTCTTTCATTAAAACGATCCTTTGCCGGTTCCGTTAATTTTTCTTCTGTCAGTTCGCCCTTCGGTATTTACGTCGCTTTGTATTTTACCACAGCCCTGCGCAAAGCAGTGTGCCGCTTCAGCTCTCCCTCTAACCGATCTGCAAAGTCTGTCCGCTTATTGCTTATGCTGCTCCTGCAAACTTTTAAACGTTCCTACCAGGTATAAAGAACCGCAAAGGCAAACCGGTTCTTCTTTGCCTGCCGCATCTGCACAGGCAGCCTCATACGCGTCCCACAGAGAAGTTTGCGGCAGGGCCTGGCTGCCGATCCGCTCAGCCAGCAGTTCCGCTTCCGCGGCCCGCGCCCCCGCATCTGCCCGTACGGTATACACCTTATCAGCAGGGCGAATAAGAATCCGGATCACTTCGTCCATATCTTTATCCCCCATCATGCCAAAAATAAAGTGTACTTTTTTCCCGGGATAAAATTTGTCTAATGCCGCCCGCAACGCAAGCGCACCGTTAGGATTATGGGCGCCGTCCAAAATCACATCAGGAGCAGAAGCGATTTTTTCCAGTCGTCCAGGCCAGCGGGTATGAGCCGCCCCCAGATGAAGATGACGTTCCGTAATACGGGGATCCTGATGGGACACGATTTTTGCCGCCACGATGGCCAGCACCGCATTCGGGATCTGATGCGGGCCAGGCAGTGCGATCTCATAGTCTGAGGCATAGTTGGTACCCGCCTGCAGAGTGAATTTTTGTCCATCGATGGAGCTGCTGATCTCGGTTCCCTTAAAAGACTGCCCGTACACATAAATCGGCGCCTGCTTAAAAGCGCTCATCACCTGTATCGGCCCCAGCGCCGTTCCCTCTGCCGCCGTAAGGACCGGTATTTTTTCCTTGATGATCCCGGCTTTTTGCAACGCAATTTCTTCCACCGTAGCCCCCAGCACCTTGGTATGGTCCAGCGCTACGTTAGTGATGACAGAAACGACGGGTTTGATAAGGTTAGTCGAATCCCATAACCCGCCCATGCCCACTTCAATAACGGCGTAATCGACTTTTTTACGGGCAAAATAGTGAAAAGCCGCCGCCGTTAAAATTTCAAACTGCGTGGGCTGTTCGCAGGCCCGGTTCTTTACCAGATCTTCCGCAAAATCCCGCACAACAGTAAGGACCGCAGCAAATTCTTCATTGCTGATATCCTGCCCATCTAACTGAATGCGTTCATTATAAGCCACCAAATGCGGCGAAGTAAACTTTCCCACATGGAGGCCTGCTTCCAGCAAAATCTGCGCCACCATGGAAGTCACGCTGCCTTTGCCATTGGTACCCGCTACATGAATGGTTTTTATCTGATTTTCCGGATGCCCTAAAACCAACAACAGTTGTTTGATCCGGTCCATCCCCAGACGGATGCCGAATTGGCCTAAGCTATCCAAATAGGCAATACTTTCTGCATAATTCATTTCTCTGTACTTCCTGTCCTGTTCGATCAACTTTACCTGACTTATTGCCACCTGATTTATTACCATCTGATTTATTACCATCTGATTTATTATCATCTGACTTATTATCATCTGACTTATTATCATCTGACTTATTGCCAAGCCGATGCTTCCCGTCTCAGAGGGTGCGCAAATAGGCCAGCCGTTCTTCTATGGTCTTGGATTTAGCCGCAAACTCTTCCGCTTTGGCTTTTTCTTTCTCTATTACTTCCTGCGGCGCCTTCGCTAAGAATCCCTGATTTTGCAGTTTCCCGCTGACGCGTTTCAATTCCTTTTCCAACCCTGCCAATTCTTTCGTTAACCGGGCCGTTTCCAGTTCCACATCGATCAGGCCTTTTAACGGAAGATACACTTCCACACCGGCGTTAACAGAAGCCATTGCATTTTCCGGTTTTGCTTCCTCTAAAGAATGAAGCGACAACGTATCTACATTAGCCAGAAGATGGATATATTCGCTGTTATCTTCCACTACAGTCCGCAATTCATCGGAAACAAGCAGTATAGCCGGTACTTTTTTCCCCGGATTGGCATTGACCTGAGCGCGCATCTCACGAATGGATTTAATGGCGCTCATAATGGCATTCATGCCGGTTTCCGCAGCCGGATTTATTAAAGTTGTATCCGGTACGGGCCAGGAACTGATCATGATGCTGGTGCCTTCATGGGGCAGCGCCTGATAAATCTCTTCCGTAATGAACGGCATATAAGGATGCAATAATTTCATAGCGCCGGTCAATACGGTAACCAATACTTCCTGTGCCGTAGCCCGGGCTTCATCGCCCAGTTTCCCATACAAACGGGGTTTGGCCAATTCAATGTACCAATCACAGATCTCACCCCAAATGAAATCATAAATAGCGCGCCCTGCCTCGCCCAGTTCAAATTTATCCAATAAACCGGTGACTTCACCGGCCACGTCCTGCAGACGGGATAAGATCCACCGATCGGCCAATTCATAGGGCGCCTTGGGCGCCGCTGCGTCATAGCCTTCTAAATTCATCAAAGCAAAACGGGAGGCATTCCAGATTTTATTGGCAAAATTGCGGGTGGCTTCGACACGGTTCCAGTAAAAACGCATATCGTTGCCCGGCGTATTGCCGGTGATCAGCATGAAACGCAGCGTATCGCAGCCATATTGGTCGATCACTTGCAGCGGATCAATGCCGTTCCCCAGGGATTTACTCATTTTCCGGCCCTGTTCGTCGCGCACCAGACCATGGATGAATACCCGTTCAAAAGGAATTTCTTTCATAAATTCCATACCCATGATGAGCATTCTGGCTACCCAGAAAAAGATAATATCATAGCCTGTAACCAAAACACTGGTGGGGTAAAATTGCTGCAGCACCTCGTTCTTTTCCGGCCAGCCCATGATGGAAAAAGGCCACAATGCCGAACTGAACCAGGTATCCAGCGCATCCTCATCCTGACGCACCGGACTCCCGCAATGGGGACATTTATCCAGATCCGTGCGGGAGGCGATTTCCGCGCCGCAGGCATCGCAATACCAGACGGGGATACGATGTCCCCACCAGATTTGACGGCTGATACACCAGTCGTGCATGTTCTCCATCCAGCCCAGATAGTTCTTAGTGAAGCGTTCCGGTACAAACTGCGTACGGCCGTCTTTGACACATTCCGTAGCGGCTTTCAGCAAAGGCTCCATTTTTACAAACCACTGGGTGGAAATCAACGCCTCGATGGGACTGCCGCAACGCTGACAATGACCGACCGAGTGCGGGCATTCTTCAATTTTTACCAGAAGCCCCATGGCATTCAGATCTTTGATGATGTTCTTACGGCATTCATAGCGTTCCTGCCCTGCATAGGGGCCGGCATCTTCCGTCATTTTACCGTCTTTATCAATCACCACGATCGTATCCAGATGCTGCCGCTGTCCCATTTCGTAGTCGTTCGGATCATGCGCCGGCGTAATCTTTACGGCCCCGGTGCCAAACTCCGTATCGACATAATTATCGGCAATAATGGGAAGCTCCCGGTTCATAATGGGCAGGACGACTTTTTCGCCCACCAAATGACCATACCGCGCATCTTTCGGATTGACGGCCACCGCCGTATCGCCGGGTATGGTCTCAGGACGGCTGGTAGCAATGGTCAGGAAGGTATCCGGTTTACCTGCTACCGGATACTTGATATACCAAAGATGGCCTTCGTCATCCTTATGTTCCACTTCAATATCGCTCAACGCCGTATTGCAATGCACGCACCAGTTGGTAATGCGGGTACCCCGATAAATCAGGCCTTTTTCATAAAGCGAAACGAAAACCTCCCGCACCGCTTTAGAGCAGCCTTCATCCATAGTAAAGCGGATCCGGTCCCAGTCACAGGAAATACCCAGGCATTTCAGCTGGTTGATGATACGGTCGCTATATTGTTCTTTCCACTGCCAGACCCTTTTAAGAAATTCCTCCCGGCCCAGGTCATAGCGGGTCAGTCCCTCATTTTTCTTCAGTTCTTCTTCCACTTTGATCTGCGTGGCCAGACCGGCATGATCATACCCGGGGAACCAGACCGTATTGTCCCCCAGCATACGATGCCAGCGGATCAGGATGTCCTGTAAGGTATTGTCCAGTGCGTGTCCCATATGCAGCTGCCCGGTAATATTCGGCGGCGGGATCACGATCGTAAACGGCTTTTTAGCCGGTTCCGCATGGAACAAATGGTTTTCCTCCCAATACTGATACCATTTTTTCTCTACGGAAGCGGGATCATAAGTTTTTGGAATCGTATGCTCTGCAGTCATTTTCTTTCCTCCTCAAAATAAAAAAGCCTGTTGCTCTTATGCAACAGGACGAATTACCGCGGTACCACCTGAATTTTTTACAGATTTAAAGAATATAGTTTCTGTAAAACCCTCTATGACTTAACGCGCCCAACGGAAAAATTTACTTCATATCAAAGAACATGCCCGACCTTCCATGTTTCTTTTCGGACAAACTTTTTTGTTCTCTGACACGGTTCAACTTTTCGGCTCCCGGACTACCTTCTGGCATGCCGATCGGACAACTCGCACCCACCATGTCCTCTCTTCAGATCTTTCTGCCATACTCCTTCCGTTCCTTGCCTTTGTTGTGAAATTGTACTTTTTCAGTTTATCAAGCCCTGCCCTTACTGTCAAGTCTTATTCATTCCTGTCGTCTGTGCCTTCATTTGCCGGATCACCCCTTAAGGGGAACATCGGAATCAGGCTTGACAAAAGAATTATTCGGCCTTAAGATATTCGGTAATACCCAACAGGAATGACTCCTTCTTAACTGCTCTGACAAAAAAGAATTCTACATTTGAAATGAATTCTGCATTTAAAATGAAAGAGCAGCGTTTACGGCGTACGCAGCAAGTTAAAACGCCTCCCACAACAGGAGGTTTATTATGGGAATACAACATCTTACCTCGAATCGCGAATCAATTGCGATGCGGATTTCTTTGCATAGCATCATTGTCAATGTACTGCTTTCAGCCGGTAAATTTGTCGCCGGTCTGTTGGGCAACTCTGTCGCGATGGTATCCGATGCGGTACACTCTTTATCCGACGTATTTTCCACATTTGTCGTGATGGCCGGAGTTAAGATTTCCGGGCGGGATTCGGACGAAGACCACCAATACGGACATGAACGTCTGGAATGCGCGGCTTCCATCGTCCTCTCCGTTCTTCTGGCTTTAACCGGATTGGCCATCGGCTGGGCCGGTGCGCAAAAAATTATCCATCGGGATACAGAAGTGCTTTTAATTCCCACGCTGATGCCTTTGGTCGCCTCCATTGTTTCTATTGTTGCCAAAGAGGGCATGTACTGGTATACACGCCACTACGCTATGGAAATACGTTCTGACGCGCTGATGGCGGATGCCTGGCACCACCGCAGCGACGCCTTATCCTCCGTCGGCAGTTTCGTCGGCATATTAGGCGCCCGTATGGGCTATCCCTTGTTAGACCCTATTGCCAGCATACTGATCTGTCTGATGATCTTACAGACCGCTTACGAAATTTTTTCCGGAGCCATCGATAAAATGGTAGACCGCTCCTGTACACCGGAAGAAGAAGCCGCTATGCTGGCCGTGATCGTGGAAGAAGCCGGTGTGGATCATGTGGATCTGCTCCGTACCCGCTTGTTCGGCAACCGTATTTTCGTTGACGTGGAAATCAGCGCTGCAGATGATCTCACCCTGATTCAGGCACATCAAATTGCAGAAAATGTTCATCAAGCCATTGAAGAACATTTCCCCGATGTGAAGCACTGCATGGTACACATCAATCCTTTAAGTGAAAAAGAACACGATTACTGAATCGCCAATTTATCCCGTCTTGTCTGTTGAAACGGTAAATCTGCGTTAACAAACGGGGTGCATTTCTTTGTTAACGCATAAAATAAGGCGTGTACAAACATTTTCAGCCTCATTTTGGCAAATAAAAAACCCGCATGGTCCAGATGCGGGTTTTTTATTTGCAGCTGTGTCAAAAGGAGAAGGATGGGAATTTTACAAAATGACTTGTGAATGGCAAATCCAAAAGTCAATATTTCGACCTGCAAGCAAAAGAAGAAGACCGTTTCTGCTTCACAGGAACGGTCTTGATATCGTACATTACTACCTCTCCACTCTCACCTAGAAAGGTATCTGGTGTTCAACATCTGACTCCTGTCTCTCGCAGGTCAAGCAACGATGCTTATACAGATTTGCCTGCCGGTTATACGGCGACGGGATCACATCGGAATTACACCGATTGAGCAAAACTATATGAAATATTTATTTGACAATTTAATTATAAGTATTCCTAATAAGTTTGTCAAGCTGTTTATTGTGTTTTTGTTAAAATTTTTATTTTTTCTTCTTCCATGACCTCAGAAGATTGTTCCAGCGTACTGATGATCCGCTGGATCAAATCCAAACGCATCGCCGGCTGGGGCACCGAATAAGCAAGAATACGGTCATCGGTCAGATTCAACGCTTTTTTAAACGCGGCCACCTGTCCCAGCGCCGCATTGCGGCTCAGTTTGTCCATCTTCGTCAGGACAATCTGCACGTTAAGTCCGCATTCCAGCAGCCAATGGTAGGCTTCTATATCACTTTCCATCAGGTTATGGCGAATGTCGATCAACTGGCACACCAATGCCAGATCAGGCGATTCGGCCAGGTAATTGCGAATGAAACCGGACCATTGCTCCTTGTTTCTTTTATTCGTACGGGCAAACCCATAACCGGGCAGATCCACCAGATAAAATTGGGTGCGGTCTTCAATCGCATCGCACGTTCTTTTCGCATCTAATCTGTAAAAATTCAATGTCTGCGTTTTACCCGGGGCCGAACTGACACGAGCCAGCCCGTTCCGGCGGCAGACGGAATTGATCAGGGAAGATTTTCCCACATTGGAGCGTCCGATAAAAGCAACTTCCGGCAAGCCCGGTTTGGGATATTGGTCAGCCCGTACAGCCGAAGTAACAAATTCCGCACGGATGACATCCCACTGTCCTTTGGTCATTACAACCTCCTTACATTTTTTCAGATTGTTTTGCTATGCGCCGGCCGATCTCCCGGGCCACATAGACGCCGCTGGCACTGGCCTGCGACAGGCCCCGGGTAATTCCTGCGCCATCTCCCACCGCAAATAAGCCGGAAATTTTAGTTTCCAGATTGGCATCCAATTCCGGGCGAGAGCTGTAAAACTTTACTTCTACGCCATAAAGAAGCGTATCATCATTAGCCATACCGGGCGCGATTTTGTCCAAAGCATAAATCATTTCGATCAGATCGTCCAGCTGGCGTTTGGGCAGTACCAGACTCAGATCCCCCGGCGTAGCGGAAAGAGTGGGTCGGGTAAAGCTCTTTGCCAGACGCCGTTCATTGGTTCTGCGCCCTTTGATCAGATCGCCAAAACGCTGCAGCAACACGCCTCCGCCCAATAAATTCGAAAAAGAAGCGATCCGTTTTCCGTATTGATGGGGCTCTTTGAAAGGTTCGGTAAATTTATTGCTCACCAAAAGCGCAAAATTAGTATTTTCACTCTGCTTTTGGGGATCCGCAAAGCTGTGCCCGTTTACGGTCACAATACCGTCCGTGTTTTCTGCCACCACATACCCATTGGGATTCATGCAGAAAGTACGCACCAGATCATTATATTGCTTTGTCCGATACATTAATTTGGCTTCGTACACCTCGTCGGTAATGTGTTTGAAAACTGCAGCCGGAACCTCGACCCGCACACCTACATCCACCGCGTTATTAGCAAAGTTCAACCCCAGCTTACGGCCTTCCTCCATGAACCATTCCGCACCCGCTCGTCCCGGAGCCGCTATCAGGTACGTGCTGCGCACCGTCCCCCCGGAAGTTTCCAGGACGAATTCAGCGCCTTCTTTGGCAAAAGAATGAACCTTGGTATTGCAACGGATCTCAATTTTTTCCCGAAGTTCCAGAAAAATGTTTTCCATAATTTTCAGGTTATTTTCCGTCCCCAAGTGGCGCACCTTGCCATTTAATAAATGTAAATCATAACCTAAAGCAAGGCGGCCGATGGTACTGTTTTTAGTTGTAAAGGTTTCTCCGGGAGCGCCGTGACTGCAATTTACCTGATCCACATAATCAATCAGATCCATCACTGTTTTTTTAGGAAGATATTCCGTCAGCCAGCCGCCAAATTCCGTAGTAAAATTATATTTCCCATCAGAAAAAGCGCCGGCGCCGCCAAAGCCGCGCATAATCGCACAGGGCACGCAGCGGAGACAGTGATCCGACTTGCCGGCCGCCAAAGGGCAGAATCGCCGGTCAACCGGATTCCCTTCTTCCAGCATGACTACCGATAGCTCAGGGTGGGATACACGGAACTCCCAACAGGCGAAAATCGCCGCCGGCCCGCCGCCGATCACTGCTACATCAAACCGTTCTTCCATTATCTGCTTCCTCATTTCTTAACCGGACCGTGCCCGCTATGGCAGAGAGACGGTTATTTAATCATTGGTCGCCTGAGGCTCCAACGCCAGTTTTAATACTTCATCCATATGGGATACGGGAATAAAAGTGATATCGTTTTTTACTTTCTGCGGCAATTCTTCCAGATCCTGCAAATTTCGTTCCGGCAACAAGATTGTCTTGACCCCGTAACGATGGGCTGCCAGCATTTTTTCCTTGATGCCCCCCACAGGCAGCACCCGGCCTGACAGTGTGATCTCGCCGGTCATCGCCAGGTCGGCTTTCACCTTGCGCCCGGTCAAAGCCGAAACCATGGCCGTTACCATCGTAATGCCGGCGGAAGGCCCGTCTTTGGGGATAGCGCCTTCCGGCAAATGAATATGAATATCGGATTTATCGTAGAAATCTTTTTTCAGGCCCAGTTCTTTCGAACGGGAACGGATGTAAGTGTAACCGGCCCGAGCGGACTCTTTCATCACATCGCCCAGCTGTCCCGTCAAGATCAATCCGCCTTTGCCTTCGGTAGACAGCACTTCTACTTTTAATAATTCCCCGCCGATGCTGGTCCAAGCCAGTCCTGTCACAATTCCGACCAGCGAACGGGCCCGCATATCGGTTTCCACATAAAGGGACGGGCCCAGATACTCTTTCAGGTTTTTAACGGTGACCCGCGCCATTTGCTCTTTCTTGGTCACGATACGGTAGGCCACCTTACGGCACAGCTTGGCCAATTGTCTTTCTAACCGGCGGACGCCTGCCTCCCGGGTATATTCCCTGATAATGTGACGGAGGGTACCGGGGGTGACGGTGAGAAGGTCTCCGGTCAACCCATTGGCCTCCATTTCTTTCGGCAACAAATGCAATTTGGCAATATTAAATTTTTCATCCTCCGTGTAACTGGACAACTCAATGACCTCCAGCCGATCCAGCAGCGCCGGGGGAATGGTTTCGACGGTATTCGCCGTAACGATCCAAAACACAGAAGACAGATCAAAAGGATATTCGACAAAATGGTCGCTGAATGCGTGGTTTTGTTCCGGATCCAAGGCTTCCAACAAGGCGGCTGCCGGATCGCCCCGAAAATCGCTGGCCATCTTATCCACTTCATCCAGCAAAAACAGGGGGTTCAGACAGCCCACTTTCTGCATGCCGTGGATCAACCGGCCCGGCATCGCGCCAATATACGTGCGGCGATGTCCGCGGATCTCCGCTTCATCCCGCACCCCGCCCAGAGAAACACGGGTAAATTTTCGATTCACCGCTTCCGCAATGGATTCCGCCAAAGAAGTTTTACCTACGCCGGGAGGCCCTACCAGACATAAAATAGGAGCCTTTTTTCCCTTTGTCAGCTTCTGTACAGCCAGATGCTCCAGAATACGTTCTTTTACTTTGACCAGGCCATAGTGGTGTTGATCCAGAATGCGAATCGCCCGATCAATGGCAAACCCATTGTCATCGTATTTACCCCAGGGCAGATCCAGCACCGTATCCAGGTAGTTGCGGATCACAGCGCTTTCCGCCATCATAGGCGGCATCTTAAAGAGACGATCGACCTCCTTATTCAGACCGGTCGCCGCTTCCTCGGACAAAGGCAGCGCTTTGATTTTAGCGCGATATTCCTCGGCTTCTGCGTGAAGATCTTCTTCGTCCCCTAATTCTTTGTTAATGACCTTCAATTGTTCACGCAGATAATATTCTTTCTGGTTTTTTTCAATATTCTGATGCACTTCCCGGGCGATCGTTTTTTCCAGTTCGGCAATGGTCATCTCTTTGTGAAGGGTTTTATACAGCCGTTCCAGCCTTTGTTTCACGGAAATTGTTTCCAAAAACTCTTCCCGGGGCGCCAGCCCCAGATCCAGGTAACCGCAGATCATATCCGCTACCATACCGCTGTCGGCGTTGTCTTTTAACGAAAGCAATACTTCCGGACTGATCTTCTTGCCGGCCAGCACCCATTTTTCAAACTCGGCCACGACCATACGGCGCAGCGCTTCTACGGACAAAAGGTCCGCCGGATCATCTGCGTTCCTCAATTCTGTAAACGCAGCCTGCCAGCCCCCTTCCCCGTCTTCTTCGATCTGATCGAGGGAAGCGCGCAGGATTCCTTCTACCAAAATACGCAGATTACCGCCGGGCAGTTTAACCATCTGCTTAATTTCAGCCACAACGCCTACCCGGTACAGATTTTCCAGTTCCGGTTCTTCTCTTTCCGTGTTTTTTTGGGCCACTAAAAGAATATGTTTCCCCCGCCGCATCGCCGCGCTCACTGCATTAAGCGACCGCGCCCTGGCAATATCCAGGTTCATGACCATCCCGGGGAATACCAGCATGCCACGCAAAGGAAGCAAGGGCAATACACGCACAAATGTATCCAAGTTTCTCCTCCATTATCTATTTACTATACTGTTTACTTTTATACTGTCTGCTTTCAGTTGTGATTCTAATTACTTCCTGTTTTGTTTACTTTCTATATTACTGTCTTTTTGTCCTTTTCATTTTACCATATTCCCCACATAGAAAAAAGGGAAAAGGCTGTGAACCTTTCCCCCCGTTTTTCGTCTTTCGGCTAATGCAGGGTGATTTCGTTCCTGCGGAACCGGTTTTCCTCATACATTTTGAATTGAGTCTCAATTGTCTTTGGAATCCACACTGTCAGAAGCACTTTTCTCAAGCGCTTTGGCGAAGACCCCTACTTTTTGATGCCTATATCCCCCGGCAGAACCGTTTTTCTCAGGCGACGATTAATTTAGGTTCCAGGTGCTTGCGTACGGTATCCTCAGTAACGATACATTTCACTACATCGGTACGGGAAGGAATTTCATACATCACATCCCGCATAATCCCTTCAATGATCGCCCGCAAACCACGGGCGCCGGTCTCGCGCCGCATTGCTTCTTCGGCAATGGCTTCCAAAGCGCCATCTTCAAATTCCAGCTCCACATGATCCATGCTGAGAAAATGCTGATATTGTTTTGTCAGGGCGTTCTTCGGTTCTTTTAAGATACGGATCAGAGCCGCCTTATCCAAAGAATCCAAAGTTACCGTAACAGGCAGACGGCCGGCGAATTCCGGAATCAGGCCGAACTTCATCAAATCTTCCGGCATGACCTTCTTCAGAAGACTGTCTTCAGCCTTTAATTCCAGCTTTTTCTTAATGTCGGCACCAAAGCCCATAGCTTTATCGTCCGTACGCTGTTTGATAATACTGTCCAACCCGGCGAAAGCGCCGCCGCAAATAAATAAAATATTGGTGGTGTCGATCTGCAGTAATTCCTGATGGGGATGTTTCCTGCCCCCCTGAGGGGGCACATTGGCCACAGTGCCTTCCAGTATCTTCAGCAAAGCCTGCTGTACCCCTTCGCCGGAAACGTCTCGGGTAATCGAAACATTTTCCGATTTGCGGGCAATTTTATCAATCTCATCAATATAGATGATGCCGCGCTGCGCTTTTTCAATATCATAGTCGGCATTTTGAATCAGGCGCAGTAAGATATTTTCCACATCTTCGCCTACATATCCGGCTTCTGTCAGCGTAGTCGCATCAGCAATGGCAAAGGGAACCTGCAGAATACGTGCCAGCGTCTGAGCCAACAGTGTTTTTCCGCTGCCGGTAGGCCCCAGCATTAAAATATTGGATTTTTGCAATTCCACCGCCTGATCATCTGCATGAGCGCTCTCATAATTGATTCGCTTATAGTGATTATAGACAGCAACAGACAGCGTTTTCTTCGGCTCTTCCTGACCGATCACATATTCATCCAAAACCGCTTTTATTTCTTTCGGCGTAGGCAGCGTTTCCAGCACTTCTTTGTCCTTACCGCCGCCCTTGTCAAATTCTTCGCGCAACACTTCCGTACATAATTCAATGCATTCGTCACAAATATAGCCGTTACGTCCGGCCAGCATACGCTTTACCTGATCCCCCCGCTTACCGCAAAAGGAACAGACAACATTGCTGTTTTTGTTATCATCGGAAAAATTCATCTGACTCTCCTTCTCATCTCCCGATCCCGTCTTACTTGTAAAACCAGAATCCCCTCATTTCTGCAAACTAAACGACGTTCTTCAAATTTCAGGCATCCGTTTCACGACCTGGTCGATAATGCCATAGTTCTTCGCATCCATTGCCGTCAGGAAATTATCGCGGTCTGTATCAGCCGCCACTTTTTCTTTCGGTTGACCGGTATGCCTGGCAATCACATCGTACATTTCTTCCCGCACCCGCAGGATATTTTTGGCGTGGATCTCAATATCCGAAGCCTGTCCTTCATAGCCACCCAGCGGCTGATGGATCATCACCTCAGAATGAGGCAGCGCATAGCGTTTGCCTTTTTTCCCTGCCATCAGAAGAATGGAAGCCATGCTGGCTGCCAGGCCTACACAAATGGTGGAAACGTCCGGCTTAATATACTGCATCGTATCATAAATAGCCATGCCGGCAGTCACACTGCCCCCGGGGCTGTTGATATACAAATGGATATCTTTATCCGGGTTTTCCGATTCCAGGAATAAGAGCTGCGCAATGACCACATTGGCCACATTATCATCCACAGGTCCCGTCAAAAAAATGATCCGGTCTTTCAGCAAACGGGAATAAATATCATAGGACCGTTCTCCATGAGCATTTTGTTCTACGACAATAGGTACATAATTCATAAACTTCACTCCTTCCCTCTTACATCGCAAAGGGTAAAAAGACTGCCCGTACAAAAAGTACAGGCAGCTCCTTGTAAATCCGTTACTCGTTTTCTTATTTGGCGTTGTCCAAAACAACATGTGCAGCTTTATGGCGCAGGATGTTGGCCAGGAGCAGGCCCATATTATTGTTTTTGCGGATGATGGTTTTCACATCTTCCAGGCGGGCGCCATTCTGATCCGCGATATTCTGCAATTCCGCATCTACATCGTCCATACCCACTTTAATTTCTTCGGCCTTGGCAATTTCGTCCAGAACCAAATCGGTACGCACGTTCTTTTGGGCCGCTTCACGCTGGGCTTCCCGTAATTTCGGAATGTCCATGCCGGTATACTGCAAGTACTGTTCCAACGTCATTTTACGGCTTTCCAGATTCAGTTTGATTTCTTCTACCATCTGGGTAATACGGTCTTCCACCATCACTGCGGGGATTTCTACTTTGGCATTGGCTACCGCCGCATCGATCAATGCAGCTTCGTACTCGGTTTTGGCGTCGTGCTCTGCCGCTTCCTGCATCCGTTTTTTATAATCTTCTTTGGCTTCCGCAACCGTTTTATAACGGGTATATTTTGCTATGTATTCATCGGTCAGTTCCGGTAATTCTTTATGCTTTACAGCCTGAATGTGCACTTTAAAGATTGCCTGCTTACCGGCCAACTCTTTCACGAAATAGCTTTCCGGAAACGTCACGTCTACATCTGTATCGTCATCTTTCTTTAAGCCGATCAGCTGGTCTTCAAAGCCGGGAATGAAAGAACCGGAACCTACTTCCAGCGGATAGCCTTTGCCTTCGCCGCCGCTGAAGGCTTCCCCGTCCACCGTACCGGCAAAATCGATAATGGCAAAGTCGCCTTTTTCGATCACCGTATCGTCTGCGGCATCCACCATCTTAGCGCCGCGATTGCGCAGTTCCGCCAGGGCTTTATCCACATCTTCGTCCGCGATCGTTACTTCTTTCTTATCTACATGAAGGCCTTTGTATTCACCTAATTCAGGCACGGGGCGCAACGTAACCTTTACTTCTACCTCTGCGTCTTTGCCTTCGGTAAATCCGTCAAAACAAGCCTTCTCATCCTGCACGGACGGATCGGAAACAGGAATCAGATTTTCACTTTCCAATGCTTTCTGGTACGCATTGTTAATGCAAAGATTAAAAGCTTCTTCTTTAATAGCTTCTTTACCATAATGCATTTCAAGGATATTGCGAGGGGCTTTGCCGGGGCGAAAACCGGGGATCTTAACCTGGCTGGCGATTCTGGTTACGGCCTGTTTAAAGCTTTTGCTTACATCAACGGCAGGTACCGTAATTTTTAATACCGCTTCGTTTCCTTCTCTGGCAACATTCACATTCATCTAAAGAATCCTCCCTTAATATATCTTAAAAATTGTAGTAACTAAACCAGTAACGGGCAGACCTGTGCCCCCACTTTTTATAACGCTACAATATAATACCACACAGGCAAATTTTTGACAAGCAAAGAGAAAAAGAAAATCCCGGTTCGTTGGAACCGGGATGAATTTACATGGAGCGGAAAACGAGGCTCGAACTCGCGACCCCAACCTTGGCAAGGTTGTGCTCTACCACTGAGCTATTTCCGCAACTGTTTACAACATGGTTGATTATAACGAACTGATTTAAATTTGTCAAGTAGTTTCGCCGACATTTCCTTACGTAAAATGTAAAAGTAACTTCCCGTTCTCTGGGGCCGAGTGAAACTTACTCTTTCACAAAGACTTGATGAATCGCAAAAACAATCCAAGCCGCGTTTACAGACAAATTTACAATCAAACAACAGAATTTTTTAAAATATGCCCAAAACCATCTGACTGATATTTTTTGCGTGATCGCTGACGCGTTTCATATTGATTAACAATTCCAGAAAAACCAGCCCTGAATCCGGTCGGCAAAAGCCTTCATTTAAGCGCATAATATGATTTTTACGCATTTCTTTCTGGGTCGCTTTTACCTTTCGACAGGCCGACCAGCCTTTTTGCGCCAGTTCCGGATCATTGTGCGAAAAACTGTCTATGCTGACGGATAACGCGGCTTTTGTTAATTCGCTTAAGCGGATCACTTCTTCTTTGGCCTCGGGCGAAAAAGTAATATTTTCCTCATAAATTTTACGGCTGCGCTTAGCCAGCGTCTGCGCGTGGTCGCCGATACGCTCCAAATCAATGCAGGCGTGCATCAGAGCCGTATGTTTGGCAGACAGGACCGTACTGAGGCCTCGTTCAGAAATATGGGTAAGATAGAGCGTGATATCTTCGTTCAGCTCATCGACCACCGCTTCATGCTCATCTACATATTTCACTTTCCGGTCATCAAATTGAACTAAAGATTCCATGGCTACAGTGAGGTTTTCCAGTGCCTGCTGCCCCATCCGGGCGACTTCTTTTTCTGCCAGCACCAACGCAATTGACGGGGTATCCAACATGTTATCGTCCAAATACAAAGGTTTTAATGAGACGCTTTCTTCTTTGTTGGGCAATAATTTTTCTACTAAGTGCGTAAACGGTGTGATCAGGGGCAGAAAAAGCAACGTATTCAAGACATTAAATGCACTATGAGCATTCGCAATTTGGCGTCCTATATCGCCCACAGGCGAGATTGCTAAAACAATGCCGACAAAAAGCGGCATTAATATAATGAAGATAATGCAGCCGAAGAAGTTAAATAAAACATGAGACAAAGCCACCTGACGGGCCGCTGTGTTTGTTCGGGCCGCCGCTAAAATTGCCGTGATGCAGGTACCAATATTATCTCCCAGCAACACAGGAATGGCGCCTTCCAGCGGAATCAGGCCCTGCCCTGCCATCGCCATCAGAATACCGATTGTCGCAGCACTGGATTGAATCAAAAGCGTCATTAACACACCCACGCCAACAGCAAGCAGCGGATGATCCGCAAAACGGGCAATAAATTCCACAAATATGGGGTTGCCTCGTAAAGGCAGCACCGCATCCCCCATCATTTTCATGCCTAACATTAATAAGCCGAAGCCCATCAGGACCTGCCCCACAAATTTGCCTTGCTTGCGGCGGGCAAAAATATGCAGCATTACACCGGCAAAGATTATTATCGTAAAATAATCCGTCAGTTTAAAGGCAATCAACTGTGCTGTGACCGTAGTTCCTATATTCGCTCCCATTACCACACTGAATGCCTGTTTCAGGGTCATCAGTCCGGCATTGACCAACCCCACCGACATTACCGTAGTGGCACTGGAAGATTGAAGGGTAGCCGTAACCAACGTACCCAAAAGGACTCCCATCAGAGGCACGCCGGTTAAGGAACTTAAAATTTTCTGAAGACGGGCGCCTGCCGCCTCCTGCAATCCGTCGCCCATCATTTCCATGCCATAAAGGAAAAGGGCCAGGCCGGCTAAAAATGCAAAAAGATAAATTATCATGATTGGTAAAAAATCAGCCGGCATTAAGGCCGGCTGATAGCAGATCGAATTCGGGTCATGCCTGCCCCGCTAAATTTTATCACCGGAAACAAGTCACGCCTGTCCTGCTAATTTTTTATAGTTGTTAAGACGTTCCATCGCATCTTCCTGGGTCTTCTTATATAATTCTTCCGCCAGCTGCGGACGCACTTTCTGGAGCGACGCAAAACGTACTTCGCCTAACAGGAAGTCACGGAAATCACCCGTTGGTTCTTTGGAATCCAGGCTAAACGGATTTTTGCCTTCCTCTTTCAGATCCGGGTTATAACGATAGGTGGCCCAATAGCCGCATTCTACCGCCCGTTTTTCTTCCATCTGGCTTAATCCCATGCCGCACTTCAGACCATGATTAATGCAGGGGCAATAGGCAATGACCAGTGAAGGACCATCGTAGGCTTCGGCTTCCGTCAACGCTTTGACCAGCTGATTTTTATCATAACCCATGGCAACCTGTGCTACATACACATAACCGTAGCTCATAGCCATCATCCCCAGATCTTTTTTCTTGGTCCGCTTACCGCTGGCCGCAAACTGCGCGATTGCCGCGGTAGGCGTTGCTTTGGAGGATTGGCCGCCGGTATTGGAGTACACTTCAGTATCCAGAACCAGTACGTTGACATTTTTACCGCTGGCCAAAACATGGTCCAGCCCGCCATAACCGATATCATAAGCCCAGCCATCGCCGCCGAAAATCCAGTGGCTGCGTTTTACAAAATACTGTTTCATATCCAACAGTTCCTGCAGATCAGCATCGCCGGCAGCTTCCTTCGTTAATCCATTCACCAGAGCTTCCGCTCTTTCCCTGGTGCCTTCAGCCACATTTTTATTTTCTTTCCAACTCTGCATGGCGGCTTTCAATTCATCAGAACCTTTGCCGGCAGCGAGAAGCTCGTCGATCATCTCTTCCACCCGATCCCGGGATTGTTCAACGCCGAGGAACATACCTAAACCGTATTCCGCGTTGTCTTCAAACAAAGAGTTTGCCCAGGATGGGCCATGGCCCTTTTTATTTACCGTATAGGGCATGGCGGGAGCAGAGGCGCCGTAGATTGAGGAACAACCGGTGGCATTGGCGATCATCATGCGATCACCAAACAACTGGGTCACCAGTTTTACATAGGGTGTTTCACCGCAGCCGGCACAGGCGCCGGAGAATTCAAACAACGGCTGTTCAAACTGCGAGCCTTTGACCGTAGATTTCTTCATGGGATTTACTTTCTCAGTTACCTTATTGATGGCGTAATCCCAGGCAGGCGCTTTATCCAACTGCGTGGCAATAGGTTTCATGAACAGCGCTTTGCCTTTTGCGGGGCAGACATCGGCGCAGTTGCCGCAGCCCTGACAATCATAGGGAGAAATAATAATGGCAAACTTGCTGCCATCTTTCATACCGATCGCAGGTTTGGAGGGATAATTGATCTCGGCCGCTTCTTTTTCGTTCAGTAAGACAGGACGAATGGAAGCATGAGGACATACGAAAGCGCACTGGTTACACTGAATGCACTTGGTCATATCCCATTCAGGCACATTAATGGCAATGCCCCGTTTTTCGTATGCGGAAGTACCTGCCGGAAAGGTTCCGTCCGCATGAGGCATTAATGCGCTTACCGGAAGTTTATCGCCTTCCTGACGATTCATCGGCACCATGACCTGATCGACAAAGATATTGCCGCTCCTGGTTTCCGCTGCTTTATCAACGGCATTGGCCCAGGCAGCAGGCACATCGATTTTTACGATCGCTTCGATGCCCTGGTCAATGGCCGCATTGTTCATATCGACCACGTTTTGCCCTTTTTTGCCGTAAGATTCTTCCACTGCGTCTTTCAAATAGCGCACCGCATCTTCCAGCGGAATGATATCCGCCAGTTTGAAGAATGCAGACTGCATGATCATATTGATACGACCGCCTAAGCCAATGGCCTGCGCAATCTTCACCGCGTCAATAATATAGAAGTTAACATGTTTCCGGGCAATATAGCGTTTAATGGCTGCCGGCAGTTTATCTTCCAATTCTGCGGGAGACCAGTTGCAGTTCAGGAGGAAATTGCCGCCTTCCCGCAAACCGGACATAATATCATATTTGTAAACATAAGACTGATTATGAACTGCCACATAATCCGCATCGGTGATCAGATACGGTTCCATGATAGGTTCTTTGCCAAAGCGCAGATGGGATACCGTAATGCCGCCCGACTTTTTGGAGTCATAGGCAAAATATCCCTGAGCATACATGTCGGTATGGTCGCCGATGATCTTGATCGCGCTTTTATTGGCGCCTACCGTGCCGTCGGAGCCCAGACCCCAGAATTTGCAGCCCTTGGTCCCCTGCGGCGTGGCGTTAATGATTTTGGTTTTAGGCAGAGAATCATGATGCACATCATCCACAATACCTACCGTAAAGCCATGTTTCGGTTTTTCCTGATGCAGATTCTGAATGACCGCATACATGTCCGACGGCGTCAGTTCCTTGGAACCCAGGCCATACCGGCCGCCTACAATAACAGGGCTCAAGCCGTTCTGGTAGAACGCATTGCAAACATCAAGATACAGCGGTTCGCCCAGGCTGCCCGGTTCCTTGGTCCGATCCAATACAGCGACTTTTTTTACCGTTTCAGGAATCACGGAAAGGAAATGTTTGATTGAGAAAGGACGGTACAGGTGTACGGCCAATACGCCGACCTTAGTCCCTTCTTCTGCATTGACCAGCTCTGCGGTTTTAATCGCAACTTCCTGCGCTGAACCCATCACAACGATCAGTTCATCCGCATCTTTCGGGCCGTAGTAATTAAACAAATGATATTCACGGCCGGTAATTTTGGTCACTTCCGCCATATAGTCTTCGACAATTTCCGGAATCACGTCATAATATTTATTTACCGCTTCACGGGTCTGGAAATAGATATCCGGGTTCTGAGCCGTACCGCGAGTCACAGGGCTGTCCGGGTTCAGAGCCCTTTCACGGAACGCTTTTACCGCATCCCAGTCCAATAATTTTTTATAATTTTCGTAGTCAAAAACTTCGATTTTCTGAATTTCGTGGGAGGTACGGAACCCGTCAAAGAAGTTAACAAACGGAACACGTCCTTTGATGGCCGACATATGAGCCACACCGGTCAGGTCCATAACTTCCTGTACGCTACCCGAGGCCAGCATAGCAAAACCGGTTTGCCGGCAGGCCATGACATCCTGCTGGTCGCCGAAAATGCTCAGAGAGCTGGTGGCAATTGCACGGGCGGATACATTGAAAACTGCCGGTAGCAACTCACCGGCCATTTTATACATATTGGGCAGCATCAGTAATAAGCCCTGAGACGCTGTGTATGTAGAGGTCAAAGCACCGGACTGCAAAGAACCGTGTACAGCGCCGGCAGCGCCGGCTTCCGACTGCATTTCCATCAACTTTACAGTCTGACCGAATAAATTCTTTTTACCCTGGGAAGCCCACTCGTCCACATGTTCCGCCATCGGTGAAGACGGCGTGATCGGATAAATACAGGCAACATCGACAAAAGCATAGGATGCGTAAGCGGCGGCCTCGTTGCCGTCCATGGTTTTCATCATTTTAGTCATGAGTTCCCCTTCCTTCATTTTCCATTAATGGCAAAACAAAATTTTTTATCTTTTAGCGTTACCACTTGTCTTGCCTCAACAACCTAAAAAATGTCAAACTGACTTAATTTTATTATATCGTATATAGGAGTCTTCCGCAACTTTTACCTGCACTCCGGAAAAATTTTTGTCAGTCTGTCAATTACTTCCCCGACATTTTCCCGGGAAATACCGGCATAATTTATCACCAACGTACAGTTTTCCCCAACAGCAGAGGCATGGCCATAGTCTGAATAAAAGGACAGGCACAGATTTTCCTGCCGAGCCGCTTCCCGTACCTGTTTTTCGGTCAGCTCCGTCTGCAATTCCAAAAGGAAATGCGTACCGGCGTTACGTTCGATAACCCGGGACATTTTTGCCAGAGGCGAATCTTTGATTGTCTGCAAAATCAAGGCGCGTTGTTCCCGGTAATACTTTTTCATCCGATTCAGGTGACGTTCAAAATAGCCCTGAGAAATAAAGCGCGCCAGTGTATGCTGCTCAAAGCTGGAAACCGTACAGGAGTAAAAGCTCTGCGCCTTTTTATACTCCTCCATTAATTTTTCCGGCAGCACCATATAGCTGATGCGCAGTGAGGGTACCAACGTCTTGGAAAATGTGTTCATGTAGATGACCTTGTTTTGCGTGTCTTCCGCATACAAAGGCAGGATAAATTTGCCATTATAACGGAACTCGCTGTCGTAGTCATCTTCTATAATATAACGACCCGGTTTGCGATTGGCCCATTCAAACAGTTCCAGACGACGGGTGATTGGCATGACGATACCGGTAGGGAAATGATTGGCCGGCGAAAGATGCACGATCTGCGCGCCGCTCTTTTCCAATTCATTGACCAAGAGGCCATTCTCATCGATAGGAATATATTTCCAGGCATTACCGAAAATACCGGCGATCGACGCAAATTTTTTGTAACCGGGGTCTTCCATGGCAAAGGTACTGCTCCGCCCAAACAACTGCAACAGACGGCTATACAAATATTCCGTTCCTGCGCCTATTATAATCTGCGACGGATACACGGTCATCCCCCGATTGGTATATAAATATTCCGCAATCGCCGACCGCAACTCTAAAAGGCCGTTAAAAGGCACCGTTTTAAACAGACTTTCATTTTGCATCGTTAAAGACTCTCTGACTAAACGAGTCCATGTGGCCATGGGAAAATTTTTCAGGCTGATTCGATTAGCCCGAAAATCAGCAAAATACTCTTTTTCCGGAAAATCCCGTACCTGACAGGCCGATCCCGTCTGCATCAGTTCACCCACGGTTTCTGTGCTTACAGCCGCCGCCCCGCTCTTTTTAAAAATGTCCGGTTTCCGCTGCACATAATGGGAAACGTCTTCCACAAAATAACCTTTTTTCTCAACCGCTTTCACATACCCTTCCGTGGTAAGCTGTGCATAGGCGTTGGCCACGGTGATCAAACCCACATTCAAATGATGGGCTAACGCTCTCTTACTGGGTAATTTCTGCCCCCTGGTCAAATTACCGGCAATAATATCCTGACGGATACACTGGTATAAATAATCATAGAGAGGGGTATTCCCCCGTTCGTTTAAATTATAAGTAAGCATACGCTCTTCCCGCTCCCTCTAAATTACAGTATGGTAAATTATAGTGCCAATCAGGCTCTATATTCTATAATTATATAGAAATTACCTGGAAAGAAATTTATGACCGATCCGCAAGGACTGGTCTTATGTGAAAATGATATAAGAACAAAACTATGATACCATAGCAGGATAAAAATGTAAAAGAATAAGGATCTGAAAGCAAGACTGCCCTCTAAAAGACAATGTTGCTCTCTATAAAAAGCAGAACCTGTGCTATACTTATACTATGGTAGAGAAAAATAGTGACACACGCTGTGTTCTTGTCACCGGATTGCACAATCATTTTTTAAGAAGGTGCTGTTATGGATACTGTATTAGAAATTTTGTCCCGCAAAATTGGCAACCTGCTGCATAGTGAAGCGCAAATCACAAAAAATGACAGGGCCACAGTTTTGATTTTTCCCAATCTTACCGGCGGACGATCGCTGCGGCTGGAATCGATCCCCGGCGAAGACCTGAAACTGGCGCTGCGAAAAACCTCCCGCTTTTACGAGCGGGAAAGCGGCGCTTTGGAGCGGCTGCTCCGGGATATAGAAAAATACGCCGCCGGCCAAATCGTCTTGTTGGACTATACGGCCCGGAGCGGGGAAGAAAGCAATATTGATCGAATCGCTTCCGCAACGGACGCCGCCGTAACAAATTTAGATGGCCTCATCGACCTGTGCATTCACTGTAATTTGATCCACAGCGATGCTTTGGCCGATCTATTAGCAGCAGGCGGAACCTTAAACGTTCATTTCTGGGATTCCCGGAAAGATTTTTATTACAAATTGAAGGGCAGGGAATTAGTCAAAGAATCTGTTTCGGATAAATAAGAACAACAAGCAGCATACCCCTATCGCGTACGAAAAGCACGCCCATACCCCGAAAATGTTTCAGCATCTGACTTTTCATCAGATGCTGATTTTATTTTTATTATTTTTTCTTATCCCAACGCAGCTTATCCGCCAGATAGATGCCGGTTCCGGCGCCCAACACGTTTACACCCCTGCGGACCCCATCCAAAAAGCATTCCACCGCCAACACAGGAAATAAACCGGAAAGCGGCACATCCAGAAGCAATACTAAAAACAGCAGCCGATAGAGCCCGCCGCCGGTAAAATCGGCAGCCCCCACAGAGAACAGTACACTGAAGAAGGATACCGCGGCAATGTGTTCCCATGACAGCCCCACTCCACTGTACTGCAGCACGGCCAAACCGGTCAAGCCACAATACAATGCCGTACCGGCAGCGCCCCAATGCATTCCGCTTGTGAATAAATCCCGCTTCCCCACCATGTCGATCCCCAGTCTCTGTAAATTAGAAATCGCGGAATTAGTGCAGTTTGCCAGGCTGAATCCCGCAACTCCTGCTAAGGCCACCGACTTAAAAAATGACCAGAAATGGGCGGGGCAGTTTTTACCGCAACGCCGCAGGCTATAGCCATAAAACAGAAAACTATAGACCACGCAGACGGTAACCAGTATCAGCAGCAATTTCAGACCAAGCCCGATAACGGCATAACCTGTAAAAGAAATCCACGGCGCAAGGAGGAGAATTACCCCCACCGGCATCAATTTTAATAATGATCTGCCGGTCCGTTTCAAAGCTTGAAACAAAGATGCCGTAACCGGAGCGAATGTTTTTTCTTCTTCCCTCATGCCGGCCGGTGACACACCAAATAAGAAACTTAAAATGACAATGGCAGGTAAAAATTTACGCAACAGGACAAAGTCCGCCAAATACTGCGTCTTCAACGTAAACAGCGGCTCTGCAAAAGAAAAACAGCCCCCGCTCAAAACCCCCAGTAAAACAGCTCCCAACACTGACGCCCCCCAAAACATATGCAATCGGCCGGAAAACCTGCAACATCTCCATTCTTTACTGAGGTCTTCCCCTCTGCGGATAAGGGCCCCGCTCAGCAGGGGAATGGAAAACAGAAACAGAAGTTTTAAATAAAACAGGCCGAGGGGAAAAAGCACTTCTTCGGCAAGGAATTTCCCCGGTTCTCCCAAAGATAATAACCAACCGGCAACTAGGCTGATAAAAAGAGCGGCCAACAAAGAAAGCAACGGATTCACTTTTATGGCAACAGGTATTCCACCGACCTTCAAAATTTTCACCTTCCTTTACGGCAACATTTACAAAAAAAGCCGGTTCCCTTGCGGTTCCGGCTAAATTGACTGGTGCGGGTGACAGGATTTGAACCTGCACGGATAAACCGCCAGATCCTAAGTCTGGTGCGTCTGCCAATTCCGCCACACCCGCTTCTTCGTTACTGATAATTATTGTAAAAGAATACCGTCCCCCTGTCAATGTTAGGAAGACAAAAAAACTTCCGTTAAATAACGGAAGTTTAAAGTCCTGGTGATCCATCCGCGACTCGAACGCGGGACACCCTGATTAAAAGTCAGGTGCTCTACCTACTGAGCTAATGGACCCTATAAAATTGGCTGGGGTGGCAGGGCTCGAACCTACGCATACAGGAGTCAAAGTCCTGTGCCTTACCGACTTGGCTACACCCCAAGTTGTCGATAAAAATTTGGGGTGGGTAACAGGAATCGAACCTGCGAATAACGGAGCCACAATCCGCCGTGTTAACCGCTTCACCACACCCACCGTATCAAGCGCTGCTTAATGACGAAAGTTATTATAACACAGGCAATAGTGCCTGTCAACCATGAATCACTTTTTCATACCTTCAAAGTATGTTTTCGCCCAGGCAAGAGCGGTTGGTGTCAATGCCATACCGCCTTCAGCGGTCTCCCTTAAGCCATGGGGCAGAGAGCGCCCTACCTGTCCCATGGCATCGATTGCTTCATCAGCCGGAATAAAGCTTTCAATACCGGCCAATGCCATCTCCGCCGCCAACAGGCATTGTACGACACTGCCGGCATTACGTTTGATACAGGGCACTTCCACCAAACCGGCCACCGGGTCACAAACCAGACCCAGCATGTTTTTAAAGACAATGGCAATCGCAGTGTCAATCTGTGCGCCGCTGCCCCCCAGGATATGCACGGCAGCACCGGCTGCCATCGCAGCGCCGCTGCCGCATTCAGCCTGACAGCCTCCCGTTGCGCCGGACAGCATGGCCCGATTCGCGATTACTTCGCCGATCGTACCGGCAACGAGCAAACCTTCCAGCAAAACAGCATCCTCCACCTGACAATGCTCCCGCAAGGCCAGGAGAATACCGGGTAATATGCCGCTGGCCCCGGCGGTAGGCGCCGCTACGATACGACCCATAGCCCCATTAGCTTCCGCCGCAGCTAAGGCATAGATTACCGCTGAACCGGCTACCGGTCCCAATAATCCGGAGGATTTTTGTTCCTTTTGCGCGTTTTCATACGCTGCCATTTTTTTCGCCGAACCGCCGGTCAGGCCGCTGTTCGAACGAACCCCCGTTAAACCAAAAGCAACGGCGTCCTCCATCACCTTCAAGCGAGCAGCCATTTCTTCCAGCAGTTGCGCAGGCTCCAATTCTGCCTGCGCCGCACTGCGTTCCAGCAAATAGTCTGCCAGAGACAACTGTTTTTCCTGCGCTTCCCGGACTAAATCAGACCAGGAAAGTTTATCTAATTTCATAAGCTACCTCTTTTCAAGCCACACGGTCTACAAAGCGAACCGCTTGTACCGGATCCAATTTTTCTAACTGGCGCAGCACGTTTTCCGCCACCGGCTGATCGCACTCAATCACCATGGAGGCGATTCCCCCTTTGCCTTCCCGAAAGACCCGCATGGACGCAATGTTAATCCCTTTCACAGCCAAAATGGAGCTGACCATGGCGATGACTCCCGGTTCATCCCGATGGGGTATCAACAACGCGGGCAGTACGCCGGTCAATTCCACCGGGAAACCATCTACCGATGTGATCCTGACCTGCCCGCCGCCAATAGAGGAACCAACGACTTCGCAAACATGCTCTTGTGCGTCCTGCATACGAAAAGCTACCGTATTCGGATGTACCGAACTGCCCAGATCTCCGGCGCGGAAGTGAAACTGCAGGCCTTGCTCGTGCATGGTTTCCAGCGCGTTCGGAATACGGGGGTCATCCGGTCCCCAGCCCATCAGTCCTGCCGCTAAAGCCCGGTCCGTGCCGTGCCCCTTGTATGTGCGGGCAAAAGAGCCATGAAGCACGATTTCCGCCTGCTGCGGCAAAGAGCCCAAAATCCCCGCCGCCAGCAAAGCAAGACGGCAGGCTCCCGCTGTATGGGAGCTGCTGGGCCCGATCATTACGGGTCCGATAATATCTAAAATATTCATATTGCCTCCCTGTTTATCAAAACAAAATAATTATAACATGGACTTTGTCGGGGGTGGTAATTTTTTCTTTTATCGTATATAATGAATTCGTTATAAGGGGGTGTGTTGCTTCTGTTTACCGTGTTTTACGGTGTCTGCGGCAACGCCTCTTCATTAAGTAACTATTTTATAAAATCCCTGCTGCAGCATTACTACAAAAAGGAAAGGAGGTGATCCCCATGTACAAAGTCATGATGAGTACCGGTACCGGGCTTGATGAGTACGATATCGGGCAGTTAGAAAAAGGATGTTGGATCGACGTAATTGCGCCAACTGAAGAAGAACTGGACCAAATTGCCGAAGCGACACATATTTATAAAGAATATCTGACCGCGCCTTTAGATAAAGAAGAAAAATCCCGTACTGAATTGGATGAGGATCAACTCCTGGTCGTCATCGACATTCCTTTTCTGCGCAGCAATAAGGATTATGATACGATGCCTCTGGGCATTATCATTACGCCCGAAGTAATCGTAACGGTCTGCCTGGAAAGCAACGCCGTTACCGCAGATTTCAACGCCCATACTTTCCGCAATTTTTGTACCTACAAAAAAACGCGTTTCCTGTTCCAGATCTTATATAAATCCGCCACATTATATTTGAAATATATTCGCAATATCATCCGGCGGACCGATGATTTGGAACAACATCTCCGTCAGGCCATGGAAAACTCCAAGCTATTCAGCATGTTGGATCTCCAGAAATCCCTGACTTATTTTACCACCTCCTTGCGCAGCAATTATATGGTAACAGAAAAATTGCTGCGGCTGCGAACGACAGCGCAAAGCCAAAAACTGGTCCGGTTATACGAGGAAGACGAGGATTTACTGGAAGATGTTATTGTTGAATATAAACAGGCTATTGAAATGGTGGAAATGTACGGCCACATTTTAAACAGCATGATGGAGGTATTTGCCACTATTATCAGCAATAATCTGAACCTGGTCATGCGTTTTCTGGCCTCCATTACTATTGTGCTGGCAATCCCTACACTGATTTCCGGCCTTTGGGGGATGAATGTGCCGGTGCCTTTCGCGGAAGTTTCTTCCGGGTTCTTTATTGTTTTATTTATGGCAACGACCGTCAGTCTTCTGGCCGGTTTCTGGCTTTGGAAGAAACATATGTTTTAGCCCTTTTTCTGCTGGAGGCGCGAATACAGAACAACCCACAATAATAAGATTAAACAGGTTCGTACACGGAACATAACGGATCAGTCCAAGATAAAAAGACCAGAGAACAATTGTTGCAGAAACAACTGCAAAAAAAGTTCCTGGTCTTTATTTTTTACTTATTTTACAACGATAACCGGTACCTGTGCCAATCTTACCACATTACTGCTCACACTGTCTTGCCAAAAGCTTTTAAAACGGCTCAGTCCCCGGCTGCCGATCACGATCGTATCACATTCCCAGTCAAACTGTGCTTCTAAAACCAGGGAGGAAATGTGATCGCCGTTGATCATCAGATAACGGCAGTGTATATTTGGATGGGCCATCATAATAGTGCCGGCTACATCCAGCACCTCATTGCCGATTTGCATTACAGCCGTTTCCTCGCTGCTGTCCTCCTCCACCTCTTCCTCACTGCGAAGAGGTGCGCTGCCGATTGGGTTGCCGCCTTCCCGAACGATCGTGACGATAAACAATTCACCCCCGGAAAGAGCCGCCAAATCAGCCGCATAGTCCAAAGCCCGCCAAGAATAGTCTGTGCCGTCGACAGGGACCAGAATATGTTTCAGCATAGGTTTTACCCGTTTATTTTACAATCAATACCGGCACATCAGCATACTGAGAAATTTTCGAGCTGACGCTGCCCAGGAAGAATTCGGCAATACCGGAAAGTCCCCGGCTGCCCAAAACGATCGCATCGGCATCTTTAGACTTGCTTACGGCCAGAATGCGTTCAGACGGATGACCCACTTCCATATGATAGGAAACCTTGCCGTCAAATCCGATCTCAGTTATCTTTTCTTCGGCCCGGTGCAACACTTCGTTGCCGACCTGCTCCAAATCCGCATTGCTCTGGCTGATAATATTGTGATCCAGAGGTACCGCTAACAGGGCCGCATTATTATAAGGCTGGATCACTGTAACCACGACCAGTTCGCCGGCAAAAGCCTTGCCCAGAGCAACAGCCTGTTCCAAAGCTCTCCATGCGCTTTCCGAACCATCAACGGGAACTACAATTTTCTTAAACATACGACACACCTCCCACAAGAACACTCAATCCACAATAATCGACTTGTCTCTTTGCCAGGCACTACTATCAATAAATCCATCCACTTTACCTGAATACGTACATCTTTTTAAGCTTTATATTTATTGATAATACTTCCTAATGCCTAATGTTATTATTTCTTTCTTTGTGGAAAAACTCCTGCCGCTTTACTTTATTTTTTTCGAAGCGCTTCCCGTTTTTCCCGCGCCGCATGAATTTTTCTGGACTTGGCGCTTTCCCGCCGTTTAAAATCGGAGGGGGGCGGCGCCTGCGGCTCAATATAGCTCCCGTGGTTGCCGAAACGATAATAAAGAAGATAGCCGACGATCACAACCAAAGGAAGGGAACCGACTGCATAACGCCAAGGACCCGAAACAATGATCAAAAAGTTATACGCCAGAACCAGGATCGGGATCAAAACATACGACAACAGCTTGGCCGTCGGCGTGCCCCGGCCAAAAATGCGGGCAATCGCAACCCATACGATGAGGCCTACGGCAAATGAAACAAAGGACATAAACAATAAAAACAAAAACACTTCGAAATTCAATGTGAAATCCCCCAACTTGTTTTAGTACACTTTTCCGTTCTCAAATGGTGTGCCCCTGCCGCAATAATAAAGTTTCTATGCCAGCCGGCAAGACAGTTTCAAACGTCAAACTTTTTCTTTTCATCGCCCAGCGGTTTTTCCTTGTCCGGGTCATTTTCAAAAATATCAATATTATCTTTAGCGTACTTTACCGCATCATCGTACACCTTCTTAAAAGCGCTCATATCACTCGGCTTGCCCGCTTTAAGCCATTCCATCACCACGCGGCCCAGGCCATAGGTCATCCCCACTGCCAGAGGGATCTGCAACGGGGCAAAGGGAATCAGGGTTGCCAGTTTGCCCCCGGCAAAAACGGCTCCCATAGAACCTAAAAGGCTTACCGCAGCTTTTTCTGTGATCTTTTCTTCGTACACATCACCGATCTTCATGATCATATAAATATCATTGGCCACCGTAGAAAGCGTGCCCAGACCGGGAATTACAACAATAGCTCCGGCACGGGCCGCCGCCCATTTGCATAAGGAAAGAGCCTCTTCTTCCCGGTCTTTATCGTCGATCACGGTAATTTTTTCATCAGCCATAATTGTGCCTCCTTTGCGAAACGCGCTCTTGACTCTTAAATATAACTATCCTCGGTTAATCCTTCTTTGCGACTTGTTTTTATTGTAAGACCTGTTCTTTACATCTATATTATACAACGCCTTTCTACCAACCCGCAAGAAATTATTTTTCCTATAGTTCATCTTCCTGAATGCGGGGCAGTTTGCTGCGCTTCATGCGTGCAGCATGCTCAGACACATATTGTGTATAAAGTGCCATCAAAGGCGAAATTACTGCCAGGAAATGGCAATTTCCGTGTTTCTCCAAAAAGGGAAATAATTCCGCCAGTTTTTCCTTGGAGTCCACGATTTCGATCAAGACCGGCAAATTATAGGAGCCACTGAAAAACACCGGCACTGCTCTTCCTTCCGTCCCCCGGATCTCGGTTCCATACCCCTCGTCAGCCCGAAATAAAGTTCCGCCTCCTAATTGAAGCCGGCGGGCTTCGTGCATAACCGCTTTATAAAACGGTTCATCCCCACACATCACGTCTTCCGCTGTATAAATTTTCAAGGCATGCAATTTAATAAATTCCATATAGATTCCCCCATTTCTACAAAACAGAAATGCGCTGCCGAGTGTAGTTTTTTCATTTCTTACATAATTATTATAGCACGTCTTATTTTTTGCCGTAAGGCTAATTTAAAAATAGCTAAATCACCCAAATAGCGAATTTCTTAAATAACCTGCCCCTGAAATAATGAATTCGCCCTGCTTAATCGATAATCCCGTATATTGATGATTAAGATAATTGAGGATTAACATAATCAATAACCATCTTATATCGATGATTACCATAACTGATACTCACCGTATCATTTTTTTGCCCCGCTTTATTCTCATAAGCCTGCCCTATAATTTGCATATTATAGTAAAAATAGGTTAAAATAGACTAAAATTCGATCATCAATAACCGGGAGGAAGATGACATGTTATATTTAGCCTGGGACATCGACGGTACCCTGCTTTTAACAAACAGGGCGGGCTACGATGCGCTGCAGGAAGCTACTCAGGAATATTTTCATCTGAAAGAGCCTTACCAGTTCAAACATTCTCTGGCAGGCTGCACCGATTCTGCCATCATAAAGGAAATTGTAACGGAAATTAAGGGACGTTGTACAAGCGGTTGGGCGGCCGGCCTTATGCTGACCTACGAAATGAAAATGAAACGGACGTTGAAGACACATAAGGGATATCTTATGCCGAACGTTGCGAAAACGCTGGAATATATCAAAGAAAATGCTCCTGACATTACAAATCTTCTGATGACAGGAAATACCACCGGCGGTGCCCGGGATAAGGTTACCCATTATGGTATTGTTTCGCATTTTGATTTTCGGCACAGCTCCTACGGGGACCTGGCGGAAGAACGGGACGAAGTGGCCCGGATTTTGTATTATCGCCTGCAGGTAGACGGTTTAGTGCAATCTTCCGATCAGCTTATTTTTATCGGCGATACGCCAAACGACGTAAAATGTGCTTCTGCGATAGGCGCACGCTGCATTGTCGTCTTAGCGGGCAGTGAGTTTAAAGAAGAGGATTTTGCCGCCGTCAGACCCTGGAAAATTTTACCGCAATTGCCGGATGACCCGGCAGACTTTCTGAAATGCATTCAGACATAAGAACAAGGATAAGTAAGAAGAACGACAACAACAAGAATACGAAACGAGGAAGCTATGAAGAAACTTAGTCTATTATTGCTGGTCTGTTCGCTGCTTTGGCTCACGCCGACTTCGACGCAAGCCTACAACGAGAATGATCTGGCCGCAGTGCGCAACGGGCGCGGCTGCCCTGCAGCAGATCTGAGCCACGCGGATTTAAGCGGTTTTGATATGACAGAACTCGACCTGTCCGGCGCGGACTTAAAGAATGCTAATTTACTGGGCGCGCGATTGGAAAAAACAAACTTGACAGGTGCAAACCTGCAAAATGCCAACTTAAAGCGTGCGGTCTTTACCGAAGCCAAAATGGCGGGAGCAGACCTGCAAAATGTGACTGCTCCCTATACATTTTTCGGCGGTTCCGATCTGACCGGCGCAGACCTGACCGGGGGAAATTTTTTTCGCGGGGATTTCCGCGGTGCAAAGCTGGATCGTCTTTCTGCTTACGGATGTAATTTTCAGGAAACAACATTCGATAAAGCCAGCTTACAGAACTCTGACTTTTCTTTTGCCAATTTTTCTTACAGCTGGTTGTTTGAAGCGGACGTTTCCGGCAGCCTTTTTTCCCGGGCCAACCTTTATGAAATAAAAGGGGAAGGACTCAAGGCCCTGAAAACTGATTTTTACGGCGCTCGTTTAGGCAGCGCACGGCTTATCAACGGTGATTTTACGGAAGCAAATTTTGATGGTGCGATGCTAGAAAATGCTGATTTTAAGGGAGCTACCCTGAAAAATGCTGTTTGGGGCACAGCTTTTAAACGAAATACCGGTTTTTAATCCGTGTATCCGGAACATTCGAACAAGATGTGCGTTAGACAGACACATCTTGTTTATTTTTTGTTTTATACTTACTTTTTTTCTTACATTTTTCTTGCTTACATTTTAAGCAAACTATATTTTTGTCATACACAAATAATTTTATTTGTCCTGACCTCACGTTGCATGCTACAATAAAAGCGTTATTGACAAAGCTGTCTGGCTTAAGGAGCGAATTTATTTAACCGGAGGAGGAATCAGTCATTGAAAATCAACAAACAAAGAGTACTGAATGAATTTTATGAATTAATTCAAATTCCCTGTCCTTCATTGCAGGAAAGGGTCGTCGCCGACATACTGAAAAAGCGGTTGGAAGAATTAGGCTGCACAGTAACGGAAGACGTGGAATCCGCAAAACTGTTGGGCGGCAGCGCCGGAAACCTGGTCGCCGATTTAAAAGGCACCGTAGCCGGGGCCCCCGCAATTTTGCTGTCCGCTCACATGGATTGTGTAACTCCCTGCGCTGGCATAAAACCGTGTCTTGAAAACGGGGTAATCCGGTCTGACGGAACTACTATTTTAGGCGGTGATGATAAAGGCGGCATCGTGGCGATTTTAGAAACCCTGCGGTGCTTAAAAGAACAAAATCTGCCCCATGGGGATATCCAGGTTATTTTTTCCGTAAGCGAAGAACAAGGCTGCGCCGGTATTAAAAATTTAGATACCGCATTACTCCATGCGGATATGGGCTTTGCCCTGGATTCCAGCGGCCGTCCCGGAAAAATTATTTATGCCGCCCCCGGTCAGAATAAGATTTTTGCAAAGATCCACGGTAAAACAGCTCACGGCGGAATTGCTCCGGAAAAAGGCATCAATGCGATAAAAAAAGCGGCAGAAATACTGATCGACATACCAACCGGTCGTGTTGACGAAGAAACTACCTGTAATATCGGCATCATCCATGGCGGTAGCGCAACCAATATCGTCCCGGATCTGGTAGAAGTAGCGATGGACTGCCGCAGCCGCAATCCGGAAAAATTAGAGAATTTAACAGACAAAATTGTCACCATCTTTAAACAGGGCGGCGAAAAGGCCGAAGTGCCGGTAGATGTAGAAGTAAGATCTTCCTACAAGCCCTATTGCCTGGCAAAAGACAGCGCCGTCATCGAGCTTGCCGCTAAAACCGCAAAAGCGTTACAACTGCCGGTTGATATCACCGCTACCGGCGGCGGCAGCGACAGCAGCCATTTTAACGGCTATGGCGTTCCCTGTACTGTTTTGGGAACAGGTATGACGAACGTGCACACCGTAGACGAAATCTTATTAGAAGAAGATTTATACATGACCTGCGAATGGACATTGGCTATCGTCTGTGAAGCGGCGAAAAGATAATCTGACAAAAATTGCTTTTCCCTACCTGTAAGCATTGAAAATTTAAACTAAAGGAGAAACCACCTTATGGCTTTAACGATCTCTTTCCTTGTGACCGTGTGGGTCGCGTATCTGATTTACAAAAAATATAAACCGCAGCCGGTTCTCGTAATTGGCGGCTTTATTCTGATGTATGTAGCCGTAGTTCTGGGTTATGGCAAAATTTTAGCGCCCAAGGCCAGTACCGGCGCCATCTTATTTGACACCTTTCAGTTTATGAGCCAAACCCTTTCTTCCCGCGCAGCAAAATTGGGTTTGAATATTATGTGTGTGGGCGCCTTTGCCAGATATATGGATAAAATAGGCGCTTCCCGGGCTTTGGTCCGCATGACGATCAAACCTTTGTTAAAACTAAAATCGCCTTATCTGGTATTAGCGTTTTCCTGGATTTTAGGCCTGTGTATCGGCCTGTGCATTAACTCCGCATCCGGCCTGGCCATGCTGCTGATGGTAACCGTATTCCCCATCCTGGTCGGTTTGGGCGTGAGCCGTATAGCCGCTACCGCTGCTGTGGCGTCTACTCTTTGCTTTGACTGGAGTCCCAGTGATACCGGCACCATCCTTTCAGCCGAAACCGCCGGTTTGAATCCAGTTATTTACTGGACGGATTACCAGGTTCCCATCGTCATTGTCGCTTTCTTTGTGGTAGGTGTTTTGTTCTACTTTTCGCAAAAATACATGGATAAGAGAGACGGTCATATCGTAACACCCATGGATGTGTCGGACAATGTCCCGTCGGATGATCCGGCAGACAAGGCGCCGGCTGTTTATGCGCTTTTGCCGATCGTACCGTTAGCGCTCATCCTGTCTTTCAGCCCCTTATGGATCACTTCCGTTAAAGTAAACATCATCAATGCCATGATGATCGGTCTGGCTATCGGCATGATTGCTGAGTTTATCCGGACCCGCAACTTAAAAGAGGTATGCGCCGGCGTACAGGCTTTCTTCGACGGTATGGGTATGCAAATGGCCAACGTAGTCACGCTGATCGTCGCAGGTCAAGTCTTTGCCCAGGGTCTGATGAGCATGGGCGTCATTGACACGTTAATCAAAAGCAGTCAAAACGCCGGCTTCTCGCCCATGTTGATGATGGTGGTCATGGTATCCATCATCGCCGTATCCTCCGTCGTGATGGGTTCAGGTAATGCGCCTTTCTTTGCGTTCGCGGCTCTGACTCCTGCCGTTGCGCAGGCCAGCGGGATCGCACCGGTCCTTTTCTTATTACCGATGCACTTTGCCGCCTCCATCGCCCGTACCTGCTCGCCCATCACGGCAGTTATCGTAGTGGCTTCCGGCATGGGCAACGTATCGCCTTTTGATTTAGTGAAACGGACCGTTATCCCCATGTGCGGCGCTATGCTGGTAAATGTAGGCATGACCTTCTTCTATTACTATCGCGGCTAATTTACTGTTGCGACTAGTTGCGACTAATTGAAAAATAAATACCTTACATATTATTAAACTCCATATTGTTCTTTACAGCTGACGCTTAAAATTTCCTTACATCTTTAAACCGTTGTCCTTCGGGCAACGGTTTTTTGTTTCATTTTTAGTGTTTTCTTACATATTACCTTTGATTAACCCCGAATTCATGATATAATTTTTTCAGCATATTTTAATTTTAGAAAAAGGAAGTGTTGCCCATGGATGCTTTTGGTGCCGTAATTAATCAAATCAACTCTGTCCTTTGGTCCTATGTTTTAATCGTTTTACTGATTGGCCTTGGCCTTTATTTTACGTTTCGTACCGGCTTTATTCAAATTCGTTATGCAGGTGAAATGTTTCGCGTTCTGACCGAAGGCGCAGGCAGTAAACCAAAAGACAAAGAAATTTCTTCGTTTCAGGCGTTTTGTGTCAGTACCGCCAGCCGCGTAGGTGTCGGCAATATTGCCGGCGTAGCGATTGCCATCGTTCTGGGCGGTCCGGGGGCTGTTTTTTGGATGTGGATCGTCGCCATTGTCGGCGCTGCCACCGGTTTTGTTGAAAGCACGCTGGCACAGATCTATAAAATACCTAAAGAAGGTGGCGCTTTCCACGGCGGTCCGGCCTACTACATCCAAAATGCACTGCATATGCCGAATTTGGCCAAACTTTTTTCTTTGCTATTATTAACTACTTTTGCGCTTGTTTATAACTCTTTGCAGGCCAATACGATCACCCTTTCGCTGGAAAGCGCTTTCGGTTGGGATCGTGCCGTCGTTGGCGTTGTCATTGCCATCTTAGCCGGATTAGTAATCTGCGGCGGTGCTCAGACAGTGGCCAAAGTAGCGGAAAAAATGGTTCCCATCATGGCGGGTATCTACCTGGTCATCACGGTGGTAGTCATGGTCATGAATATTGAAAAACTCCCTTCTGTTATAGGCTTGATTATCAGCAACGCGTTCGTGCCCCAGGCTGCTGTAGCCGGTGGTGTCGGGGCAAGCATTATGAATGGTATCAAACGCGGTTTATTCTCCAACGAAGCCGGTGAAGGTTCCGTACCTAACGCGGCAGCTACTGCAGCCGTAAGCCACCCTGTAAAACAGGGACTGACCCAGGCCTTCGGCGTATACGTCGACACGCTTCTCATCTGCTCCGCATCCGCCTTTTTAGTGCTTCTCTCCGGTGTATATGAAATCGGAGGAAAAGTGACCGGTATCGCTTTGGTACAAAAAGCTTTATCTGCGGAAGTCGGCGGCTGGGCAATATCTTTTATCGCTTTCATGATTTTAATGTTTGCGTTCAGTTCATTGGTCGGCAATTACTATTACGGTGAAATCAACCTGGCTTTTTTGAGCGGTTCCAAAACAGCGCTATATGTTTTCCGGATTCTCGTCATCGCCATGATTTTGTTTGGCAGCGTGGCCTCCTTACCGTTGGTATGGGATTTGGCAGACTTGTTCATGGCCTTCCTGGCAACGACCAACTTGTATGCCATCGCACGACTTTTCAAGTTCTCCAAGATAGCGTTGGATGATTATCAGGCCCAAAAAGACGCCGGTGCGGACCCTGTCTTTAATCCGTCCATCCTTCCTTCTCTGGACGGGGTGCAGGCCTGGGGCGTAGAGCAGAAAAAGAAATAAGACCGGTCAACTTTCGGTATAAGTTTCTTAGATTCCCCCGTATAAAGCCGGGGAAAACAATATCTTAAAATTAGAAAAGGTCATACAGAGCGAGATTTTCCCACCTCTGTATGACCTTTTTATATACAACAGATACAACGAATTAATGATTTTTTTTATCCCAGTATTCACAGGAAATACCAATCACGTCAGAATTAAATGTAGCTTCTTCATCTATCTTATATTGTTCGGTAGCTTTAAATACATAACGGGCCCCAAGATACAGCAACGGTACGTTGACATATACGATAATAATATTCGCCAGATCAGAAAACGCCCATAAGTTTCCTAAATCATAGCCTGCAATGTTGACCAGAATGCCAAAAGCAGCAACTATAAGGCACAGAATACGGATCCCATTAATAAATCCCGCATTTTTACTGATCCGGTTGCCGGCGATTTCCGGATATGCGATCATACCCAAAAGACAGGTATAAGCAAAAAGGCAAAAACACAGGGTAAGCAAGAAGGTGACAACAGCATTCATACCGGTACCCGGGGTCATCTCCTGCACACTCAGTAAGAATTTCGGCAATTTCCCGGCTTTATCCCAAACGGCAAAGTTGGTCGTCCAGGCATGAGCCATAACTACGACGAAACCTGTCATTGTACAAATGATATGCGTATCTAAAAAGACGCCCAGCGCCGCCACGATTCCCTGTTCGCAGGGATGCTTGGCGTCTGCCGCTGCCGCCGCCATCGTAATCGTACCCTGACCGGCTTCATTGCTCATCAAACCACGTTTGACCCCCTGTACCAACGCGGTACCAAACAAACCGCCGAAAACGGCCTCCGGCGTAAAGGCCCCCCCAAACACAGCGCCAAAAAAGTAAGGAATACTGCCTGCATTGGCAATGATCAGAACGAGGACCGTGACCACATAAACCACAGCCATGACCGGTACCATTTTGTCGGTCACTTTAGTAACTTCCTTAATGCCGCCAAAAGTAATTGCTGCTGTAATACCGATAGTGAGAACCATCACCACCCAATAAAGCATCGATGTGGTAGCAATTTTACTGCCGGTGGCGATCTCTGCCATAGCGCCGATCGAAGACACCACATTAAATCCTTGCGCCGGCAAGCACATCAAGGCATAAAAGATATACACCAAGGATAAAACGACGCCGATCCAGGCCTTATCCCCTAAAAGACGCCGGCCATAAAAAGGCAGTCCGCCGACAAACTCATCGTTTTTCTTTTCTTTAAAGATCTGCGCCAGCGTAGCTTCCGTATAGGCTATGCCCATGCCGAAAAATGCCGATACCCACATCCAGAATAAAGCCCCCGGACCACCTACGGAAATAGCGCCGGTGACACCTAAAATATTCCCGGGACCGACCCGCATGGCAGATGAAAGAAAAAAGGCCGCCAGAGGAGAAATACCTGTTTCCGCAGAACGGTGTTTTATCATTAGACGAATACCGCTCCAAAAGTGGCTTATTTGGATAAAGCCAAGACGATAACTGAAATAAATACCGGAACCAAACAAAACGATCACAGCCAAAGAAAAATTGCCTAAAACAGGGATTGCCTTATACCAGGCAAAGTTAGTCGGGAAATCCCAAAAAAAGTCTGACAGCGGGCCAACAAAGGCCAAAATACTGTTAATGCTCTCAAACAATTCTTTCATCGACGCATCCTCCTCATCATTCATTGATGTGCGTAAACGTATGAGCCTGAAAAATAAAATTTTACTTACGCTCATACACATTCGACCAAACCTGAACTTTTTTTTACATTATATCCCAATTCAGATAGGTTGTGAATCTTTTATGTTAAAGTACATTGTATACATTAGTATAGAATTCGTACATTTACTGTAACCAATCCAATTGACACCGCAAGCAGTTTCATAGGTCCCGTACGTTTTTTGAAAAAGCGTACCACAGGGTGCGTTCATGTTCCCCTGGCACTCGACTGCTTTAGCGGATTTTATGTCTTGCCTTCCAGCCGCTGTAAATAAACAGGACCGCGCAAAGAAACATGATCACCACGCTGGGCCCCTGCGCGCTGGATAGGCCCCAAAAACCAGGGGCGGTATAATCGCCCCGTAAAAATTCCAGGCAAAATCGCGCCAGGGAATATAAGAATCCATACAAATAAAGCGCCTGTCCTTTAGCATGAGGAAACGCCCGGAACAACAGGAGCAAGGCAAAAATCACAACGTCCAACTGGCCTTCCCAGACCTCTGCCGGCCATAAGGGCTGCATGCCATAGGTGGCGCGGGCCAACGTGCCTTCCGGATAAACGATGCCAAAATCTCCGCCGGTAGGAGCGCCGAACGCATCGCCATTAAGGAGATTTGCCATTCGGCCGATGGATTGCCCCAAAATCATGGCCGGACAAATAATATCTGCCAAAGCCAGCCAATCGATCCGGTTTATCTTACAGTAAATAATTCCCGCAAGAAGACCGCCTAAAATACCGCCCTGAATAGCCATCCCTCCCTGCCAGACAAAAGGGATCTCCAGCAAATGATCCTGATAATAACTCCAGTCAAAGAAAAAAACATCCCAGAGGCGGGCCCCGATCAAACCGGCAAAACCGCCATAAATACCGATATCCAGGATATGCTCATGCCAGCGTCCATCCTGACGTGCTAAAAAATACGCCGTGCCGGTAGCTAAAAATATCGCGCAGCACAGCATTATCCCATACATGCGGACGGGAAAATCTCCGATAAAAAATAAGTATTGATGCATAATGTCTCCTCATTACCTGCTATTTTTTTTATTTTAACATAATCCGCAGCGTAATGCCCGGCTTTATTTACGTATTTATGGAAATCGTCACAGCAATTTGCCCCGACCGGGAATAAACTCTGCAAAAAAGTGTTGACAATCAGCCCTGTTCGCTGTATTATATACGAGTAGTCACTCCGGGATGGTGTAATGGTAGCACAGGAGATTCTGGATCTTCTTGTCTGGGTTCGAGCCCTAGTCCCGGAGCCATTTTTATTTTATGCTGTGATTCTTTAGCTATGACAGGCAATTAAAAACAGCGGAAACTACGAAAGCGCATTTACGATCTGGTGATTCCTTTTTCACCGATTTTGCGCTATAATAGATTCATAACGGCGCCATGGTCAAGCGGTTAAGACGTCGCCCTCTCAAGGCGAAATCAGGGGTTCAATTCCCCTTGGCGCTGCCAGCGAATTAACACCCTTATCAACTGCAGAAGCTGATAAGGGTGTATTTTTTATTTCAGGTCAAGATTCAGGCTGCCGCTGCGAAACCCTTCCAAATCCACCGTTACATAATGAAAGCCAAGCTCCTTAAACCGTGCAGTCAACGATTGCCGCAATGCCGGTCCGGTCAGCCGCTCTATTTCTTCCGGTGCTACTTCAATGCGGGCCAGCGTTCCGTGGCAGCGCACACGAACCTGTTTAAACCCCTCTGCCAGTAGAAATGCTTCACTTTGCTCAATCCGGAACAATTTTTCCGGAGTGATTTCCTCCCCGTAAGGAACACGGGAGGCCAGACAGGCATACGAAGGTTTAGCGGCGGTAAAAAGGCCGGCTTCCCGGCTTAGCGCCCGTATCTCCTCTTTGGTAAGACCGGCTTCTGCCAGGGGGCTTCTGACGCCAAGCTCGGACAAAGCCCTCCGCCCGGGCCGATAATCCGCGGCATCATCCAGATTACTCCCGTCGACTACCTGTGGATATCCCGTCCGGTTTGCAATTTCCCGGATCTCTGAAAAAATAGTTTTTTTACAATAATAGCAGCGTTCCGGCCCATTTTCCACAAATTCCGGGATCGCCATCTGATCCACCTGAATATAATGGCAAGGGATTTTCAGTTGAGCAATCAGTTTTTCCGCATCTGTTTTTTCATGGGCTGCATAACTGAGAGACGTAGCCGTAACCGCCAACACGTTCCCGGGCAGCGTGCGCGCCGCCCAAAAAAGCAACAATGCGGAATCCACGCCGCCGCTAAAGGCCACGGTAACCTTGCCCATCTCCCTGAGGCTCTGTGTTAGCAGCGCTCTTTTTTCTGACAGTCCCATAACCTGTTTCACCCCGCCACAAACCGACTTCCCTTTTATAAAACTCATTTGTTATAAAACTCACGTTTCAAACCTTATTTCAGGATGCTTTTCAGAAAACTTTGCAGGCGTTCATTTTTCGGCTGTTCGAATATCTCAGAAGGCGTCCCCTGTTCCTGGATACGTCCGTCAGCCATAAACAGCACCTTCGTCGACACTTCACGGGCAAACCCCATTTCGTGAGTGACCACCACCATAGTCATATGTTCTTCAGCCAACCGCTGCATGGCCTTTAACACCTCTCCCGTCAATTCCGGATCCAGAGAAGATGTGGGCTCGTCAAAAAGCATAATATCCGGCTTCATACACAAAGCGCGGGCAATCGCCACCCGTTGCTGCTGTCCGCCGGACAGACGGCGGGGATATTGATCTTTTTTATCCAGCAAGCCAACCTTTTCCAATAAAGATTCTGCTTCTTTTCTGACTGTCACAGGATCTCTTTTCTGTACCTGGACCGGTGCTTCCATCAGATTCTCCAGCACCGTCATATGCGGAAACAGATTAAACTGTTGAAACACCATACCCATTTTACAGGTAATGCGTGACGCATCGTCCGCATAGGTAACATTGCCGGTTTCATCCGTATCCGCAAGGGTTTCCCCATCGATCAGGATTGTACCTTTATTAATCGTTTCCAGCTTATTAAGACAGCGCAGCAAGGTACTTTTCCCTCCGCCCGAAGGTCCGATGATAGTGACTACTTCCCCTTCGTCCACCGTCATATCGATCCCCTGCAGCACGTCCAATTCATCAAAACTTTTACAAATATTTTTTATTTCTATTTTTCGCATAATCTTCTCCGTTACCCTTACTGTCTGCGCCGCCAGACTTTTTATCCCACAGCTTCAGCAAAGCGTCATTCCCATTTTGCAAAATGTTTTTCCATTTTATTGAATCCATAGGTCAGCACTAACGTCATAATCAGATAAAATACCGCAGCGACCACGAAAGGCATGATATTAAAATCCCGCTGTACCAGATTGCGCGTAGTCCGCAGCAGATCATTCATAGCCAACACATAAATCAAAGAAGTATCTTTCACTAAGGTAATCGTTTCGTTGCTGATGGGGGGCAGGATAATTTTAAATACCTGGGGCAAGATAATGCGCCGCATGGTCTGTACATAATTCATACCCAATGTTTTAGCCGCTTCATATTGCCCTCTGGGGATTGCCTGGATTCCGGCCCGGAAGATTTCGCAAAAATAAGCCCCATAATTCAAAACAAAAGCCAGGATAGCGGCAGGAAAATCATCTAACCGCACCCCAATCACCGGCAGAAAAGGCAGCCCGAAATAGACAAACAAAAGCTGCAACATCAGCGGAGTCCCGCGCAACACATACACATAAGCTGCTATGGCTTTACGCAGGCCGCGGAAAGAAGATACCCGACCGAAAGCCAACAAGATTCCCAAAGGGATAGAAAGTACAATGGTAATAAAAAATAATCGAAGAGTATCCATTGTACCTATTAACATTTGAGGAATTATTGAAATAATGTAATCCATAAAATACTCCGTTCAATAATGCGGAAAGGCCGGTGGTCAAAACCATCGGCCCCGCATTTATATTTTTGTTATGCCGGCACAAGGCAAATACTAGACAGCCTTTTATGCCTTGAATTTATTTGCCCTCGTAGCGGGTGATATCCGCGTCAAACCATTTTTCGGAAAACTTTTTACAGGTGCCGTCTTTTTTCATCTCATCTAATGCTTTGTCGATCCGGGCGGTAAACTCTTTGTCGTCTTTGCGGAAGCCGACACCGACCACTTCTTTACCTAAATCTTCTTTTAAGGCTCTGTATTTGCCGGTTGCCTTTTTCATATAATAACGCGCTAAGATCTCGTCTACAACCAAACCGTCCAAACGGCCTGAATCGATATCCAGGAAAGCCGCCGCAAAGTCAGGGTACTTTTTATAATCTTTCAGCCCTTTGCGTAAGTCGGAGAACTTGCCGTCTAATAAATAACTTCCGGTAGAGTCATCCTGTACGCCTACCACTTTGCCTTTCAGATCGGCCAGCGTCTGAATCGCTGAATTTGCCGGAACCACCACAATCTGGCTATTATTGATGTAAGGCTTGGAGAACTGGATTACTTTTTGCCGTTCCTCATTGATTGTGAAGCAGTTCCAGATCGCATCGATCCGTTTACCGTTCAATTCTGCTTCCTTGGCGCTCCAATCGATAGGCTTGAAAGAAACTTCCATGCCAGCGCGTTTACAGGCTTCTCTTGCCAGGTCAATATCAAAGCCGACAATTTCATTTTTTTCATTTCGAAAACCCATCGGCGCAAAGTTATCATCCAAACCGATAACCATCTTTTTCGGACCGTTGTCGCCGCAGCCTGCCACGACAAGAAGCAATAATACCGACAAAATCATAAAACAAAGTTTTTTCATAGCATAATACCCCTTCCAATTTTTTCATCGGGTTTATTATACTTTATCTTGCTAAATTTGTAAAGGGATAAAATATTTTTTCCCATTTTTTTAAGATTGCGTCTGTCTGGTATCATCTTAATTTATGATTCTGGTTCTATCGATATTGTTCATTATTTGTTATACTGAAGTCACAAAATAAAAAGCTTGCGGAACTGACGGATTAGTGGAAATAACCACATGAACCGCAATGCTGTGAAAAAGCCGACCGTCTGGGCAAATTAAGCGCCCGGGCGTTTTTTATTTCCCGGATGCAAAAGGAGCGTGCATTATGAAAAACAAGTGGCTCATCGCATTGTCAGCAGTCGGCATTCATATCTGTATCGGTAGCGTTTACGCCTGGAGCGTATTAACTCGTCCGATCATGAATTCCATGGGCTTCTCCCTCAAAGAAGTCACCTGGATCTTCTCCATCGCAATTTTATTTTTAGGCCTTTCGGCCGGGTTTTTAGGCGACTATGTAGAAAAATACGGCCCCCGCAAAAGCGGTTTGACTTCTATGTGCTTCTTTGGCGCCGGTATGTTTGGCAGCGCATTAGCCCTGTATTTTCATAGCCTGCCTCTGTTGTATCTGTTTTATGGTGTAATTGGCGGTATTGGTTTAGGCATCGGTTATATCACGCCGGTATCTACTTTAGTAAAATGGTTTCCTGAAAATCGCGGTTTTGCTACGGGACTTGCCATCATGGGTTTTGGTTTCGCCAGTCTCATCGCCGGACCTTTAATGCAGCGTTTGGTCGTAAATTTCGGTCTGATTCCCAATTTTCTTATTTTAGGCTGTGCCTATATGCTTATCATGGCGGCCTCGTCGCTTTATCTGGCGCCTCCGCCAACAGCCGCTTCTCCGCTTGTTCCCGCCGGGCCTAACACAGATCCGGCAACTTTGCAAAGTGTACCGCAGCAAAGCACTTTGACTGTAAAAAAGTCCTCTGAAATTAAATTCACAGCTTCTCTCGCAGAAAAGGACGAAAAGAAATTATTTCCCGGCATTCATCAGTTTACTGCGAAAGAAGCTTTGCAAACCTGGCATTTCTATGCTCTTTGGTGGATCTTTTTCATTAACATCGCCTGCGGTATTGCACTGCTGGCAGTAGCCTCACCCATGGCGCAGGAAGTCACCGGCATGTCGCCGGGGGAAGCTGCCTCCATGGTCGGTATTATCGGACTGGTTAATGGCGCCGGACGCATTGTCTGGTCTACCATTTCTGACTACCTGGGCAGACGCAATGTCTATGTCCTCTTCTTCCTCCTGGAAATCGGGTCCTTTTATGCACTAGCCACCACCACAGACAGTGTAGCATTCCGACTTTTAGTTTTATTGATTATTTCCTGCTACGGCGGCGGTTTCTCCTGTATGCCTGCCTACCTCTCCGACTTATTCGGGACCAAACAACTCAGCGCCATCCATGGCAAGATCCTTACCGCCTGGGGTATGGCCGGAATCGCAGGTCCGCTGCTGTTATCCCTGATTTATGAAAACACCCGCAGCTATTCGCTGACCCTGTACTGTTTTTCCGCCTGTTTCATCCTCAATCTGGTAATTGCCCTGATTTTACGTTGGCGAACTTCCGAAACCGCCATGCTGGAGTTTCGTCAGGAGAGCGCCTGAGATAAAATCCGGCAGGTTTCAGTAACAAAAGCAGACCCAAAATAGAAAACATAGTTTAAGCAAAGCGGCTGTTCGTCTCTTAAAAGATTGGCAGCCGTTTTTGAGTTCTGTTGTTTCCGGTTTACTTAATATTAATTAATCGTTTAATTAATATTTTTGATCAAAGATTTTTCCCTGCTTGGACGAGCGGCAAGGAAGCTACCAAAAGTGAGGAGCCTACCAGTGATATTTTTCTCCCCTGCTGATCTTAAAAGCCCTGTAAATCTGCTCGGTCAACAACAGGCGAATCATCTGGTGCGTAAAAGTCAGGGTCGAAAAAGACCAGCGATAATCAGCTCGTTGCCGTAATGCATCAGTATAGCCAAAGGCCCCTCCGATCACAAACGTCAGATGACTGACGCCCTGCAAAGCCAGATTGTCAATTTTTTCGGCTAACTGCGGACTGGTTATCTGCTCACCTTGCAGGTCCAACAGTATGACATAGGAATTTTCCGGAATTACTTTCAACAGTCGCTCGGTTTCTTTTGCCAATATTTGTTCTTTTTGTGCAGCAGAAGGATCCTGTGGCATCCTCTCTTCATTGATTTCCAGAATTTCCAGCTTGCAAAACGGTTGTAATCGCTTTAAGTATTCTTCCATCCCTGTGGTCAGATATTTTTCCTTTAATTTTCCTACGCAGGCAATCGTTATTTTCATAAATTTCTCCTGTCCGATTTATACTATGCCCTATCAACTTGCAGAAAAAGGCTCGGCAACTCATGCGAAGACGGTCAGATCCATATCGCACCGGAGCCTCCCAAATCGAAAATAAGGGGCACTTTTTTTAGCTTTCTCAACTGATTAATTGTCCCAACTGATTAAAGAAACCGGCTGATGATTACTAACCTGTAAACTCAGCCGGCCCTATCTTATTTTTTAATCAGTTTTTGCGGCGGGCTAACTCCATGATTTCTCACTCTTTAGTCGCCCGGGAACAACTCCTTTGTTTCCCCGACACAAAGCGGATATCCCTACCGCGATTTATTCATGCAGAAATACTCCCCTTATTACCGAGGACAAAGTGACGAACCTTTTCTGCTACTCATTCATACGAGGATATTCCTGAAGGGTAACGGAAAGATTGCGTTCTGCACCACCGCGAATAATCGTAATCGTCACCGTATCGCCAACTTTATGCTTGGCAATTTCATCCCGCAAAGCGCTTACCGTTTCTACCTTCACCCCGTCAAACTTAGACACAACATCGCCGGGGCGAGCGCCGGCCAAAGCCAACGGTCCGTTCTGGGTCAATTTAATGATAAACAAACCGCCCTGCAAATCAATATCAAACCCATAGTGCCGTGCAATATCTTTATCAATTAAAGAAGCGCCTACATACGGATGTGCGACTCTGCCTTTTTCTGCCAGTTCCTGGATGATCGGTTTGACAGAGTTGATCGGTATGGCAAAACCGATACCTTCTACACTGGATACGGCGATTTTTGCGCTGTTAATGCCAATGATCTCACCATCTGCATTAACTAAGGCGCCGCCGGAGTTGCCGGGATTGATGGCCGCATCTGTCTGGATCAAAGTAAATTTCCGTTCCCCGATCTCCACGGAACGATTGAGAGCGGAAATAATACCTGTGGTCACACTGCCTCTGAATTCCATCCCCAACGGATTGCCGATCGCGATGGCAGGTTCACCTACCTGCACCGTGGAAGAATCACCGAAAGTCGCTACCGGCAGATCTTTCAGATCAATTTTTACCACGGCCAGATCGGTGGCCGCATCCGCGCCCAGCACTTTGCCTTTAGCCGTGCGACCGTCGGCCAGGCTCACAATAATTTCCGAAGCGCCTTCCACCACATGGTTGTTGGTGACAATCAGACCGGATTTATCATAAATTACACCGGAGCCGGTTCCTCTCTCGGTAAAGCGTACCCGATTAAAGAAGTCCCTTACGTACGCCTTATTCGTAATGCCAACTACCGTGGGGCCTACGATTTTGGCGGCCCGAACGATTGGCGTATTACGAGCACTGGACATGTGTTTATCATTTTCGTCCGCCTTTTTTGCCTGTTCAGACTGTGTCATCTGTTCGGTTTTCACCGCCGCCTTCGCATCAGACTGCTTATCTTTGTTGCCGGTCCCCGCTGCACAGCCGGTCAAAGCCACACTCAACATGAGCATAAGGCTCATTACCAGCATACCAACCTTACTCAAAAATATTTTGTTCATGATAATCCTCCCATGCTTCATTTTTTACCAATCGGTCCTGACTGGTCACATAATAGCGGATAGTTTCGCCCGGATGATGACGGGTCACAATGCCCTGTACTGTGGCCAACGCCATATCCTGTGTGTTATTTTCGTGGCTCAGGTGCGCCAAAAAGACTTCTTTCGGCAAACGCTTTAAGGTGGAAAGGAAGTAAGCCGCCGAATCGTTGCTTAAATGTCCTTTTACGCCCAATATGCGTTTCTTCAAAGCCGGCGCGTATCTGCCATTTTTTAACATCATCACATCGTGATTCGCTTCCAATACAAGGCTTTCCGCGCCTTCCAACGCCTGTTTGACCGTATCGCTGATATAGCCCGTATCCGTTACATAAGCAAACAAATGGTCTTTATGCGTAAACGTATAACCGGAAGGCTCCAGCGCATCATGGGATACGCTGAAACTTTTAACGCTCAGACCCCCTAACAATACACCGGCATCCGGTTTAAGGATATGCGAATTGCATTGCCGCAGATCCAATCCGGGCAATACGTGCCGGATTCCCTGCCAGGTGCCTGCGCTGGCATAAATCGGAGTTTCCGTATTTTTAACGAAGGTTTCCAACCCGCGTACATGATCGATATGTTCATGTGTAAGAAAAACGGCAGATAAGGTTTCCGGGCTGATACCCAGGCTCTTCATGCCCTGCATGATACGGCGACAGGAAATCCCCGCATCAATCAGGACAGTTCCCGAAGCACAGCGCATGATCGTGGCATTGCCTTTACTGCCGCTGCCCAATACTGCAATTTGAAACGGTGTCATCAGTGTTTTGCCTCTTCTGCCGCCAGTTGTACCCCGGCGCTGCAGCCCAGTCGTTCCGCACCGGCAGCCAGCATCGCCTGCGCCGTTTTGTAGTCCCGTATCCCGCCGGCCGCTTTTACACGCAGCCCCAATTTCTTTGCTTCGGCGGCCAAAAGCGCAACATCTTCGACAGTTGCCCCGCCTTTATTAAAACCGGTACTGGTCTTGACAAAGGCAGCACCGCCTTTGGCGATCAACTGACAGGCCCGGACTTTTTCCTCTTCGGATAATAAGCACGTCTCAATAATCACTTTCACCGGCGTCTTCCCCGCTGCCAAAACTACCTGCCGGATATCCTCTGTCACATATGCATCGTCTTTATCTTTCAACGCGCCTACATGAATGACCATATCCAGTTCATCAGCGCCGGCGCCAATCGCTCTTGCCGCACTGAGCGCTTTTGTTTCCGTTTCCTCGCATCCCAGGGGAAAGCCGATCACGGTAACAACCTTAACCTGCGAACCTGCTAAAAGATGTTTTGCAAGAGAGACGTAGCAGGGGTTGACGCAAACACCCAAAAAATGATGTTCTTTAGCTTCCTGACATAATTTTATGATATCTTCTGCCGAAGCTTCCGGCTTCAAAAGGGTATGTTCAATATGTTCACAAATCATGGCATCCTCCATGCGGTTTCAAGGGCCATCTGCTTCCGACCCTTCTCTTTTTACGCGTCCAACTGTATTTATATCTTTTATTATAACAAAGTTTATGTCTTTTTTATAGCAAATTCAATTAATTCACAAAAAGGTACTTTCTCTGACAGGAAGTCACTCAAAACCACCTGTGAGAAAGCACCTTATTTTTGATCCGTTTTCATTTAAATGATTCTTCGATCAGACACCTGGCCTTCAGTTTTTATCTCCTGCCGCGCCAGCTTCTTTTTTAGAACGGCAGCGAGGACAAACTCCGTAAAAGTACACTTCCTGTTTTTGTACTTCATACCCGGAGTCTCTGCCGGCCTGTTCCCGAATCTCGGCAGGGTCAATCCGCACATCATCTACCCGGCCACATTCCAGACATTGGACATGGGCATGTTCACTGGTATCCGCATCAAAGCGATAGCTGTCTTCTCCCGTATTAAGGACCTTGACCAACTGTAATTTTTCAAAAATATCCATGGCCTTATAAACAGTGGACAGGCTCATACTGGGATATTTTGGCTGCAAACGGCTGTAGAGCATTTCCGCCGTCGGATGCTCTTGGGTATGCGAAAGCCACTCGTATACGGCCAGACGCTGGGGAGTCACCTTGTAACCGTTCTTGCGCAAAGACTGCGCCACTTCTTTTGTGTTCAGCATATTGTACCTCACTACGTATTTTACACATTCCATAGAATAGATAATTATTATTTATTACTATGCTTATTTTAGCGTATCTTTTTCACTTTGGCAAGTGGTATAATGAAAATCGTAAAATAAATTGTTTTACACCAGCATTTATATCAACAATGGAGCATACTTTATGGAAAAAATTATTTTTATGTTAGCACAGGAATTAAAAATTAAAGCGGAACAGGCGGAATCAACTTTAAAGTTATTGGATGAAGGAAATACGGTTCCGTTTATTGCCCGCTACCGCAAAGAAGTGACCGGTTCCCTGGATGAAGAGCAGATTCGTTCCATCGAAGCCCGAGCCCAATATCTGAGAGCTCTGGAGACCCGCAAAACAGAAATTCTGGCCGCCATTGAAGAGCAGGGAAAACTTACTCCCGAATTAAAACAACAAATTCTTGCCGCAGAAAAAATGCAGGTCCTGGAAGACCTTTATCTGCCCTATCGTCCTAAAAAGCGCACCCGGGCACAAATTGCCAGAGAAAAAGGTCTGGAACCGCTGGCTAATTATATCGTCTTACAGATTATAGGAAGCAAAAGTCTTTCAGAATTGGCGCGCCCTTTTATTGCTACGGGAGAGTCGATTCAAACCGAAGAAGAAGCCTGGGACGGCGCAAAAGATATTGTCGCGGAAAACATTTCCGACCGGGCCGATGTCCGCGCGTTCGTACGGCGTATCTTATGGCAGAAAGGAACCCTTGCTTCGGAATTAGCCACGGACGAAACCACCGGCAAAGATTTTTTAATGTACAAAGACTACAGCGAGCCGCTCAAACAACTTCCGCCCCATCGTATATTGGCGTTAAACAGAGGCGAAAAATTGAAATATCTGAAGCTGCATCTCTCCTATCCGGAAGAAGAACTGCTTGCCGGTATGCGGAATTTGCTGCGGATCGGTTCTTCTCCCCTCTCCCTGCTCTATGATGCGGCTTGCACGGATGCGTTTAAACGCTTGATTTTCCCTTCTATTGAAAGAGAATTGCGCAGCGAACTGACAGAAAAAGCGGAAGCCCAGGCCATCCATGTCTTTGCCGTGAATCTGCGCCAATTATTATTACAGCGCCCTATCGGGGGGCATACTGTGCTCGGACTGGATCCCGGCTATCGAACCGGCTGTAAAGCAGCGGTAATCGATCCACAGGGAAAAGTGTTGGCCACGGACGCTTTGTTTATCACAGGCAGCCAACACCAACAGGAAATCGCGGAACAACATTTCCTTAATCTGGTAAAAACATTTGGTGTGACGCTGGTTTCCATAGGAAATGGCACTGCCTCTTACGAAACCGAAGAATTCACAGCTAAGATGATTGAAAAGCATAGGTTGCCAATCGCATATATTATTACCAGTGAAGCGGGGGCCTCCGTTTATTCGGCTTCGCCTCTGGCCAGAGAAGAATTGCCTGATTTGGATGTATCGCTGCGAGGCGCAGTGTCCATCGCCCGCCGGATCCAGGACCCTTTAGCCGAACTGGTTAAGATTGAACCCAAAGCCATCGGCGTAGGGCAATACCAGCATGATGTAAATCAGAAAGAGTTAAACAGCGCTTTGAAAACGGTGATTGAAAGCTGCGTGAATCATGTGGGTGTAGATTTAAACACAGCCTCTCCTGCCTTATTAAGTTTTATTTCCGGGATCAGCAGTACCGTCGCAAAGAATATCATCGCCTACCGCAATGAGCATGGCCGTTTCCAAAACCGCAAGGAACTTTTAAAAGTACCTCGTTTGGGTCCGGCGGCTTTTACCCAGTGCGCCGGCTTTCTCCGCATAACCCAGGGCGACAACCCGTTGGATAATACGCCTGTACATCCGGAAAGCTACAGTCTGACCGAAAAAATTCTCAGTCTGTTAGGCTGTAAGAAAGAAAGTGCCGACAGCCTCGCCGTGCAAGCCGCGGCCGCTAAAGCCCAACCCCGATCCATTGCCGAGCAGCTTCAATCCGGCATTCCTACCGTAACCGATATTCTCCAGGCATTAGCCCGGCCCGGACGCGATCCCCGGGAAGATTCTCCTGCCCCCATGAGCCGTAAGAATATAACAAAACTCAGCGATCTTCCTGTCGGGACGATCGTTAAAGGGACGGTACGTAATGTGGTCGACTTTGGCTGCTTCATTGACATCGGCGTTAAGGTAGACGGGTTGATCCATCGCTCAGAATTGTCCGATAAACGCTTTAAACACCCTTTGGACATTATTGCTCCCGGCGATATTGTGGAGGCGATGATCATCAGTATTGACGAAGCCCGTAACCGAATCGGCCTTTCTTTAAAAAAAGCAGTTCCCGGCAAACGCTGAAACGCATAAAAAAAGCCCTTACTAGAAGGGCCAAATGAGGGGCTGTTTGATTATGGTTTTACTATATCATACTTAAATTCTTTCTTCAAGCAACAAAAGCCTCAGGTTCCACAACTGATAAACAATCGCATTAAAAAAGGTCTCCGGGTAAAAGCCGGGGGCCTTTTAATTGACAAATGTACGCATATAATAGACTTTTAATTAGTCTAACCAGTCCCGATTACCTGGGAGCCGGCTCCATCTTGCCTCTTTTATCGGACACATTACCGTTTTCCCTCTGCTCCGGGCCGCGTATTTCTCTGGCCTTGGCGGAATCTTGCTCTTTCTCAACGGTTCCCCTTTCTTTCTTCTTTTTATTCAGTTGGTCCGCTTTCTCTTTCAGCTTTTCTTTTTCCTCCGCAACGGCCCCTGATTTCGAACTATTGTTTTCCTTAGCAGCGTCTTCCCTTGACTTCAGCCCATCTTTTTCCTTAGCAGCGTCTTCTGATTTCAAATTATCTTGCGCAGTCTCTGGTTTTGAATCTTCTTTTTCTTGCGCAGCAGTCCCTCCCTTCAGGCTATCTCGGTATTCTTTATCCAGCGCTTCCGTGCCGGCACGAAATTTATCCGACATCCTGGCATCCTGCATTCGCGCCATCTGTTCCCGCATTTTGGGAATATCCGGGATCCAGTAACTGACGCCGTCAATATAACGCGGCGTACCGGGTACCATGGCCATCTTCAGACCGTCTTTGCCCATCATATCATGCAGCGCCTTGCCTAATTCCGCCATCTCCGTGACAGAAAGGTCCGTCTTGATCATGGACATAATTTGCTTTGTAACACCGGGGATCCGGGTGATGATATTCTTCGACGTGATTTGTTTATAGACCGCCATAATAAACTTTTGTTGGCGGCGGATGCGCCCTATATCCCCTTCTTCGTCCCTATACCGGACATATTGCATGGCGGTTTTACCGTCCAGATGCTGCACGCCGGGACGCAAATCAATCTGAAAATCCGCATACGGGTCGTAATAATACATCCTTTTTTCCACATTGATATCGACGCCGCCAATCACATCTACCAGATCCTTAAAGCCCTGAAAATCTATCACCACATAATTGTCCAGTTTGATGCCCAATAATTGCTGCGTCGTATCCCGTGTCAGTTGATGCCCGCCATAAGCAAAAGCCGCATTGATCTTATCCCAGCCGTGACCGTCAATTTTCACGCGGGTATCACGCGGTATAGAAAGCAGAGAAGCTCCTTTGTTGCCGGGTTCCATCATAACGACAAAAAGGGTGTCACTGCGCCCTCTGTCCCCTTCACGAATATCACAGCCCATAACCACGATATTCTTCTTCCCTGACAACAGATCCCCCGGCAGAATATTGCCTAAAAAAGACAAGCCGCCCCAGCCAATGGCCAAGAGCAGCAGCAGAATCAAAAAAAACAGCTTACGCAAAATCACTGAGCCCCTTTCCGAACCGTTCTAAAAAACTATGTAAAATCGCAGCTGTCATGCCCCAGATCACACGCTCTTTATAAACATAAAAATACACTGCATAATCCTTGTGAAAGGCTTCTGTCGGATCAAGATGCGGTACCAGCGCAAAAGGAAAATCTTCTCCCCTTGTCAGCAATACTTTATTCGTGCCGACCCGGGGTTTTATCTGCAGCAGCTCCCGTAACGGCACAGTAAACAGTTCCTCCACCTCGGCTTTATTAAAACGCCAGTTTTTATAGTCCGGATACGCACCTGTCGGGGACAGGGATGAATCCACTGTCGGCTGCAACTCCTGCCGGTTTTTCCGGGACGCTATAGTGTCCATGTGCGTCAAGGATTCCCGCCGGTTTCCCCGGGACGCCGCAACTGCCGGGTGCGGCAGTATAAACGACGATTCAGTATGCTCCCGGTTCTGCGGCTTTTTTACGACCGGAGAAGTACGCAAAGGATTACACCCCCGACCGCCGGGCTGCCAGATACCCACGAAAGGATAAACCATAAACCCGTTATGAGCCGCAAAAAAATCTAATGTCCCGCAAAGACGGATATCCTCGTAGTGAATACCTAATTCTTCCGAGGTTTCCCGTATCGCAGCGGCGGCAAAGTTGCGATCTGTTTTTTCCCTGCGGCCTCCCGGAAAGCAAATATCTCCCGGCTGCCAGTCCAACCGTTTGGAGCGCACTTCAAACAGAACTTCCGGTCCTTCCGGGCCGGGCAATAACAATATAAGCACCGACGCGGTGCGTTTTACCACTCCCGCAGGATCAAGCCGGGGACGACGTACCGAAGTTTCCTGCTTTAACCAGGCAGCCAATGAACTTAACGTATCCATACAAAACGACCTTTGTTATTTCATAAATAACTCCCACAAAATGACAGCAGCGGCGCCGGGAATACCAAAGAAACCCGCAATCAGAGCCTTAAGGATCGTAATATGAATGGTCACGCCAAACAATAAGCCTCCCAAAAGATTCGTCAGCCAAAGAATGATTGCGCCGATAATACCGTTCCAAACCAGCTTAAACGGCAGAGAAAACAATTTAACAATGATCCATAAAACCACTACGGCCGCAACCAACATACCAATAGAGCTTAAAATTTCCATGATGTATCCTCCCAAATCACTCTCATATCAGACAAGATCTCAGAGATCCACACGGGTACGATTCTCCAGAGCCTTTGCCAACGTTAATTCATCCACATATTCCAAATCACTGCCAATGGGTAGTCCATGCGCAATACGGCTTATCACCACCTCTTTTGTGCGTAGCAGCTGTGTCAGGTACCCGGCTGTTGCTTCGCCTTCCACATTGCTGTTGGTAGCTAAGATAATTTCTTTGATTCCACCTGCATCAATACGCTGCATCAGTTCCCTGATCGTAAGATCTTCCGGACCAATCCCATCCAGCGGCGAAAGGCAGCCATGGAGAATATGATATACGCCCGTGTAACCATGACTACGTTCCATTGCCATTGCATCCTGCGGCTGCTCTACGACGCAAACGATGCTCCTGTCCCGTTTGGGATCTCCGCAGACAGCACAGACATCGCCATCGGTCAGGTTATGGCAAATACAGCAAAAATGAATCTCCCGTTTAGCCTGAACCAAAGTATCGGCCAGTCTGCGCACATCTTCTTCCGACATATCAATAATATGATAGGCAATCCGTAAGGCGGATTTGCTGCCTACACCCGGCAAACGCCGTAATTGGTCATACACATTGTTAAGCGGTTTAATAAGTCCTGCCATTTCACATACCCGGGAGTTTAATGCCCCCGGTAACTTTGTTCATTTCTTCTTCTGTTACCGTATCAATTTGACGCATCGCTTCATTTACCGCTGCTACAATCAGATCCTGCAGCATTTCCACGTCTTCCGGATCCACAACCTGCGGATCAATGACCACAGATTGCAATTCTTTTTTGCCGCTTACTGTAACCTTCACCGCACCGCCGCCAGCCGTTGTTTCAAAAGTCCGGGCCTGTAAATCCGCCTGCGCTTTTTGCATATCTGCCTGCATTTTCTGTACACGCTGCAGCATGCCCTGCATATTGCCGCCGCCCATCCCCGGGAATTTCATACCTTTCATAATCAGATCCTCCTGTTTTCAAATATACTTGGTAATTCTGTCTTTTTTATGGCAATGCACAGTCCATACTGCTGTGCCGTCACACTTTATGCAACGTCGCATGAAACATTTCCATGGCTTTTTTGGTACTGTCTGCTACCTGCGTATCGGTTGGTTCCGCAGAATTTGGTTCCTGTTCCGTAGCAATGCCCGCCGCAGCAGCGGGAATCGATTCAGGTAAAGACTTTTTTTCTACCGCAGGTTCCTCATCCTCCGACGAAAGCGCAGGAATTCGAGGAAGCCGTTTTGTCTTATCTGATGCAGGACGTGTAGCCGTCGCCCTTTTTACGGAAGTTACTTCGGCAGCATCCGCTCCATCTCTGCCCCTGCCGTTCGGCTTGCTATTTTGTGTCCCTATTTCCCCCTCATCAAGCACACATTGGAGCTGAATGGAAGAACGTGCTACCCGTAATAAGATTTCTTCTATTACCTGACGGTAATCCGATTTTTGCAGACGATCACACAGAAACTTCATTTTGAATCCCAGCGTCAGCACTTTATTTTCATAGGCTAAAACACTGGCATTGGCGGCACAGGAAGCAATCGCATTTTTCCGTTCCCGCCGCAGAATCTCCAATGTTTTGGTCCAGTATTCGTCACCCTCAGCCCAATCGCCGCCATAAGGTGTAAAAGAAGCAAAATTTCCCTGCGGTATTTTTGCCTGTTGCTCCGCTTGTCCTTTGGCAGATGCGCTTTCGGGATCCACTTTTCTTTGCGTCGCCGGTTTTGGCGGCGCTTCTTTTACAGGAGCGGGGTCTGTGGCAGATTCTGCTGCGGGCGCCGTCTTTTTATCTTCGGAAGCCGTGCGCACCGCCGTGTTGGCCTCCGGGCTGACCCCTGGTCTCAGCTTATCCGGAGCCTGTTTATCCAAAGCCTGTTCACTGCGTGACTCCGGCCGCAGCAAAGAGCCGCCGCCCTGCTGTTTATACAAAGCTAATTCCCGTTCCAAATGCTCGATTCGGGCGGCCAAAACCTTTAATGTCCGCTCATTTTCCCGGCACAGATCGTACAGGCACATTTCTGCGGTAATGCGGCCTTTGGCCGTAAAACGTAATTCATTGACAGCCTGATGGATAATTTCCTGGGCTGCCAGGATCCGTTCTCCTGTATAACAGGCGCTGAGAACGGCCAGTTCTTCTGCCGTATCGGTTACATAAATCGCCGCATACGAAGGCGCAGCCTTGTAGAGCAAAAGGGCGCGCAAATAACCGGACAGTTCTTCCAATATCTGCTTGATGTCCTTGCCTTGCATTAAAAGCCTGTCGAAAATTTCCAGCGCGGCGGCCACCTCTCGCCGGCCTAACGCCCCAACCAACTCGCGCAAAACTTCGCGGCCAATGATACCCCGGACAGAGCGAACAGTTTCTGTCGTTACGGTTTCCGCCATCACGCCGCATTGTTCCAATAAACTCAGGGCATCGCGCATACCGCCTTCCGAAGCGGCGGCAATCAATTCCAACGCGTCCTTTTCCGCCTTAATGTCACTGCCATCCGCCACCTTTTGCAGATGTTCGACAATTTCCACCTGAGTAATAGGACGAAAATCAAAACGCTGGCAACGGGAATGAATCGTAGGCAATATTTTTTGCGGCTCGGTAGTAGCCAGGATAAACACCACATGCGCCGGCGGTTCTTCCAACGTTTTCAGAAGCGCGTTACAGGCTTCCGCCGTCAGCATATGCGCTTCGTCAATAATATATACTTTGTAACGACAGCTGACCGGAGCAAAATCCACGTTTTTATTCAGATTTTTAATATCTTCTACGCCCCGATTTGAAGCCGCATCCAGCTCCTGTACATCCATGGCACTGCCTTCCGCAATTTGCCGGCAATTCAGGCACTGTCCGCAAGGCTGATCTGTCGGTCCGTGCTGGCAGTTCAGCGCCTTGGCAAAAATACGGGCAGTCGTAGTCTTCCCCGTACCCCGCGGTCCGGTAAACAAATACGCATGGGCAATCCGCCCGCTGGTCAGTGCATTCATCAACGCCTGTTTTACCGGAGCCTGTCCTACCAGAGTATCAAATCCGGAGGGTCTCCAGCGTAAATATAAAGTTTGGTAAGCCACAGCACACACCCTCCTCCGGTTTTAACAACAAAAATATCAGACAAGATACCACATTAAAGTTTCTACTATATTATAGTAAAGTTTCCGGCAAATAACAATTGAATTTAAGGTGAATTCGCGGAATGTCATATGCTATAATAAATCTATATGAAGTAGATTTTAAAACACAGACGTGTTTTTATTTGTATTACGTGCGGTTTTTATTGTAGGAATGATTATCTGGCTCATAATTTTATTTATCGAAGACTCGAAAGGCGTTGTCAAGACCGCGTTATTCAAAAAATAATCTTTGTTGTAACAGCAAGCCGTAAAATCAGGTTTGCTTCTGCCTCTTGTAAAATTAACGAACAGAAGCGGTCCTGCCCCTAAGGGGCAGGACCGTTTCTGCTGATTTTCCTGTAAGACCGCAGGGCAGGCACCCCCACGGCGCATGGAAGAAATCGCTTAGTGCTGCTTCCTTCCGGACCTGACACGGTTCACGGTCTCCCATCGCGTGGGACCTGCCGCTACAGCCTTACAGAAAAACCATGACTTCCCTACTATAAAAAAAGCCGCGCTGCGGCTGATTTTCAAATGGCGGAGAGAGAGGGATTCGAACCCTCGGTACGGTTTCCCGCACACACGCTTTCCAGGCGTGCACCTTCAACCGCTCGGTCATCTCTCCGGTTGTAGGAATCAAACAAATATAAAATTATAGCTCCGTGGCTGATGATCAGCCACGTAAGATATTATACGGAGAATCCCCTGTTATGTCAAGTTCTTTTTACTCATCACTGTCGTCATCCGGCATGATCCACAAAGAACGGGGGGAATTCAAAAGTATATTTTGCGCAGTGCTTCCCATTAACATTCCCTTTATAGGACCCGCTCCGGTTTTTCCGCTGAAAATAAGGCTGCAGTCCTCTTCTTCCGCAATGCGGCAAATTTCTTTCGATGCCGTGCCTGATTCTACAAGGATATACCGGGAATGAACGCCGAAATTTTGCATTTCGTTGCGCAACTCAATCAGCATATCTTCCGCCAGATCCATTCTTTCCCGCAGTTCTTCTTCTCCCCTTGTATTTTCCACGACGTGCACAAAAATAACCTCGCCGATCTGCTCCCGTAAATTGCGGATCAACTTTAACGCCACAAGAGATTTGCGGGAAAAATCGGTAGGCAGCAAAATGCGCTGCAGATAGTCACTGCAGACGTAACCATCCTTAACCACTAAAGTGGGGAGTTCTACTGTGCGTATCGCATTGAAAATGTTACTGCCGCCAAACGTACTTTCCCACAACCCTTTGCCATGGGAACCTAAAAGCAGCAGTTCAATGTCGTGCTGCTCAATCGCCGTCTGCGTACCTTCGATTACGTCATTATTCAACTGCCAGAGGATCTCCACATGATCATACCCCGCATTCTTTATATCCTGCGCGAGTCCTTTTAAGCGGCTGTAATTTTTTTTATAATATTTGCTGCTCGCTTCAGCACTGGCTGCATCTTCTACCACGTGCAACAAATATACCTCCGTCTCTGAGGCGGGGCACACGCTGTAAAAAGCTTCCATTATCTGAGGGGTAACCTCGGTCAAATCCATGGCCAGCATCACTTTGGAAAACATACATGCTCCTTTAATTCACTCACTGCCGGCAAAATTTTTTCTGCCGCCTGCTTTTATTTTCCCGAAACGACTTTCTTTAGGATTAATATACGTCCAATACTTTACCCGGGTTCAGAATATCTTTAGGATCCAATGCCTTTTTTATTTCTTGCATCATGGCTAATTCTACCGGATCCGTATAGGTTGCCAAAGCGCGCACTTTTTTGGCTCCGATGCCATGCTCTCCCGAAATCCTGCCACCCAGACTGTAGACATAAGGGTAAGCGATTGCATGGAATGCCTCCTGCTGTTCCTCCCAGTCTTTGTCGCTCATATCCCCTTTCATATGGAGGAAATGCAGATTGCCATCCCCGGCGTGGGCCAGACAATACATGGTAAAATCAAATTTTTTTGTTTCTGCCATCAAATGCTCAATACAAACAGCCAGTTTATCGACCGGTACCACCAAATCGTCCGATTGCGCTACTTTACTTAATGGACGGGTTGACTCCAGACAGTTCTTGCGTACGGTCCAGACCCTGTCATCCGCTTCCAGCACATCAATGGCACCGGATTCTTCACAGATTTCCGCCAGTTTTTCCATTTTACTGTCGGCCTCGTCTTCGCTGAACGTTTCCATGCTGACGATTAGATAGCAATTTTCCCCGTCGTTGTGCGGCAGGCTGATTTCACTGTAAGCGCAGGCGCTTTTTAAAAAATTATGATCCATAAATTCTACACTGGTAGGCTCCAAACCGGCTCGCAGCAATTTAGGCACCAGTGTCACGGCTTTGTCCAGATCATCATAGACAGCCGCAATATCGACCTTGTACGGAGCCAACGGCAATAATTTCAGCGTAGCCTTGCAAATAATCCCCAACGTCCCTTCCGAACCCATGATCAGCTGCTCCAGACAATAGCCCGTAGTCTTCTTTTTCAGGCGTGCTCCCAGCGTCGTAATTTCGCCGGTAGGTGTGACCACTTCAATAGCATATACCTGATCGCGCGTGGTGCCGTACCGCACCGCCTTATTGCCCCCCGCATTCGTTGCAATATTGCCGCCGATCAGGCAGCTTTCAGCGCTGCAGGGGTCTCCCGCATAAAGCAGTCCTTTCGCTTTCGCCGCATTTTGAATATCAATCGTGCGGGCTCCCGCCTCCACCACCGCATATAGCGCTTCTTCATTGATTTCCAGGATTCGGTTCATCCGTTCCATATTCAACACGATCCCCCCGAAGGTAGGAATGGCTCCGTCTGAAACGCTGGTTCCTGCACTGCGTGGCGTTACGGGAACGATGAACCGATTGGCCAGCTTCATGACCGCCGCCACCTCTTCTGTGCTGTGCGCCCATACAACAGCCTCCGGCAGATGCATGAAGCGGGGGTCCGTTTCTTCATCGGTCTTAAAACGATCCAACGTGTCCGGATCCGTCTTCACATTTTCCGCGCCTAAGACAATTTTTAGTTCTTGTATTAATTCATCTGATACAGGATTATACTGACTCATTACTATTCTTCCTTTCGACCCGAGAAGGTCAGTACATCGTCTTTATCTTCATTATGTAAAACTTCATACGTTAAAAATTTTACCCGGATTTAAAATATTGTTAGGATCCACCGCTTTTTTGATCAGGCGCATGTATTCTAATTCAGCCGGTTCCGTATACTCTTCCATATAATGAAGTTTTTTCGCGCCGATCCCATGTTCCCCGGAAAGGCGCCCGCCCAAACTGTACACATAAGGGTATGCTTCCTGGTGAAAGCGTTCGACCTGTTCATCCCATTCCGCTTCCGTTAACTCTTTGCGGCACATGCATACATGCAGGTTACCGTCGCCTGCGTGAGCCAGTACCATCACTTCAAAAGGATACCGTTCTCCCATCGCTTTCACATGCTCTATCACTTCCGCCACTTTGTCCACAGGAACAACAAAATCGTCTGTGATCGTAACATCCGACAACAAACGCAGAGATTCCTGACAACTCCGGCGCAGATTCCACAAGCGTTCATCCGCTTCCAGTACGTCAATGGCACCGGCCGCTTCACAAAGCTCTGTTAATTTTTCCATGCCTGCGTCCAGCTGTTCTTCGGCAAAGGTTTCTACCGTGACAAAGACATAATTGCCATCTTCCAGATGGGGGGCCTGCATTTCGCAAAAAGCAGCGGTACTGCGCACAAAGCTGTTATCCATAAATTCAATGCTGGTGGGATTCAAGCCCGCCTTAATAACCTTGGGTACGAGCCCTGCCGCGCTTTCAATATTATCAAATACAGCCAACACATCAAACCGATACGGCGGCAGCGGCTGTAAACGCAACGTCGCCTGCGTAATAATGCCTAAAGTACCTTCCGAGCCTAAAATAAGCTGTTCCAGGCAGTATCCTGTTGTCTTCTTTTTCAGACGGGCGCCCACATGGAGTATCTCACCGGTAGGCGAAACGACCTCCATGCCATAGACCTGATCCCGGGTAGTTCCATACCGTACTGCTTTATTGCCTCCCGCATTGGTAGCCAGATTACCGCCGATCAGGCAGCTGTCCGCGCTGCAAGGGTCTCCCGCATAAAGAAGCCCGTGTTTCTGCGCCTCTGCCTGACATTCCTTGACCAGGGCCCCTGCTTCTACCGTCATATACATGGCTTCCGGATCAATATGCAAAATTTTATTCATGCGTGACATCAGCAAAACGATGCCGCCGCAAACCGGGATCGCGCCATCCGAAAGGCTGGTACCGGCACTGCGTACTGTAATGGGTACCTTCGCTTCGTTCGCCAGGCGAACGATAGCCGCCACTTCTTCCGTAGAACCGGGGGCAACCACGGCCTCCGGAGTATGAAATTTCGCCGGATCGGTTTCCTCATCTGTTTTATACTGCTCCAGGCTCTCTGCATCCGTCAGGACGTTTTCTTTTCCTACGATAGCTTCAAGCCCTTCAATAAATTTTTTGTCGACCTTACGATACATCTATAATTCCTCCCTCAAACATACAAGCATTGCAAAACATAGCCGCCAAAGCAGCCGGAGCCTTTTTGCCGCAAGAGTGTTCCTTACGGCCTTTCCGAACGACCTTCCCGAAACGTTTTATAGCAAAATCTAAAAAGACCCTTAAAAAGTGTTTTTTATTATTTGTAGTACATTATAGCATTTTTTTATTTGGTTAACCACACATACTGTATCAATTCTCTGAGTGCGCGCGGATATTCCTCTGTCAGACTGCGCTGATTTACCCTTTCTCCAATCTGGTGCAAATCTTTTCCCCAGGGTCCGAAAAGAAAGAAGGAGATTTTCAGGTGTTTTAAGGCCTCTGTGTCAATTTCATAGAAAGAACCCCTTAAAGGCGTATTTAATTGGTATTTCCAGGATCATCTCTTGCATAATTGATTCATCAGCTCCGCAAACTCACGACCGGTTGTTTTTCCCAGGGTAAATATTGGTAAGTTGTGCAATTGTGCCAAAGCTCATAGGCTTCCTCCGCAGTTTTTACAGTTCGTGCTTTTGTCACGTCCCGCACCCCTGCCTGAGATAAAGGGAAATACCGGTAGGCTTCATCAAACAAAGCACAGGCTTCCGCAGTTTTACCGGCTTTATATGCCTGTTCCGCCAAAAACCGCAGGCTATAAAAAATATACGGATTGACCGTTTCATAGAGCGGATCCGGGATGACGGGCCTGGGCGCATGTGATTCTTTTTTCTCCTTTTCGACCATCTCCCGGGCATCGGCAATCGCCTTTTCACCGCAACCGCTTTCATTGAGCATGTTCAGATGACGGTACCAGATATCCCCTCTGGCTTCCGTATGAAAGCGGTAAGGAAACTCCCGGCAAATCGCAAAAGCCTTGTCAATGTATTGGAGAGCCGCTGCTCCGTTTTTTGTCAACTCCCAAATAATTTGGGAAATATCCCGCAGGCTAAGGACAAAATGCTCCGCCTCACACATCCCTTCATCCGGATGATGTTCCAGATCCGGTTCCACATCATTTACCACGGTACTTAGGACCGCTAAGGCCCCTTCAACATCTTTTATAAAATAAAGTACCCGACCGACAATCGCCCGACACACCCAGTTGTTTTTATCACTGACAAAACCGGCCGGTACAGGCCATTCCCCGGTCGTGCACTTTTTCACGTATTCGTTCCACTCCTGATCAGGAATATCTCGCAGCATCTTGTTCACCTCTTACTTTTTTGTAGTAAAATGACTGCCGATAAAAGTATCGGCAGTCACCTCATTCTGTCAAATATCACGTACGTAGACCCGTGGCACCCGGGGACTTACGGCACAGACGATCTCATAACAAATCGTGTGAGACCATTCAGCGACTTTTTCAAAAGGCAGCTCCGTGCCGCCAAACACGATCACTTCATCGCCTACCTTCACATCAGGGATCTCCGATACATCCAGCATCACCTGATCCATACATACTCTGCCCACGATCGGCGCCGGCTGGCCTTTGATCAGCATGTAGCCAGTATTCGAGAGGGCACGATTTACCCCATCCGCATAACCGATCGGAACCGTAGCTATAATGCTGAACGGGCGGATCGTCGTAAAAGTACGTCCGTAACCGATTGAACAGCCGGCAGGTAACGTCTTGACAAAGCTCACCTGCGCCTTTACCGTCATTACCGGGCGAAAGCCGCTGTAACAACTGATCATATGCGCCGGATGCAGTCCGTAAAGCGTGATCCCCTGGCGTACCATATCCATTTGGTATTGTTCCAGCTCTGTGATGGCAGCGCTGTTGGCTATATGTTTAATAGGAATAAAAATGTCCTTTGCTTCTATCTCACGTATCGCTTTTTTAAACCGCTCAAACTGCAGCGCCGCATATTCCTTATCTGCCGCATCTGCCGTGGCGAAATGCGAAAACACGCCCTCTATCTCAATTCCCGGATAGGCCGCCGCTTTTTGCGCAAAGACCCCCGCATTTTTAACATGGACCCCGATTCGATGCATGCCCGTATCTACCGCAATATGGATCTTCGCCTTTTTTCCCTGCTTGGCCGCCGCTTCGTTCAACAGCATTAACCGCTCTTCGTCAAATACAGCATGGCTGATATCATAGCGAACTACAAAATCCGCGACACCTGGTTGCGTAGACATGGAACCTAACACCAGGATCGGTTGTTCAATACCTGCCTCTCTGAGCTCGATCCCCTCCTGCAGCAACGCCACGGCAAAAAAGTCTGCGCCGGCCTTCGCCGCCTCCTGTGCGACCCGTACGGCGCCATGGCCATAGGCATCGGCCTTGACCACTGCGCAAAGCCTGGTAGAAGGTCGGAGGTTTTCTTTCGCTAATTTTACATTATGGGCCACGGCATCCAGATTAATCTCTGCCCAGGTTCCCCGTTCGATCTGCATCCTTTACACACCTTTGCTTTATGACTTTTCTCATAGTCAATGGTTTTACTGCATTTTTTCCGTCAGCATTTTATTGATCATGCCGGGATTCGCTTTGCCATGCGTCGCCTTCATAATCTGTCCTACCAAAAAGCCGAGAGCTTTTGTCTTGCCGGCTTTAAAATCTGCGATCGACTGGGGATTCGCCGCTAAGACTTCGTCAACCAAACGTCCCAACTCCCCTGCATCGCTGACCTGCTCCAGCCCTAATTTTTTAACTAATGTCTGGGGCGCTTCATTGTCTTTTAACATTTCCGCAAATACCTTCTTTGCCAGTTTACTGGACAATACGCCCTTATCGATCAAGGCTACTAATTCACCTAAATGATCCGGTGTGATTTTGAAGATCGGGTCGGCAATGGTAATGCCTTCCGCATTCAGGAAAGCGCTCACATCACCCAACACCCAGTTGGCCAATGCTTTCAGATTTTCCGTCGTCTTTGCGCCTTCATCAAAATAGTCCGCCATTTTTTTATCTGCTACGATAATATCCACGCTGTCCTCAGGGATATCCTGCTGCAGCAAACGTTCCTTGCGGGCCGCCGGTAATTCCGGCAGAGTATCTCTGATTTCTTCGATCCAGGCCGGATCCAGATCAATGGGAACCAGGTCCGGTTCCGGGAAGTAACGGTAGTCGTGGGCTTCTTCTTTCGAGCGCATGGATAAGGTCACGCCATTGGCATCATCCCAGGTACGGGTTTCCTGTACCACATGTCCCCCGTCTTCAATTAAGTCGATCTGACGCTCTACTTCATATTCAATCGCCCGCTCCAGGGCGCGGAACGAATTCAGATTTTTGATTTCCGCACGCGTACCGAATTCCGTCGCGCCTTCCGGCATGACTGAAATATTGGCATCGCAGCGGAGACTGCCTTCCTGCATCTTACAATCGCATACATCCGTATATTCCAGAATCGCCTTCAACTGTTCCAGATAAGCGCGGGCTTCCGCCGCACTGCGCATATCCGGTTCCGATACAATCTCGATCAGCGGCACGCCGGCACGGTTGTAATCTACGGCCGACGAATCAGAAGTGCTGATAGTCAAACCGCTGTGTACCAGTTTTCCTGCATCTTCTTCCATATGGATACGGGTGATCCCCACCGTCTTTTTTTCTCCATTTACCCGGATATCCACATGTCCGCCCAGGCAAATCGGCTGATCCCACTGAGAAATCTGATAGTTTTTGGATAAATCGGGATAAAAATAATTTTTACGGTCAAATTTATTAAATTTCTGAATGTCGCAGTTTAAAGCCAGACCGGCGCGAATCGCAAATTCTACCACGCGCTTATTCAATACCGGCAAGGCGCCGGGCATACCCAGACAAACCGGGCATACGTGTGTATTAGGTTCTGCCCCGAATTCCGTGGAGCAGGAACAAAAAGCCTTCGTTTTCGTTTTTAATTCCGCATGGACTTCCAAGCCGATAACTGTAATATAGTTTTTCATTTATTCGTCCCTCCCAGCGGCGCCACCGCTTTGTGGAAATCCGTCGCCTGTTCAAATGTATAAGCGGTTCGCAGCAAGGTTTCTTCATCCAGCGCCTTGCCAATCAGCTGCATACCTACCGGCATGCCATTCACAAAACCGCAGGGAATAGAAATACCGGGCAGGCCGGCCATATTCACAGGAATCGTCGTCACGTCCAACATATACACTGTCAACGGATCCATTTGCGCATCCAGCGGGTACGCAGTGACCGGAGAAGTGGGTGTCAGCAGCACGTCACATTTTTGGAAAGCCTCTTCAAAATCTTTACGGATCAGTGTACGGACCTGCATTGCCTTTTTATAGTACGCATCGTAATAACCGGAACTTAACACATAGGTCCCCAGCATGATACGGCGCTTTACTTCGCTGCCGAAGCCTTCGGTACGGCTTAATTTCGTCATTTCAGGAGCACTGCCGGCCTCTTTGTTGCGATAGCCATAACGTACGCCGTCAAATCTGGCCAGATTAGCCGAAGCTTCTGCCGGAGCAATAATATAATAAGTGATTACGGCATATTCCGTGTGAGGCAGGGAAATATCCACGATCTCCGCCCCTAATTCTTTATATTTTTCTACTGCCAGCATAATCTGAGCTTTGACCCCGGCATCAATTCCCTCGCCAAAATATTCTTTCGGCAGACCGATGCGCAGCCCCTTGACATCCTGTCGCAAAGCTTTGGTAAAATCAGGCACTGCCACCGGTAAAGAGGTAGAATCGTGTCCATCCACACCGCAAATCGTATTCAACACGATCGCCGCATCCGTTACGTCTTTCGTGATAGGCCCGATCTGATCCAGAGAAGAAGCAAACGCGACGCAGCCATAACGGGATACACGGCCATAGGTCGGTTTAATCCCGACTACGCCGTTAAAAGAAGCAGGCTGCCGGATGGAACCGCCCGTATCCGAACCTAACGACCAAATCGCCTCTCCCGCCGCCACGGCAGCTGCACTGCCGCCGGAAGAACCGCCGGGAACACAATGTAAATCCCAGGCATTATGGGTTTTTTTCATATAAGAAGTTTCCGTCGTAGAACCCATGGCAAATTCATCCATGTTGGTCTTACCCAGAAATATCGTCTCGTCTTTCCGCAAATTTTCAATTACATGGGCATCATACACGGGGATAAAATTATCCAAAATGTGGGAAGCACAGGTTGTACGCAGGCCCTTTGTGCTGATATTGTCTTTAATCGCGCCGGGAATACCTGCCAGGGGCTTTATTTCTTCTCCGGCGGCAATTTTCGCATCCACTTTGGCCGCTTGCGCTAAGGCCACGTCTTTATCTAACGTCAGATAGGCTCCGATGCGACCTTCCACTTCATCGACCCGTTCATATACAGCCTGCGTCAGCTCGACCGAACTGATTTGTTTATTTTTCAGCTGTTCATGCAACTCATGAACAGTGCTTTCATATACCTTCACCGTATTTACCCCCTAATTATTCAATTACCCGCGGCACCTTAAAACCGCCATTGTGAACAGCCGGCGCATTTTTCAGCGCGTCTTCATGGGTTACCCCCGGCTGCGGCTCGTCTTCCCGCAGTACATTATACAAAGGCAGAATACTGAAAGTGGGTTCGATACCGGCAGTATCTACTTTTTCCAAAATATCCGCATAGTTAAGAATCTGGTTGAATTGCTCCGTAAATTTCGGCATTTCGGACTCGGAAATTTCCAGTCGCGAAAGTGCTGCGATGTAAGCCACATCTTTTTCTGTTACTTTCATTTTTTCACCGTCCCATATTTCAATAAGCCCTAAGGCAAAAATAACTATACTAAATCATTATATCACATTATGAATGGAGGGAAAACCAACTGTGATGGTCAAGCGACATTTTCTTCCTTAAATAACAGTTTATGATTCATTTTTTTCCTTAAATTGGGCCTGGGGATGCTTTTTCTGCATGATATTACGTAATTCCTTTTGCAGTTCAGGATATTTTTTACCATCATCCCGATAAATCTCCGTTCCGTCGCTGAGCGTCAGGCCGCCGGTAAATTTACTCAACACAAGGGAAAAACGCATGAGTTTATTCAGGTGCAGCGTATCGTTTTCCAACGTTCCGGTAAAACGTAATTCGGCTAAATTCTGCCAGACATAAACCTGTTTTTCCTCCGAAGCATCCGAATTTGTCAGATGATATCCGTCAACCAACACCTGTACAAAATATTTTTCGCCGCCCGCCGGCTCAATTTGAATGCGCAGCAACGAATCTCCTATACCGGGGGTTTTGGCAATCCCGGTCCACTTCCCTGCAAACGGGTCTCCGGCCACTTTTTGCAAAAAACCGCAACCGGAAGTCAGCAGCAACACAAGGCACAACAAAAATGTCCAGGGGCGGATCCTTCTGAATAAACTTATGCTTCGCATTGTCTCTCCTTTAATCAAACAAAGATGCTTCTGTTTCTTTTCCGACTTGCGCTTGCTTGCGTCCGACTTTCACAGTATCCTTAGCCCGGCTGTCTTTGGCTTCGATATCCTGGGCTTCAGTATCTTTAGCTTCAGTTTCTTCTGCGGCGTTATCAGCAGCCGGTGAATTTTCTTTCATTCCGTCAGCAGGAACACTTCCCCTTATCAGCTCCAAAAATCTTTTTTCATCCAGGATGGTGACCTGAAGCTCTTCAGCTTTTTCCAGTTTGCTGCCGGCTTCCGCACCGGCGACTACATAATCGGTCTTCCTGCTCACACTGCCGGTAATTTTTGCGCCGGCATCCTGGGCCATCGTCTGGGCAGTAGCCCGGTCCAGGGTTGGCAAAGTTCCTGTAAACACCATGGTCTTCCCATAAAAAGGATGACTTTCATTCATTGTCCGGGCCTGCATCGTCATATTAACGCCCAACGAGGTCAGCCGCTCCACCAATTCCTGATTCAAAGGATTGGCAAACCAGGTTACGATACTTTCGGCAATGACAGGACCCACATCTTTGACCTGTGACAATGCTTCCGTTTCGGCATGTTGCAGCGCAGCCATCGTCCCATATTGCAGAGCCAGAACACGTCCGCCTTTTGCTCCCACATGGCGGATCCCCAGCGCAAATAACAGCTTGTCCAGCCCCTGCTTTTTACTTTTTTCAATCGCTTTCAACAAATTATCCGCAGATTTTTTCCCCATACGCTCTAAGGTCAGGAGTTTTTCTTCCGTCAGCTCATACAGATCCGCCGGATTTCTTACCAACCCCTTATCCATAAGCTGGTTGATCACAGAAGGACCGCATCCTTCTATATCCATCGCATCCCGGGAAACAAAATGGATCAGGCCCTCCCGACCCAAGGCGGGGCAATGCGGATTGGTGCAGCGATAAGCGGCCTCGCCTGCTTTTCTGACCACAGGCCAGTCACACTCCGGACATTGCGAAGGCATGGTAAAAGAAACCGCATCTGTCGGACGAAGCTCTTTTACCACGGAAAGCACTTCCGGAATGATTTCCGCCGCTTTATTGATAATGACCGTATCACCGATGCGAATATCTTTTTCCTTGATAAAATCTTCATTGTGAAGGGTCGCGCGACTCACCGTACTGCCGGATAATTTCACCGGCGTCAGCACGGCTGCCGGGGTCAGAACACCGGTTCTCCCTACCTGGATCACAATATTTTCCAGACGGGTCTGCGCCTGCTCCGGCGGATATTTATAGGCGATCGCCCAGCGCGGATCCTTCCCCGTCGCCCCTAATATATGTTGCTGTTCCACTGAATTTACTTTGACCACCGCTCCGTCCGTGTCATAGGGAAGCAGATTCCGTCGATCGTCATGTTCTTTGATGAACCGCAATATTCCCTCGATACCATTTACCACGCACCAATATTCCGGTGTGGTAAAGCCATAGGCTTCCAGCCGTTTCAGATTTTCTGCCTGAGTCGCGCCTTCTTCAGACCCCCTGAGATAATAGGCAAAAAAACTCAGTTTCCGTTTGGCTGTAACGACCGGATCCAATTGGCGCAGACTGCCTGCCGCTGCATTGCGGGGGTTGGCGAAAGAAGGTTCTCCCGCTTCACTCCGTTCTTCATTCAGACGCAGGAAGGCTTCTCTGGACATGTAAATTTCGCCCCGTACATCCACAAGCTCCGGTATTTCTTCTCCTGCGGGGATCTGCAGACGCTGAGGGATCGCTTTAATGGAACGCACATTGGCCGTCACATTTTCGCCTACCTCGCCGTCGCCGCGGGTCGCCGCACGAACCAGACGTCCGTTTTCGTAAATCAGACTACAGGCCAGTCCGTCAATTTTAGGCTCCATCACATAGCTGACCTGCGCCGCCGATGGCAGACCGGCTTTTACACGTAAAGCAAAACTTTCCATCTCCGCGGCGCTGTACACATTCCCTAAACTTAACATAGGGATCATGTGCTTCACCTGGGTAAAGCCCGGAGCCACATAGCCCCCCGGGCGACGCGTAGGGGAATCGGCCGGAACTTCTGCCGGATAAAGCGCTTCGATAGCACGCAGTCGGTTGGTAAGGGCATCATATTCCCCATCACTGATTTCCGGGGCATCCAGGACATAATATTGGTATTCATGGTGCCGCAGCTGTATACGTAACGATTCCGCTTCCTGCAGCAATCCTTCTTTCGTTTCACCCGCTTTTATTTTAGCCGGTTCATACTGCACTGTCTCTTTTTCTTCCACAATGATTCCCCTTCATTCTTACAACTTTTTCAACATCGCATATTGCGTCAACAGACTGCGGATCCCCCCGCCGACAAAAGCCACTTTGACTTCCTGTCCATCCGCAGAATTTTTTACACTGACGATGGTTCCGTCGCCCCACTTTTTATGATTGACCCGGTCGCCGATAGCGAAGGTATCCATTTCCCCTTTGGCTTTTTCCGGCACAAAATCAGTATGTACCTGACTGAAAATGCCGGCGTTCTTTTTACTTTCTTCAATGAATTTAGGGTTTAAAGAAGATTGGATATGCCTCGGGCGATCCCCCCTGACCCCTAACGAAGTTAAGGCGGGACGCTGATATTCCCGCAGCAACTGATCCGGTATTTCCTGCAGAAAACGCGAGGCCGTCGTAAAACTCGTCCGTCCGTAGATTGTACGGGTCTTCGCCCCGGTCAGGTATAAGATCTGCTTCGCCCGGGTAATGCCAACGTAACATAAACGCCGTTCTTCTTCCAAGGCTTCCTCGTCCATAAGACTTCTTGCATGAGGAAACAGTCCTTCCTCCATCCCTGCCAGAAAGACCACCGGAAATTCCAGTCCTTTGGCAGAGTGCAATGTCATTAACGTAATCTTATCATTATCCAGTTGAGCGTCATCAATATCGGAAACCAAGGCCACATGCTCCAGAAATTGGGCTAAAGTTTTTTCCCCTTCCTCTTTCAGAAAATCCTGCGCCACACTGATCAGTTCCTGCAAATTTTCAATCCGGCTTTCAGCCTGAGGCGTCCGCTCCAGTTCCAATTCTTCCAGGTAACCGGTTTTTTGCGTCACATTTTCAATCAGTTCCTCCACCGGTAATTCAGAAGCGTCTCCCATAAGATCGAACAACATGGAACTCATCTCTTCCAACTTGCTGACAAAACGGGCGCTTAAGCCGGGGACGGAAGACGCATTCGTGATCACCTCAAACAAAGAGAGACCCTTCGCATTGGCGTAATCCTGTAATTTGCCTATCGTTGCAGCCCCTATGCCTCGTTTAGGCACATTGATGATACGTAATAAACTCAGTGTGTCATAAGGATTATACAGCAGTTTTAAATAGGCCATCACATCCCGTATCTCTTTACGATCGTAGAACTTAATCCCCCCGACCATATTGTAGCTGATCCCGCTTTTGATCAACATTTCTTCAAACACACGGGACTGGGTATTTGTCCTATATAAAACGGCCATATCGCCGTAACGGTAATTTTTATTACGCAGCAGGGCCTGCGCCTGTTCCACAACAAAACGGGCTTCATCCCGCTCATCTGTCGCATTATAATAGGTAAGAACAGCACCTTCCGGATTTTCTGTCCATAATTTTTTAGGCTTTCTGCCTGTATTATTTTCAATCACCGCATTAGCCGCATCTAAAATTTTTACGGTAGAACGATAATTTTGTTCCAGCTTCAAAAGTCTGGCGCCGGGATAATCCTTTTCAAAATCCAAAATATTGCGGATATCTGCGCCGCGCCAGCCATAAATGCTCTGATCCGCGTCTCCGACCGCACATAAATTGCCCGTGTCCCCGGCCAGATAACGGGCTAACAAATACTGGGTACGATTGGTATCCTGGTATTCGTCAATCATAATATAATTAAAACGTTTTTGATATTTTTCCCTAATCTCCGGATATTCTGTTAAAATTTTAACCGTCACCATGAGCAGATCGTCAAAATCAAGAGCATTATTAACTGCCAGGCGTTTCTCATATTGCTCATAAACTTCCGCCGCCTTTTGTTCAAAAAAATCTCCGGCCAATTTGGCAAAAGCCGCTGCATCCAGCATTTCGTTCTTGGCATTGGAAATTGCATTTTGCAGCGCCGCCGGCGGAAAACGTTTTTCATCCAGATTCATATCTTTTAAAATGGCCTTGATCAAATTTTTTTGGTCGGCCGCATCATAGATGGCAAAATTACTTTTATATTTTCCTGAAATTTCGATCTCACTCCGCAAAAAACGGGCGCAAAAAGCATGAAAAGTATACAGCCAAACATCTTTGGCCGCGCTCCCTACCATTGCATCCACCCGGGAACGCATTTCTTTCGCCGCTTTATTCGTAAATGTAATCGCCAGAATCTTATAGGGCGGCACCCCTAATTCCAGTAAATGCGCAATACGGCAAGTCAGCACTTTAGTCTTGCCGCTGCCGGCCCCGGCCAAAATCAACATCGCCCCATTTATATTTTCCACCGCCGCTTTTTGCTGTGGATTGAGTCCTGAAATACTGTCCATGAAAAATCCTCCTGTAATCATACAGTATTATTTTACCATAAATCCCGGGACTGTGGGGTGTAATTCCAGCTGCCTTACTTGTTTCTTTCTGCCCGGATTAAAACATTAAATTTATTTTCCCAAGAGGTCCACGGCAAGTATTTTGTTCCATCTGAACGAACATCACCTTCTGCGATAAAATCAAAACAAGCGGCTTACCTTATTTCAAGGTAGCCGCTCATTTCTCATAATCCGGTTGCTTTGCGCATCAGCAATTCTTGATTTTATCTTTCCTAAAAAATTTAAATCTTTTATTACAGAACTTCACGCAAGCAAATGTTTTTAAATGCCTGAGACGCTTTCTTCCGCATTAGTCTTGGCCAAGTCAAGTTTTTCTTTGCGCTCGTATACTCTTTCGACGTGGGCAAAATAAGCCTTGCTTTCCTGTACTACTACAGGAGTAAGAAGAACTAAGGCAATTAAGTTGGGAAATGCCATCAAGCCATTTACGATATCCGCAATCGTCCAGATCATTTCTAATTTTATAAAACCTGCCAGACCAACCATTGCTACAAAGAACAGGCGGTAAGGAAGAATTCCTTTTACGCCGGCCAAGTATTCGACACAACGTTCGCCATAATAATTCCAGCCTAAAACGGTAGAGAACGCAAACAGGCCAAGGCCGACGAACAACAAATATTTTGCTGCCGTAGGAAACGCCATGCCAAACGCAGTAGCGGTCATAGCCGCGCCATTGAAATCTCCCGTATAGACACCAGTCACCACTAACGTCAGACCGGTCAGAGAACAAATAATGATCGTATCAATAAAGGTACCTGTCATGGAGATCAGACCCTGCTCCGCTGCCCACTTTGTCTTAGCAGCTGCCGCTACGATAGGCGCCGAACCTAAACCGGCTTCATTGGAGAAAATACCGCGGGCAATACCGCTGCGGATCGCCATCATGACAGTAGCGCCCAAAAATCCGCCGGCCGCAGCAGTAGGATTAAACGCATCATGTATGATCATAGCAATAGCATCAGGGATCCGGTCCGCAAATATGAAGAGAACAGAAACTGTTGTTAAAATATAAAGTACGGCCATAAAAGGAACTACTTTACTGGATACGTTGGAAATGCTTTGTAAGCCTCCCATAACGATCAATGCCGTCAAAATAGCCAGGAAAATAGACGTTGCTCTTTGATCCACCCCGAAGGTGAGATTGGTAATCTCTGAAATCGCATTGATCTGAGCAAAAGTACCGCAGCCAAAGCAGGCTGTCATCACACCAAACACTGCAAAAGCCAACGCTAACGGTCTGTAATTTTTGCCTAAACCTTTTTCAATATAATACATGGGGCCGCCAGAAATTTCCCCATTGTCATCCACAGTACGATATTTTACTGCCAGCAGACATTCCGCATATTTTGTCGCCATACCGAAAAAAGCCGCGATCCACATCCAGAATAAAGCGCCGGGGCCGCCGGCCTTTACCGCAGTAGCTACCCCGACAATATTACCGGTCCCTACCGTGGCCGCCAACGCAGTACATAATGCCTGGAAGCTGTTAACATCGCCTCCACCGCTGTTACGGGCCGTAAAAATCAGCGCCAAAGCTTTCGGCAGCTTAAATACCTGTAAAAGGTTTAATCGAACCGTCAGCAAAATACCGGTCCCCATTAAAAGGATCAGCAGCGGAGGACCCCAAACGAAACTGTCAAACGTGTTTAACAACTCCAACATAATTCCCACCCCATTTGTTAAAATAAAATGCATTACATTTCCCGGCAAAACATCTTTTGCCGATGTGATAATTGTAATTGTTTTGTAAGCCTTTTACAATACTTTAAAGACAAGTATACGTGTATACATTATGATATAGTATACGCTATTTTGTCCCCATACACCTTTGCCATATATGCAAGCTGCATCGCTTCTATAGACAAACGCCTGCGATATAAGTACAAAAAGAGCCTGCAGACTAACTGCAGACTCTTTCAAAAAGCAAGACACATCCGTATTCCATTGTCAGTTGAAAATATTACAACTGCCGTAGCCGCTCTTGTGCACGGTTACAGCTTCTACCAGCTCAATATTTCGGCGCCGGTGTCCGTGATCAGTATTGTGTGTTCCCATTGCGCCGAAAGGCCCCCGTCTTCGGTATAGGCGGTCCACTCATTCGCCGCGTCAATGAAAACATCCTTTTTACCCGTATTGATCATCGGCTCGATCGTAAAAATCATACCGGGAACCAACAGCATACCGGTACCTTTTTTCCCGGTATGAGGCACAAAGGGGTCCTCATGAAATTCAATTCCCACACCGTGACCACCAAAATCCTCTACCACAGAATAACCGTGTTTATGAGCCAGCTGCGAAATCACAGCCCCGATATCGCCTAAATGCCCCCAGGGTTTTGCTGCAGTTACACCGCGTTTCAGGCACTCTTTCGTAATGGCCGTCAGATCCCGGGCTCTTTTATCCACCCGACCGATTTCAAACATTCGGGATGCATCTCCGTAAAAGCCTTTATAAATTGTAGAAACATCTACATTCACGATATCCCCGCTTCGCAGCGTCACGTTTTTATCAGGAATACCGTGGCATACCTGGTCATTGATCGAAGTGCAGACACTTTTAGGAAAACCGCAGAAATTTAAAGGAGCTGGAATCGCCCCCTGCGCCACCGTAAAACTATAAACGACCCTGTCTATTTCTTCCGTTGTCATTCCCTTTTTTATCCGTTTTGTTACTTCGTCTAATACCAGGGTATTGATTCGACACGCTTCACGAATACCGGCAATTTGCTCCGGCGTCTTGATCATTTCCGGAGTGGGTACGATTTCTCCGGCTAACTGATGTATTTTTATTTTTTCTTCTATTTCTTTTCGAAATTCCGCATAATTTTCCTTCGTTTCGCAACGATATAAGGTTTTTGTCATTAAAGGCCTCCATAAAATTCTTTCCGTTTCGAATTATTATATCATTCTTTGCCTAAATATGATAGAATATGTTGTCCAGACCTGAATAATTCATAAAGAAGCAATTTAACGGAGGGTTCTCTTCATGGATATTAGTCAACTTTTTTTCTATTTTAATGAATATATTATGCACTTTGATAAATATATTCCGGCAGTAATGGCAGCGTATGGTTCTTTAATTTATTTTATTCTCTTTCTGATCATCTTTTGTGAGACTGGGTTGGTCGTAACACCTTTTCTCCCGGGGGATTCTCTTTTATTTGCCTGCGGAGCCTTATCAGCCACTTCCGAAGGGTTGCATTTCGGAACTCTGTTTCTCATTTGCCTTAGCGCCGCTATTTTAGGCGATACCAGTAATTACTGGATCGGTGAAAAATTCGGCAAAAAATTACTGGAAAGTCACAATCCTCTGATTAAGCCGGAACATGTGGAAAAAGCGCAAAAGTTTTATGAGAAACATGGTCATAAAGCAATTTTTCTTTGCCGGTTTGTACCTATCGTTCGCACTTTTGCGCCTTTTGTTGCGGGTATCGGAACCATGCATTATCGTACGTTTCTGGAATACAATGTGACCGGGGGATTTACTTGGGTCGCTTTATTTACCGTCGCTGGATATTTTTTTGGCAATATCTCTTTTGTAAAAAATAATTTCTCCCACGTTGCTTTGGGCATCATCATTGTTTCAGTCCTCCCCTTAGTTTATGAATTTATAAAAGCAAAAAGAGAACAACAAGAAGAAATTTAAATATGTTTTCCTCTTATCACAAGATAGAACACAGGCGGATTTGCCCGGGTAGCACAAATCTGCCTGTGTTTTTATTTTTGCTTTTTGCAACTTTTACTTTTCATTCAGACAAAAGAAGCTTTTGTTACATAATTCTTAATTTATTTTCTGCAATAAAAACACTTATAATTGGCGCAAATAGTCGACCAACAGCTCTGCCTTAGCACGCCAGTCTTCCGTAGAGGGCGCGCTCCCCTGAACCGCTTCCGGCTTACCCCCGCCCCGTCCGGAAAATATCTCATTCGCCCGGGTGATAATCTCTTTACAGTTAACCTGGCTGCCGGGCCCGACACCGATCATGTAGTTTGCCCGAGCGCCTTCCTGATATATAACCGCTGCAACTGCCTGTGTTTGCGCCGCAAGCTTTTTAAATAATGACTTTGCCGCCACTCCCTCAAAATTTTCTTCAATTGCTGCTAAAACTTTATTTCCGGATCTGTTAAACGTAGCTTCCCTTAAAATTTTCGCCACTTTCGCATCTTGGATAATCGCCGTTTTCTCTTTTACCTTTTCTTGTAAATCAGAAATCTCTGTTTCCAACCTTTCAATGCCGGAACAAACATCCTCTTCTTTTATGCTCAACATATTGGAAGCATTGCGCACCGCTTCTATTTTCCTACGAATATCTTCCAAAGCCCAACGCCCGCATAAAAATTCCACTCGGGTACCGGCTTTATGTTTTTCTATGCGCAGGATCTTTATGATCCCGATCACTCCGGTAGTTTCCGGATGCGTCCCGCAACAAGTGCAGACATCGCCGCCTTCTACGGTCACTACACGCAATATGCCCGTCAGTTTTGTATTCTTTTTCCGCATAGGCAAGCCATCTAATTCCGTATGCGGTTTATAGGCAACGGTAACAGGACGGTCTTCCCATAACTGACGATTCGCAAAATCTTCCGCCTGATAAGCCTGTTCCCAGGTTACTTCTTTGTCTAAATCAATGGTTACATACCGTTCACTCATGTGAAACCCTACATTATTCGCACCGAACAGCTTCCAAAAAGCATGAGAAAGAATGTGTTCGCCGCAATGCTGCTGCATATGGTCCAGGCGGTCCTGCCAGTTTACTTTAACGCTTACCCGGGCGCCGGGAGAAAAACATTTTTTACAAAAATGCTGGATTTTTCCGTTGCGCTCCCGCACATGCCATACGGGTGCCTCTTCAATGAAACCGGTATCACTGAGCTGGCCCCCGCCTTCAGGAAAGAGGACGGTCTGATCTAAAACAATCAGAAAATCTCTTTCAAATGCTTCACATTCCAAAACCGTGGCTGTACATGTTTTGAGATTGCTGTTTTGTTCGTACAATTTTTGCGTTACAGGTTCCATATCTGCCTCCTGCCCCTCACCAAAATGTCCTCTATGGAGAAAAGCAGCCGGTATATCTTGTACCAACTGCCTTATACTCAAATTCATTACTCTCAATTTTATTTCATTCGCATCCCAGTATCAATGTCAGGTTATCAATTAAAGTGAAGTGTGAAAATAAAGTAAGATGTAAAAACAGAGGAACTATGATGCCGAAACGATTTATTTATCCGGCTCAAACATTCCTTCTCCCTCATCCCATAAAACGACCGTATCTGTTTTCAAAGACTCAGGCACATTGATGACCCGCTGATTGCAGCTGCCGCGAAAGCGCAGGTTCAAATCTTTTTCTTCCAGCTTAAACTCTCCATCCACCAGTACGTCGATCAAAGACAAAATCTCTTCGGTGATTTCCCAGGGTCCTAGCTTTCCGGTCAGAATATCTTTCTCGAAATCATAACCGGTGTAGCACCATACCGTTTTTTGCGGATACAGTTCTTTGAACTTCCGCATCACATTCAAGACTTCCGGTTGATTTTCCGGTTCAAAAGGTTCTCCCCCTAATACCGAAAGGCCGGTAATAAAATCATGATTACAAGCACGCAGCAAAGTATCCAGTACTTCACCATCAAAGGGTTTCCCATAGTTAAAGTCCCAGGTTTCCGGATTAAAACAGCCTCGGCAATGATGACGACAGCCACTGACAAATAAGGAAACTCTGACTCCCGGACCATTCGCTACATCGTGACGTTTCAATGTGGCGTATTTCATAAAATTCCCTTCTTTCGACATCTGTTTTAAAGAATAAACTTTTTTATCTTCTTTATCATATCAATATTATAGCGTGATACCTTTTTTACTGCTACTTTTAAAAAGCTTAAAAAACGGCGGTTTTAACCGCCGTTTTTCTTGTGGCTGTTTTAAAGGTGCAGCACACGAGCTTTGATTTCTTTTGTCTTGCCTACATTCCAGAAATTTTCACCCAGGTAACCACAGGTACGACGGGTCACGTTCATTTTCGCATGATCTTTATTATGACATTGCGGGCACTCCCACTCATTATCATCATTGATCATGATTTCCCCGTCATAACCGCAAACCATGCAGTAATCCGACTTCGTATTGAATTCCGCATACTGGATGTTTTCATAAATAAATTTTACGACCGCTTCTATCGCCGTTGGATTGTTCCGTAAGTTGGGAATTTCTACATAACTGATCGCGCCGCCGGAAGAGATTTTCTGGAATTCGCTTTCAAACTCAAATTTAGAAAAAGCGTCGATGTTCTCACGCACATCTACATGATACGAATTAGTGTAATACCCTTTGTCCGTAATATCCTTAATCGTACCAAAGCGTTCTTTATCCACACGCGCAAACCGATAGCACAACGATTCCGCCGGCGTACCATACAGCGCAAAGCCCAAACCGGAAGCCGCTTTCCATGCATCACAGGTTTCCCGCAGATGTTTCATCACACGCATCGCGAAGTCTTTACCTTCGCCGGAAGTATGGCTGCCTTTGTGCATCGCAACGGTCATTTCATACAGGCCAATGTATCCCAATGACAATGTAGAATAGCCGTTCATCAAGTAAGGATCAATTTTCGCTCCTTTAGGCAAACGGGCGATCGCACCGTACTGCCAGTGAATCGGACTCACATCAGAACGAACACCTAACAATGCATTATGGCGACACATGAGGGCTTCATGGCATAACTGCAACCGTTCGTCCAGTAATTTCCAGAATTTATCCTCATCACCATCCGCAATAATGCCAATTTGAGGAAGGTTGAGGGAAACAACCCCCTGATTAAAACGGCCTTCAAATTTGTAATTGCCGTTTTCATCTTTCCAGGGAGAAAGAAAACTGCGGCATCCCATAGGAGCAAATACATTCCCCGCATAATTTTCACGCATTTTTTTTGCGCTGATATAGTCCGGATACATCCGTTTGGCGCTGCATTTTACAGCCAGCTTGGTCAGATAGTCATATTTGCCTCCATTCAAGCGGTTGTGTTCATCCAACACATAAACCAGCTTCGGGAAAGCAGGCGTTACATAAACGCCTTTTTCATTTTTGATCCCCTGTAAACGCTGACGGATGACTTCTTCAATGATCATTGCATTTTCTTCAATGTAAGGGTCGTCTTCACGCAGATTCAGGAACAGGGTAACAAAAGGCGACTGTCCGTTAGTCGTCATCAAGGTATTGATCTGGTACTGAATGGTTTGCACGCCGGCTTTTAATTCTTCACGCAGGCGTTCATCCACAACAGCTTCAACAATTTTCGGGTCCGCATTTTCGCCTAAGGCGCGTTTTGCGCGAACGATGAACTTATCTCTGCTGCGACGCAGATATTTGCCTAAATGACGGACATCCACCGACTGACCGCCATACTGACTGGACGCAACAGAAGCGATGATTTGCGTCATCACGTTGCAGGCGACCTGGAAGCTCTTGGGAGATTCGATCATCTTGCCGTTCATTACCGTGCCGTTATCCAGCATATCCCCAATATTGATCAGGCAGCAATTGAAAATAGGCTGAATAAAATAGTCCATATCATGGAAATGCAACACACCATCTTCATGCGCTTTGGAGATTTCTGCCGGCAAAACCAGACGCCGGGTCAGGTCTTTGGAAACTTCTCCGGCAATCAGATCCCTTTGCGTGGAAGCCATGATCGCATTCTTATTGCTGTTTTCTTCCATCACATCTTTATTGCTGTTGCGGATCAGAGAAAGGATGGACTCGTCCGTCGTATTGGCTTTACGTACTAACGCACGGCGATACCGATAAATAATATAAGCCTTGGCCAGGGCAAATTTACCGGCTTCCTGTAGCTGGCGCTCTACCATATCCTGGATATCTTCCACCAACAGACGGGAACGGTTTTTACTCATTACATATTCCGCAATTTTTTTAATTTTTCCTGCCTCGATCCGATCTGCCGGATCGACCGCAGCGTTTGCTTTTTCAATGGCTACGACAATCTTTTGCAGGTCAAAATCAACGGTCGTTCCATCGCGCTTGATAACTTTCATAAGTATCCACCCTTCTTGCAGGCTTAAAGCCCATTGCTATTGTATGTTGTAAATGCCCGGTTAATTCCGCAAAGACTAGTCCATTATTTCAAACATAGTCTTCTAAAAAGTTCACCCATATTCTAACACATACTTTTTAACTTGGCAACAACATATAGGTGCTTTCATGAATATTTTTTCTTTTTATCACCTATATGTTGTGGTAGCCTGTGAACAACCATGTGGATAAATTTATTTTTCTGTGTATAAACCTGTGGATAGCAGTGAATAACAAAACGTTATGTCTTTTAATTAAGAAAATAAATCCTTCGCAACTGTGTTCCTTTCGGACTGCAGCAACGAAGGATCTGACTTTACGCATCAGCATTTAATTTTTTCTTTTAGCCTCATTCGGGCCCCGGAGTCAGATACTGATCTTTACATCTTCAGTAATATTTTCCGCCAAAAGGGATATGTACTTAAGACCACCACAAGGGCCAGGACAACGATATCTAACAATGTAAACTTTTCTTTCGGCATATTTTTATAGGTATTCGCGCCAAACCCCCTTAATTCCATAGAAAGCGCCAGCGTTTCGGATTTCGTCACAGCCCGCATAACCAACGGCCGGATTGCTACAATATAAGAGAGCAGGCGCGTGAGCGCGTTGCCTCTGTTGGAATATCCTCTGCAGGACTGCGCATCCAAAGTAATCGCGCTGTCCTCCAGAAAATTCGGGACAAACCGCAGTGCCGTCGTCAACATAAATGCATACTCCACCGGCAAATGGAAGCGGTCTACCAACGCTTTGGCAATGCTTTGTATCTTCGTCGTCGCCAGCATACACAAAAATGCCAGGGTCATGACCAGCATTCGCAACCCGCCAAAAAGAGACACGTCCAACGGCGAGCCAAATAGCAGCTGCAGCAAAACCATCATACCGGTAAATACGCCCAGGGCGCCGATTGCCGCCAGCATGGTTTTTGTCCGTTTAATATAAAGGAGCAAGACCAACTGAAGCACTAAAATAGTTGCTACCGCTTCCAGAGGAAGGATAAATACCCAGGCAGTCACAGCCAGGGTCACAATGATCCATGTAAAAGCATTGAGTCTCATCTTGCCGCGCCTCCCTTTACGATGCTGTCGCAAAACTCCTGACAGGAAGAAGCCGACAGCCCCAGCCCGCTGGCCAATTCGGTGACCAAGGGACGCCGCAGCCCCCAACGTTCAACCGGTTGTTTCCCTTCAAATAATTCCCGGGGGGTACCATCAAAGACCAGGTCGCCATCCGTCAGGACAATGGCGCGTTTCGTGTAGCGGCGCACAATGTCCATATCATGCGTAATTAAAACAATCGTGGTACCCCTCGTTTCATTCAGCGCCTTGAGATGTTCCAACATTGACTTTTGTTCCAACGCGTCCTGACCATTGGTGATCTCATCTAAAATCAGCATCCGCGGGTTTAAGGCTAACGCTGCCGCCACACCGAGGCGGCGTTTTTGCCCGAAGGAAAGTATGCGCGGATAACGGGATTCCATTCCGGTCAGATCCATAGCTTGCAGCGCAGCCGCCACATTTTTCTGTATATTTTCTTCCGGTATTTTTTTTACCCGGGGACCGTAAGCCACCTCTCCGTACACAGTATCTTCCAAAATCTGAAGATCCGGATTTTGAAACACATACCCGATCTTATCCGCCAAATCGGCCGGCTCATAGTTGGCAATATCCACGCCATCGACCAGAATCTGCCCGCTGCGAGGATGGTCCAGCGCCATAAACAAACGAGACAAGGTTGTCTTGCCGCTGCCGTTATGTCCCAAAAGAGCAACAAAATCACCATCTTCTATCTTACAATTTATATCATTTAAAACAGGAATACCGCGTCGATAGGCAAAATTTACTTCTTTCGCTTCAATCATACTCTCACCCCGTTTCCTAAACCTTTGCTCCGCAATTCCGCAACCGCCTCTTCCGCGGAACGCCATAAAGCAAAAGATTGGCCGGTCCTTTCTTCCAACTCACACTTCACCTGCCACAGATCCGGCAACAAAGAACGCAGTTCCGTATCCCGATAAATTTCCGGTACTACCACTTCGCACGGTCCCTGCGCGGCGATCATACCGTTTTTGATGGCGACCAGGTTTTGCACATAGGGCAAAACAAAACCGACCCGATGTTCCACTACGATCAAAGTCGTGCCAAATTTTTCATGAATTGAGTGAAGCAGTCGATACAGGCTTTCCGCACCGTCCGGATCCATAGCGCTGACCGGTTCGTCTAACACAATAACCTCCGGCCGCACCGCCAGCAAAGAGGCTAAAGCCAGCCGTTGACGCTGCCCCCCGGATAACTCATCCAATTGATAACCTTCTCGCCCGGGAAGGCCTACTGCTTCTAAAGCCTTGCGTACCCGTTCTCCTGTTTCCGCAGCAGGGAAGCCATGATTCAGCAGACTAAAAGCAACTTCTTCTCCTGCCGTAAGAGAAACCAGCTGGCTTTCATAATCCTCCAGCATCAAGCCTACTTTCATAGATATATCGGAAACTTTTTTACCTTTAGTGCTTTCGCCCAACACCTTCACATCACCGGCATAATCACCGCCTGTATAGTAAGGAACGATCCCCGCCATCGCTTTACATAACGTAGTTTTACCGGCACCACTGGCGCCAATCATTACGGTAAAAGAGCCTTTTTCAATCGTCAGATTTACCTGTTTTAAAACCAGATCGGAACGGAGATATTTAAATGAAAAATTTTCTACGGAAACTATCGGTTCCATCATTCCCTATCTCCTTCCTGAGCATAAAACAATTTTCTTACCGGACGAAACAAACCAAAGGTGATCAGTCCGTTTAAAGCCCCTATCACCGCCACCAACGGCAGCATCGCAAACACCCAAACCCGAAGCGGCAGATTCAGCACTATTTTCAAAATAAACGTAAAGACGCCACCGGAAATAAAGGTGGAAGCAAAGCCTGTAATAAAAGGGACAAAACGAATTTTATCCAGATGCACGGCAGCCAATGCCTTTAACAATAAACAACAGGTAAAAGCGCCGCAAAGTTCACTGGCAATATTCCCCAGGGGAAAGGCGGATTTGGAAGAAGGGATCAGTGTAATACCCGCAATAAAACCGATACCCAGCGCCTGCTTTAAAGAAGGCCTTGTTAAGTTAATGACAAGGCAATACATAGCAATGGTCCAGTTCGGGGTAACGCCGCCGACGTTAGGCGTTACGGTATGTAAAATGATGCCGATAGCCAATAGCATCGCGGCAATCGCCACCCACCGATAACCGGCCTGATTTGCTTCCACATGGATCAGCATCGGTTCCGTTTCTTCCCTGTTTGAAATAATCTCTTTCTTTCTGTCTTCATCTCTCATACGTATTCCCCGCCCCTCTACAACATCTGCATCACTATAAACAGCTAAATCGCACTACCATCGACTACAAAGAAAAGCGTTTATCTTTGTTTTGAAAAACATTATAAATTTTGCTTTTTATTATATAACACAACGACCTTCAAGTCCATTCCCGCTCAATTGGAAATAATATAATTTTATAGTATAATGTGTTTTACAGATTTTAAAGATTTATAAGGGGTTTCTATTTTCCAAATGAAAAATCGCTTACTGCTTTTGTTAGTTGCTTTTATATGGGGTACCACTTTCATTTTTCAGCGCGTCAGTACCGGAACCATGGAGACATTTAGCTTTATCGCCCTACGTTTTGTACTGGGGACGTTAGCTGTTTTTCCGCTGGTTATCTGGCACCGCCGGAAGGAAAGAAAAAAAATTCTCTCTCCGAATCTCAAACCGGAAGAAAAGAGAAAATTTATTATAGAAAAAAATCACAGTGCACCCGACGCTTTACACCACTCTGTAAAGCCCTGGCCGCTCTGGCTTTGTGGATTGATCATCGGCACTATGTTATTTGGAGGTTCGGCTTTACAGCAACAGGCTCTGGTTTATACCACCGCCGGGAAAGCCGCTTTTATCACGGCCCTGTACATCATCGCGGTTCCTTTGTTCGGCCTTTGGGTACGGCAGCCCCTGCGGATCACCCATATCCTGGGCGGAATTTTAGCCCTTATCGGCGTCTACCTCTTAGCCTTTCGCTCTGATGCGCAGCCGCTTAATTTCGGTGATTTTTTAACTATGCTGGGTGTTTTATTCTGGACCTTGCAAATTTTATTTATCGATCACTTTGTTCGGTGGTATCCGGGGATCTATCTGGCGGAAGGGCAGTTTATTACCGCTGCGCTGTTGAGTTTTTGCGGGATCTTTCTGGCAGGGGAAACAATTACCCTGCAAAGCGTGGAACAAACCGCCTTGCCACTGTTTTATGCCGGCATCATGTCCAGCGGTGTGGCTTACACCCTGCAAATTATCGGTCAGGCCAATGTCCCTCCCACAGAAGCATCTATGTTGATGAGCTGCGAAATGATTTTTGGCGCCTTAGCCGGTTTTTTATTCCTGAACGAGGTAATGACCACCAGAGAACTTGTGGGATGTCTGATTATGACCGGCGGAATTTTTCTTTCCCAATTGCCCGGCCGTATTATATGGATGGGTCGTAAGTAAAAAGGAGTTGGATCGTGTATAATTTTTTACGAGATATTCTCTTGATCTCACTGACTTTTATCGTAAATTTTCTTATTATATCCACTTTCTGGACCTTTTGGCAGACCTTCTCCCCTATCCAGTGGGAATGGCTGCGACAGCTCATGGAGTATATCCGCCTGCCCTTTCTGCCGAACAATATTACAATCGTCTTAACTGCATTGATTTTGCTTGTCCCCTGCTTATTTCACCGCACTTGGTTTATGCAGCGTTATTTGTGCTGGGCGGCCAATTGCATCCAGCCCAATGGGCAAGAGAGTGCAAAATTAAAGCAGGCAATGGATATTGTTTGTCAGCACTCTGATCTGGACTCCGGCAATTATAATTTATATGTTTGTAATTTAAAAATGCTCAATGCCTTTGCGGTCGGTAAGAATAATATTGCCGTGACTCAGTCTTTATTAAACGGCATGTATGTGGAAGAAATCGCCGGTATTCTGGCACACGAAATCGGGCATATCCGGCACGGTGATACAAATACGGCCTTAATCACCGGCATTATGGCAGGATTTGGCAATCTTGTGATCCGTATTTACAGCACGATTGCTCTTTTTTTACAGGTTTTAAGTTTCATACCCGTTTTAGGCTGGATCGCTTTTATTCTATCCTGGTTTTTTGTCTTGCAAATTTGGGCTTTTCAACTTTTAATGCAGTTGCCGCTTTACCTTATCAATCAGTTCAGTTCCCGCGAGGACGAATATGAAGCGGATCTCTACGCCTGTGAAATTGGGTTGGGCGTGGAATTATATCAGGGATTGACCTTCATCAGCCAGGGCGATGTAGAAAAAAATTTTCTGACCCGACTTTTATCCAGCCATCCGGCTACTACCGAACGTTTGAAACGGATCAGTCAATATGTGACCACTCATTACGCCCAACGTTAAGGGCGGACGATTCACTCTACCAGCTGTTCCAGTTTTTTCCGATCAAGGATCGTGACCGAACCTCGTTCCGGCCGGACAATTTTTTCCGCCGCAAAATATTTTAGGAGACGGCTTACAACTTCTCTGGCGCTTCCCATGTAGCTTGCTATTTGCTCTTGTGTTAAAAGCAGGCGATCGGAAGCTTTCTTTTTGCTTTCCTCCAAAAGAAACATGGCCAATCGTTTATCCGCACTGAGAAACAGTATTTGCTGCAGCGTCCACAACATTTCTGAAAGACGCGCGCTTGCCATTTCATAAGCAAAACAACGGACATAAATATTATTTTCCACCAGTTTACCAAAAATCTCAGAAGCAGTGAGCAAAACCTGCGTATCAGCATCGGCTTCCACAAATACATGGTAACTTACCGCCTGCAATACGCAAGAAGCGGTCAGAATACCTACGTCACCGGGGAATAAACGATACAATGTAACTTCCCGCCCATCCTCTGACAAAATGTAAGCGCGCAGCTGCCCTGTTTTGATTAGGGCTACACCTAAACAGGTTTCTTTGCTCTCGTATAAAATTTCGCCTTTTTTATATTGCCTCAGCTGTGTTTGGTCGCTAAGATCCATTTTTTGCGAAGCAGATAAATAAGGCCAGAACGAAAATTTTGCAATAAATAAGTCAGTATACAGATGCGTCATTTTTTCTCTTTCAGATAACGTAATACAGACAGTCCTGCAACAGTTCCTTCATACGCAGCCTTCACGATTTGATAGAGCCCGCCGGTACAATCCCCGGCCGCAAAAAGCCCCGGCACATTCGTCGCCATGTCTTTGTCCACCAGTATATTTCCAGCCTGTACCGCGGCGCCGATCTTACGTGCCAGATCCACACTCCCGGCGACCCCCAGGGCTACAAAGACACCCTCTACCGCAACCAGTTCTCCGGTTGCCAATCGAATCCCGCTCACCCGCTTATTCTCTTCTCCCGCTTCCACGGAGAGCAGCTTTTCCTTATTTATTTTTATCGTTTGCGGAACTGGTACAGTCGGCGCTTGCCCATTTGTAAATAACGTAACTTCCTCTGCATGAGGCAACAGGGTTTCCGCTTCATGCAGGGCGTATTCTCCGGCACCTAAAACGCCTACCTTTTTGCCGCGATAAAAAAAAGCATCACAAATGGCGCAATAACTTACACCTCTGCCTTCCAACTCCTTAAGACCGGGCACCGGCAGCGTCTTGCGGCTACTGCCCGCAGCCAGGATCACCGCATCCGCCGCATACTTTCCGGTCGGCGTTTTAATAACAAAACCGGTAAAATCTTCGTTCAGGGCTAAGTCAACCACTTCATCGCAAATAAATTTTACACCCAGATTTTTTGCGCCGCTGATGCCGTCTTCTTCCAGTTCTTTACCTGACACTGCCGTACGAAGGCCGTAATAATTCTGGATTTTTTCTGCTTTACCCAGAGCGCCTGAACCGCGACTGATCACTATAACGTCCGCGCCGCCTCGTTTAGCGTATAACGATGCAGCTACCCCCGCAGGGCCGCTGCCGATAATGAACACCGTTGCCATCTTTTTCCCTCCCATCCGTTCTTTTCTATTATACCCCAGAATAAGCCCCTGTAGCCAGACTTGGATTCCGGTTTATAGTGCAAATACAAAGCAAGTTGCACAATTTTATAATGCGAAAGGCCATTGTCCGAGACAATGGCCTTTCGCATTATAAGGTACTTTGAACAAATTTCACTTGAACAGCTCCAAGACATTTTCCTTAGGTTGGAAACCAACCGCTGTACCCGTTAATTTTCCCTCTTTAAAGGCGGCCAGCGTCGGAATGCTCATTACGTTAAACTGCTGGGCTAATTCAGGGTTGTCATCTACATTCACTTTACCAACCTTTAAACCGAGGTTTTCAGCCGCAATCGTTTCGATGACCGGGGCCATCATACGGCAGGGACCACACCAGCTGGCCCAAAAGTCTAACAACACCGGTTTTTCTGACTGCAAAACTTCCGCGGCAAAATTTTCTTTGGTAATTTCAATTACGCTCATAATTCATTCTCCTTTTCTCATCATAGTTAACACTTACGCTATTGTCACACTCCCGCCATTTTTAGGCGTGATTTATGACTATTTTCTGTTTAAACAAAGTATAACAAAAAATTTTCCTCTCGTCTGTAACCAAGTCACAGTAGCTTTACGATTTTAATGCAACATAATTACCGCTTATTCCAGCACCATCTTTAACAGCACCTGCTTCAAACGCAGACCCGACGCCCTTTTAATTTTCTTTCCATCTTTAAAGGCTATGGTAGTAGGAACCATAATAATCCCGTATTTTTGCGCCACTTCCGGATATTCCTCTACGTCCAGTTTGCAAACTTTTATCTGGGGATAATTATCAGCAATGTAGTCCAGGGCCGGTTGCTGCATGCGGCAGGGCTGATCCCATGCGGCATAAAAATTTACTAATACAGGTTCACTGCATTGCAGGACTTCCTGCGTAAAATTTTCCTCTGTAACCGTAACTATATTTTCCTTCACTAATTCCACGCTAAAACCCTCCTTATGGGACATCCACTCAATCAGTCCCCTTGTCCGCATGGCCGTCGGTCAACGGCAGAGTAAAGGCGGCAACGGCGCCCAAAAGTCCCGTGATCCAAAAAATCTGTAAGGCCGGTACCAGTCCCCAAATGTCAGCCGCCCATCCTACCAGCGGCGCAAAAATGCCACCTAACGTAGTAGACAGCCCCAGTGTTATACCGGAAGCAAAACCGGCATTTTTAGCCAGATAAGTCTGACCCAGAACAACGATGGGACTATATGGCAAAAATATAGAAATCGCAGCAGGAAACAAAAGAGCCGTTGCCAACCAGACGTTTGTCGTGTGCGTCAGAAGCAAATACGTAGGCACCATACAGATAAATGCCGCCCGAATGACCTTAACAAAGCCAAACCGATCAGAAATCACGCCGCCCACAAAGGTAATAACCGCGCCCAGCGTGAATAGGATAGAAAGCGCCGTGGTGCCTTGTGTGGCAGAAGTATGCAGCACGGTGATCCAGTAAATCGGAATAAACGTATTGCTAAGTGTGAATGATAAGGAACGTGCCAAAATAGCAAAAAACAGCTTCCCAAATGAGTTCCAGTCATTTTTCTTCTCTTCCGCTCCCGCATTCTCCGCCTCAAGCTGTTGTTGGGCCGCCACCTGCCTGAGAACTGACGACATTTGCCAGGACAAGGCAGCGCCTAGCAGAAGATTGATTATACCAAACAAAACCAGCGAATGAATACCTATCTTATACGCACAGAAACCCGCAACGATCGGCCCGACAGCGAAACCGGCATTGCCCCCCACGGAAAAAATGCCCAATGCCTGTCCCTTGGCCTTCCCCGAGACCCGATTTACCATCAGGGCTCCTTCCGGGTGAAAGATCGCGCTGCCTATGCCCGATAGCGCAGACGCCAGAAACACCCCTTCATAGGTAGTGCTGAAACCAATAGCAGTTATTGCCGTCCCACACAGGACGGGGCCCAAAGGAACAAACCAGGGCCGGGATATCCGATCCGAATAATAGCCAAACACCGGTTGAAGTAAAGAAGATATCAACACATTCGCAAAAATAAGGGCCGCTGCCGCCCGATAAGATAAATTATAATTTTGGATAAAATAGGGAAGCAAAGCCGGGATTGCTCCCTGCGCCCAATCTGTCGCAAAATGGCCTAAAGAAAATAAATACACGGCCGAGTTCATTTTTTTCATGATCGATCATTGCCATCCATACATCAGCACTATTGCTTTATTCTTCTATAATGACTTTAGTCCCAACCCGCACATATTGTTTTAAATCTACAACATTTTCATTGCGGAGACGGATGCAGCCTTCGGAATCACGCGTACCCATCGCTTCCGGTTTATGCGTTCCATGAATACCGATCCCACCCCAGGCGCCCCGACTTTGCGCATCTGTATTCAAACTGATAAACCAGGGTCCATAGGCGCCTTTGATCTCACCCTTACCATCGCCAAAATCATGCGTCCATGAGCGAGCATCATCTATTTCGTCTACATAGAAAGTACCGGTAGGTGTTTTCATGTCACCGCGTTTTTCTTTCTGTCCCGGGTTCTTTCCTAAAGTACAGTCATATGTTTTTACTACATTCGCTTTTTCATCCATCAGGTATACCGTAAAAGTGCTCTTTTTTACAAACACGTAATACTGAAGGTTATCCGCTTTTTGTTTGATTTGCACCTTTTCCCGCTCTGCGTTTTCGAGAGTCTCTTTTTTGGCTTTTTCAGCTTCGGCTTTGATTCGTTCTTCTTCCTGTATCTTTTTTTCCGCCGCAGCTTTATCATCATCTATTTTATTTGCAGTTTTCACATTTGTTTCCGTTTTGCTCCCTTGCCCGGACACATTGACTTCATTGCGGCAACCCGCAGTCAGGCCCGTTACAAAAAGCAACAATGCTGTTACAACAAGTATAAACTGGTACAATCTTTTCATCTTCAACGCTCCATTATACAGAAAAAGGGTTATTCCATATTGCCTTGCCCCGGAATAACCCCATCGCCATGCCAAATCAGCCGGCTTTATGTCTTTTATTCTTTAATCGTCACGGAAGTACCGATTTTTACATAACGCTTAATCTCTTCAATATCACTATTACGAAGCCGCACGCTGCCGGCACTGGAGGCTTTCCCCAGACCTTCCGGTTTATTGGTTCCGGAAAGACCGATCCCGCCCCATTCGCCCTTGCTCAAGCTTTTCGTATCTAAAGTGATGAACCAGGGTCCGTAAGCGCCCTTACCATCTTCACTGCTGACCCAATCGGAAGAAGGCGTGATCGATTCTACAGAAAAAGTACCTACAGGAGTTTTTGCGTCCCCCGTTTTTGTCTTTTGGCCCGGGTTACGTCCTACTGCGCAGTTATATTCTTTTATAGGGGAACCGTTATCCAATAAAGTGACTCGGTATGCGCTTTTGGTAACAACCAGAGAGTAATTGTGGCTTTTTATCGGCTGGGCCGCGTCTTGGGCCTTCTCCACCTGTTCTTTTTGATCCGCCGCTTTTTGTGTTGTTTCGGCTTTAGCTGCTACTTCCGCTTTTTCCGTATTCGTCTGTTCTGACAGCGTGTTGGCTAAAAACGAAAACGGCGCGGCACTCAAATGATTGAATGTAGTACTGACAATAAGGATCAAAATGCCGGCAGTAACTGCCTTGCCAAGAACGCTTCGCCGCAGCCAGCCCAAAAATAATGCCAGGTAGGCCAGTAAATATAACCACACATTATTGGAATTTTTCATGCAATTACACCTTTTCTGCCACTTATGTAAATGATAAACTCAGCTTTTTACCTGTAATTTACCCGTCATTTTCAGATGCAAATTTATATAATCATTATAGCACATTTCAAATTAATAATGGAGAATAAATTGTGTTTTCTAACAAATTTTAAAGAAAAAACACCTTGTTCTTGTGGTGCAGTCATTTTTTAGCTAAATTATCTCTTCTTAAAAATAAAATCCCCGCAAGGGAATTACTTTCTTGCGGGGAAAAATCCATCTGCATTTTTTTATTCTGAAACAATTCTAAAATTAAATCATCAAAAAATTTCTCAGCCGAAAATTCCAATGATCGCGGCCAATATTACAAGAAAACCGATTAATAATAAATTATCTTTTTTGTAGCAGGAAATAAAGGTTTTATAACGATTACTCATACTCTACCGCCCTTTCTTCATAAATACGAAGCAGCTACGGAAATTGTTAACTTTATTACATTAATTATATAAAAATAAGGTGTAGTTGTCAATCAGTTATTCCCTGCAATCCTGCAGCAAATTTTTTGCATCAACATATTCAGCAATACCGATCGCCACCCGCTTAGATTCCTTCATAGCCAAAACTACCGTGGCCGGTCCATGCACCACATCCCCGCCGCTGAAAACGCCCATCCGGGTCGTCATCCCATAAGGGCGCTCCCGGGTGATCACAAAGCCTCTGTTATCCACTTTAATTCCTTTCGTTGTACCCACGATCCGGGCAGCCGGCTTCGATCCCACAGCCAGAATCACACTGTCAAACGCATGGTACTCCTCTTTTTCCGTAGCAACAAAGTTTCCATCCTCACCTTTTTCTAAAACTCTAAACGCCATACCGCCGACAGTTTGATCTGCTCCAGCCACTAATGTTGTTTCTTCTTCTTCCGCTCCCAAAAGATTTTTTTCCAAAGCTTCCTGCACCTTTACATTCGCCGTGCTTTCATCAACGGAAAGATGCGCACCTGTTTTTTCCGCCATTTCTTTTTTGCTTAAAAAACGAAGCGGTTCTCTTAAAAATCGGAACTGTACATGTTCGGCTTTGGCAGCTTCAATTTCCGAAGGAAAGGCGGGTACTTCCTGTTCTGTTTTCCGATAAAACACCGTGACCTCGCCGGCGCCTCGCCGAACCGCGGTCCGTGCCGCATCCATCGCGACATTGCCTGCTCCTATTACAGCGACCCGGTCACCTTCATGCAATAACAGCTCTTTATCATCCAACTGGCCTGCCTTTACCAAGTATGCCATACGCAAATAATACGCTGCCGTCACAATGCCGGCCAGCCCCTTACCGGGTATATCAAGGGTACGCGGAAAAGCCGTCCCGGTTCCCATAAAAATAGCATCAAAGCCTTCCGCAAACATGTCATCGACTGTATAATCCGGTCCTGCCAGCACATTGCAGCGAAACTCTACCCCGATATTGCGCAGTTGTTCTATTTCCTGTTGTACCACAGATTTGCTTAAACGGAACTCCGGGATACCAAACAATAAGATCCCCCCCGGCTCCGGTTGTTTTTCAAATACGGTAACGGCAAAGTTCATTTTAGCCAAATCCCCTGCAACCGTTAACCCTGCAGGGCCGCTGCCAATTACAGCGACTTTACCCCGGGCGCCGTTAGACTTGGGAATAGGTTTAAGGCCGTATTTATGGGCAAAATCCGCAATAAACATTTCCAGATCCCCAATTTTAATTTCCCGTTTACTGCGCGCCAGCACACAGTGTGCTTCGCATTGCTTTTCATGAGGACATACCCTCCCGCAAATAGCGGGCAGATTGCTGCGTTCCGCAATAATCTCATAAGCGGCACCAATATTGCCTTCTTTTAAGGCTTGAATAAAATCAGGTATATTGTTGGCGATCGGACAGCCTTTGCGGCAGCCGGGAATACTGCAATGCAGACAGCGGCGTGCTTCCTGTAACGCTTCTGCCATGTTCAGAGTTCTGCTCATCCGTTTTTCCCCATTTCTTAACAATGCCTCACGGGCTTTAACTGCACATCTTGCCTGCACCCGCTGCGTTAGAGATAGCTTCAGACCGCAATCTTTATTTACCGGCGATCGCTCAGTCCAATTCTTTGAACATTTGCCCCGGATTATCGGCCGGCTTAACCTTGGCGAATGCACGAATAATAATGCCCTTTTCATCGATCAGGTATGTACTGCGTTCTACTCCCATATATTTTTTCCCGTACATACTCTTTTCTTTCCAGACATCATAAGCCTGGATCGCTACCAGGTCCGGGTCCGAAATCAGGGTGAACGGCAGGTGATATTTTTCTTCAAATTTTTTATGAGAAGCTACGCTATCCTTACTCACACCTAATACAACAGCGCCTTTTTCCTGAATTTGCGGATATAATTCACCAAAGTTGCAGGCCTGTTTAGTGCAGCCCGAAGTATTATCTTTAGGATAAAAATATAAAATTACTTTTTGCCCCAAAAAACTGCTTAAGGTGATCATCTTTCCATTTTGATCCGGCAGTGTGAAATCCGGTGCTTTTTTCCCTACTTCTAACATGTGTTTATCCCTCCCGGCTAAAAATTAGGAAACTTATATTTGAGTAAATTATACCACGAAATGGGCAATTTGAGTAACGCAAAAACAGATCCGCCATAGGCGAATATTTTACCTCAAAAATAAAAATACCTGCGCAATGCATATGTGCGCAGGTAATAATTTTCTTGGTGGAGACAAGGAGGATCGAACTCCTGACCTCTTGCATGCCATGCAAGCGCTCTCCCAGCTGAGCTATGCCCCCGATAGTTTACAAATGGTATTATACAAAAGCCTTTCTTATTTGTCAACCGGAATCTCTCATAAAATATGCGCCAAAAGACCCCACACTCTAAGCAAATACGCGGTTGATGTACTCTTGTAAACCGTCTTGGTTAAGCTTGTTCCTTTTATTTTAACAATTCATACCCGGCGTCCTGTACCGCTTTTTCAAATTCATTAAAAGGGATGTTGCGGTTCATCTGTACCGTTGCCGTCTTATCTTCCAGACTCACCTCCACCTTTGTTACCCCGTCCAACCCGGCAAGCGTTTCTTGCACGTGCTTTTGACAATGAGCACACATCATGCCTTCTATGCGTAAAATTTTTTCCATTTTTATCCCTCCCACAGTTTCTTTCTCTGCATTTTCAGCTTTATTTTCAATACTATCCTCTGTAATTGAGGTTACTGCCGATGCCTGTGTATTTCTTGCTGTAGAAAATACTTCTTTTATACCGGTGATTTTCACTTGAGCATTAACCAACGTTTCCATCATTTTTGTTTGTTGTACAGGTTTAAATTTTTTTAGCCGCAACGCATTGGTGACTACGGTAACGCTGCTGAGACTCATGGCCGCCGCGCCAAAAACAGGGCTCAGCAAAATCCCCCAATATGACAAAGCTCCGGCTGCCACGGGAATACACACCACATTATAGAAGAATGCCCAAAACAGACCTTCTTTAATTTTTTTAATCACATTATGGCTGAGGCGCACAGCATTCACCGCATCCAGCAAATCACTCTTCATCAGCACGATATCAGCGCTTTCAATGGCTACATCCGTACCGGCGCCGATGGCAATTCCCACATCAGCCTTAGCCAATGCCGGCGCATCATTAATCCCATCCCCGACCATTGCCACTTTGTACCCCCGGCTTTGCAGATCGGTAATTACCTTTTCTTTGCCTTCCGGCAAAACATCGGCAATCACCTGGGGAATATTCATACGTCTACGAATCGCCTCTGCTGTACGAGGATTGTCCCCGGTCAGCATAATAACCCGAATGCCCAGATTTTTAAATTCTTTTATGGCCTGTTGGCTGGTCTTTTTTTCGCAATCAGCCACAGCAATAAGGCCAATTATATTTTTTTCTCTGGCAAAAAACAGCGGCGTCTTTCCTGCATCAGCCAATCGTTCCAGAAAGGGGGTAAAAAAAGATATGTCTGCACCTGTTTCTTCCATCAATGCGCTATTGCCTGCATAATACGTGACGCCATTTTTTTGTGCCTTTACGCCTTTGCCAAATAGAGTTTGGAAATTCTCCATTTCAGGCACTGTCACATTTTTCTCTGCCGTATATTCCATAATGGCGCTGGCCAAAGGATGGCTGCTGCCATATTCCAGACCTGCGGCAATGGTCAATAACTCCAGATAAACCGAAGAAGTCTCTGAAGCTTCTGCAACAGGCAGCAATATGTCTGTAACCCGAGGTTTTCCTTCGGTAATCGTCCCTGTTTTGTCCAATACCACGATGTCCAAAGCATGAGCGGTTTCCAGCGCTTCCCCCGATTTTATCAGAATACCATTTTCTGCGCCTTTACCCGTACCTACCATAATGGCAACCGGCGTAGCCAATCCTAAAGCACAGGGACAACTTATTACCAATACGCTGATCGCACATCTGAAGGCAAATTCAAAACTTTCTCCCCATAAAAGCCAGAAGATGGCAGTAGCTAAGGCAAAAAGCATGACTGTCGGTACAAAGATACCGGAAATCTTATCCGCCATACGGGCAATGGGAGCTTTACTGCTGCTGGCTTCCTCCACCAATCGGATAATTTGGCTGATCGTACTGTCAGCCCCCACCTTTTGCGCCGTAAAATGAATAAAACCGGTTTTATTCAACGTGGCGCTAATGACCTTGTCACCGGTCTGCTTCTCTACCGGAATACTTTCACCGGTAATGACAGCTTCATCAATGCTGGTATTTCCTTTAGTAATGATCCCATCAGCAGGAATGCTTTCCCCCGGACGGACCACAACTTCGTCCCCCGGCATCAAGTCCTCCGACGCAAGCAAAATCTCTTCACCTTCGCGGATAACGCGGGCCTGCTTCGGCGCCAGATCCATCAATTTTTCAATGGCAGCTGAGGTACGGCCCTTGGATCTTGCTTCCAGCCATTTCCCAAAAATGATCAGCGTAACAATCATACCCGAGGATTCGAAATATAAGTTGGTACGATACAGATCAATAAGAACCGTATCCCCATGTCCCATGCCCCAACCAATACGATACACCGCAAAAATACCGTAAGCCAATGCGGCGCCGGACCCCATCGCCACCAAACTATCCATATTAGGCGCTTTGTGGAGGAGACTTTTAAAGCCACCGGTAAAAAACTTTTTGTTAATGAACAAAATTGGCAGAACCAAAATAAACTCTGTAAACGCCAACCAGATCGCATTTTGCGTTCCATAAAAATACTTCTGCAAAAACTCCGGGACAGCAAAGCCCAGTAATTTTGCAAACATGGGGGTCATGGACAAAAGCAACAAAGGAAGTAAAAAGATAACGGACCAGATAAATCGTTCCTGCATTTCCGCAATTTCGTCCCGCGCCGCTTTAATCGCCGGATTTTCTGCAACAGCGGTTATTTTCTGCTTCGCTGCATCGGCACTACGGTTTTGAGTGTCCATCAACTCGGCGCCATAGCCCGTATCAGTTACCGCTTTAATGATCTCTGCTGCATTAAGTTTTGTTTCATCATATTCAACATGCATAGAGTGGGTCAACAGATTTACTGTTGCTTCATGCATACCGCCTAAATTCCGTACCGTTTTTTCTACACGGCTGGAACAGGCACTGCAAGTCATGCCGGTCACTATATACTTTTCTTTCTTCATAATTACTCCCCGGGATTATTATCTCCCGGTGCTCCCTCACACTTTCATGGTTTCATTAAACAGCAAAAGAATTTTCGCCTGATCTCCTGCCATTTTATATGATTCCAATGCCCCGCCATCGATTACCGTTGCTGTTGCCGCAATTACTTCATCAGTTTTTGCAGAGCGGAAACCAATTCATCTACTACTTCATCTTTACCTTCGCGAATATCTTCTACAACGCAGCTATGGATATGCTGCGACAGTAATTCTTTATTAAATGCGTTTAAGGCACATTGGATTGCGCTCACCTGCGTCAGGATATCAATGCAGTAGCGGTCGTCTTCCACCATTTTTTCGATTCCGCGAACTTGTCCTTCAATTAATTTTAAACGCCGTATCATACTTTTATATTCGGAACTGTTGCTGTCTCGGTGTTTATGTTTTACACAACCGCAGCCGCAAGTTGGATTTCCTTCCGGTCTTCTGCTTTTAGGCTCTTTCATTGCTTCTCTCCTGCTAAAATAAACTTATTATGGAATTTAAAATACCCCCATAGGGTATCTGTTTGATAAATATACCCCGTGGGGGTATTATTGTCAAGTAGCTTCAGCAAATTTTTATCTTTCCTAACCAACCATAGTTAAGGCAAACTGACTCAACTCCGCAACAATGGCTATGTCCTTATTGACCTGAACGTTGACAACAAAACGGAAAACTTCGTTCGGATAGTGAATAAAAAAACCGGCTCCCCATACTCGAAGCCGGAATATGCACATAATCAGCAGAAAATAAATTTATTATTTTTGCGCAACTATATTTTGCACAACTATATAATGGTCAATACTTACTATTGTTTTCTTTTTCTCTGCGGCCGGATAATTCGCTCAGCAAGTCGCCGGGGGTTATGCCATGATACGCCAACAGCACCATGCAATGATACCACAGATCACTCATTTCGCTGATTACTTCTTTTTTACTGTTATTTTTTGATGCGATAATAGTTTCTGCCGCTTCTTCCCCAACTTTTTTTAAAATTTTATCCTGCCCTTTAGTAAACAAGTAACGTGTATAGCTCTTTTCTCCCCCATGTTCCCGTTTATATAAAATCACCCTGTATAGTTCGGCCAGGGCTCCGTAGATACTTTCATTCGCCGGTTCTGGAACAGGCAGGTTTTTCCCTTCACCCTCATTCCAAAGCGGTGAAAAGAAGCAAGAATGACGCCCTGTATGACAGGCAGCCCCGGTCTGATCAACCTTGACCAGCAACGCATCCCCATCACAATCATAAGTGATGGAAGCAACTTTCTGCAAATGCCCGCTGGTCGCGCCTTTATTCCATAATTCCTGACGGCTGCGGCTCCAAAACCAAGTGTACCCGGTTTCCACGGTTTTTGCGAGACTCGTCCCGTTCATATAGGCCAACATCAATACCTCATCACTGAAAACGTCTTGTACAATAGCCGGAATTAAACCTTTTTCATCAAATTTCAATTTGCTGACATCAATTTTCATTATAACCTCACCTCTACACCTTTAGACCGTAAATATGTTTTAACCTGCTTAACTGTAAATTCCTTATAGTGAAAAACGGAGGCTGCTAAAACCGCGTCGGCACCACCTTCTGTCAATACGTCATAAAAATGTTCCAGAGCCCCTGCACCGCCACTGGCAATGATTGGCACGTTAACGACGGCACTTACCGCTTTTGTCAGAGGGATATCATAACCTGCTTTTGTGCCGTCCGCATCCATACTGGTTAAGAGTATCTCACCGGCCCCCAGAGCAACCGCCTTTTGCACCCACGCAAGACAATCCAGACCGGTAGGCGTGTGCCCTCCGTTAATATAAACTTCCCATTGGTTTTTACCACAGCGTTTTGCATCGACCGCCAGCAAAATACACTGGGTGCCAAACAATTCCGCCCCCTGTGTAATTAGAGCAGGATCCTTTACGGCCGCCGTATTTAAAGAAATCTTATCGGCACCTGCGTTCAGACAGTTTCTGATATCCTGTACAGTACTGATACCGCCGCCGACAGCGAAAGGCATAAACACTTCTCCAGCCGTGCGGCAGATCATATCCAGCATGGATTTGCGTTGTTCTATACTGGCAGCGATATCTAAAAACGCCAGTTCGTCCGCGCCTTCCGCATCATAAAAAGCGGCCATCTGTACCGGGTCTCCCACGTTCGCCAGACCGATAAATTTTTTCCCTTTTACAACCTTCCCGTCTTTCACATCAAGACAAGGTATGATTCGTTTTGCCAGCATAATCTTCACGTATCCTTTTTAATCTATAATCGATGGCTAACTAAACCGTAAATTTGTTCTCATTTTTTCTAATTTCATGTCGCTGTTCGGTAGGACTATACATTTACTTTGCGCGCCGGACCAACGCCAAAGCTTCCTTCAAATCAATTTTGCCTGCATAAAGCGCTTTTCCTATAATCACCCCTTCAATCCCCTCATTTTCATGTTCCATCAAAGCGCGTATATCCGCAAGAGAGGAAACACCGCCGCTGGCAATTACTTTTACCCCTGCAGTACGAGCCAGCTCTGCCGTGGCTTCTACATTCACCCCGGTTAATTTACCATCTCTTGCGATATCCGTAAAAATAATATGCTCTATGCCAATCGATGCCATACGACGCCCCAGTTCCAAATAATGCACGCCGCCGGAAACATCCCAGCCTTCAATAACGGTTTCTCCGTTGCGTGCATCAATACCGGCAACCACCTGTCCCGGGAATTTTTTACAGATCCTTTCTGTTTCTTCTGGGTCCCGAATCGGCAGACTTCCTAAAATCACTCGTTTTACGCCCATTTCCAACAAACGAGCCGCGGTATCACAATTGCGTATGCCGCCCCCCACCTCCACTTGCATGGACGCGGACACACCCAAAATTCGCTGAATTACAGCCAAATTACGGCTTTCTCCCGCAAGGGCGCCGTCCAGATCCACCACATGTAAAAAAGTTGCTCCCGCCGCAGCAAACGTCTCTGCCACTTTTGCAGGATCTTCCCCATAAACTGTTTCCTGTTTAAAATCACCCTCTACCAGGCGAACTGCTTTGCCGCCCCGCAAATCAATTGCCGGAAATATAACCATAGCGTCCCCCACACAATGTATTACACAATCTATTACCAAAAACAATACATTTTCACAAGTTTACCACGTTCTGACCCGGTAATCTGCCAGCATCTGACTTAAAATCATAATGTCACAAAACGGTGCAGCATTTCCATACCGACGCAACTCGATTTTTCCGGATGGTATTGTACCCCGAATATATTTCCCCGGCAGATCCCCGCAACGATTTCTGTCCCATGCTCACAGACAGAAGAAATAAGAGAAGTATCTTGAGGAACACAGCAATAACTGTGCGTAAAGTAAACATATTTTCCCTCTGCCTCACCTTCTACAGGGGACGATTTCTTTATATGCAGATGATTCCATCCTACATGAGGTACCTTGCATTTTGTAGGAATATAAATGACCTTGCCTTGAAAAAAGCCCAAACCCGGCACTCCGGGTCCCTCCTCACTGCTTTCAAACAGGACCTGCATTCCCAGACAAATGCCTAAAAACGGTTTGTCTGCCAAAAAATGTTCCCGCAAAACAGGAATTAAACCGGATCTTTTTAAATTTGCCATGCAATCGGCAAAAGCGCCCACACCCGGGAGAATGATTTTCTCAGCTTCTCGGATCACCTCCGGGGATGCGGATATCTCCGGCTTCCCCCCGGCTTTGGCAACGGCTTTATTCACACTGTGCAGATTACCTAAACCGTAATCCACAATAATAACTCTTTTGCTGTCCATAAATAACTCCCACATTCCATCTGCGATTAAAGGAATACCGGCATGATCAGTTTGCATATTAAAAACTTACCCGGCACTCTTCTCCCGGCCTTGTCTACATCTACGAATACTCAACCCATTACTCCTGAATCTGCCGCTGTTTTATTTATAACACGCCCTTACTGCTCATGACCCCTTTTACGCGGGGATCTATGGCGGTTGCTTCGGTTAAGGCACGGGCAAAGGCCTTAAAAATAGCTTCGATAAGATGATGAACATTGCTGCCATAGAGCACTCGAATATGCAAAGTCAGACCACAATTCACAGCTAGCGCCCGAAAGAATTCTTCCGTCATCTCTGTATCGTAATTTCCCAGGCGAACTTTGGGTATCTCTGCCTCAAACACGAAAAAAGGTCGCCCGGAAAAATCCAAACACACCTGGGCAAGCGTTTCATCCATAGGAATAAAACTGTTTCCGTAACGATGAATCCCTTTTTTATCACCTACTGCTTCCTTGAGGGACTGCCCCAACACAATACCTATATCTTCCACTGTATGATGACTGTCTACAGCCAGATCTCCGTGCGCTCGTACATGCAGATCCATAAAGCTATGCGCAGCCAACAAGGTCAACATATGATCCATGAAGCCTAAGCCGGTCTGAACATCGGCATTTCCGCTGCCGTCCAAATTTAGAGAAACAGTAACAGCGGTTTCCCCAGTAGTGCGGGATAACATGGCCATACGTTGTGTTTTTACCAAACTCTCATCTGCGCCCTTATCGCTTCGCGTTTTTCTCTCGTTTTTACCTAAAACGGCCGTCGCTTCAGTTAATTTGCTCATTTCCCAAACACTCCCTGCAAATACCTTTTATCTTACTTATCACAATGCCATTTTCTTCCGGCAAACCAACCGTTTGACGCAAACATCCCTGTAGCGCCTGATGCTCGGTAAAGTCCCTGAGTAATATTTTTTCAGCCAACAGGTTTTTAAAAATAAACTTACCTGCTTTAGTAGCTTGGCTGAAGTTATTAACACCATATTTTCTATCATAGGCTTCTGCTAATACCCGCTGCAGCTTGCCCGCCGGACGATAACAAATAAAATTTGTCCGGGAGGGCCAAACCTCCATTCCTGTTTCCTGTAACTCAGCCATCATTAGGTCTCTTTGCCCGCAAATTTCTTTGATCTGCGCCGTAAAGTCCTGCCGGTGTTTATAGCAGCATTCCGCAGCCATCAAAGTATATGCGTTCACATGATAGGGAAGCAACGTTTTACCTAACACCCTGCTCAGCAACAGGCTCCCAACAGAATATCCTGCCCGCATACCTGCCAGACCATATGCCTTGGAAAAGGTACGGTAGACCATAAAATTACTGTATTTATTTAAGAGAGCCAAAGCCGAACCCGCCACTAATTTTAATTGCGAAAGCGGGCGGAGATCCTGTGGATCAACACCTTCTCCGTCGGCAAACTCCATATAAGCCTCATCAACAATAATCGGGCAGTCCACCTGAGAAATAATTTTTTCTATTACGGAAAGAGGATTGTAGTTGCCTGTAGGATTATTTGGATTATTAATGATCAACAAGTGCGGACGTTTAGCACGACAAAAGGCGATTAATGCCTCTGCATCTAAAAAACCGTCTACCGTCAGAGGATATTGCAATACATCACTGTCGGACAAGCGGGCATAGACGCTATACATAGAAAAAGACGGATAGGGGACAGCGATCCTCCTGCCAATCCCCCCAAATGCATAACATGCCATTTGCAAAAGTTCGCTGGAGCCATTGCCAACACGCACCTTATCAGGGTCAATACCAAGCGCATCTGCAATAAGGACGCGCAAAGAGTCTCCTCTCATCGGCGGATATCGATTAAAAGCAACCTTCCCGGTTTCAGCCTCTATTTCTGACCGTACCGCTTCCGGCAAAGGGTAGTTAGACTCATTCGCATTGACGACGATATCCGCATCAATGGTCTCTACCACATATTCTTCCAACCTTTCCAGACTGGGACGAATCGCTAAATCCGACATAGTAAATCACCTCATCCGGCCTCTTTTCAGAGCCTGAAATAACTACAATTGATTTTTATGTTCCTTACGTTTCCGAATCGCGTTGGCATGAGCACGCAACCCTTCTGCTTCCGCCATATTGATAATATCATCAGCCGCTTCAAGCAATGCTTTATGTGTATAAGAAATAATACTGGTCTTTTTCATAAAAGTTTCAACATTCAAAACGCTGTAAAACCGGGCGGTTCCCCCGGTCGGCAGAATATGGTTAGGCCCGGCAAAATAGTCTCCTAACGGCTCCGGCGAATCAGTTCCCAAAAACATTGCGCCACAATTATGGAGCAGAGGCATAAAACGGAAAGGTTCCCGGGTCATTACCTCCAAATGCTCCGGCGCACTGCTGTTTGCCATTGCAACCGCAGTTTCCAGATCTTTTGCGATGATGATCTTCCCCATAGCCTGCAAAGAAGCGGCGGCAATTTCCTCTCTGGGCAACTCTTTTAACTGTATCTCTATCGCTTCTGCAACCGTTTTAGCAAGGCGCTCGCTATCGGTAATAAGAATTGCGCTGGCCAGAGGATCGTGCTCTGCCTGACTTAATAGGTCCGCGGCCAGATAAGACGGGTCGGCGCTGTCGTCCGCAAGGATCAAAATCTCGCTGGGACCCGCTAACATATCGATATCTACATGCCCATACACCGCTTTCTTGGCCAACGTCACAAAGATATTACCCGGACCGCTGATTTTGTCTACCTTGGGTACGGTTTCCGTACCAAAAGCCATAGCGGCTACCGCTTGAGCACCGCCCATCTTATAAATTTCCGAAATGCCTATTTTTTCTGCCGTGACCAGCACGTAGGGGTTCAATTTGCCATCTCGTCCGGGCGGAGCCGCCATCACGATACGAGGGACTCCAGCGACTTTTGCGGGAACTGCGTTCATGATCACACTGGAAGGATAGGCAGCCGTTCCACCAGGTACATAAATCCCCACCCGATCAATGGGTGTAATTTTTTGTCCTATCAGGCTTCCGTAGGGGCGCTCGGTAAACCATGATCTCGGCATCTGCTCTTCATGAAATTTTTTTACATTTTTGATGGCCCGCGTAATGGATTCCAGGACGACCGGATCGACCAACGTCCGTGCTTCATCAAATTCCTTCTCTGAAACCCGAAGAGAGTTTCCGGTCAATTCAGCGCCATCGATCATCTTCGTAAAATAGAATAATTCTTTGTCTCCGTCTTGTCTGACTCTGTTTACAATTCTGTCCACAATTTGCGCAGCGCTTAAATGTTCTCCCCACATACGGTCGCAGCTTTCTTGGATCCGGGGAGACAATGCCGTTTCATCAAAAGCTTTTTTCTTTAATAGCGCACTTATTTCTGCCGCCGTTAACTTCCTTGCGTCTATGATTTTCATCCCTTATTTCCCCCGTTTTCTATTGCAGCACGCATATCAGACACCAGTTTATGCAGTCTGTCAAATTTCAGTTTAAAACTTACCGGATTGGCAATCAGTCTTGCGGTAGAAACAAAAAGAGAATCCACTTCCACCAGCTTATTTTCTCTCAGTGTTGTTCCCGTTTCGACAATATCGACGATTAATTCCGATAGACCAATTAAAGGCCCTAACTCAATCGAGCCATTCAACTTTATAATTTCCGTTTGGATGCCCTTGCCATCAAAATATTCCCGTGCGCAATGCGGGTATTTTGTAGCTACCCGCAAATGGGCATAATCACTTATCTCCGGTTGTTTTCCGGCTTCCGGCACCGCCAGCATCAGATGACATTTTCCAAAGCCCAGATCCAACAGCTCATAGACATCTTTACGTTCTTCCAGCAGTACGTCCTTACCAATGATACCGACATCTGCAGCACCATATTCCACATATGTAGGAAGGTCTACGGTTTTGGTAATAATAAAACGCACTTTGGTCTTTTCATTTACAATCACAAGTTTACGTGAATCTTCCGAAACACCTTCCGCGGCATAACCGACATTTGCCAATAAATCGACGCTGCGCTTAAATAACTTTCCCTTAGGCAGGGCAATCGTAATATAATCTTTCATCTTAGTCCCCCACATAACGGAATGTCTCACACCGTAACATTTTACCTTCCTCTACCGCTTCTGCCCGACCCATGGGACGATCAGCGAGTTTTATCCGTACACCCTGCCGGCGCAATTGATTGGCAAGAAGGATAGCCGACGCCGCCTGTCCTTTAGAAAAGGCGATAAATGTGGTCGGCGTATTTCCACCGGTCAGTTGCCCCTGACGTTCCAGCGTAAGTACGATGCGGTCAATTCCCAGAGCAAATCCCGTAGCAGGACAAGGATAACCAAACCGCTCCATCATCGTGTCATAGCGTCCTCCGCCAATTAAAGAATACCCCATACCGGGAGCATATCCTTCAAAAAGCATACCCGTATAATAGTCCAGGCTCCGTATCAGGCCCAGATCAAAACTCAAATAAGACGCCACATCATAGGCTCTGACCAATTCGTAAATCTCTCGCAGGTTATTCAGTGCATAGTCACAACGTTTTCCCAGATTTTGTTTGGCCAAAGTTTCCAGAAGTTCTATCCCTCCATGCAAAAACAAAAGCTCTTTAAGCAACCCGGCAAATTTCGTTTCCACCTTGGCCTCTTCTATCAACTCCGCCAACCCCACTGCATTACGACGGATGAGGCAATACTTAACAGCGCGGGACTGCGCTTCGCTGAGTCCTGCTTCTTCCATCAAGCCATTAATAAATTCCATTTGTCCCAGACTGATGCTGAAATCTTGCAGTCCGGTTTCCAACAGCGTATTAATTGCCAGGGCGATCACTTCCGCATCGGCAACAGCGCCGGACGCACCCATCATCTCGATACCGCATTGCGTAAATTCGCATTGTCGACCCGCCTGCGCTTCTTCATAACGAAATAGACGTGCCTGATAAGACAGCCGCTTAATTCCGGCATCTTTCTTCATACGGGTTGCTACCATTCTTGCTAAAGGCGTTGTCATATCGGTTCGCAGAATCAATGCGCGCCCTGCCCGATCAAAAAGGTTAAATGCGCCTGCATTGGACTGACCGGTCTCCATAAAAGTTTCCAGATATTCAAAAGAGGGGGTTTCCACCTCATCATAGCCCCAGGCGGAAAATAAGCGATATATTTTATCTGCCAGTAAATGACGCGCCGTGGCTTCGCCGGGCAACACATCATGTGTGCCGTAAGGGACCTGCAATATGAATTCACTCATTGTTTCGCATCGCTTTCTTTCTCTCAGCCCGTTCCTTTTCAAACTTCGCCTTCAACAGCACTTTAGTAGAACTTTCTTCATGATGCTGTTTTTTAAAATTATTCAGTGCCACGGCATAGCCATCCTTGCCATATACCAAACATCTTTTAACACGAGAGATCGTCGCCGTGCTGGCACCCGTTTTCTCTACAATATCTTCATATTTAACCCCTTCAGCCAGCAAACGCGCTACTTCAAAACGTTGGGCCAGCGCTTTGAATTCGCTAATGGTACAAACATCTTCCAAAAAATCAGCAACCTGGTGTTCATCCTTTAAACTGGCGAGCGCTTCACACAACTGACGGGTCAATTTGCTTTCGATTTTTTCAGCCATAATAAATTCCTCCATACAGGAACTGCCGGACCGGCGTCTCGTTCAGTTTCCTCCTTCACATATTGAGCAGACTTTCTTTTATCAATTTATCACTTTATCTTGTGAAAGTCAAGTTGCGTGTCAAAAAACACTAAAAAGGGCGCCGCAATGCTGCGCCGCCCTGCCCTGTCTTCAACTTTTTGCTTCCTGACTTATCCTCTGTCTCATATGCCTCAGGAAAGTTTGTTTTTATTTAATTTTCGACTCAGTGTATTGCCAATCGACTGCACACCCTGCACCATGATAATAAGCACAACAACCGTGGCAATCATCACGTCCATCTGAAATCTTTGATAACCATAGCGGATAGCCAGATCCCCTAAACCGCCGCCACCTAATGCGCCTGCCATCGCAGAAGCGCCAATCAAAGCAATCAAAGCCAGTGTAATTCCCAGAACGATCGAGTGAAGCGATTCCGGCAGCATCACCTTGGTAATAATTTCAAATGGACTTGCACCCATGGATTGTGCTGCCTCTATCACGCCGCGGTCCACTTCCAAAAGAGAAGATTCTATTACCCGGGCAATAAAAGGAGAGGCGGTAATTGTTAACGGCACTATGGCCGCCGTAGTACCAATAGAAGAACCTACTATCATACGGGTTAAGGGGATGATCGCCACCATTAAAATAATAAAAGGAGTGGAACGGGTCGCATTCACAATCGCCCCCAGAACATTATGAATGATCGCATTAGGCAAAATATGATCTTTTCTGGTCACCGTCAAAATCACACCCAAAGGAACGCCGATCAATGTGGCCAATAAAATAGCCACCACAACCATATAACAAGTTTCCCCCAAAGATTTCAACAACAAATCTATCATATCAGGCGACATAACCAATCACCTCCACTTTGACTTTTTTATCGTAAATATACTGCAGCGCGTTTTTTATTTCCGCTTCTTCACCAATTAATTCCACCAGCAACGTTCCATAAGGAAGATCTTTCAAATAATCCACTTTGCCGGAAATAATATTTACATCTACACCAAATTTTTTGATAATGGAAGATACCAGAGGCTGATCCGCTCCGGTTGAACCTTCTTCATCGTCTTCGCCGCCCAAAAATGTCAGATTCAGTAATAACCTGGCATCCGGGAAGTAGGTTTGCTGCATACTTTCTGTATTAATAATGGAAGGTATGCGTATGTCGTTTACAGTCTTTACAAATTCTTTGGTCGTTTCCTGCTGCGGCTCAGTAAACACTTTGTACATAGAGCCTTCTTCAATGATCGTGCCATTTTCAATGACCGCTACCTGATCGCAAATTTCTTTTACGACCTCCATTTGGTGGGTAATCATCACAATCGTTAAATTCAGTCGGCTATTGATATCCCGCAATAATTGCAAAATGGATTTTGTGGTTTGGGGGTCCAAAGCGGAAGTCGCTTCATCTGACAACAATACTTTCGGATTGGATGCCAGAGCACGGGCTATCCCGACTCGTTGCTTCTGACCGCCGGAAAGCTGGCTGGGGTAATAATCGCCCCGGTCACTTAATTGGACCAATTCCAACAATTCCTCGACACGGGCCTTTATTTTATCACGCGGGATCCCCTGAATTTCCAAAGGAAATGCCACGTTATCAAATACGGTACGACTGGCAAGCAAGTTGAAATGCTGAAAAATCATACCGATATTCTGACGCGCTTTTCTCAGTTGCGCTTCACTCATTGCGGTCAGCTCTTGTCCGTCCACAAAAACCTGCCCCGATGTAGGAACTTCCAACATATTGATGCAACGAATCAACGTGGATTTTCCTGCCCCTGAAAGTCCGATGATACCAAAAATCGTACCTTCTTTAATTTCCAGATTCGTTTTTTTCAGAGCAGCAATATTGCCGGCCTTACTATAATAGGTTTTTTCCACATTTACAAGTTTAATCATCTTCTAAACCTTTCTATCGTTTTAAACATTTGGAATGAGAGTCACCCAAAATGACCGGGATTAAAAAAACTCTTCAACATATTGAGTGAAGAGCTCGATCATATAGCTTTTCATCTCCCGGTTTCCCCGCTGGATTTGGCACCGTTTCATAAAGATGGTTGCCGTAGTTTCATAGGGCCATGTCCCTCAACTACTCTTGATGAATACATATTCATTTATAGGACATATATTACATGGATACACACGGCCTGTCAACAATAAAATCAACTTTTTTGAGTTAGTTTTGAGATCTTTGTGTATTTTGTTCAGTTTAATATACTTTTAATATGCTTTAGAGGAAGACAATTTTACCCTCAGTTTTTTCTTCCTCTCCAGGCCCATAACCATATGATTCTTCGTGTTCAGCGATCAGATGCCAGTATTTAACTATCAGGAGTTCGTTTTTTGTCAGCAGCCAGACCATACAACTGATGACTGACAAATTTTTCCGCCAGTTCTTCCGCAGTCATGCCGTCCGACATATGCTGCCCCGATTAAAAAACACAACCATGGCTGCCGTATAAAATATATTTTCCGGGATATCCATACTTTGTCCCGAATCACGGAAAAAGCCTTGTTTGACTCCATCCCCGTACACCTTTACAATCGGCTCGGGTTCCTCCCACAACAAACGATGATAGCGCAAAATAACCTCTCGCTCATTTTCCGGAGGCAACGTGCCCCAGCTGGTCGTCAGGTGCAACTCGCCATCTTCACCTTTTACAGCCAGATAGCCGCGATTCGTACCCGTCATTTCAAAAAGCAAAACCTGCCATAACACCGTGTGATTAAAAAGAAATTTAATCCATAAAGTAAGTATCTTGGTTAATTTTTCTTCAATGGAGAGGCTCGTTTCTTTGGCCACAGACCACATCTTGTCCATTAATTCTTTATGCTTAAGGTGTACCAGATTATAAAACAGGTTATCCTTATTGCCAAAATATTTGTATAAAGTGCCTTTGCCTGTATCCGCTAAGCCAATGATTTCATCCAGCGTTGTCTGAGCATAGCCCCGCTTAGAAAACACTTCTTCCGTTGCTTTCAACAGGCGCAACCGTTTATCTGATTCTTTTCCCTTCGTGTTCATACGGCACCCTCCGCCTTTTATAACATTTATACTGTTATATTATATATTTTTTTAAGCAACTTTGCAAAACCGATGAATGATTACAAATGAAGAAGCTGCTGACATTCCGTAGAAAACTTATGTAACTTTTTTTGAAACAACTTTAATAAAGTGGAGCGATACGATATAATTCAATGTAGTATAGGTGTTGTTAGGGAGTTTATGAAGAGGAGGTTTTCTGTATGCTGAAACTCGTAACGCCACGTTGCAAAGGCTGTGGTATCTGCGTGTACTTCTGTCCCAAACAGGTTTTAGAAGTCACGGAAGTTGGAAAATGCGCGATTGTGAAAGGCAAAGAAAAAGACTGTATCTCCTGTGGTCAGTGCGAAATGCGCTGCCCTGACTACGCAATTTTCCTGGAAAAAGAAACTAAGGGGGGAAAATGATATGTCCAGAGTACTGCTGTTACAAGGTAATCAGGCTGTAGTAGAAGGCGCCATTGCAGCCGGCGTTAAATTTTACGGCGGATATCCCATTACCCCTTCTACTGAGATTGCGGAACAATTATCCGAACGTCTGCCTCAGGTGGGCGGTAAATTTATGCAAACGGAAGATGAAATTGCCGGCTTAGGAACGGCCGTAGGGGCCTCCATGGGCGGCAAAAAGGCATTGACCGCGACCAGCGGCCCGGGGTTCTCCTTAAAACAGGAAATGCTGGGACTGGCCTGCACGGCAGAGATTCCCGTTACCATTATAGATGTGCAGCGTGTAGGCCCTGCCACAGGACAGCCCACCTCTCCTTCACAGGGCGAAGTGATGATGGCCCGCTGGGGTACGCACGGGGACCACTGGGTGATCGCCGTTTCACCGTCCAGTGTACCGGAATGTTTCTGGCTCACGATACGTGCCGTAAATCTGGCAGAAAAATATCGTGTTCCCGTCATTATCCTCATGGATGAAGTGGTGGGACATATGCGTGAAAAAATTGAACTGCCCGATGATTACAGTACAATAGAAACTGTCGATCGGCCGCGTCCGAATTGCGCGCCGGAAGAGTATCTGGCTTATGGCACCACCGCAGATAATCTGGTACCTGCCATGGCAGATTTTGGCAGCGGCTACCGTTGGCATGTCACCGGTTTAATCCATGACGAAACCGGCTTCCCCAAGGGCACACCTGCCGGCACAGTGAACGCCTTAAACCGCCTGCACGACAAACTGTACCGGAATCTGGATGATATCGTTACCTACGAAAACTATCGCATGGATGACGCGGAATTTGTCGTAGTTGCCTTCGGCGGCGCCGCTCGTACCGCCTATGAGTCAGTAGATCTGGCACGGGAAGAAGGGTTAAAAGTCGGTTTCTTCCGCCCGATCACCCTCTGGCCCTTCCCGGAAAAAGAGATCAAAGCCATCGCTGCAAAAGCTAAGGGTATATTGGTCCATGAATTAAATTATGGGCAATATGTTCTGGAAGTAGAACGTGTTGTCAATGGAAAATGCCCTGTATCTTTGTACGGCAAATATGATAATTCTTCGGCGACACCGCAACAGCTGTTGGCGGAAATTAAAAAGGCTATGGGCCGTTAAGGGGAGGATGAATCATTATGGTAATGGAACAATTGGTAGAAAAATATTTTCGCCTTGGCCGACTGCCTCATATCTGGTGCCCGGGCTGCGGCAACGGGATTATCACCGGTGCGATCGTAAAAGCCATCGACAAGCAGGGGCTGGACAAAAATAATGTGGCCTTTATTTCGGGCATCGGCTGCTCCAGCCGTTCTTCCGGTTATCTTGATTTTAATACGGGAAATACGCTGCATGGACGGGCGCTTCCCATTGCCAGCGGATTAAAAATGGCCAATCCGGCGTTAAACGTTATTATCGCCAGCGGTGACGGTGACTGCACTGCAATTGGCGGCAACCACTTGATCCACGCCGCGCGCCGCAACATTGACCTCACGTTGGTCGTCTACAATAACAGCATCTACGGTATGACAGGCGGGCAATATTCCCCTATGACACCAAAAGGCGCAAAGGCTACGACAGCCCCCTATTTGACGATCGAGCCCGCTTTTAATCTGTTAGAACTGGCCAAAGCCGCCGGCGCAACTTTCTGTGCCCGGGCTACAACTTTCCATGTACCGCTGATGGTAGACATGATCGCGAAAGGTATCGCGCATAAAGGTTTTTCCATCATTGAGTGTGTAACAGCCTGTCCCATCAATTATGGCCGTCAGAACAAGGCCGGAACTGCGGGCAAGATGATCGCCTGGCAAAGAGACCACGGCGTGATGAAATCCGCCTGGGATAAAATGGACGAAGCACAAAAAGCGGCAGCCATAGCGGACGGTAAATTCCCCATCGGTGTACTGTATGAAACGAATGAGGTACAGGAATATACCGAAGCTTATGATGAAATTATCAAACGCGCGCAAGGGGGTATGTGATCATGAAACATAATTTCCGTTTCTCCGGTACCGGTGGACAAGGTTTGATCACGGCCGGTATTATTCTGGCGGAAGCTGCCATCTTAGATGGAAAAGAAGCTGTACAGTCCCAGTCCTACGGACCGGAAGCACGCGGCGGTTCCTCAAAAGCGGAAGCGATTATTTCGGACGAACCCATTCGCTTTGGGCGTGTGGTCTGCCCCGATGTCCTGCTTACGATGAGCCAGGAAGCCGCCAATAAATATACAAGCGATTGCAGCAAAGATAGTATTGTAGTGACGGACAGCCTGTTTGTAAAAGATGTTCCGGGAGTTTACAAAGAACGCATCGATCTGCCCATCACGCATACGGCCACTTCTGTTTGCGGCAAAGCCTTATTTGCCAATATTGTAGCCTTAGGCGCTATCGTAGCTTTGACCCACTGCGTCTCTGACGAGGCGTTGGAAAAAGCGGTTCTGAGCCGCGTTCCCAAAGGAACGGAAGATGCCAATAAAAAAGCGCTGGAAGCAGGGAAACAGTTAATCACCAATCGGTGAAATGTTTTCCCGTGCAGACAGATATAATGATAAACGTATCTAAAATTTGAATTGCTTGTCCTTAAAAGAGACCCAACAGAAGTAAATCACGGTTTAACTCTGTTAGGGTCTCTTTTGAGCTATACAAAAAGATATATTTAGGCTTTTGTGCAGTCAAAAAGCGGCATCCGATAGAAATCAATGCCGCTTTTAAGTAACCGTTGATTATTGCCATTCAACCAAAATTTATCACACTCGTTTTCGATTAACCAAATCAACTATGGCTTTTTCCCGCAACACACTTTTTAACACCTTTCCGGTATTATTGCGGGGTAGTTGCTCGCAAAAGACAAATTCTTTCGGCACTTTATACGGAGCAACTTTTGAAAGAAGATATTTACGAAGCATACGCTTATCTGCGGTACCACCATCTTCCCTCACCACGTAGGCGCAAATCGCCTGCCCGCGCAATTTATCAGGAATGCCTACTACTGCCGCTTCCTTGATATCCGGATGCGCGGCGAGGACCTCTTCAATTTCACGAGGATACACATTTTCCCCGCTGCTGATAATCATATCCTTTAAACGATCGACAATAAAGATGTAACCTTCCTCATCTCTAATCGCCAGATCTTCTGTGTGAAGCCAATCATTTCTCAAGGCATACGCCGTTTCTTTAGGGCGGCGCCAATACCCCAACATCACATTTGGCCCTTTCACGCAAAGTTCGCCAACTTCACCAACAGCCACTTCATTAAAATTTTCATCTACCAGCTTAACCTCTACATGAGGTATCGGCAAACCAATAGAACCCTGTTTTGTCTTGTGCGTAGGATTAAACGTGGTCACAGGTGTTGCTTCCGAAAGTCCGTAGCCCTCTTGTACATGTTGTCCGAATTTACGGGCAAACGCATCATACAAAATTCTCGGCAAAGCGGCGCCCCCACTGACAAAATAGCGGAAACCCTCCAGTTCTCCCGGTTCTGCGCCTTTAACAAATAGCTGGAACATGGTAGGAACACCACAGATCGTGTTGACACTATGTTTTTTTATCAACAACATCGCGTCATTAAAAATATATGTTTCCTGAATTACCAGTGTTGACCCATGTCGAAGATTAGCCATGACGGAACAAATCCAACCAAAACAGTGATACATCGGAAGAACACATAATGCGATATCATCAGGCTTGACTCCTACTACCGCAGCAAAGTCATCTGTATTATGCAACAGGTTTTTTTGACTTAACATAGCCCCCTTGGGGCGGCCCGTTGTTCCTGATGTATATATTATCGCCGCCGGGTCATTTTCGTCCATTTCCGGCAAAGCCGGATCTTCCTCTGACGACGGAACCATTTCCTCAAAAGTAAACTGCTTTAAAGGCACTTCCCAACCTAATTCCAACAAAGCCCGGTCTACATCCAATTTATTTCTCGTCAAAAGTATCTTCATTTCGGTATCTTTAACAATATAGGCGATTTCCGGCGCAATCAGCTGAAAATTAAAGGGGACTACAATGGCCCCAATATTGACAATAGCAAAATAAGCAGAGACAAATTCCGGGGAGTTTTTGCTAAACAACCCTACACGGTCTCCCTTTTTGACCCCTTGCTCTTGCAGAAATACGCTCCACCGGTTCACTTTTTTACGGAACTCTCCATATGTAGTTGTCTTATCCTTAAAAATAAAGACGTTTTTTTCAGATGGATGGTTTTTGATGATATCGCAAAACAGCATAGCTCTCCCTCATTCTTCCCCGCCCAATGACACCACAAATGGGCATATAATGCGACAAGCCAGGAACATGGTAAAACCACAAATAGAATACAACGATTTATAAGCCGGAAAAACACAATTTTTATTGCCCGACTGCCGCTCTATATTTTACTCGACAGCAGAATTTTTGTAAACTAAATTTCCCTCTACAAAAGTCTTGAGAATCGTAAAATCATCATTAAAGATAGTGATGTCAGCCGCTGCACCGGGACGAAGACTGCCGATTTTTTCAAACAGCCCCAGTTCCTGGGCCTGATTTCCTGTTACCATCTGCACAACCTCAGGGACAGGAGCGCCCGTATTTTTTTGAAAATTTGCCATCGCCTGATTCAATGTAATTGTACTTCCGGCTAACACATCATTTTTTAAACGCGCTACACCGTTCTTTACGTATACAGTCTGACCGCCCAATTCGGAAATTCCATCCGGCATACCGCAGGCACGTAAAGAGTCTGTTATTAATTCCAGGTTGGCAGCGCCTTTTAGTTTATAAATCAACTGCTGCATAGCCGGGTGAACATGAATGTTATCTGCAATTAATTCACAAACCGTATCTGTTTGTAACGCCGCACCGGCCAGTCCCGGCGCCCGATGATGAATACCTGACATGGCATTGAATAAATGCGTCACATGCTTCGCGCCTTGCTTGATTGTCCGGATTGACTCTTCATAAGTTGCAGCGCTATGCCCCAGCGATACGATTATGCCACAGGCCCGGCACTGATTTAAAAAAGCGGTCAGCCGCTTTTCATCGTCTTTTAATGTTTCCGGGGCTATAACGACTGCCTTAATTACATCTGCATACGCAGCGATTTTTTCGAAATCCGCCGGAACAACAGCCTCAGCTTTCTGAGCCCCTTTAAAAGCCGCATTAATAAAAGGGCCTTCCAAATATGCACCCAGAATCTTGGCTCCCACAAATTCCCTGTCAGAATACGGAGAGTCCGTCGACTCGTGTGCCGTCTGAAAAGTCCCTGTATTATCCTCTTTTGCGTCTGTTGACCGATCAGAGCTTCTGTACTTTTTAAGCACGGCCATTTCATGCCTGATTCTTTCCAAAGCCCGATACACCGCAGGCCAATCGGCAGTCATTGTTGTCGGAAGAAAAGAAGTTACCCCTGTCTGCGCTTGAAAATAACTCATTTTACGTAGTGTATCTTCCTCTGTGTCCATTGTATCGACCCCTGCACATCCATGAATATGCAGATTAATAAATCCGGGTGACACATACGCGTTTTGCGCATCAACCAGTTGGACCGGTTTCCCCTTCCAACAACAAGTCGTTTCGCCAATACGATCAATTGTTTCACGTGAAACAATCCCACTGATCTTTGTATCAAAAAGCAAGGCGCATCCTTCCAGCACCTTGTTTTCCAACACGAGACGTCCATTAATTATTGCCTGTACCATATATCTCCCCTACGAATAAATCCCGTTTCTGCCGCAGCTGCTTAAAATTTGCATTACTCTTTCAATACAACTTGCCAAAGCAGCACTTCCGATCTGGAAAACTCAATAACCTGCTATCTTACAAATTATCTTTATCCATTATAACATGAATCGGGAGATCACAAGCACATCTTATTTCAGGCCTGTACTGTTTCTTTCACAACAGGAGCAACAGCAATTTTACAGTCAGAAGGGATAGCAGCCTTTTCTTCTTTATTGGTAAGGCCCAGTTTCTTCAACATTGCCAAATCCGTGGTAATCGTAGCCGCTCCTGCCGTAGTCAGCATATTGCCGGTAATCATGGCAGAAACACCCCGGCCAAACACGGTCGCCCCTGAATCAGGCAAATTCCCACGTCCCGCAGCCAGGCGAATGTGCGCAGTCGGATTGATAAACCGGAAGATAGCGATAGTACGTTCTATATCCTCTGCGGAAATTTGCGGCATATCTCCCATGGGAGTGCCTTTTATCGGTGTCAACGCATTAATTGGGATCGACTGAATGTTTAACTCAGCTAACGTTATGGCCATGTCAAAACGATCGTCCCAATTTTCTCCCATGCCGATGATGCCGCCGGAACAAACAAACAGACCTGCTTTTTGTGCCGCTTTGATGGTACGAACTTTATCATCAAATGTATGTGTCGTACAAACATTGGGGAAATTACGCCGGGATGTTTCTATGTTGTTATGATAATTGCTTACACCCGCTTCTTTTAAACGATGGAACTGTTCCTCATCAAGCAGACCCATGGAAGCACAGAGTTTTATATCCAGATTTTCATGCATATATTTATAGGCCTCAATAGATTTGTCAAAGTCTTTACCTTTGAGCGCGCGGGTCGCCGTCACAATGGCAAAGCGGTTTACACCGGCTTCCTGGTGCGCTTTAGCAGCATCGAAAATTTCTTCCTTTTCTAAAAACGGATACTCATCAATGCCCGTGTGATTGCAGGCAGCCTGGGCGCAGTATTTGCAATTTTCACTGCAGCGTCCGCTCCGCCCGTTAATAATCGAACATAAGTCCACTAAGTTACCGCAATACCGTTTCTGGATTTGACCTGCGCAATCCAATAAAACATCCAGGTCGCCCTTTAGAAATAAATCTTTATCCAGATTATCCCGTGTAAGACGATACCCTTCATTGATAATTTTATCTGTTAATTCTGCAATCGACATGTTCATACCAGTCTATCCTCTCCATTTTATATTGCGGCAAACCGTCGCTTCTCTGTTAACACTGTTTTTATTATAGTTAACATGCGTTCTTTAGTCAACTTATTTTTTACATCAGTTAACCTATTGTTTGAAACCGGAAATAAAACCCCTGCAAAACCTTTCCTTAATAGATCAGAGGCCGATATACTCTGCAAAATTACAATATGATATAAAAAAGCGCGGCAGAATTACTGCCGCGCTGCCTAAAATTATTGCTTTAACATATATAAGGGATCTATATTTTCCCCATCGACAAAGATTTCAAAATGAAGATGCGGGCCGGTACTATAGCCTGTACTTCCCACAAACCCTATAATCTCCCCTTTACGCACCGTCTGCCCGGGAGCTACCGCAATACCGCTCAAATGTCCGTATGCGCTTTCGTAGCCATTACCGTGGGCAATTTTTATATATTGTCCATAGCCCCCATTCCAACGCGCCATTTCAACCGTGCCCATAGCCGCGGCATACACAGGTGAACCAAAATCAGTGGCAATATCTACACCGGTATGCCATTCCCCTCCCCCGTTAATAGGGTTCATCCGTATCCCATAGGGAGAGCTGATGGAGCCGCCTTGCGTAGGCCATAAGTCCGGCAAAATAGACCTGCGGTTGTGACGGCCTTCTAAAATGGACAAGAGCTCGTTCATTTTTTTCTTTTGCCCATCTATTTGGGCAGCCAGGTTTTTATCTTGCGCAGCAACAACCTCCAGCATACTGATATCCGCCCCGGGACCGCCCTTACCGCTATATCCGGGATCGGTAGACCGGGCGCCCTCTGTTGCTCCCACCGCGTCAATGTTACTGGTAAACTCTTTGTCCCCTCCATTTTGGATGACAGCGCGCCGCAATTTTGTTTCCAGGGTATGGATCTCACTCATATCACGCAGCATCTTTTCATTATCATCCAGCAAGGATTGAAGCTTGGCGTTCTGTTCTGTTTTATGCGCCAGATATTCCTGATAAGCGACCCTGTCAGCTGCCATATGATGATACTGCCAGCCGTAAAAACCGGCCAGTCCTACTAAGAGTACAGCACAAAAGAGCGTGACTCCGGTCAATACCATAAATTTTTTGCGATTTATTGAATAGATATGATTTTCACCATCTTTATTCGGCAATACAAATAAAATATCGGATGGAATCATCCCTTTTACCTTATTCCAAATTCCTTTTTCTTCCATCTCTTACCATCAGACTTTCTTAAAATATTTCCCCTTGGGGAAACAGGCCTGCCTCTGTCGCTCTGACTCAAAACGCAAATATGGCTTTGCGTTTTAAACACAAACCATTGCGTTGCTCTCGATTCCTACCTAATTGGTAAACATAACTATAGCATGTCTTTCTGACAAGTGTTTGACGATTTTGTGTCAATTTTTAAAAGTGCCGAAACGTTGTCCTAAACGCAAAATTCGATTGCCTAAATATGGCAGACTCTGCAGATCCTCTTTAGTCAGACCGCCTATGCCCGTTAAAACCATTCCATACACAGGCACTGCCACTAACATGCACAACAAAAGATTCCAACCGCCTAAAGGTTTGCCGGCCAACTGTACCAGCAAAATAGAAACACCCATAATTACAGCAGAAAACAGCGGTTTTAACACTCCTTCAGGGGAAATTTTATAGCCTGTCAGCTTATATATAAAATACATGTTAATAATGGCGGCCACACCAAAATCCACTACGGTAGCAATCGCCGACCCCTTGATTCCCAGCCAGGGTATCGCTGTCAGAGTCCAGTTCAGACCAACCTTGACCACACAGGCAATTATCATATTAATAACGGGGATTGTTGTCTTCCCCATTCCCTGGAGTACCGCTGTACTCACCTGATGCATGCCCAAAAGTACAATTCCCAGGCTCATCGTCCGGATTGCAGGGGATGCGCCCGGTGCATTATAAATCAATGCAGCCACATCTTCCGCCATACATAAAAGACCCGCGAAGCAAGGAAGCGTGATAATCATTGCCACACGAAATGCCACGCCTGTTTTATAGCGGATATTCGCCTTCTTCTCCAACGCACGGGCTTCCGCAATGGCAGGCACAAGACTCACGGCTAATGCTGCGGTAAATATGGTAGACAGATTAACTAAAGGCACTGCCATGCCGGTAAGATAGCCAAAAAGTTCGGTTGCACCGTTTACAGCAAACCCTGCAACTTCAAGGCGCTGAGGCACTATAAGCAAATCCAGATTGGCCACAATAGGAAGCATCAGACTTGTCAATGATACAGGCAGGGCAAGTTTTAATAATCGTTTGATAATTGCGGAAGCGCCCTCTTGAATGGCATATAGGTTTTGTCGGCTGACTTTTTCTTTCAGCTCTTTTTTCAGCTTTTGATAAAAATACATTAATACCAGTAGAGCGCAAAATGCCCCCGCACCGGCCCCCATGCTGGCACCACCGGCCGCCGCCGCCAGACCATAAGGCATAAAGTAGGCTGCAAAAAACAACATAGTCACAACCCGCACCAATTGTTCCGTAATTTCAGAACATGCAGTAGGCGTCATAATTTGCCAACCTTGCAAATAACCCCGGAAACTGGCCAGAAACGTAACAAAAAAGACTGCCGGAGCTAAAGCGACAATCGAATAATAGGCCCGCGCATCACGGATAAAATGCCAGTCGATTAGCTTTTGCGCGCCAAAAAACAACCCCAGAGAAAAAACGAGACCGCTGACGAACAAAAGGCGCAATGTGATATGAAATACCCTTCGCGCCCCGCGATAATCATTTTGAGCTACTTTTTCAGCGGTTATGATAGAAATCGCAACCGGAATACCGGCCGAGGAAACCGTGATCGCCATCAAATAGATGGGGAAGCCCATCTGATAAAGACCGATTCCTTCACCGCCTAAAACACGGCTTAAAAGGATCCAGTTTAAAGCCCCGATCACCTTTACTACAATGCTGGAGACGGTCAGTATCAATGTTCCCTTAAGAAATTTATTATCTGTTTTAGGTACCGCAGCTTCCGGAGACGCAGCATCAGCAGCCTTTACTTGCTCTGACCCTATATTCGCCTGCGCCATTTGAGCATCGGACTTTTTTTTATCACTTGGTACGTTCATCTGCCCAACGGCTTTGCTGTCTTTTTTTAATTCTTCCACAATGTTGTCCTTTTTATAAAAATATACACTAATACATAATAATATTATCGTTTTTACTTGCTTTTGACAAGTGTTTTATCACGGCAGTCCTTACCGACCTCTGTTAGAAAATCGTGGCTAAGAATTCACTTAAAATCCAAATTTATAGTACACTTTACTGCATTAATTATGTTACAATGATTAAAAGCAACTATACTACTTTTATTCATGTTTTTAAAAAACATCTATGCTATTTTCGGAGGTCCTTATGTTTAAATTTCTTTTCATTTCAGCAACCACAATTCTTTGCGCCGTTGTCCTTGCCTCCGGCACATCTGCCGCACCTTTAAAAAACTATGACCGCGGACACTTTGCCATTGAAGTAGGCGGCACTCTGCCAACAAATCTTCACTTCAGTGATTACGGTCATCCTAAAAAAGCAACCAGCATGTACGGAGGCGGCACCGTTGGTCTGGGAGGGCAAACAGCAGTAAACTATCGATTCAATCAATTTCGTACAAGCGGCTCTGAAAAAATAACAGCGCAACAGGTTAATTTAATGTATAAGGTATTACCTCCCGTATCCGTGTTCGCCGGTTACCTAAATGCCAAAACTACCGTGGATGACGCTACCAGTACATCCAATTCAGGGCAGGTCGGTGTGCAGGCCAGCGTCGATATTCCTCTGCTCTTCACAGTCTGGGGGAAGGCCGGTGTAGGAAATAAAATAAATTCCTGGGAAATCGGATTAGCGAAACCCTTATTTAATAATTTAGACTTTGATCTTTCGTATTATGACGCAAAATTTAAAAATTTGGATCAGGGCGGTTCTGCAAAAGCCCGAGGCCTTAATCTGGGCTTGAGCATGAAATTCTGATCCCTGCGCTTCAGTAATTAACAATAATTATCCGTTGACATTTTTTATTTCTCGTGTTATAATTAGAATGTAAAGGAACGGTGTAGACCGAACCATAGATAATCCTAAAACAAAGAGAAAATGGAGGAAAACATCATGAAGAAATTTGTTTGTTCCATATGCGGCTATGTGTATGAAGGTACTGAAGCTCCGGCCAAATGCCCTCAGTGCGGTGCTCCCGCATCTAAATTTTTAGAGCAGAAGGGCGAAATGACCTGGGCATCTGAACATGTTGTCGGTGTTGCTTCCGATGTTGCCGAAGACATTAAAGCTGATTTACGGGCGAACTTCAACGGTGAATGCTCTGAAGTCGGTATGTATCTGGCAATGTCCCGCGTTGCTTTCCGTGAAGGTTATCCGGAAATTGGTCTGTATTATGAAAAAGCGGCTCACGAAGAAGCAGAACACGCCGCAAAATTTGCCGAATTGTTGGGCGAAATTCTGACCACCAGTACCAAAAAGAATCTGGAAATGCGTGTGGAAGCAGAAAATGGCGCTACCGCAGGCAAAACCGATTTAGCTAAACGTGCGAAAGCCGCAAACCTGGACGCAATTCATGACACTGTACATGAAATGGCCCGTGACGAAGCCCGCCACGGCAAAGCATTTAAAGGCTTACTGGATCGCTACTTCAAATAATTGACTTACACATCAAAAACGACCTTTCTTTATGGAAAGGTCGTTTTTTCTTGACAACTTCTTTGCTCTTATATATAATTAATTTGTTACAAACACTACCATTAACGGGGCGTAGCGCAGGTTGGTAGCGCACCTGCCTTGGGAGCAGGGGGTCGCAGGTTCAAATCCTGCCGCTCCGACCACTCTGAAAAGGCCATAATTTCATAATGCGGGTGTAGTTAAGTGGTATAACCTCAACTTGCCAAAGATATTTTCAATGCTTCACCTATTATAAAGCTATAATCAAATATTTAAAAACAGCATAACAAAACCATAAAAAATACTTAATGTGTAACACATTAAGTATTTTTTATGGTAAAAATGGTGATTGAAAGCATAACTCTAAGAGCTAATGAAGAGGTGAACGGTATTTAAAGCAGGACAATTTCCTGTCCTACCGTAATTATGTCATTATGTGTATTTTATGTGGTACTGGTATACGAAGAAGTGAGTTGTTACGATTAGCTATGTATGACATACGTATGGACATGGGTATCATCACAACTGATGAAAGTAGCAAATGATAACTCCAAGCCAGTAGATAATAACCGTTGGCAATGCTACTAAGATATAGTATATAATTGTAAGTAGATAATTGTCTGAAATATCTTGTATAGAAGGGGGTAAAATGCTAAAATATTTACAATAAAAAATACAGATATTACCCGTTCCTATCATACCATAATTTTAATAAGGGGTGATAAATATGAAAAAAATAACCTTATTGCTGCTATCCTTATACACGATATGTTGCGGCTTAGTATACGCAAGCGAACAAGATATGTTGGATAGTTTCACACAGTTTGCTGATTCACAAATACAGCCTATTAAAGAAAGTTATAAAACTGGTAAATATGAAATTAGACAGTTTTTAGACCCACCAAAGGGAAACGAGTGCGGCTTGCCTTGTGGCTATTTTTACAAGATACAGTACATAAATCTACAAGCAAGTTATGATGTAAAGAAAACATATTCATTACTGAATCCTTATGTAGGTACTATTTTAATGTCTAACGATAAACTTTTCTATTATAGTAATGATAACACATTTGGAAAATATGCAACAGAGACAGAAGCTGAGGAAGCTAATTTAGCAAGACGTAAAGATGGTGCAAAAATGAAGTTTTTATATGTATATAGGGATGGGCAATGGATATTAAATAAGGTTATAAATTATACAGACAATAAGTCTGGTAGCAAAGCAGGATTGGAGCCACCATCATTTTATTTTTTAGTCAAATAAACACACTTTAAAAAGCTGTCTGTTTTATACAGGCAACTTTTTTATTTGTATCGGAAGACTGTGCAGGCAGATTACGCAAACAAGGCTATAAGCAACCAAGGGGTCGCAGAAAGAGCTACTGTCACTATGCCCTCATGGAAAGCAGACAGCCGGGTGATAAAATCCAAATCGACATCAGATATGTGTCGGCGGAATACATTCACTTGCCCGGCTACGGCTATTGATACTATCAGATTACAGGGACCGATGAATACAACAGAAAGGTATTTACCAGCGAGAAAGAACCAGGACAGCAAGTGCAAAGCATGAATAACAAAACGACCAAGACAGCGCTTGTTTCAAGAATCTGAATCAAATTGTATCAGAATAATTCTCAAAGTGTAACATATGTATTGGCAGTTAAGAGCCAGATTCACACGCATTCCGCTAACACGGTTGACATATTTTTTTACATGCGTTAAAATAACTACATGATTTAAAAAAGAGACTTGTGCTCTATTAAATCTTAATTGGTCCTTGAAAAATGCGCAAAATAGTAGTGAGTGCTATAATGCCTTGAGTGTCGTAAGTGCAGTTTTCATGCTTGTTCCTGCCTCTCCGACCACTCTGAAAAGGCGAATAATTTTATAATGCGGGTGTAGTTAAGTGGTATAACCTCAGCCTTCCAAGCTGATGTTGTGGGTTCGATTCCCATCGCCCGCTCCATTTATCAATCTGACTTTCTGTTACACGGCTGTGATCCGCCGCGGGCAGGAAGTTTTTTATTTTCCTGATTCGCATCAATAAATTCCTGGATAAGATAACGTGGTCTGTGCTTTACTTCAAGATATATCTTCCCTATATATTCGCCCACGATACCGATAGATAATAAAATTAACCCGCCTAAGAACCAGAGCGAAGTAATTAAACTGGTCCAACCTGCTATCGTTCCGCCCGTTAAATGAACAAAAATTGACCACAGCAGTACCAGTGCGCTAATGGCTGAAATAAATAATCCGACAGTAAAAATCCAGCGGATCGGCTCCGAAGATAGCGAAGTAATACCTTGCCAGGCAAGAGATAGCATCCTGCGCAACGGATACTTGCTTTCTCCCGCCATCCGCTCTTTTCGCTCATAGTAAACACAATCATTTTTTAAGCCAATCATGGGTACCATGCCCCGCAGGAATAAATTGACTTCATTATATTCACTAAGAGCATCCAGCGCGCGTTTATCCATCAAGCGAAAATCGGCATGATTAAAAATAACTTCAGCCCCCATAAGATTCATAAATTTATAAAATGCCTGTGCGGTAAAACGTTTGAAAAAAGAATCGGAGGCTCTGTTATTCCTTACGCCATACACAATATTACAGCCGGCGTCATATTTTTCAATCATCCGGTCGATCGTATGAATATCATCTTGGAGATCCGCATCCATGCTAATGGCAATATCACAATATTGGCGAACCGTCAGCAAACCTGCCAGCACCGCATTTTGATGTCCCTCGTTATGCGCCAGGCAGATCCCGGAAAACAGGGTGTTCTGTTGACACAGCCGTTTGATCAATTTCCATGTATTATCGCGGCTTCCGTCATTGACCAGACAAACTTTGCTTTGAGGGCTGATTTTTTTCCTCTGAATCAGAGAATCCATTTTCTCTTTTAATTTAATTTCGGAATCCGGCAGTACTTCCTGCTCGTTATAGCAAGGAATCACCAAATAAAGTATTGTATCCTGCGCCATATTTTCTTCCTCTCATAGTAATGCTAACCGTTTATTACCTGCTTTTATAAATACAGATACCGGATTTATTTTCCAGCAATTCCCAATCTTCTCCACCCATATTCTCTTTCATTTTATTGTACATGAACTCTCTCATGATAATATATTTTTCCCTGTGATCTTGTTTTACATCAAGCAAAGATTTCTCACTGTTGGTATCTGCTTCCACTCCGGGTATATCAGTATAAAGCATAAATCCCGGCCGCAAAAATTTATCTATGTATAAAACCGCATTACCGGCAGACGCATCTTTAGCATATGTTTCCACATAAGTTTTAGCCACTGTTTTTACACTAAAACGATCCTGAATCAGCGGCATCATAAACCCAAATGCCATGACCATCGTTACAATTCCGGCTCCTACATGAAGCCAGGCGGCCAGTTCCGGATCCTTTTTAAATTTTAGTACGAAGAAAACAGCAATACCCAAACATATAGTTAAAACGCCCAGTAGTATCCCGTAGCGCGAGAGTTCCGGCAACTGCCTGCCGCCAAAGATCCATCCCAGACCCATTAACAGGAATAGGAAGCCGCTGCCATAAGCCCACCCTCTGCATTCTTCTTTGTAATGATGAAATAAACGTTGTATATTCCATCCCATTAAGATAGACAATGGCGGCGCCAAAACCAGCATATAGGAAACTTGTTTCGTTTTCGCGACAGAAAAGAAAAGAAAGACAAACAGCCACCAAATCTGTAAAAACAAAAGCGGGTTGCACTCTTCACCGACACTTTTACAAAACGCATCCTTGATTGATTTCACTAAAAGAGCAGTCCAAGGGAACATTCCCAAAATAATAACAGGCAAATAAAACCACCAATGCACTCTTTTAGGATGCAGCGGCGCAGCAAAACGACTAATGTTATGAAACCCTATGAATTCATAAATAAAAGACATCCCATGGTTCTGATACATATAAACATACCAGGGAAGCCCGACTGCGGCTACGAGGATAAGCCCCGGCAAAACATGCATCCGCGTCATGCGCCCCAGATCACGTGCGGCCAATAAGTACAGAAAAACAATGGCGCCGGGAAACACCACCCCGATGGGTCCTTTTATCATAACGGCAAAACCGCAGAAAAGATACATCAACCAATATTTTTGGTGCATAAAACAGAGCAGTGCGCCTGTCATGAAGAATAAGAGAGATGTATCTGTTACTGAGGCTTTTCCCATATACATAAGCATAATAGTCGTGCCCATAACCATGCCCGACCAAAAACCGGCCTGGGCATTAAACGTACGAGTGGCGGAAAACGCCGTCAGCATAACAGCCCCAATCGCCATCAAAGAGGCCGGAATACGGGCGGCAAATTCAGAAAATCCACCGAATAACTTTATAGAGCCCACCAATAACCAATAAAAAATCGGCGGTTTATCATACCAATATTCGTTATAAATTCGAGGCGAAAGATAATCATTGAATCGGATCATCTCCTTCGCAGTTTCCGCATAGACAGGCTCATCCGGATCCAACAATGGGATACCACCAATTCCGAACAAGATCATAAAGCCCACAACGAGCAAAAGTAATAAAATGGCGCCGCGAGGTAATTGCTTCATTTGACGTCCCCTATTCTACAGTATTGTAACGCAGTAATTTAATTTATTATAACATAAGAACATTCCTTAGCGTATAAATAAATCGTTTCACAGACAGTGCTTTTTTGCTGCATTTATCGCGAGGATATTTCCCGGGCAATATCCTTACTTCTGCACTGGAGGAAATGTGGTTGAAGTTCTCTTTCTCTTGTGATATAATGCTTTCGTTAATAACATATCTACATGGTCCAGTAGCTCAGTTGGACAGAGCAACGGCCTTCTAATTCTATTTACCCTAAATTACATAAAATGATAAAACCCTGCAATCCATTGGTATAACTGGTTTTGCAGGTTTTTTACGATTAAAATCTTCCCCTAGAAAGCGGGGGTAAAAATGGGTATTCAGAGGTAAAATGGTACAGTAATTGGTACAGTAAATCGCATTTGGAAAATCGCATAACAAAGCCTTTTCTAAAACATAGAAAAAACATTTTCATTCGTTAATCCCAAACACATCTTAAACAAATCTTTCAATAGTTTTCTCCTATAAAGTCCTTCTATAATGTAGAAGGTAAATCCAAAGGCGCCACCGCGATCTACATGCGCGGCATCACCTTTTTTGACCAAAACAAGAAAGAAATACTATCGAAAGAATTTAAAAAAGACAACGAGAGCTTCCCTCTCGGCACGTTCGGTAACACTCCTGATTATTTGCCGTGGAACGCCTACACGCAAAGCAAATGCCCCGTCAAAATAGAAAAGTACAATTAACTGCCGAGAAACTTCTATGATTTATAAAACCGATGGCGAAACATCCCTGTATTCCTTTGAAACTTCTCGTAATTCACACAATAGTTTTTTATAGCAGCACCAGACAAACACGCCCAACCCGACATTATGATATACAGGGCGTGTTTATTTTACTTTGTTGCCGGTCCGCATATCTAGCTCCCCCGCAATCATTTCAAAAGATGCTATAAACACATTGACCTGTGTCAAGGACACATCACCACAGTTTCAAAACGAGGAATTACATACACAACACCAATTCTGAAAATAATGCAAACCACAACGCCTCCTCACAACCCCAAAACCGCATTTTTTAAAATTCACAAGGCAGCCCTCCTTTGAAAAATTTACAAAGCAACAGTTTTTATCAACAAAAAATGTTTTCTCTACTTGCTTACCTGAAAACGAGAAACCACGCCTCTTGGTGAAAATATAAAACCTGTTTCCTTGAATTAGTGAAAACAAAGATGATCCGTTCGCTAAAATTCAGCGGAAGTAGAGATGTTACTTTTCTTAAACAAATCATAGCGCACCTGCCAAAACTTTATAAAATCATTTCACTACATGTTAGATTCTATGTATGACTCTCTTCTGTACCCACACTTTATCTATCACAAAGTGACCTCTGGCGTCCTGATAGACTTAAAGAAACTGATAAGCACCCCAAAAGGATTTAACTTTTGGGGTGCTTATCAGTTTCTTGTCCACGCCTCTTTCCTAATCCATTATATTTTATTTTTGTTTTTGTTATACCACCTGTTTTGATCTTCCATTTCTTTCATCCTAGTTTTGTTTCCTGGAGCCAACTTATTCATCTCTTCAATAATAGGTCCTGCTGCTGCAACATATTCTCTCACCGCTTTTGCAAAAGACTCCGTATCTTTATTTTTATCCCAAAAAGGAGCATATTTTTCTTCTAATGCGTAAAATCTACTGGTTATCTCTCCGAGTTGTTTTTTTAGCTTGTAGAACCTTATTTCTCGCAAGTCCTCACTGAGCGCGATTTCGTCCTTGTCTTTATATTTTGACATTTCTATTTTTATACTTTGATATCCCCGTTTCCACTCGTCTGCTTTTTTTTGATATTCAACGTTTCCTTTCGCAGCTTTTTCTAATTCGTCTATAAGTTTACCACCTTTTTCAATATATGCTTCACATTCTTTTTTATACATTTTTACATCTATCGTATCAATTGCTTTTGTAACATTAGTCATTCGTACTTTATCTAAGTCATAAAATTCGCTTTCCAACCGCTTGAATTTTTCATCTTGACTTTCACAGCCTGTCACTAATGTAGCAAAAATCACCATTAGCAGTACAGTTAAAATTTTTTTCAGAGTGTTATTCATAACAAACATCCCTTTCTAATTATTTCTATTATTTACACTATATCATTTAAGATATCTTTAGTAAACCCTAAACTTTCAGGAAATCACTTTATTTTACAACGTGTATCTTTTTTAGAAAATAAGATGTTAAAATTAGAATTGCACTTCTTCCAAAAACAATCAATCGTAAGTTTTACTTAGTGTTACGTGGTTCCAAGATGCTTTCATTTTTTAAGTCCAAGCAAAACCCCCATGCAAAAATTTTACATGGGGAGAGTAATTAACGCTCAAAAGCCCGGAATTTATCATTCGATTTCTTCTTCGGTTTTAGGCTAATTTTAGGCTTGGAGTCTACTTTTCTATTTTCTTGACACATATTTTTGAGAGGTTCCGTGTTTTGTTTACAAACATTCCCTTCAAGTTCTGATTTTATCGATTCCCTTTTTTGAGTTTCTTGCGCCTTATTTTTCCCTAGATTATTACTTTTGTAGCGTTCTTTAGAAGCCATACCTTCATCTTGTGGTTTCTTTTTTCTTTTCAGAACAATTTTTTGCATAACGTCATTAGACGTAGCGAGCGTATTTCCCTGCTTATCATTCACTCCTTTTTCCTTAATTGGTTTCGCCCACAACCCTAAAAAAAGATTTTTTAAACGTTTAAACAAACTAATGTTTTTCATAATTATCTACTCCTTTCAAAATTTTGACATGGTTTTAAATCCGGCACCAAACTAAATTTAATATCCTTTGACAATTCCGGAAAGGATGTTAACATCCCCAATTTTTCCGGCAATCTCATTGAGTCATGTTTCCCAATGTTTCGTCGGAAAAAAATCTTTATTGCTTTACACAGCATCTCATAGTCCTCCTTATTTTTTTTCTTTTCTTCGATGGCGATTTTCAGCTCTTCCTGTAACTCAGATATTATATTAGGGTTTTCTTTCATCTCCTTCCATCGCTGGCGCTCTTTCTGTGCCAGCTGAGCTATTTTTTCTTTGTCTTTCTCTGCCGCTTCCAATCCAGCACGCAGGTATCCTTCTCTTGTTTTCATGTAGGCTATTGCCCGATTAACAAGCTTTGCAGCGTATTTTCTTGGATCTACCCTATCGATTAGCGTTGGCTGCGGTAATTGTTCAGGTTTCACAGGTTTAGCATTAGTAGCATATGCCTTACCTTTGTTGACGGTCTGATAATAAACTTTTTCTTCCTTAGCTCCGGGAGTCAGCTTGCTCTCTCCTCTATAAAGTCTAAATGACTTCATGTAGGCGGCATATTCATCTTGCAGTTCCCTCATCTTTTTTGCGCCGCCAAGGAAGTGTCGGCAATTTAGCCGCCCATGATCGTCTGGTATCACGATTGCTTGTATGTGATATGTCGTTTCGTCCTGATGGACGATACAGCCAACGATATTCTCTTTTCCGTGTTTTTCAACCAAAAAACGAAGGCTTTCCTGTTTCCACGCTGCCACTTCTTCGGGGGACGCTCGCTCGAAAAATTCCGGGGATGCTATGAGTACATACTCAATGGCAAGGACAGCATTTTTTCGTGGAAGATACTTCTTGATGTCCTGTTCAGCTTGCTGCGGCGTTCGGTAGGGTATTAGTATGTCATTCTCCGCCATATTGCTGTTAGCCGGTATCCAATCACGATTGTTGTGACGTATGGCAACAGCAAGATGCTGATACGTCTTAATTTTATTTGTCTTGCAGCAACAATACATTTTACTTTTACCCATGCTTATCACTTCCTTTGTTATTTTTTTCAGCGGTCAATGTTCAATCATTGACCGTCTCGGCGGCTATGCTGCCGCCCATGGAACATTTGACAAAGTTAAATGTGTAATGGGGGACACAATAGGATATTGTCCTACCGCATGTCCGTTTCACCTGTTTGTTCTGTCTTTCTTTTTTGACGTTTTGGACGTATTGGACGGAGAACAATTTTTCCGGCAGTCAATGACTTTTGAAGACCAATCCCGAACACGATTCCCCGGCGGAGCAGTGCCGGGTTTTTTGCGGCTGTAGCATCCAATTTCCCCCAGACAGCGAGTACATCGCTTACTAACTGCTTCTCTTCAGCCGTCACTTCTGTTGCATAGGCTTCATTAAAAGCTACTACCATTCCTTTATCCATATCTTTCACCCCCTTTCATAAATAGCGTATCACTTATCAAAAGACGTGTTCCTAATTTTTCTTATTTTCGCTTTTAATCCCCCTAACTGTAATAATGGAGTTGATATAGAATATTGTTGTAGCCTCTTATATCTTTTAAATTGCAGCAGTATATATTTGACTCCTTACTCAACAGTATCTTTATCTTTCCGAATGTATTCTCTTTATCGCCTGCACTACAAGGTTCTATACGAATGACTTTATACCCCGGCATTAATTTTTCAACACTTATTGGTTGCGATAGAAGTTGATTAAAATTTTTTTCACTTATGTCCTCAACGAATTCTTGCGGTTCTGCGAAAGCACGTCCTATCGTTTTCTTTATCGGCGCCTTTAGAATATAACGAACTTTACCTGCTATTGTATTTCCTTCATCATCACCACCTACGGCGTTAATCCAAGTGCAGTAAACCTCCTTTCCATATGGCCATTTCGTTTTAAACACATTTCTGTTTATTCCCGGTTCGTGATTATACAAAACATGGCAGTGTATTCTTCCATTTTTTTCACCTTTCTCTATGCTGGCTATGTAGGCGCATTTAAAAGATTTTTGTTCATAACATTTTTTCGTATCAGCAATGACTTTTTTCAGATATTTAAAGACATCTTCAATCTTCTCTGTAAGGTGTATGTCTTTGAATGTATACGTAACAAACCAGCAGCCATTCTTGTATGTGTTTTCTGCTTTTAAAATGAGCTTCTCCAACGATCGTTTATGATTGTATTTAGTTTGCGCAGCGGTAGATATACCGCCCTTATGTGGGCATCGCAATTTATGCGCTGGGATGTTAGGTGCTGTATACGCTGTAACCTTTATTATGTTGTCACCAATAATGATTGTTCGTTGTCTTCTCATAACATTTAGATTTACTATTTACTCCCCTTGTCAAGATAAAAAAGATTAGCGTGTTTTTTTGCACTCTGCCTGCATGCGCTGTATTTCGGCTTGATAATCAAACGTACTTGAATTACACGCAGCTGGTTTACGTTCTCTGCGTTTTTTAAATGGGCTCTTTCTGATATGAACTTTTCGGCTTTTCAGTTGCTGCATTTCTAACCAAGCCTCTTCTTCATCCAGCAGGTAGACTTTGCCGCGCTGCCAGTGATGTAAGTTACCATTCCGGCAGAAGCTTCGAATCATCTCCACTGGGAAACCAGTCTTAGCCGCAAACTGTTTCGCATTGATGATACCCATGTATAACTTCCTTTACAGTATCTATGTTCTGCGTTGACTATAGCATCACTTTTTTTTAAAACAAAAGGACTTTAAGCACTTTGAGCAGTATGCACTAAGTTTTTGATCTCTGTCGTCAAAAAAGCACTTTAAAGAAGTAATATATTGTATAATAAGAAGAAATGATATAATTTTTGATCAAAACCTAAGCAGTTACGAAACCAGATAAAACGCAATACTGTCAAATATTTGCTGCCAGTTTAAATTTAAAGAAAGGATGCATGAAAATGAACCGTAAATTTGGGCCTACACAGCATGGTCAAGGATCTTTTTTTGACGAATATATCAATGGGAAAAAATACTATTCGTATAAATGGACAGATTCGACAGGAAAACGCTTGCGCAAACGTTTTCCCCATTCTGTTGAAGGCGAAAAGGAGCGGGAATTATTCGCAAAAGAGATAATAGCTAAAATGACGGCAGGAATACAAACAACCTGCACTGAAACATTTGGAGAATGGCTTTTAACCTATATAAAGAATTATCGCAAAACAAACGTTGATTCAGATACTTACAATCGTTTTCTGCAATATTGTGCAAACGTACCCGATACAGTCGCCAACACGATGTTGGATAAATTGGGTTCTGAACAATTACAAGCAATGATTACAGGCATGCAAACAGACAGTAGCTTTCGCAGGGATGGGAAGAAAAAGCCACTTTCATATTCAACCGTAAAAAAAATCTATGAGTTGTTATTTGCTGCCTTGGATAAAGCACGAGTTTTGAAGAAAATTCAATCTAACCCCATGGAAGCCGTTGAAAAACCTACAGCCACAATACAGATAGAAAAACAGATATTTTCGCAGGAAGAGTTGAAACAGTTTTTGAAAGCACTAAAAACATTATCGAGAGGTAAATATAGCAAACGTATGAGAAAAGATTACTTAAATTTATTTTTCTTCTTGTACGCGTTCGGTTTTCGCATAGGTGAACTACTGGCTTTGACATGGGATGACATTGATTTAGAACGTCAGGTTATAAAGATTCATAAGTCAAAAAAAAGCAACAGAGCAGGGCAGCTTTTTGGCGATACAAAGACCATCAAAGGCACTCGTACCGTCCCCATCCTTTCCGATGCTGCGTACAATAGATTAGCGCAGATGCAAAAGAAGTCAGGCAATAAAGGCTTTTTATTCCCCACCGCATCCGGTAAGGCCTTAGGTTATTTTCAGGTTCAAAGAACATTTCAAAAGGTTTGTGAATTAGCGGGTATAAAAAAGACCCTGCACGAATTTAGGCATACATTCGGCACGAATATGGCTAAAGCTATCGGCAATGATGGTAAAACAATTCCTATCGCTGAATTAAGTCGTATCATGGGACATTCAAAGATATCTACCACGCAAAACTTCTACGTTCACAGTAATGAAACTTCAAACGCTGCTCTACTTGATAGTTTTGCCAATAAAGCAAGAAGAAAACACACAAAACCTGTTGGACTACATCCTGGGTCTTTACGATGAATCGTTGTGTGAACAGGTAGGACTGAACGACTGGTGCGCCGACAACTGCGAGTTCAATGCGCCTGTGGAAAAATGCTATCGCCACTTCCTGTTGGGAGAATAACTTCTCCCTCAGCAGGAGCCTCTGTAAAAAACAAAACGCGCGTTCTCTATAGTCACAACTTTTGAACCTATGTTCCGTTGTTTTTTTCCTCCCGTCATTCTATACTATTCTCATATACTACTGACATGGGAGGTTAAAAATGAAACAGAACAAACTATCGTTCCACAATCTCTGCGTTCTCGTTTTATCGGTCCTTTGCCTTGTGATTTTTTCCGGTTGCATGACAGAGGACCCGCTGCCAAAGGTTCCCATACCGCCTAACGCGAAACCCGCCGGGGAAAAATGGGTACGGCTCGGAACCTATATGTCGCCGGAGACGTTCCCGAAAACATGGAGCCTTTGGCTAAGTCTTGTCCGAAAAGTCGACGACGCTACAAAAGAAACCAAAAACGTATACGATGTATACTACTACCACAACCACGAAAAAATTAAAAACTACGAAAACGCTGTCATCGATCCTAAAACTAAAAAAACCATCGGAAAAGATACCACATATGGCCACGGGTGCGATGTCGTCAAACACGAATACAAAGACGGAAAAACATCCACCATCCTGTATGGCTATAACTGTCTCTTGCTTTTCGTCCCCAAAGAACAACAAGCCAACAATTTTTATCAGGACAAACACGTTTCATTCGCTATCTTTGACGTGGACAATCCATCCAAAGGCGCCACCGCCATTCATCCCACGAAAATTACGTTCCTTGACAAAGACAAGAAAGAAATCACGCCAACACAATCTCTGCCATTAAAAAAACCATTAAAAATTGGCCTCTTTCGTAACCTGCTGCGCGACGCGTATGACCACAGCCAATGTCCGATCCGATCAAAAAAAGAATACTGACCACAACAAAACCTGCCCGCCCTCATGGGCGGGTTTCTTTTTCTCCTACAGAAAAAAATTAAAAGCCTGGCAAAAGAAAAACCGAGAACCGTTCTGCTCCCGCAGAGTAATGGAAAAACCCTTTCGGTCCTGTTGTTTGGGACACGTCTCACGACGTGCAGCGGACAACGTACCGAAAGCATAGCACGGAGCGATCGCTCCTTCTACAGGAAACCTGACTCTGCCGCCGTACCCGCGTCTTCGACTTGCCGCAGAACCAAACCGGAAACCAAAAACCAAACCCTACATGGCAGCCTCGCCCTTTCACACTACACGAACCATTACCAAACAATCGGGCATGGGTCGGCTGCCGCAACGTTTCAGAAGCCTCTCTCATCGTTTTAAACCGTAAAACCATACCCCAACACCCCACCTCAAAACAAAACGACAGGAAAGCGTTTTACGGCGTGCCGCTAAATCAGGTCGTCCCCCTTGCGGGATGCGCTCTCGCATCTTGCCAAATTGGTGAAGACCTGACAGGAACACCCACTAAACTTACAAACTCGTCTTATCACCAGACGATCAAAATACAAACCCATCAGCCTCTACCGGACGCGCCTCGTCCTGCCCTACATGACTAAAACATATCAATGACACCCAACCCTTTTGCCTAAAGCAAAATTAAAAAAAGTCATAAAAAATAAGACTGACAAATTACATCAGTCTCTCTCAGGTCTTGCAAGTGATATTCTAATTATGCTATAATGTGTTGTCGGTTTGCGAAGGGTACCACAGAAAATTAGGCTTCGTGGACAATGTCCACTCCAAGCAGAATGGTACAGTAAGTGGTACAGTAATCATCAGGCAATCTTCAAAAAGTCCATAAGGTCCAGTAGCTCAGTTGGACAGAGCAACGGCCTTCTAAGCCGTGGGTCGGGGGTTCGAATCCCTCCTGGATCACCAGTAATCATGCGGGTTCTCATTTTAGAGAACCCGTTTTTTATAAAAATACTGTGAATGTAGCAGATTGAATACCCTATAATAATTTAAATTATTTAAACTCAATGTAAGGTGTCTTATTATGAATGGATTGGAATTACTTTTCATTACTTTTGTTTTTACCATTGCCTCCACTGTCAATATGATTGCGGGATTTGGTTTCGCTTTATTGGCCACGCCCATGTTGATGATTTTATTAGATCCCAAGGCCACCGTGCTTTTTATCAGCGCAGCCAGTCTTTTTTTACGCCTTATTATGCTGGCAGACACCTTCCCGGATATGCAATTGAAAACTGTGTTAATCTGCTCTGTTGGCGTGATTTTAGGGGCGATTCCGGGAAGTTATATATTGAAGTTGGTCAGTAATGCCCATTTAAAAATAATCTTGGGTTTTGTGCTGCTGGCTTCTGTTATTCTCATGTTTAAAAAATTGCGTCTTCCCCTTCAGAATTTCACATTAGGTCGTTTTATCTCGGGACTCTTATGCGGTTTTTCTAATGCTTGCACTACCATTGGCGCGCCTTTTTTAGCCATCTGGTTTGTAAACGAAGACCTGCCGCCTAAAAATCTTCGTTCCAACCTGACATGGATCATGACCTGCAGTATCGCCATGACCTTATTGGGCAGCTTTTTTACCGGCATCATCAACGTCCTGAACCGCCCCACTGATTTATTATATTGCATCCCCGGAATCATCCTGGGGACCCTGCTGGGGAAACGACTGTTAAATCGCTGCGATAAGAAGACCTTCGGCCACATCATACAAGGAGTTATCGTTTTCGGCGCTGTTTCTTCTTTGGCCGGCGGTATTAAAGCGTTACTGTAAAGCAATGGTTGTAGGCAAAGACGCACAAATACAGCAAATGCGCACTGCTTATCAGTGCGCATTTTTGATTGCTATTTATTTATGACATACGGACTTTCCTTTCCGTTGCGTAAACAATCCATCGTTATAAAATTTTCTTCAATCATACAATCGATCGTCTGCTCCACATAAAAAGCCATATGAGGGCTTACGATTACATTGGGGAAACTGCGCAGCATGGACAATTCATCATTATTAATCACTTCCCCACAGCGGTTATGATAATAAATCCCGTTTTCATCCTCCAGCAAATCTAAGCCCGCACCGCCAATCTTTCCGGTTTTAACAGCTTGGATAAAAGCCCGGGAATCAATCAAATTCCCTCTTGCCGTATTAATTATGATCACACCGTCTTTCATTTGACTAAACGCTTCCTGGTCAAGCAGGTGAAAAGTCCCCGAATTGGAAGGTAAATGCACGCTGATAACATCACTGCAGCGATACAAGGTTGCAAGATCCACATACTCTGCATAGTGTTTTACGTTTTTCTTTTGAGTCCTGTCATAAGCCAACAGTCGGCAGCCAAAGCCAGACAAATGTTTTAACAATACCTGACCAATACGCCCGGTACCTATAACGCCCACGGTCAAATCCTGTAAATCCCGTCCCATCTTATTCTTTAAAGAAAAGTCCTGCGCTTCCGCCCGCTTCATAATTTGCTGCATTTGGCGTAAACACATCAAAATAAGCATAATAGCATAATCAGCCACACAGTTGGCAGGATACGGTGTATTAGCAATCAAAAGGCCTAATTTTTGGGCGGCCGGCATAGGTATATGATCAAAACCGACGGAACGGCATAAAACTGCTTTTACACCATAGTTTCTCCACTCTTCCAACCATTTTTCGGACATTTTACAGGGAGTCGCACTGATCGCGTCACATCCCTCAGCCAACTTTAAATTGCCCTCACAGGGTCCATCAGCAGTCCAAACATAATCAATTCCGTATTTTTTACTGTATTTTTCTACCAGCGGCAATTCGTCAAAGTCACGTAATGCGTAAAAAGCAATCTTCATTGTCTGCCTCCCCTTCCTATTTTATCAACTCAGATTCTTATTATTTCTGCAATAACGCAGGCATAAAATATGCTATAATAACACAGGATCACAATAGGATTTCCTTTCAGAAAGGTATGGAAATTATGGAAACTATGATATTACAAAGGCGAAAACGAATCGAGGAAAATCTTCGCACCAAATATAAGCATAAAATTTTCAATAAGTTTGTGCAGGCCATTTGTGATTATGAATTAATCTCTCCCGGTGATAAGATTGCAGTTTGTATCTCCGGCGGGAAAGATTCTATGTTGCTGGCCAAGCTTTTTCAGGAATTGAAACGCAGAAATAAATTCCCTTTTGAAATTGTATTTCTATGTATGGACCCTGGGTACACGCCCCTTAATCGGCAATCTATTGAAAATAATGCCAACTTGCTGAATATCTCTTTGTCTATTTTTGAGACGAATATTTTTGAATCCGTGTTTCACGTGGAACAATCCCCCTGCTATTTATGCGCCCGGATGCGAAGAGGCTATCTCTATCGGAAAGCACAAGCCCTGGGCTGCAACAAAATTGCGTTGGGGCATCATTTTGATGATGTAATTGAAACTTCTCTTATGAGCCTGCTCTACGCCGGTGAAATTCGTACCATGCTCCCCAAGCTAAAAAGCACAAGCTGCCCGGGTATGGAACTGATTCGCCCCCTTTACTATGTCAGGGAAGAAGATATAAAGCAGTGGCGGAATGAAAATAATCTTGTTTTTCTTCAATGTGCCTGTAAATTTACGGAAGCATGCGCCGCCTTGGATGAAGGCGCTAACAGTGACTCCAAAAGAGCCGAAACGAAAAAACTTATTGCTCAATTAGCACGCACAAGCCCGCAAGTTCCCAGTAATATTTTCCATGCGCTGGAAAATATTAATCTGAATGCCGTTTTAGCATTCAAACAAAACGGGAAACGCCATTGCTTTTTAGATAATTATCAGGAAACCCTTTCTGACAGCGGGCAATAAAACACAAGATTTCAGCAACTGCACTTGTTAAATGGAACGGGATCCAAATATCCTCATTTCCGTTACCCGTCAAATTACCTCAGACATTTTGGCAGGAATATCTGACTTGTATGCCTTTAGCAATATTTTCTCTTCTTCCTCGTCTGAAAATGGGGTACTGTCAAAGTTATCATCCACCAATTAGGAGCTGGTGGCTATAATTCTGGAGCTATTGCTGCCAAAATCCGCCCAATGCGACAATACATAAACTGTGCTGAAATGAAAATCCAAGTCCATGTTTTATACCTCCTGCCAGAATACACCATGGCGTCACGAAACAGTACTTATCCTACAAAACCTGTATCTTTTTCATTTTTATCAATTCAAGTTTTATTAGTTCAATAATTAACCTACATCTATTCTTATGCTGATTAAATATTATATCACAGCCGTGATTTTTTTGTGTTTTTTTACAAAAAAATATTCACAAATGCTTGTAAATTTGATAAATTATAGAATAGAATTTTTCGGCAAAAGGAAAGATTTCGGAGTTCGATAGATCGAATCTAGCAAAAATATTTTTCGAGATATATTTAACTGTTTATGAATCAGTTAGAGCGCGCTTAGCGCAGAGGGGAGCAAGGTCATGTCAAACAAGATCCGCATTGGTATTTGTGGTTATGGTAATTTAGGACATGGAGTCGAGTTAGCGGTAAACCGGTCGGAAGATCTGGAATTAATCGCCATATTTTCCCGCAGAGATTTGCCTAAGACCGATAGCGGTGTGCCGGCAGTAAATTTGAAAGATGTTTTGGACTATAAAAATAAAATCGACGTGATGATATTGTGCGGTGGCTCTGCTACCGATTTGATGGAGCAGGGACCTGAACTTGCTAAGAACTTCGTAACCGTTGACAGTTTTGATACGCATCCGCGAATCCCGGAATATTTTGCTAAAATGGATGCCGTCGCAAACGCAAACGGAACAGCTTCTATTATTTCTGTAGGCTGGGATCCCGGCTTATTCTCTCTTCTGCGGCTGTTGGGTGAAAGCGCACTGCCTGAGGGGGAAACCTATACCTTCTGGGGTAAGGGTGTAAGCCAGGGGCATTCTGATGCCATTCGACGGATTCCCGGAGTAAAAAACGGCAAGCAATACACCATTCCCAAACAAGAGTATCTTGACTTGGTGCGCAGTGGCAAAGGGACCGATGCAGCCGGTAACGAGATGCACCTCCGCGAATGTTTCGTAGTGGCGGAACCGGGCGCAGATCTGAAGGCTATTGAAAACAGCATTAAAACCATGCCCAATTATTTCGTAGGTTACGAAACCGTCGTACACTTTATTTCCGAAGAAGAATTTGTCAAAAATCATAGCGGTATCCCCCACGGGGGCTTTGTCTTCCGAAATGGCAAAACTGACGAAACGACGAATCATATAATGGAATTTTCTTTAAAACTGGACAGTAACCCTCAATTTACATCCAGTATATTAACAGCTTTTGCGAGAGCAATGTATCGTCTTCATTTTAAAGAAGGGAAAAAAGGTGCTTTCACTGTATTCGATATTCCTTTTTCTTCCCTCTCTCCCAAAAACCCCGCTGTACTTCGTAAAACCTTACTTTAATCTTTAACCTTTTAGCTGGCGACATTTTGCAGAAACAAGGATGTTGTCGGCTTTACTTTTACAATCCGGAGAAATAAGCCCGGTAAAAGAACGGAATAAAAGTCCCATAGTAAAATGATTTTCAAAATAATTTTTTACCGCTTGAATTTTTGTAAAATTCGTGCTAAATTGAACGTAAGGTAGCTTAATTATGGGTTTACATAATTTAAGGAGGTAATTTCTATGGGAAAATTCGTTATCAAAGAATCAAAAGCAGGTTTCCGTTTTAACTTAGTAGCCGCTAACGGTGAAACCATTGCTGCATCCCAGGTTTACAAAACTGCTTCTGGCTGCAAAAACGGTATTGCCAGCGTTCAGAAAAACGCGCCTGTCGCCGCAGTAGAAAATCAGACCGTAAAGGATTTTAAAGTAGAAAAAAATCCGAAATTCGAAGTTTATGCTGATAAGGCCGGAGAATTCCGTTTCCGTTTAAAAGCTACAAACGGACAGATTATCGCTGTTGGCGAAGGTTATAAAGCAATCAAAAGCTGCATGAACGGTATCGCCTCCGTAAAAAAGAATGCCATTGACGCAAAAATTGTAAAAGCAGAGTAACGGGATAATTTTATGTACTCACTATAAAAAGAAGGCCGGAAGCGTAAATGCTTCCGGCCTTCTTTCCATTTTATAGAGGTTCCGTCCTCATACCCTGTTTACTTAGAAGCTTCCGCCTCCGCCGCCATTACCGCCGCTACTGCCGCCACTGCTGCTGCCGCCACTATTTTCTTTCTTTTTGGGTATCACCGCAGTTGTAGTATATAAGTATGTATCGTTACTGCCGGTTAAACCAAAACTTTCTTTGTTTAAATAAGCGGAAGCATCTGATGCCGGCTGAACATTACTCATCTGTCCCATTAATACTTTGCGAATCAACGCAGCAATACCCAATGCAATGGCGCCACCGCCGGCCAGTGCACCACCGCTAAACTCTTTAGAAGGATCATAGGCCTCTCCTTCTTTCGCATAATAGTTCACTAAAAAATCAGTGGTATTCGCATAATTAGTAAAGGCCTTTGCATAATCACCTTTTTTCAGCGCATCTATAAAAGACTCTTTTAACTTGGGAATCCCTCGCTCATCAGTAATCATCTTTCTCATTTTAGGATCCGTGGCAATTTGCCACCGACGGCTTCCCACATCAAGGATCATTACCATATTCCCTTTTTCTCCATCCTGATAATAACCATCCAGAATGCCATTCGCATAATCTTTTATGTCCATACCCTGTGTACCGGAAACAGTCAGGACTGCCACTCGAATTTTATGTTTTTGTTCGATTTGACGAATTAAAGACAGTATTTTTTGTTTGTCCACAGGCTGTAAGACATTTGCCGCATCAACAAGACTGGGCTGTTGTTTTACCGCTGTAGCCGCATAGGCGGTTCCTGATTGATCGAATAGCCCTGAAAGCCCCAGCAAAGCGGTCAGGAGGGTCACCAGCAAGAATATTTTTTTCATCATTATCTCCCCCTCCCCTCACACCAATAAAGATTTCACAGCAAAATACAAGATGGGCAAAAGTACCAGGAAAATAATCCCCGGGTACAGAATTGCTTTTTGTTTGTCAACCGGCAAGCTTCCCACCATTTTCCCTGTTTGTCCATTCATCATAAATGTATAGGGCTTGTTTTGATAACGGGTAGTCAGTATCCATACAGGAGCCAACGCATACTTAACGCTGCCGGTATCCTTGATAACAGAACAATCCGACACCTGACACCGCAAATAGCCCTGTACGGTCTCCTGCAATACCGGGACTACACTGTCATTGACGCGTTGATCGGCGCGAGGCGCGCATTTCTCTGCGTCCACATCATACTTATCGGCCAAGTAACCTGTCAGGTAACCGGCGCTAAAAGGAACCATCTGGCTGTAATCAAAAGGCTCCACGCTTTCCATATAGGTATCATCCATCTTTTCGCTTCCATCAACGGGAATGCGTTCAAAAGACATCACGCCGCTGCGTTCCACATCATACACGCTGGTCTCAACAATCGTAGCATCCGGCGTATCGATTGCCAAGTCATTTTCCGCCCGGAATGTGGCCGTCGCAGAAATATCAGAATCAAACAGCCAATAAGGAACATACATGGGTTGGATATCTTCCACCCTGTTGTTGGCGGTAAAGGCAGATGGCAACAGATATTTACCCTTATAGAATTCTTTCAGCGCCGCTACGGCCTCTTCTTTAGTCAATTTAAACGGAATTACATAATCCGGTTTCAATGTATTGGTAAAACGGGCTGGCAACATAGTTGGATTACCGCAATAGCAACATTCTGTCGCCATCGTGTTTTCATCACATACCAGCTCCGCACCGCAGGATGAACAGCAAAAAGTCTTCAAACAAGCGGCTTCTTCTTCGCTCCATTCGCTGCCCGCATTCTTTGTATCCCATTTCGATTCTTTTGCTGCCTGTGCCTTTGCCGCCCGCTCTTCTTGTTTGGCAAATAATTCTTCTAACGCCTTGATTTTAAGTTCGGTACCACAATATTCACAGGTTACTTTATCCTGATGCGGTTGATAGGTTAGCGGGGCACTGCAATTAGGACATTTGTAGCCGACAGAGGTATCTGCCATCGTCATCACCTCTCACTAAAGATTGAATAAAACGCACACTGCCAGCCTGCAAAAGCAGACGGCAGGCGCGCCCAGTATTTATTAAAGCTTCACAACTCAAGGTCTTGGTTTACCACAATTACCGCAGAATTTACCGCTGGCATTATGAGTCCCGCATTCACAGGTCCAGTCCTGCGCAGCCGGTTTCGGTTTACCACAGTTTCCACAGAATTTACCGGTATTATGAGTCCCGCATTCACAGGTCCAGTCCTGGGGTTCCGGCTTCGTCTTACCGCAATTGCCGCAGAACTTACCGGTATTACCGCTCTGACCGCATTCGCAAGTCCAACCTGCCGGGGCCTGAGGCGCTGCCGGTGGTGCTACCGGAGGCGGAGCACTCTGAACAGGAGCCTGCTGTTGTTGCTGTTGGGCCATACCGTATAAATTACCGGTATTCATGCCGCCGGCTGCACCCGCCATGTTCATACCCATGAAACCAAACGCAGCTCCCATACCGCCTTCATTAGCCGCCGCAATTTTCATTGCATCAGCCTGCGCATCAACCAGGACACCGGCACCCATAGCGGGATTGGACATTGCCATACCCATCTGGATTTTCTGGATCTTCGCTTCGTCTTCTTCATTCGCCTTAACGCTGTTCACACCGAAGGAAACAACCTCGATGCCGCGCAGCTCTCTCCATTTCGCCGAAAGAACGCTGTTCAACGCATCTGCTAATTCATAGGTTCTCCCCGGCAGTTCCGTATAGTCGATCTTCATGGCGGAAATCTTTGCAAAGGCCGGCTGCAAAGCAGTCAGCAATTCTGATTTCAACTGACTGTCAATCTGGCTGCGAAGATACTCATCTCCGGCATTGCCGGCTACGTTCGTATAGAACAAGATCGGATCAACAATTTTGTAACTGTACTCACCAAAGCAGCGAATACGAACTGTCAGCTTCAAACCGGTTCCCTCATCCACAGTTTTAAAAGGGACCTCACTGGGAGTACCGTATTTATTACCAATGATTTCTTTGGTATTAAAGTAATACACCCGTTGATCCTTGCCGGTATCGCCGCCAAAAGTAAAACGTTTGCCAACGCGTTTAAATACATCTACAACGCTTTCTTTCAAATCACCGGTAAAAATAGTAGGTTCGGTTGATTTATCATATGTAAATTCACCCGGCTCGGCACACAGTTCGACAACCTTACCTTGCTCTACGATCATCATGCACTGCCCATTGTTTACGGCGATAACGGAACCGTTAGAAATAATATTATCTTCGGCGCTGGTATTAGAACTGCGTCCTCGTGAACTGGTCCTTTTCTGCCCTTTTGCCATTAGAACATCCGGCGTCAGACTTTCACAGTAAAAATACTCTTTCCATTGGTCGGCTAACACGCCGCCAATTGCGCCCATACCTGCTTTGATTAATCCCATAGTGGCAGACCTCCTTCATTTTCCTCTAAATTTAAGGGACCTGATCGCTTAGACAGGCTTGCTCTCGCCCCTTCCTTCTGTCTTTCATTTTACCATAAAGAAAGCTTTTTTAATATATATTCTTTTTAATTCGTCAAAACATCCATTATAAGCATTACCAGCTAGTATTGTTGATACAGTTTATCGCAAAATTTTCAACTTATTGCAGTATTTTTATTCTGCCCTGTCCTTCCGGTTTTTCATAGCCTTCTTTTACCTTGCCGTTAAGGTGCGTTTTGATAAACTCAGTAATGGCATCCACATCAGAAATATCGCCATCGGACAGCAATACTGCATCACGGAACATTGTCATCCCGTTGCCGCCACTCTTCAGAATATAAGTAATGCCGCCTACCGTGTAATCTCCTTGCGGGTCCAGCGGCTGGCCATTCACCATAACGTCTTTTACTCGTCTTGCCCCTGCAACGCTTACAAAGTTTCCTTTATCGTCCATTTTTACAGTGGAAGGAATTTTGCTGTCTATGGTATAGGTCAATCCGGAAACATGGAAAAATCCCCCATTTTCTTCCGGATAATTAGCCGCTCCCATTTCCAAGGCATCCAATATCTGTTGCCCGGTACAATCAACAACAGCACACATATTGCCAAAGGGGAATGCTGCCAAAAGATCATTATAAGTAAGTGTACCTTTAGCTAAGTTTACACGAATACCGCCGCCGTTAATCATTGCAACATCCGTCTTTAATACATTGCGATAGGCATCAGCGACTAAGTCCCCCAAATTTGTTTCCCCATTACGGATCCTTCGCTCACCGGTAACAGGGTCATCAATTGTCAAATCTACCAAAGTCTCGCTCATAGGATTATTTAAAATCTTTTCAAACCGCTTATTTTCTTTGGCAATTACTTTAAGAACCCCAGGATCTGCGTCTTTAAGCTCTTTTATTAAAGTAGCCGTGATTTGACCATTATCATTGATCTCCACTTTGCCGACACTCTTCATTTTGGTACCGGTCTGTGCTAACAATACTTTTTCTCCCTTTTTATTAAATACTTCCCGTTCATACAATTCATGGGAATGTCCATCTATCAGAACATCTATACCAGTCGTATTTTTTATCACCGCTTCGCTGCTCCAGACAGGAATGGAACCATCGCTTCCCAAATGGGCCACTAAAACCACGTAGTCCGCGCCCTCACCTCTTGCCTGGTCAATATATTTTTGCAACTGGTTATATAATTTAGTTCCTTCTTTATCTTCGCAAAAACCATAAATAAACTGTCCCTTTTCATTTTGGAAAAACTGCGGGGTAGAATTGATAAAGGTACTGGGTGTTGTGGCTCCCAAAAAAGCAATTTTTTTCTTACCGAATGTCATCATCTTATACGGTGGAAGGACTAATTTATTCGTTGGCAAATTTACGAAATTTGCCGAATAATAACCTGTTTTTTGTTTTTTTGCCAGTTTAAAAAATTGTTCCATCCCATAATCAAATTCATGATTGCCGGGGATCAGAAAATCATAACCTGCTGCATTCATCATCTTAACAACAGACATTCCACCAGAAAGCTTTCCCACCGGAGCACCTTGCACAGCATCTCCCGCATCCACCAAAGCAACATAAGGAGTTTCTTTTAATAAGTCTTTTTTATATTGTGCTACTTTAGCAAGGCCAATATTATCTTCCACCCCACAATGAATATCATTCGTGTGCAAAATAATGACTTTTTCTGCCCATACCGAAAGTGGCAAGGTTAAAAGTAAAAAAGACACTACAAGTCCGCCGTAAATCTTTTTCCACAGATTTTTCATAGAACACCGCCTCCGTTTCTTTAGCCTTTTGCTCCATTTATATTATAAATGAGGACAGCGCTTCCATCTGGCGCCACCCGATAAACCTCTTTCAAGTTATCTTTTATAACAAAACTATAATGCAGTTTTCCCGTATCTTTGCGTAACACTTTAATTTCAAATCCCGGTCCGATATTCCCCAACTGAGGATACACATCAAATATTCCACTATTATGAACCAACTCAGCAAGTTGCATCTCATAGTTGCCAGACCAAAATTCCAACTGCGTGTCAGAAAACGGCAGCATTTCCAGTAGGGCAACTGCCATATATACATCCGGAGAGGCCGCATGCATCACATCTTCCCGTATATATTCGCCCGCAACATCAGGAACAAAAGATACTCCGGGAAAAGACGACAATATAATACGATTGTAACAAAGTTGCGCCTTATAGTTGGGAAGATTTCCCAACGGAATTGTTTGGGTTACATCTCCATGTAAGGAAAATGTTTTTGTATAGGCTCCCTGAACCATACGAGTAGCGAAGATTGCCTGCGCAGGCTGAATCGTCCCCCCAAACCAGACACCGTAATTATAAGGGAGCGAATCTGCCTGGATCAATTTGCCCGTTTTGGTATCTTTGTTATCCTCAGCGTTAAAAATCTGTATCCCGATCAAAGGTGGATATTTCCCCGGTACAATGACATTCATCATACCGTTTACAATACCGGAGGAGTTGCGACGTACATAGTAGCCTTCCTCCGGCGGCCAAAACGTACCACAGGTCACATCTTTCTTATCTCCAGTCGCTGCAAACGCCATGGCAACCGAAAGAACCGTCAGGGAAAATATAACTAACAGAAAGAGGAGGACGTGCAGCCTTCGGTTCTTTTTCCACTTCATTACCTTAGCTCCTTTCCGCCTAATTATGTACCTTACAAGGTTTCCAAGCTGGAAGAAACGGTGTTGCAAATTACTTTTAGATACCCATAAGCTCTTAAAAAAAACTACTTTTCCCACATGTTCAATATCTATATCTGTTATATCTGTTTTTTATTTTATCATATTTTTCCCGTTTTTATCTAAAATTTTTATTATTCTATTAAATTTATTTTAATAGAATAATAAAAATCAATTACAGAATTTTTCTTTATGTTTTATTTATATCAGGCCCTGTATAATCATAAAAATCAAACTTTTGGCGAAATGGCATACACCCTTGCCGGCAAACCGGTTGCCCCCTCAATACGAGGCCAGGACAATAGTAAAATGGCGCCGGACGGAGCCACTTTATCCAGATTTTTCATCACTTCGACCTGAAGATGTCCATTTTTTAAAACGTAGCGTTCACAGGCCAAATCTCCCGCCGCCGTTGCCAGACAGCTGGCATCGGTATCCAAAGTTTCATGCCCATTGGCTGCAGCTTTCCGTATTTCATAAATGTATGCAAGCGCTTCATTAGACCAGCCGGGGCAGTGCTCGTTGCCGTTGGCATCTGCATTAGCCAGTTTTTCCATATCCGGCCAGCGTTTATACCAATCGGTACGCAACGCTACAAAAGCGCCTTCCGGAATAATGCCATAATGTTCTTCATATTCCTTGATATCTCCCACAGTCACTGCATAATCCACATTATCTTTAACTTTTTCAGTGATATCAATTACTACCAAAGGGAATAGGAGTTCATTTGCGCCATACGCTTCTGAAAGTTTGGCGCCTTTAGCAAAATGTCCCGGAAAATCCACGTGGGTTCCAAACTGCCCGGGAAACTTAAAGGTTTGAATCAAGCACTCCAACATCGGATTCCCCCAATCAAACACTGTTTCTCCTAACTTGACTACCCCCTCAGGCATCCCGCTCCAGACCGGGCTCTCGTTATTCAGAGAATGGGACAGTTCCACCCAAACAAATTGTTCTGATTTCAACTCCTTAAGCATCCGCCAAAGTTTATTTTCCAAAATATTTCGCCTCCTTTGTGTGTGCCCCGTTATATATGGTTATTTTATAGCATTTAATATTTCGGCCAATTCATAAGCCGAAATATCACCGGCATAGCAAGTCATAATAGGCTGCGCCCCCAACATAACCGTATTGCCTGAGACATAGGCGCTTTGTGCGCTGTGCCCATTATGATAAGCCGCTGCCAGGTTTCCCTGAACGAAGTAAGAGCGTTCAGCTCCGCTCATATCTCCAGCACGAACCGGAGTAACAAACGATTTACCATTCACTTTAACCGTTCCGCCTGCGGCAGTCACACGATTATTGCCTAAAGCTGAAACACGCTTCATATAGTTTTCTTTGCGTTGTTTATGGGTGGGATGGTCGCTGGGAGAAAAAATTTCCCCGACAAAGCTGGACTTGGAGGCACCATACTTATCTTCCACCCGTTGCCATAACGCTGCCGTAGCCCCGGGATTATAGCCGGCACCGAGCAAATAATCAAAAGCCAGATTATCTGCCTGCCATTCATCCTTTTTGCCAATCACTACATTGTCGATTTGATTCATGGCTAAGTCTAAAGCAAAATTAGAAAATGTGCTTGCTCCCATGGCTGATGACAAAACTCCGGCTCCCATTTCAATAACCATTTTTTTGCGGATGGATTTGGCCACATGGTCTTTTTGTCCGTGACCCATTTCATGAGCAATAACAGCAGCCAACTCATCCTCATTGTCCGTCATGGTGAACAACCCTTCATTCACACTCATTACATGCCCCATGCTGCAAAAAGCGTTAAACGATTTTTCTTGATTCACAAAATAGATATAGGGTTTTTTATTAATTGAGGGGTCCGATAAAGCAATACTTGAACTCAGACGTGACACGATATTATCTACACGATTATGTAAATAGCCATTTTCTGAAACTTTGAGTTTCTTTTTAAAAGATTGGAGCAATGCCTGCCGTCCCGGTTCCGTATTGTTATAGTAGTGAATCGCTTCCTCGACCTCTTTATAGGACAAAGCATCTTGTACAACCGTCCCTAAAACACCACCTAGGGCGGCTTCCGCAAAAGGTACCGGCAAGGCGGTCAGTCCCATCGTCATACCGCAGACTCCTGCCAGAACTAAGGCTGTCGCTTTTTTCCCAAAACGATTTTTCCCCATATTTACACCTCTTTCCCACCTGACTTATTTCTCAATACAATACTACTTGTGTATTTATTGTACATCAAATTCCAAAAATATTCACTGTCAAAAAGATAAATTCCGGTTTTATGACCGCATGCTGCGTTCTTAAAACGAATGTGCTTTATTCACCCTTTCAGCCCAGTCGCGAAACAATGCCGCACAATAATTTGCATAGGCTCCCGTTCCATTAAAAGCGGCGCTCTCCTCTTGATACACCGTCAGTATCTGCATATCCTCATAATAAATTGTGGCTTTATCTCCTGCATCATACACAATAAAATGAGACGGCATGACCTTCCCTTTTTGTTTTACCTGATACAGGGCTCCGGCTAATAATTCCGCTCGGTATTCAGGTTTGTTCCCACTACCCGGGCCAAGGATCTTAAATTCCCAATCCGTTCCGGAGAATGTTTCCTTCACGGTGACAGACCCGTCCGCCTTGATATCCGGTTCCGGTGAAATATTTAAGGACTCCAGCATTTTTTTTATCTTTTTTACCCGCTGTTCCGGCTCCGGATGACTATCAAACAACCCCCATCCGGGATTTCCGTATTGACGGCTTAATTCTTCCAGCTTATTCAGAGTGACCAGCATCGCATAGGGACTATACCCCGCTCTTACAGTATACGTAAATCCTTCCTGATCTGCCTGCGTTTCATCGGCCCGGCTATAACCTGCTGCCAATGCATCACTTACCACCATGCCCATCGCCAACACATCTCCATTTCCCGAGGCAATGCCGGCCAGAATAGCGGCAAGCTGTGTCCACATATTTTTTTCTATCTGTTTCACTGTATGACGTTTGACTACGTGCCCTATCTCGTGCCCCAGCACGCCAGCCAGTTCCGCATCGCTGGGCATATAATCCAGCAGACCCTTAAAAACATATATATAACCGCCCGGGCATGCAAGCGCATTGATTTCTTCCGTATTCAGCACTTTGAAGGTATAGTTTATATCCTTGCGTCCGCAAACAGCGGCCAGACTTTGCCCGATACGGTTGATTCGTTCTTCGGTCGCAGAATCCTGATATAAGCCGTAGCGCGCCTCTAATTGCTCTGCTGCAGCCTTCCCCATCTCAGATTCCTGTTTTTGCCCTATAAGCCCGGCCTGTGCAGTTGATACGGGAAGGCAGGAAATGATAAAACAGATCAGCGTAAATATGATTCTTAAAAAATGTTTCACGTGAAACTCCTTCGATTAAATAATGCCTTGCTTTTTGAAGGAAGATACTTCTTCCCTGCTATAACCCAATTCTTGTAAAATCGCCAGATTATGCTCACCTATATAAGGGGCGCGTGAACGAATATTGCCGGGTGTTGCAGACATTTGTACAGCCGGTCTTAAATAGCTTACTCTGCCAAGATCTTCTTGCCTATCCTCTAACATATGACTTGCGGTCAGTATATCGCTTTCCAGTGCCTCCTCTACGTTCAAAACCGGTGTGACACAAAATTCCCCCTGTGCAGACAGATCTTCCCACTCCGCCCGGGTTTTGCCAGCAATTACTTTTTGTATTTCTTCTGTAATTTCTTTTGTATTTGCAAAATCATACTGCCGCTCTTTAAACTCCGGTTTACCGATCATGTCACAAAAGCGCGCCCAAAATTTTGGTTCTATTGTTCCTACGCTAATATATTTCTGATCTTTGGTACGGTAGATATTATAATAATGCGCACACCTGCCAAAAGGTTTTTCCTGTGTAACACGACAGCCCAGAACGGACGCGATCGACACGGTCTGCATACTTAACGCCGCACTATACAAACTCACATCAATATATTGCCCTTTCCCCGTTTTGGCGCGGGAATACAAGGCCATTGCTATGGCCATTGCCGCATTTAAACTGCCTCCTAATGCGGATACCTGGGTTTCCGTAACTGCCGGCGGAGCCTCGCCCTGTCCCCAGGCCAACCCCGATAAACCAACTATATTCAAATCATGGGACGGCCGCCAACGATTATTGCCCACTTGGCCAAACCCTGTGATAGAACAATAAATCAGTCCGGGGTTTTCCTTTTTTATGCTTTCATAATCCAAGCCCATCGTCGCCAAAAAGCCGGGGCGAAAACCTTCCAGAAACACATCCGATCTTCGTAAAAGGCGAAGCAGAATTTCCTTTCCTTCCTGCGTTTTTAAATTCACAGAAAGCCCTTTCTTATTTCGATTTAAAGCCAGGTTCCAACTGCTCATGGTGGGCGCCAGGCAGGGACTGAACAAACGATTAGGATCCCCGTGAACATTCTCAACTTTTATAACGTCGGCGCCGTAATCAGCCAGCATCATACCGCAATATTGACCCGGCAGCCATTTTGAAAAATCAATTACCTTTATTCCTTCCAGTGCAAATTTCATTTTTTCATCCTCTTTTACGCACGCAATACTTTCCATTCCCGTTTTATTTCAAAAACGGCTAAACGATATTTCCATCTTCTCAGTTGGGATGGACACCTGCGGAAAATGTAATTTTTCATTCTCTAAAAACAATTTTGTATAGTTATTATTTTAGCATAAATTCGCGACATAATTATGTCTCTTCCTTTACTTTTATTTCCCTTTTTTATTTTCCTTGCATGTTTTTCTGCCGCATATTGTTCTGCAACTGCTTGCACGTTATAATGTAACTAGTCCCACTACGGAGGTTTTGCTGTGAATACGGTTTTCAACTTTTCTGACTTTAATGCAATCATAAATCTGGTCCTGTTTATCATAAGCGGCTTTTTCTTTGGCATCTTTGCTTCACGTCAGAGCCTTTTTGCCATGTCTTATATTCTCAACGCTTACAGAAAAACAGGGTGGGATTTTTTACTTTCAGTTCCGTTTTTATTACGCTTATTTATTTTGCTGTTGACCTTTTTTCTATTTCCGCTCTGGTTTTCTACCCGCACATTATCCGGCACGTTTATTTACTTTGTTGTCTTATTGTATTTTTTTTCTAAAGGATGGCGTAATTTAAATAAAATCAAGTAAGCTTCAGCCGGAACAGATATTTTGCGGCAATAGTCATAAAAGGGACTCCGTTCATAGATAAACGGAGTCCCTTTCCATAGTTATTTATCATACGCCCTTATTCTGTCTCAATCATGCGCTTCGCTATTACAATACTATGTCTACTGCGATAGCGCTTATTTTATCAGTTCATATTCCCGGGTGCCTAAACCGATTTTTTCCCCATGGGCCAAACAATTCTCCCAGTCGGATTCGGGAGTTGTAATCGTAAAATAGTCTTTTTTTGCCACCTTATTTGCAATTTTTTTAAGATTTTTATCCAACTGCGATCCTTTGACCGGTTCCGCCGCATTAACTAAGTCCGCACAAGCCTGGTCTAATGCTACCATATCCTCTGAACACAGCATGCCGATATCCGGTACAATCGGGATATCATTTTCCGCATGGCAATCACAATTCGGCGATACATCCACAATCAGACTGACATGGAACTGTGGCTTCCTGCTACAATTGCCGCCGCATATTCAGCCATTTTACGATTAAATACCGCACCTGCATCCCAACTTACCGGCGCAATGGCATCTGTAGGGCAAGTCGCCAGACAACGACCGCAACCCACGCATTTACTTTGGTCAATATGACTTTTCTTATTGGTGATACTGGGTGCATCCTGTGCACAAATGGCAACGCAGCGTCCACAACCGACGCACTTTCCCTGATCGGCCTGTACTTTGCCATTACTATGTTGATCCATCTTACCGGCACGGCTTTCACCACCCATGCCCATATTTTTAATAGCACCGCCAAAACCTGCCATTTCATGGCCCTTAAAGTGAGTCAGGGAAATGATCACATCCGCATCCGCCAGTGCCTTACCTACTTTTGCTTCTTTCACCAGCTCGCCATTGGGAATCGGCAGCAACGCTTCGTCATTACCTCTCAGACCATCTGCAATGAGCGTCTGGCAACCGGTACAAAAAGGATTAAAGCCATTCTCATAGGCAGTATCCAAATGTTCCAGAGCATTTTTTCTAGTGCCTACATATAACGTATTACAATCAGTTAAAAAAGACTTTCCGCCTGTATTTTTCACCATATCAACGACTACTTTGGCATAATTAGGGCGTAAAAACGCTAAATTCCCCTTCTCTCCAAAATGCATTTTTATCGCCACAAACTTATCCTTCAAATCTAACTTTTCAAAGCCGGATTTTTTTATGAGTTTCGCCAATTTTTCAGGAAGCGGATCTCCCCCATACGGCACGTGGAAATCAGTAAAGTACACTTTGGCCTTTTGCATAGTAATACACCTCTTCTGTAAAGCTCTTTGCCTTATCTTGAGAGCTCCTTTTCTCCTCTTTCTAGGTCATATTTACAACAAGCCTGGGGTTTAATGGCAAGATAGTAATCCCGGAAGAGACAGCATCGAAGTATCAATCAGTGGCTCGCCTAAATGACGTGCAGCAACAAAAGAGCCATGACAATCGCTGCCACCGGAAATACATAAACCATGACGCTGACAGTAATGCGCCAACAAGTAGCTGTCGCTTGTTTTATGACCAGAGTGATAACACTCAAAACCATCCAATTCCTCATCTAATAAGCGCGGCAAACATTCCTGCAGGCCGGCACCATGAAAGTCACTGGCAATATGAGCGCAAAGCGCAAGTCCCCCGGCCTGATGAACGACCCGAACAACTTCTCCCACAGAAGGGAATTCCGGAAAGCCTAAATTATTCTCTGCCGTAAAAATCCGCGTAAAAAAATCTGCTACATCACCGCAAAGCCCTTTGTCCTGCAAATAAGCCAACGCTCTCCAACCACCTCGCCGACGATCGTAACGGTACTCTTTGAACTCTTCCATAGAAACCGGCCAGCCCCGCTTTACCAACATGTGAATGCTGTCATTATCCTTTTGCTCCAGCAACTCACGATTGTGCGAGCACAGCTCCTGTAAAACTGCGTTGGCTGTATCAATCCCATAACCCAAAATATGATAATTATGCCCGTCTTTTGTAGAGTTTAATTCGACGGCCGGCAAAAAAACAAGCCCGGCATTTTTTGCGATACGTCCGGTTTCAGCCACATTACCCGTATGATCATGGTCAGAAACAGCAAACACCTCTATACCGGCAGTTTGAACCTTGCTGACAAGTTCAGCCGGCCCCCATGTGCCGTCAGAGGCGGTGGTATGAATATGTAAATCTGCTCGCATAGGGCAGCACCATCCTTCTTACTTCTTGTTTATAGTATATAGCATACTGAAAAGAAAGCAACCGGCACCTACCAATACGATGGTCCCTCCCGGAGCCAGGTTAAGCTCATAAGACAAAAACATCCCCAGAGTCACAGAAAATAAAGCAAAGCCAACGCCCCTCAGCATCGTTCCGGAAAAGCTGCGGGACCATTGTAAGGCACACGCCACAGGAATCACCATCATGGCAGAAACTAATAAAATCCCTACCACGCGCATGGAAAGCGCAACAGTTAAGGCGGTCAACACACTGAGCCACAAGTTCAAGGTGTCTGCCGGAAGCCCGGCCACTTTGGCCGACACCTCGTCATAAGCCAAATATTGCAGCGGTCTGTATAAGGCAAGAATAAAAATAATAATAAAGATGCCCAGTGCGGCCACAATATATAGATCCGCTTGCGAGATTGTCATCAAACTACCAAATAAAAAGCTGCTCAGATTAAAACTGCCGCTATGATTCAAACTGGTGAATATCACTGCAAATCCCATTCCCGCATAAAAAAAGAGCGCAAGGATCATGTCCGCATAGTCGTGCATTCGGGTCCGGACCTTTTCAATTAAAACTGCGCCGATTACAGTAACCGCCGCCGCGGAAAGAACAGGCTGTGTCCCTAATAAAGCCCCCCCCGCTACCCCGGCAAAAGCAATATGCCCTAATCCGTCTCCGATCATAGACTGATGGCGTAAGACCAGAAAACTGCCGATGAGGGGGCAGATTACAGCCATAATAAGGCCGGCCAACCAGGCTCGCTGCATAAAATCCATCAGGAAAATTTCCATCATTCGCACTCTTTCTCTTTACGTATTGCAAAACTTACTGCAAATAACCAGCCTTACACTTTGTCCGAGGTGTTTCTTCATTTTCTCTGCACTAAGATTCACTTACAAAAATTGAATTCCAAATCGAGTTCCGCTTTCGAATAACAGCGTGGAAAAGCTCTTTTCTCAGGGCTTTTTTAATAAAAATAACCATGCTTATGCCGATGCTTCAGCGCATCATGCATATTACCCCAAAAACATAACCCCTGGTCAAGACATAACGCTTTCCTGGCATACTGATCTGCCAGATCCAGATCATGAGACACCATAATAATTGTTTTGCCCTGCTGATTCAATTTCCCAAGCATCTGGTAGAGGACAGCTTTTGCATCTGTATCCACACCGGTGGCCGGTTCATCCAACAACAAAATGTCCGGATCGTTAACCATTGCCCGAGCCAGAAACACGCGTTGTTGCTGCCCACCGGAAAGTTCCCCCACCTTTCGGTGCGAGAACTCTTCCAAACCAAACTTCTGCATAATCTCATCAACCGCTCTGTGATCGTCACTGTTAAAACGCTTAAAAACGCTGCTGCCATCCAATCTTCCTAATTGAACGACTTCTCGTACGCTGATGGGAAAACTATTTTGCTGCCGCGCCGGATTTTGCGGTACATAACCTATCTTCTTCCAGTTTCTAAACCTCTGTAAAGATTCCCCAAACAAAAAAACGTCTCCTTCTGTAGCCGGGAGGATGTGGGCGATAACGCGTAACAACGTACTTTTCCCCGCTCCGTTCGCCCCAATGACTGCAATAAAATCGCCTTGTTGTATTTCCAGATTTAAATTGCGAAAAATCCAACCTTCACCAAAGCTGAAGCCCAGATTTTTAAGAGCGACTAACTGCATGATATTCTCCCTGCTTTCTTTTATGTCTTTTCTGACAGCATTATTTTAGGCCGGAACTACTCTGCCAATGCCTTTTTCAGATTGTTGATATTTTCCTGCATCACACTGATATAATCGGCTCCGGCCTTCTTTTCTTCAGCGGTCAAGCCTTCCAAAGGATTCAATACCAGGGTGGAAACTCCTGCCGTTTTCGCAATTGTCTGCGCAACTTTCGGAGAAACCAGGGTCTCAAAAAATACGACCTTAATACCTTTTTCCCTGATTAAATTAACCAGGTTTGTCATATCTTTCGGCGCCGGTTCCGCATCCGGACTCAAGCCCATTATAGAAAGCTGTGTAAAGCCATAGTCCTTGGCCAGATAGCTGAAGGCCGCATGCGTTGTTACAAATTCTTTGCGTTTAGCCACTTTCCCCAGGTCTTGCAGTTGTTTATCCAGATCAGACAATTTTTTTAGATATGCTTCGGCATTTTTATCATAATCCGCTTTATGAGCCGGATCTTTTTTACCTAATTCCACAGCGATAATTTTTACCTCTTCCATTGCCTGTTTAGGACTGACCCATACATGGGGATCCTGCCCATTATGCTGATGATGGTGTCCGGCAGAAGTCGCTTTATCTTCCCGGTGTTCTTTTTCTTCGTGCCGGTCTTTTGCGTCATGCTTATCCTCAGCATCATGATGCATCTTTTCTTCATGCTGTTCTTTCGCATCGTGATGATCCGAATCTTCCTCGTGCTCTTCATGGAATATTTCGGTCATCAAGCTATGAGCGACCTCCACACCGGTGATCTTTTTCTCCCCCAGTGCAGCGATTGCCTTTTCGGCCCAGGGCTCCACACCACCATTATAAAAGAAAATAGCGGATTTTCCCAATTTTTCTATATCTTTCGCTGTCGGTTCCCAATCGTGGGGTTCCACACCATCAGGAATCATGGTATTCACCGTCACATGGCTTCCGCCCACCTGACGGGTAAATTCTGCGATGGGGTAAAAGCTGGCCATCACTTCCAGTTTTTTCTCTTTTGTCGAAGACGCGGACTTCCCCCCACAGCCCACAAAGGCTACAACGCAGAAAACGCTCAATACCAAACAAAGTACTTTTCTTAACATGCTTTTTCTCCTTTTCTTTTTATATGAGCATGTGCCTATATAAACAATTATCTCTAAAAACAGAAACAGGGTGCCCGCGATTCGCGAGCACCCAATCCCATAGACACTTCTCAATACAAACTTATAATTGACAGACAAAGATATGTTTTTAAATATCTGTCTATCGTTTTTATTATAACATACACGTCAAGCATTTTACCTTAACAATACCTCTTTAAACGTCTCTCCGACTTTCTGCAGTTCCGTTTGTTTTTGCAAAGCATCTGTCAACCACGCCTGTGCTGCCGACAGGTTTTTCTCCTCCATTTGCAACGTAAACGCAACTTCATTTCCATATTCAACAGAAACAAGCGTAAATAAAGATTGACGGTAAAGTAAATTTTGCAATTTCCCTGCAGCGAGATTGCTGCATTTATACACATAGAGGCCAGATTTTACTTTTTTCGCAAGCCCTGCCTCTGCAAGAGCCTGAGCAACAGCTCCGGAATAAGCTCGTATCAACCCTCCGGCCCCTAACTTAACGCCGCCAAAATATCTTGTTACAACCGCTGCGACCTGTACTACCTGCTGTTTACGTAAGACTTCCAGCATAGGTATACCGGCCGTGCCGGACGGTTCCCCGTCATCATTGGATCGCTGCTGCTGTTCATCAATAATGTAAGCACTGCAATTATGCGTCGCATCCCAATACTCTTTTTTTATATCTTTAATAAAAGACTTTGCTTCTTCCTCTGATTCCGCCCTTTGCAAAGAACAGATAAAACGGCTTTTCCGGATAGTTTTTTCCGTCCGAATATTTTTAGCAATAATTATGTTCATATCTCCAGCCCCTTTGGGAATAGTATAACACAATTCTCGTTTCATATTTTACAATCTCCGTTCATTTTTTCATTTTTTCATCGGTTTTCTCTTCAAATATTACAAAAATGCTTGTATTTTAAAAAACTTATGCTTATAATTCACCTTACACACCAAAAATACACCGGCCCTTACTCTACACAGGGCCGATTTTACGTTTGCTTATTTGCGGTTGTACATACAGAAACGGGATCAGGCTATGCGGCATCCTTCTCCCGGCAATACAAAGCCGCCGTATTTTACTTAGGAAAGAGGTTTTAGCATGAAAAGTTTATGTGCGGCGATTGGAAAATATTTTGGTATCATTGCCATTGTTTTTCTGATCCTGGGCCTTACTACCCCTGACTATTGGAAATGGGTCGTAGGCAAAGTGGGCGGCGTATCCGTTTTGGCATGTATGCTGGGTATCGTGATGTTCGGCATGGGCACAACCTTAAATCTAAAAGACTTCGGACTCATTTTAAAGCGTCCTTTCGACGTATTCCTGGGCTCTATTGCACAATATTTCGTTATGCCTTTTTTAGCGTATCTTCTCGCTGTATTTTTTAATTTGGACCCGGCCCTGACCGTAGGCGTTGTCTTGGTCGGCACTTGCCCGGGCGGTACTTCTTCCAATGTGATCACTTTTATGAGCAAAGGCGATGTAGCTTTATCCGTAACTATGACGATGGTATCTACACTTCTTTCTCCTATTTTAACTCCTATGATCACCTATCTGTTGATTGGCCAGCGTATTAATTTTGACCCTGTAGGAATGTTCTTTTCCATTGTACAAATCGTTATCATCCCGATTGCTCTTGGTTTAGCGGTAAAACAGTTCCTGCCAAAACTCGCCGCTGTCGCACAGGACTACCTTCCGGCAGTTTCCTCCATCGCAATCTCTCTGATTATTGCCGGTGTTATTGCCGTAAGCCGCAATGCTATTTTAGCAGCTTCCAGTATTATTATTTTAGTAGTAATTCTGCATAATTGCCTGGGTTATGCCCTGGGCTTCCTGATTGCCCATTTCGCAGGGATGAGCTGGAAAAAAGCTGTGGCATTATCCATCGAGGTAGGTATGCAAAATTCCGGTCTGGCCGTCGGCCTGGCCAAAGCCCATTTTGCGGCAATGCCTTTAGCCGCAGCTCCGGGAGCTATATTCAGCGCCTGGCATAATATTTCCGGAGCCGTACTGGCCTGGCTCTATGTAAACGTATTTAATCCCAAATTTGACCCGGATTATGACGCGGTACAAGTCGAAAAGCCGGGACTTGAAACCATGCCTTTGGCAAAATAATCTTTTATCGTAAAATCTACAGATGAATTTTCTCTTGCATTAAATTCGTTTTTTTGTTATTATCACGTGGGGACACTTGCAGACCGGAAGATATCTTTTAAAAGAGTCTTACCGAAACAACTGCTTTGTTTTCCTGAAAACTGTCAAAAATCGCTTGGATCTGAAATGACCGGGACGAGACGCTACGTGTATATCAATGCGCATCTGTCACGGGTGCGCATTTTTTATGCCCCGCTCCCGGCAAAGTCTGCAATTTGCAGGGAGGAGACGCATTATGAAAAAGCTTTGTGAACTGGTAGGTAAATATTTCGGCGTTGTTATTTTGCTGTTTTTTATAGGAGGTATGACTTATCCTCCTGCCTTTACCTGGGTCCTGGGTAAAATTTCCGGCTTCAGTATTCTAAGTTTTATGCTGGGTGTTATTATGTTCGGTATGGGCACCACCATGCAGATCAAGGATTTTATTCTTATTTTGCAGCGTCCCCGCGATGTTTTTCTGGGTGCATTGGCACAATACACCATCATGCCCCTTTTAGCTTACCTGCTTTGTACCCTGTTTTCTCTCAGCCCGGCTTTGACTGTAGGTGTTGTCCTGGTAGCCACCTGCCCCGGTGGAACAGCCTCTAACGTAATCACTTTCATCAGCAAGGGAGATTTGGCCCTGTCCGTTACCATGACCAGTGTATCCACTCTGATCTCTCCTATTATGACACCGTTCCTTACGTATTTAATCATTGGGCAGCGAATTGATTTCAGCCCTGTCGCAATGTTTTGGAGCATTATTCAAATCGTCATCGTACCGATTGCATTAGGTGTAGCGATTCGTTATTATTTCCCGGTACTTTGTGAAAAGGGCAAAGTATATCTGCCTGCGCTTTCCTGCCTCTGCATTTCCTTACTGATTGCCGGTTTGGCAGGCGCAAGCCGCAACGCGATCATCACATCCTCTAGTACAGTGATCGCCGTTGTTTTTCTGCATAACCTGCTTGGTTCCGCTTTGGGTTTTGCCGCCGGTCTTGCGACAGGCATGAGTTGGAAAAAATGCATTGCCCTGTCTGTTGAGGTAGGTATGCAAAACTCCGGTTTGGCAGCAGGACTCGCCAAAACCCATTTTGCCGCATTACCGGGCGCTACTGTACCAGGCGCCTTATTCAGCAGCTGGCAGAATATTGCCGGCAGCATCATGGCCTGGATTTACGTCAACTATCTGAATCCTCGCTTTGACAAGGAAAATACGGAAGTAATCCCTCTGGACAAACAAACCGGTATTCTCGAATAAAACGTACTTACGTCTTTATTCAAAAAAATATTTCTGCTGATCGTATAATCATCACATAAGTTCTCTACACATCGGAAAATCAGGTCGGCTGCACTAAGACGAAGCAAAACTGTTTTAGCTGCAGTCGACTTTTTATAACAAAGGAAATCAGGAAAGGAACTGCAGTTTCTCTATTTTTATGAAATTACGACAAAGTAGTGTTATAATAAAATGCATTATAAAAATATTATTTTATCGGTAAGTCAGAAATTTTTCAAAGGGGATTTTTTATGGAGAAGCATTTTACTGCTCTTCTTACTAAGTACAATCAACAACATAAGAAAAATAGCACCTCCCAGGTAATGAAAACCTATTCCTCACTAAATAATTGGCAGAGTTTCCAATTCAAACTTTTTTGGGAAGGCATTATGGTTGGTGTTTTTTCCGGTCTTGTAATCAGCTTATTCCGTTATCTTCTTGCACAGGCCGAGTCCTGGAGACTTGTTTTATACGAAAATTTAACACAACTGCCAATCACATATACGCTTAGCTGGTTTGTGGCGCTTGCCGCAATCAGCGGACTGCTATATAAATTGACCAAATACGAACCCATGGCAGGCGGCTCTGGTATTCCTCAGGTAAAAGGCGTAATCTTGGGGTTTATGCGTATGAATTGGTTGCGTATTCTCTGGGTCAAACTGACAAGCGGTGTAATTGGTTTGGGAGCAGGGCTGTCATTAGGACGAGAAGGGCCTTCCATCCAATTGGGCGCTGTCGCCGCCCAGGGTTTCAGCCGACTTTTAAATCGTACCCGCCTGGAAGAACGTTATTTGATTACCAGCGGCGCCAGCGCCGGTCTGGCCGCCGCATTTAACGCGCCACTGGCCGGAGTTATGTTTTCACTGGAAGAGCTGCACCGCAATTTTTCAGCAGTAGTATTGTTGCCCGCCATGGCAGCCTCCCTTACGGCAACTTTTATTTCCCGCATGCTGTTCGGCCGCGATTTTGTTTTCAGCTTTTACGGACTGCCGCCTTTTCCCCTGGACAAGCATTTGCTTTATGCAATCGTGATTTCTGTAATAGCGGCGATCGGCGGAGTGCTATTTAATAAGAGTTTGCTCAATACAGAAAAATTTTACGGCTTGCCGATTTTCAGAAACCTTTATATAAAGATTCTGTTTTCGCTCCTTTGTGCCGGAATGTTAGGTTTCCTGCTCCCTCAAGTGTTGGGAGGCGGCAACGAATTAGTCAACGAACTGGCTCTGAAAGATCTTCCTTTACGGCTCCTTTTAGTATTATTTGCAGGAAAGTTTATTTTTACTTTGATCAGCTACGGCACCGGCGTACCCGGAGGTTTTTTTCTCCCTATGTTGGTTCTGGGAGCTCTAATGGGCGGGATTTGTGCAAACATCATGCTCTCTATGCAATTAATTGCGGTAAATCATGCTCCCAATGTAATCGTATTAGCAATGGTTGCCTTCTTTTCTGCTTCGGTACGGGCACCTATTACCGGTACCGTTTTAATCAGCGAGATGACAGGCAGTTTTTCTCACCTGATGATTTTGGGCATCGCCTCTGCCATCGCCTATGTTGTGGCGCAATTATTAGGCGGACAACCGATTTATGAAGCTCTGCTTTTCAAAACCATACGCAGTCATTCCACGCCGGAGCCCGAGATAGTAAAAGAACAACGCGATATTATAGAAGTTCCTGTCAACAGCGGCAGTCTGATAGAAAATAAAAAAGTAAAAGATGTTCCCTGGCCGGAACATACATTACTGGTAGACATTAAACGAGGATCAGAACAGCTGGTGCCGGATGGGAACACTACGATCCACGCCGGGGATTTCCTCTATGTACTTACGAAAACCGAAACCGCTGAAGATGTGCGAAACTTAGGTGAAACCCTGCGGAAAACCAATCGACAAACTACAAACCCTGAAGCTGGACTCTCTGCAAAAAGAGGGAATTAAAGAGAGCCTTGAAGAAAATTGCTCTGTCAAAACAAAAAAGGCGTAATCTGAACCAACAATCAGATAGCGCCTTTTTATATTATAAAAACTCTTTAGAAATCAAGTTTACTTTACAGAGCGTTCCTGCCGACAAAATTATAAACTTTATTCCGTAGCAAAGCATAAGACTGTGGTAGCGCAGCAAGATTGCTTTCGTGTCCTACCTTAAGTCTTTGAATTCATCACTAAAATCAAAGGTTGCAAAATAATCTTTCGATTCTTCCGCTCTGCGAATCAGTTTAACACTGCCATCTTCCCTAAGCAATAACTCTGCACTGCGTAATTTCCCATTGTAGTTGTAGCCCATAGAAAACCCATGAGCTCCCGCATCATGGATGAATAAAAGGTCACCTTTTTCAACTTCCGGCAACATTCTGTCGATAGCAAATTTATCATTATTCTCGCACAATCCGCCTACCACGTCATATTTGTGATCCTTCACCGCGTTTTCTTTGCCTAAGACCGTAATATGATGGTAGGATCCATACATCGCAGGACGCATTAAATTAGCTGCACAAGCATCCACCCCGATATATTCTTTATAAATATGTTTTTCGTGAATTGCGCGGGTGATCAATGCACCATAAGGAGCCAGCATAAAGCGTCCCATTTCGGTAAATAATTTCACCTGCCCCAGCCCCGCAGGTACCAGAACCTCCTCATATACTTTTCTCACATCTTCGCCAATTGCCAAAATATCATTTTCCTTTTGATCCGGATGATAGGCAATGCCGACACCGCCTGACAAATTAATAAAATCTATTTCCGCTCCGGTTTCCTGTTGCAGACCAACCGCCAAAGTAAACAGTTGCCGCGCTAATTCGGGGTAATATTCATTGGTAACCGTATTGGAAGCCAGAAAAGCATGGATACCAAACCGTTTAGCCCCTTTACGCATCAACAGACGAAACGCCTCTGCCATCTGCGCTCTTGTCATACCGTATTTAGACTCGCCAGGATTATCCATAATACCATTAGCAATGGCGAAATGACCGCCGGGATTAAAGCGACAGCAAATTGTCTCCGGGATACCGGCCACTTTTTCTAAGAAATCCACATGCGTAAAATCATCCAGGTTAATAATTGCACCCAACTGTTTCGCCAACTGCATATCCGCTGCCGGCGTTTCATTAGAGCTGAACATAATATTTTGTCCGGTAATTCCCACTGCCCGGCTTAATTCCAGTTCAGTATAGGAAGAACAATCTGCGCCGCAACCTTCTTCTTTTAGAATTTGTAAAATATAAGGATTTGGCGTTGCCTTCACAGCGAAATATTCTTTAAACCCTTTATTCCAGCTAAAGGCTTTGTTTACCAAACGGGCCGTTTTACGAATTCCCGCTTCATCATATAAATAAAATGGCGTAGGATATTGCTGCGCAATCTTTTCTGCCCGGGTCTTGCTTATATACGGATTTTTATTTCCCATTTTCTATGTTTCTCCTTATCTTATTCCTCAATATATTTACTGCATATTTACCGCGCAGTTAACAATGTACTGAGATAAATCTCAAATTCTTATAAAGTATCACTATAATATAATAAACTTTAAACGCGGTCAATGGGACAAATATGTTTTTCCTCTTGTTCCGGTATTTGCATTTTATTATGTAACAGATCTTACTTTTGTCGCTTCTTCGGGATTTTCCCCTCAGCTGTTTTTAAACTTTCTAATGGCAGCTTTCTGTTCTAATTCAATACAGCCTGTTTTCTCCGGCAATTACTCTTGCAGCCGTTTTGCCTCCGGTTATAAATTGCGATATAATAAGAGAAAATATATTCAGATGGGCAGGCATCTTATTATGATAGATTTAACCAGACTAAGCACCGAGCAAAGCAACTCTCGTACAATTTCCATAGATGAAGCCTCCGCTATGGAAATCGTGCGTTTAATCAATAAAGAAGATCAGACTGTTCCTCAAACGATTCAAAAAATCCTGCCGGATATTGCCCGGGCAATAACAGTGATCGCCGGTCACTTGTCCCACGGCGGACGTTTATTTTACATCGGTTCCGGTACTTCGGGTCGTCTTGGTATTTTAGACGCAGCCGAATGCCCTCCTACCTATAGTACGCCACCGAATTTAATTCAGGGAATTATTGCAGGCGGAGCTCCCGCTATATTCAAGGCGCAGGAAGGCGCGGAAGATTCTCCGGAAGCCGGCGAAAATGACCTGAAGGATAAGGAACTTACAAATCTGGACGTAGTGGTAGGCCTCACCGCCTCCGGCCGCACCCCTTATGTATTGGGCGCTTTGGATTACGCCCGGTCTGTCAAAGCGTACACTATGGCAATTACCTGCAGTCAGGAATCAGGGGTTTCTTCTGTCGCGGATCTGTCTCTTGCAGCTATAACCGGACCAGAGGTGATTGCCGGTTCTACCCGAATGAAAGCAGGAACGGCCCAAAAACTGATTTTGAATATGCTTTCTACCGGAAGCATGATTTTGCTTGGCAAAGTATATAAAAACCTTATGGTAGATTTACAGTGTACGAACGCTAAACTAAAAATCCGAGCCCGGAATATCGTTTCTGAAGCAACCGGCTGTGATACAGCAACAGCGGATTTTTTTCTGAAGCAGGGAAAAGGCAATGCCAAAACCGCAATTTTGATGTATTTAGCCGATATAGATTACGAAACAGCACAAACGAAATTAAAAGAAAACGGGAATTTTTTAAAAAAGACACTACTGTCACTTAACTGCAAACGATGAGGAGTTCCTCAATGAATAATCAACAATTAGCCCGGTCAATCGCCAATAAAATCGGTCCTGCAAATATCTTGGAAGCAGAGCACTGCATGACCCGCTTACGTATTAAAGTAAATACGCTTAACCTTAAGAAAGAAGACCTCCGTCAATTAGACGGTGTCAGAGGCGTCCTCATCAATCGGGATGAAATACAGATCGTACTGGGACCGGGGAAGGCCGGCCAGGTAGCCTTGGCATTAAACGCTATATTAAAAGAATCTTCAGCCTCTGATCCACAGGAAAAACCGGCTTTCGGCGACGGCGAAGCATTGCATGAAGCCATAAAAAGAAAACACAACAGTTCAGCTGCTAAAGCACTTTTACGGAGAATCGGACACCTTTTTATCCCACTCATCCCCGCTTTTATCGGCTGTGGCTTATTAACCGGCTCAGTCGCCCTTTTATTAAAACTTTTACCGGATTTAGCCGCCAATCCTCTTATACAATACCTGAAATTGACCGGAGGAAGTATTTTTGTTGTTCTCAACGCCTTCGTAGGACTTTATTCTTGCCGTGAATTTGGCGGAACGCCTGCGTTAGGCGGTGCCATTGCAGGATTGCTTTCCGCTCCCGGACTGGCAGGCATCAATTTATTCGGCATGACCCTTGTACCGGGGCGTGGCGGTATCTTCGCAGCACTCTTGATAGGGATCGCAACCGCAAAACTGGAGCTGCGTTTGCGCAGGATCATACCGGAAATCATGGATTTATTTGTAACTCCGTTTCTTACCCTGAGTATAATTGCTTTAGCCAGTGTTTTCGTTTTCCAACCTTTGGGCGGTTTTCTTTCGGAAATAATCGGTTACTATACCGTTAGGGCCATCCAGGTGGGCAGTGCATTAACCGGATTTGCTTTGGGCGGTATCTTCTTACCGGTAGTGATGGCAGGCGTCCATCATGGAATTACCCCCATCCATGCTGATATGTTGTCCACGCAAGGGATCACGCCGTTACTCCCCATCGTCGCAATGGCAGGCTGTGGCCAGGTCGGCGCCTCTTTTGCCGTCTACTGCAAAACGAAGAATAAAGCGTTGAAGCATACTATTCTCAGCGCCTTGCCTGTAGGCATTATGGGTATCGGCGAGCCTTTGATTTACGGTGTAACATTACCCTTGGGCAAACCTTTTCTCGGCGCATGCCTGGGCGGAGCCTTTGGTGGTGCCTGGCAAGCCTTTCATGAAGTAGGGGCCTATACCATAGGCATATCCGGACTTCCGTTGGCCGCTGCAACAAACCATATCTTTTTTTATTTAACAGGCGTAATAACGGCCTACGTCACAGGTTTCATCTGCACCTGGCTCATAGGCTTTGACGACCCTCCCGAAGAAGCATGATTCAAAAACAAACAGGAACGATGCCTCTCACCAGGTTTGTTTCACGTGAAACAAACTTGATCTTCTTGTAAAATTTATATACTAACTATATGAACAGGAGGCCATAACATGAAATTAGGCATATCTATCTACCCCGGTTTAGATACTTCTCTGACAGAAAACATAGAATTATTAAAAAAGGCCGCAGCTTTAGGGTACACTCGCCTTTTTACCTCACTGCAACTACCGGAATACGACAAAAACACCTTACAAAAAGAAACTTCTTATCTGCTGGCACTTGCAGAAAATTTAGGGTTTGATACGATTGCCGATGTATCGCCACTAACACAAGCTTACTTCTCTCTAACAGAAATCACGCCTCAGGTTTTGCGAAAACTACACATTTCTACCGCTCGTTTTGACTTTGGTTTTTCTTCAGAGGAAATTGCCTCTTTCAGCCGGGAAATAAATATCCAGTTAAATGCTTCTACAATCCGTTCGCGCCAGCTTGTTTCGTTACTGAAGGCGGGGGCCGATTTTTCTCATATCGATGGGCAGCATAATTACTATCCGCGTCCACATACCGGACTCAGCTCTGAAACGATACAAAGACAAAACGCCCTCCTGCACCGTCATGAAATAGATTCCGGCGCGTTTGTCGCCAGCACCTCGGGCAAACGCGGCCCACTTTTCGCCGGCCTGCCTTCCATGGAGAGTCTGCGCAATATCGCACCGGCGGACGCAGCCCCTATTTTGACGGCCATCGGTTGTGACTGTCTGATTATTGCAGACAATCGTCCTGATACAAAAGAACTGGAGCGGTTCGCCGACCCTGAAACGCTGGCTCGGGCAGATGCGCGTTATTCCCGCAAAGCGCTCCCCCCAAAAAAAGAATGGGAAACCTCAGAACCACTGACGTTGCGTTGTCGCCTGCTTTCTGAAAAAAACGCTGTTAAAGACCTCTTATCGCATCCTTTCACTAATCGACGGGATCCTGCCGCCGACTCTATCAGAGCAACAGAAAGCCGGGAACTGACAAAAAATATTTTGATACCGCCGGAAAAGAACGAGAAGAAACTGATCATTGAAGCCCCAAAAGATTCCCTCGGCGCTTTCCTGGGGCCTCAGGCTCTATCCGGGAACCGGCTTTCCGATCTTCTGCCAATCGGTACCGTTACGTTGGATAATGATGATTACGGAAGATATAAAGGAGAACTGCAGATCCTTACTACAGTACAGACCCCTGACCCCCGCACAAATGTGATTGCGCAAATTATTAAAGAAGATCTTCCCCTGCTTTCTTTAATCAGCGCAGAAATGCCTTTTCGACTGAGCATCATTTGAAACGCAACATCTCGTTCCCGTTGTTTATTAAGGATATTATCGGTACATCCTGAAATTTTTCATAAAAATAAACAGTCAACGCCCCTGAAGTTAAAGCTGTCTTCAATATCATCGGACAGTTTCAGGAGCCGTTGGCTGTTTTACTTTTTAGTTTTTAATTATTTTTTATTTGCCGGAGCTTCTTCCAAGGGGGCAATCACAAAATTGGCAATCTTCGGTGCACCGTTTTCCTGAACAAACACTACGGAAATACGCGCATACTTATTGCCTTTGAGCGAGCCAAGGTAAATCAGTTCCGCTGCTCCATTATAACCTTTTTTCAAATCAAACCCCTTATTATAAGCAACAAAATCAGCCTTATCGATTTTGCCAAGCTTCTCATTGATTTGTTTCTTCAAAGCTTCAAAGTCTTTCGCCGTTAAATTCTTTAATAAGTCTGCATTAAAATTCTTACTGACCTGCGCATAGGTTACAGTATTACCTGCCAACGCATCTACAAACACATCTGCGGCCTTTTCTTCTTTGGCAAAAGTGCCGGAAGCACCTGCCGCAAAACAACTTGTGCTAATTGCCATTGCTACAAATAATCCTGTCAGTACTTTTTTCATCGTGTGAATCCTCCTGTCTTTCTTACTAACAAATTGCAAAGCGTGCAACAAAATTAGCCTAAATCCATTTTATCACATATTGTATCGCCTTGTTCTTTTTGATTTTACAGAAAATTTTTGGTAAATTAAAGGCAATTCACAAATATTTTAAGATCTCCTTTGCATGAGGCAGGATAATATCAGGTTTTACCGCTCCATTTTGAACATCGGACAAAGTAGCCTCCCCTGTCAATACTAAAACCGAAAGTATACCATTATCAGTGCCAAAGCGAATATCTGTCATGAGCCGATCGCCCACCATCGCGATCTCATCTTTAGAATAACCGGTGCGTTTGATGACCGTATCCACCATATAGCCATATGGCTTCCCCGTAATAAACTCCGGCTCTTTTCCCGTCGCTGTTTTGATACAAGCTAAAAGGGCCCCCGTATCCGGAATAAACTCCCCCCCTTCTATCGGACAGCGAACATCGGGGTGCGTTGCGACAAAAGGTACGCCCTTATCGATCAGACGGCAAGCAATAGCAAGATTTTGATAGGTCAGCGTCTGGTCAAAACCGACCACCACATAATCTGCCGGCTCTTCCAGCTGCATCGTCAGGCTGAAGCCGCCGGCCTGCAAAATGGACTTTAACGCCGGTGTTCCCAAGACAAATAACCGGCTGGCCGGATGCGCCGCCTGCATATAGTTTACCAACGCATCAGAGGAAATCAGAACCTCTTCCTTTGTGACCGGCACCCCCATACCATTCATCTTTTTAACATAGTGCTCATGATCTTGCGAAGAATTGTTTGTAACCAGATAAAAACGCCGCCCCATCGCCTTCAGTTTACAGAAAAAGCCTTCCATTCCGGGGATAAGCTGCATCCCCAAGTTGATTGTACCATCCATATCAAATAAAAAACATTTTATATCTTTCAGGCGCTGCAAATTTTTCTCATTCATTAACAAACTACCCTCTCTGTTTATTTTGCATTCAACCAATCCTTGATTAATTCCTGCTTACGAACTGCAATCCAATACAGATCATCATTGGGGAAAAGTAATTTTTCTCTTTGCGCTCCTTCCTGCCGCAACGTCTCACCCAGTGGGCGAATACCATGAGCTCTCATAATCTGCGCGGCTTCCGGCGATAATAAATATTCCATAAAACGTCGGGACGCTTCTTTATGAATGCCTTTAGCCAGGATCGCCGCGCCGGTAATCATATTTTTATTTCCATCTTTTACTGCAGCAGCATATAAAAAACGATGTCCTTTCTCCAAAGCCTGAGCATATCGCAGAGGCAGAACAGCTACGGACTTATTGCCACAATATACTTCGTAACCGGCTTTTGCATCAGTAGGCAGATAACTGACTTCCTGCGTTCTTAAGACCCCGGCGTATTTCATTGCGGCCTCTTGCCCTCTTAATTGCCAGAGAGAAGTAATCTGACCAAAAGAAGCCCCTCCTGTTTCAGGTTTTGCCATAGCCACCTCTTTATAAAGCACCGGCTGCAACAGCTCATCCCACGTTTCAGGTGCTTTGATCCCCAACTTATCCATATTCCTTCGATTACTGAGCAAAGCTATATAGTCCACTGAAAGCGGAAGCCAGCGCGAGTTTCGATCCATATATTGGGGTGCGAGATTGGATGCAGACTTAGGCAGATAGGACGCAAGCATTTTCCGTTCTGCCGCCATATAATATTCTTCCGCAAAACCACCCAGCCATATATCAATCTTACTGTTTTCTAAAATATCCAACCGTTGCTGCAAATCCAAGGGGACCAAAGGATCAAATTCCACCATGATTCCGGTCCGCTCAGCAAAATCATTGATCAAAGCTTTGGATAAATCCTGATTCATACTGCTGCATATATTGACAGACCGTACCCCTGGCTGTTCACCGGTTTGCGGCTCACAACCGGAAAGAAGCAGCGAACCGATCAAACCAAAAAACAGAATAAAATTTTTCATAACTATGTACCTTCTTTAATAACCTGCTATATGCATTATATCATAAAACGGGCACTATTCGAAAATAGCACCCGTTTAGACACTCGCATACAAATCTGTAAAATAATTCCCGTACAAATCCGGAAAATATTTTAATTTTGTTACAGACTTAGCAATTAAGCTAAATAGAAAAGTTATAAAAGAACCACAAAATCCTGGGATAAGATTACTCTTCTTTGGCAAACGTCATCACATTATCAAAATCCAAATACACCGTTTCACCATCTGCGTATGTGCCATATACCGCACCTTTTTGAATCACTCGTATAAAATGATCTTTCACTTTTACACGATAATCCACACTATCACCCATATAAAATCTGTGGTGCATCACGCCTTCCACCATACCGCCGCTCTTGGACATTTTGATATTTTCCGGACGCACTGCCAGAATCGCTTCCCCTGACAAGTTTTTCGTATTGGGGAAAGACAAAGATTCGTGTCCTTTGATAAACACTCTGTCACCTTTTGCTTCAGCAGGAATAAAGTTTACAAGGCCAATGAAATCAGCTACCATCTGGTTGACCGGATGGGTATAAATATCATAAGGACGACCTATCTGCTGCACTTTGCCCATGCTCATAACCACAATACGGTCTGACATTGTCATTGCTTCACTTTGATCATGGGTCACATAAATCACAGTAATGCCTAATTTTTTCTGAATCCCGGAAATTTCAAAGCGCATACTTTCACGCAGCTTCGCATCAAGGTTAGACAGCGGTTCGTCCAGTAACAACAGGCTTGGTTGAGCCACCAACGCCCGAGCTAGCGCAACACGCTGCTGCTGCCCTCCTGACAGCTGATTGGGGAAACGTTCCGCGTATTCTTTCAAATGTACGAGTTCAAGCATGTTCATTACACGCTGTAAACGTTCTTCTTTTTTTACTTTTTGAATCTTTAACGGGTAGCCTACATTATCAATTACATTCATATGCGGCCACACGGCATAACTTTGAAAAACCATACCAATACCGCGTTTCTCAGGTGCCATAAAAAAGCCTTTATCCGCATTGGATACTTCCTGGTCACCAATAGTAATGCTGCCTTCCGTCGGCTTTTCAAATCCCGCAATCATGCGCAAGGTAGTAGTTTTGCCACACCCTGATGGGCCCAAAAAGGAGATAAATTCTCCATCAGCTACGTCCAGATTAAAATCGCCTACTGCGGTTACGTTGCCAAATCTTTTATATACATGTTCAAGCTTTAATTGTGCCATATCAATTCATCCCTTCATCCTCTCCGTGCCGGATCACTGATTTTTCTACCTGCAAACGTCTGCCAAAAAAGCTTTTATATCCCTAACCGAAAAGCTTATTCAGCAACAGTCTATTGATTAAATGCTCACCTTTCCCTTGGTTACCTTATTTAGGATCAAGTTCCCTGCCAGAACAATTATTAATATGATAACCGAAAGCACAGAAGCATTTTGTGTATCTGCGTAAGTCTGCAGTTCATATAACAATACGCCAATGGTTTTTGTATCTGCACCATACAATAAGTTGGACATGGTCAACTCATAAAAACTTGGCATGAAAATAAGGAACCAGCCAGCAACAATAGAAGGTGCGACCAGGGGCATGATGACATCTTTACACGTTCTAAGCCAACTTGCGCCTGAGTTCAGCGCTGCTTCTTCCAGGCTGATATGCACCTGACTGAGGGATGCTGCTATTGTCCGCACGCTCATAGTCATATATTTTACTAAATATGATACGATTAGTATCCACATGGTAGAGTAAAGGTTGAGTCCGTAATTGCCGGAAAACGTAATGATTAATGCCAGAGCAATAACGATTGAAGGCGTGGCCCCACCCAACACCACCAAAAGATCCGGCAAACTACGCCCCGAAATCTTGGTTTTCACAGAAAGATACGCTACAAACAGCGCCAAAATAGTTCCGATACACGCAGCGATAACACCATACACCACGGACCGCCAGATACTTTCCAGATATTGTGAGCTGGTAACAACAGGAATCCAGGCATCAAAGCCAAAATTATTCCAGGCAATCCCCTTGGACATACTGACAAGGAAGGAAGTCATCACAATGGAAGAAAGGGGCAAAATTACAGCAACAAATGCGTAACCGGCAACAACGCCAAAAGCAGGCCATTTCCATTTGCCCAGCTCAACCATATTCGGACGGGTACTTTTTCCGCTGATTGTTGTGTAATCCTTATGGCTCAGCATCCAACTCATAAAGAATAATAAGCCATTGGCGATAATCATCATCGAAACAGCCAATGCCGTCGCATCTCGAATACCTTTGGCGTCACCCATATAGACGAAAGTAACGATACGCGTCGTCATTACTTCGATATTCCCCGGCATACCTACAATAGCAGGAATACCAAAGCAGGAAGCCGCCGCGATAAATACCAGAAGTCCGCCGGCAACGATCGAAGGCATCATTAAAGGCAATGTGACATCCCATAATGTTTTTAAAGGAGAAGATCCGGAAATCCGGGCCGCTTCTTCCAACGTGGGGTCCATCTTCTCCATTGCCCGGGAAATAGTAATAAATGCAAACGGGGAATAAAATAATGTTAAAACCCAGGCAAGACCGCCCATGGTATAAATATTAAATGGTGCCTGCTGCAAACCGAAGATAAATTTAAATATATCATTGAGATAACCCACACTGGGGTTTAATAACTGTACCCAGGCAATCGCCCCCACATAAGGAGGGATCATATAGCTGGCTACCAGGATCGTTCGGAATTTGCTTTTACCGGGTAAGTCAGTACGTCCTACCAGCCAGGCCATAGGAAAAGTAACAATGACACTGGCTACCATAACGATGAGAGAGAGTTGAATCGTGTTGGTAAGCGCTTTCCAGTTAACCGCTTTGCCGTACACATCTTTGTAGTTACTGATATCCAACACTCCATCTATGAACAAACTGTCATAAATGAGGACCAGCAACGGGAATACAATAAAATACAATAATAACAGCACTGAGATAGCAATTACAATAAATTTACTATCGAGGCGGGGCAAAGATTTTTTCACTTTGTCTCCTTTCCCCGGTTTCTTTCCGGTGAGAGTTAAGAATGGGAAATCAGGGGTCGTCTATACGGCCCCTGATTCAGTTAATACCAGGATACTTAAAAGCGACATCGTTTTTATTTTAGCAAAAAACGAGCTCCCTGACAAATTCAAATCATAAAAAGTTTCTTTATTCCATAACGATCGTACGGAATTGCTCTTTGATCTTAGCTTCGTCATTCGCTAACTTATCCCAGTCAATTTTAATGGCGTTTTTATTCAAATCGGCTAACTTAACCGTCGCGCCATTAGGAGAAGCTACATCGCCGCGAACCGAGTGCATCCAACCGGCGGTAACGGCTTTTTGCCCTTCAGGAGAAAGCCACCAGTCAACCATTGCCTTCGCCGCTTCCGGATTCTTCGTGTTTTTAAAAATACCAATAGGAGAGTTGATAATAATGCAACCTTCCTTAGGATAGCAAACCGCCAATGGTTCTTTTTTGGTTTCCTGTAATTTCAGGATATTTTCTTCCAAAATCACTGCCGCCATATATTCCCCTGTAAGAAGTTTATTCTGGATGGCGGAATTACCTTCTTCGATCCGCAGACCGTTGGCTTTCAGCTTTTTAAAATAATCCCAACCCAACTTATCAGACAAAGCTCCTACAGCTACATAGGCAGTCCCTGACAACATCGGGTTCGGCATGGCGATCTTGCCTTTATATTTAGGCAACGTCAAATCTTCCCAACTGGTAGGAATATCTTCTTTGGCAATCTTATCTTTATTGTAAGCAATAATCATATTGTTTACGCGGACCGGAAGCCAGGCGCCATCCTTATCGCTTTCCAGAACTACTTTCTCCAGTTCTTTGGATTTATAGTTCATCAACAGATTTTGCTTTTTGAGGGCCAGATAATAGGAGGGATCCGCCACCATCAAAACATCGGCGCCAATCTTATTAGCTTTAATTTCCCCGGCAATTTTGGTTTTAACTTTTTCCGTGCCACCCTGGAACCAGGTTACTTTTAACTCGGGGAATGCTTTTGCCACATTAGGTTTACAGAGTTTGTCAATAATATCCGGATAAATAGAAGTATAAACCATTAACTCGCCGCTTACACCCTTCTTATCCCCGGCAGGCGCAGCCGCCTTTTTATCGCCGCCACCGCAACCTACTGCTAAAACAGTTGCCAATGTCATTAATGCTGCAGCACCCATTAATTTTTTATTCATAGCAAAAGTCCTTTCTTACCTTGCAGTAAACTTCAACAAACTTCACCTTCAAAGAGAGACAGGATCATTATTTATCCATCACACGGCTACGGAAGGCTTCCTTGATCTGAGCATCTTGTGTCGCTAATTTTTCCCAGTTTACTTTTACCGCATTAGGCAGTAAAGTTTTCAATTCAGGCGCCCCTGTAGGCGGTTTTACATCGCTGCGAACAGAATGCATCCAGCCTTTTACGACGGCTTCCTGCCCTTCTTTAGAAAGCCACCAGTCAACCAATGCCTTAGCGCCTTCCTGGTTTTTCGTCGTGTTAAAAATTGCGATGGGGGAAGGAACGCAGATAATTCCATCTGAAGGATAAACTACTTTTAAAGGTTCCTTCTTGGTTTCAGCCAATTTCAAAATATTCTCTTCCAGGATCATAGCAGCCGCATATTCACCGGTCAGCAACTTATTCTGAATGGCAGAGTTGCCTTCTTCCACACGAATACCATTCGCTTTTAGCTTGTCAAAATATTCCCAGCCATACTTATCTGCCAATGCGCCAACAGCTACATAAGCGGTTCCTGAAAGCATGGGGTTCGGCATCGCGATCTTGCCTTTCCATTTGGGGTCCAGCAAATCGGTCCAGCTCTTCGGAGCATCCGCTTCTTTCATTTTATCCTTATTATAAGCGATGATCATATTGCTGATACGCACTGCTGTCCAAGAACCATTTTTATCCTTGTCAGCCACCACATCTTTCTGATTAGGCGAAACGTAATCCAGCAGAAGATTGTCTTTCTTCAATGCTAAATAATAAGACGGATCGGCAACCATTAAAACATCCGCGCCAATTTTTTTGGCTTTTATTTCGCCTGCAATTTTCGTCTTAACCTTTTCTGTCCCGCCTTGGAACCAGGTCACATTCAAATTAGGAAATGCCTTCGTTACATTTGGCTTACACATCTTGTCAATAATATCCGGATAAATGGATGTGTAGACCATCGCCTCTCCCTTAGGGCCCTTGTTGTCTGCGGCGGGAGCTGCCGCTTTTTTGTCTCCGCCGCCACACCCTGCAGCTAACACAGCAGCCAAGCCCAACATGGCAGCGGCACCCATCATCTTTTTACTCTTTGACACAACGCTCACACTCCTTTGAATTTTCAGCATTTTTATAATTGGCAATACACTATTTATTGCATGCTAATTTTAAATTTCTATGCCTAAAATAATTTTCCTGCTTACAACGTCACATATTTTCCACATTTTTTATATAAAATTCGTAACTATGTATATGAGATGCAAAGAAGTATTCGTTGCAAGCACAATTTTCAATATATGTCCTTGCGGGTCTTTTTTGTTCCCTCTGTATCAGCACGATCAGCAGGCAAAAAAATTAATTTCCCAAGCAGGAACATAGGGATGCTTCCTAAGATAAATTTTGTAATCCGGCTGTAGTTCCCAGAGTAAGAGAGGCAACAAAATAATGTCCGAATCATGATGGTAAGCCGCTATTAAAAGCTGCGGCAAACGTCCTGAATCCCCCCGGATAAGATGTTGCGCCGTCCCTAGCAAGGCCTCTTTCTCTACGCCTTCCACATCGAATTTAATATAGTCTGCGCTCTCATTCTGTAATAAATCATCGACCGCTTCCAGTAAAACCTTCTGCTGCCTTACTTTTTTTCTGCGACTAATGACGCCATTCTTTACGGCACTGCCCTGAGACATGGTATCTGCCTTGATTCGAAGCGGCTCACTGGTATGCGAAGCAAGCGTGTCATTTGATAGCAGCGTAGACTGCCGTCCCCCGTTTCCGGCTAAAATTTTTTCTGTTTTCTTTTCCCAGACACCCGCCCTTACAGTTACTATATTGTTTAATTTTTCTTCTCTGATCGTATTACACAACCTTAAAAAATTTTTGGAGTCCGGTTCGATTGCATAGATTTTCTTATACTGACCCTGAGACAGACGCAGGAATTCTTTTATTGTATCACCATCATACGCCCCGGCATCCACATACACTCCGGGAAAATCGAACCGGAATAAAGTTTGCAGATCCTCTTCCCGTTTGGTTTCACATTCCTGTAAATAAAACAGCTTACCGCTTAATTTATAATTCAACACCGCCGCAAAAACTTTACGGGACATATCATCTGCCAGTTGGTCATAGACGTGTTGAATTACCGCCTCATTTTTAGCGAGCCATTCAGGGGTTATTATTTCATCATTAGTAAATAAAGGAACATGGGGCGCATAAGTTTCCTGTATCTGTGCCAGATAGGCAAAACGCTCCAATAAATCCGGTCGTTCACCGGCAAATGCAATTAATACCACAACCGACCTGTTCAAGCTCTCCAGATCGCTATATTTACGAACAGTAAAACCGCAAAAATTTTGTCCGCGATAAAATTCATCGCTTACAAATATATCTGAAACCGTTATTTTTTCTGCTGCCAGTCGATGCAGGATTTTTTCCGCTCCATTCCCCGTTCCATAAAGAACGATCGGTTTTTTTATCGTTTTTAAATACTCCCAAAGCGTGTCTTTTTCTTTTATGAAAGCAAGCAATGTTTATCCCCCTTAGCTTTTTTTTAATTATAGCATTTCCTGGCATTTACGCATACGTGCTAAACATTTGCATATCTTGATTTGTAATGCTAATATATACATATCACGGTAGAAAAGCGGGGGATTATTATGGCATTGTTGGAATCAGGTGAGAACTACCTCGAAACCATTCTCTTGCTACAACAACGTAATGGTAATGTGCGGTCGATTGATATTGCCGCAGAAATGAATTTCTCTAAGCCAAGTGTGTCTCGCGCCATGGGCATTCTGAAAAAAAGCGGTTATATCATCATGCGCCCTGACGGCCAGATTATACTGACAGAGGATGGCCTCAAAAAAGCTTCTTCGGTGTTAGATCGACATCAAACATTAGCGAAATTTCTTACTGCTTATCTGCATGTCCCGCCAGACATCGCAGATAAAGATGCTTGCCGCATCGAACACATCATTAGCCCGGAAACTTTTGCGGGCATAAAAAAAATCGTATCGGAAAATAAATAAAGGTAAATAAGAATTCCTCACAAAAATCTAATGTTGATCTTTTATAATATTACTATTTATGAGGAAATTTTTATGAAGCGCATCCTGCTTAAATTTCTCTTTAATCAATAAATATCCGTTCACTGTGAAAATCATATTGGGAAACAATTGGCAACCCTCTTTCATAATACAATCGGGCAAATCAACTCATGCGTTTAATAATATAATCTACTATTAGTATTGCATTTTTACATACCATAGTTTATAATTTAATTGCTATATGGATAACAATGCTGTTATCCTAAGACTAAGAGCCTTTACCAGGCTCGCTAAATAATAAACGAAAGAGGGCTTGTACTATGAAAAAAGCTGGTAAAATTATGACTGCTCTTGCTTTATCTTTAAGTTGCATGGCGGTAGCAATTCCCGGTCATGCTGCCTATAGTCTGAATCCTGAAGTAACCGATCCTACTCCGGCTCTACGTCAGGCATCAGAAATCGGCGTGCGCGTTTACAATAACAGCGCGATGCAAAATTTACCTAATAAAGACGCTATGGTAATTATGTCTTTCGGTACTACATTTAAGGATAGCAGAGCCAAAACGATCAATGCGACTGTTGAAGCAATACAGAAAAAGTTACCGAATGTAAAAATCGTTACCGCCTATACCTCTCATATTATTGTTGACCGTGTAAAAGCTAATGAAGGAATTGATATTCCTACACCTGAAAAAGCACTGGACACTTTGAAAAAAGAAGGATATACCCGTATTGCTTTAGCTTCCTTAGACATAATCCCCGGCATGGAATACAACTACAAAACCGCCATCTATAATATTTATCGGGATCAGTTTAAGAAAATGACCATGGGGCTGCCTCTCATGTATTGGCAGGGACAGGAAGAACAACGCGACGACGTGATGGAAATGGTTGAAGCCATGTCTACACAGTTCCCCAAAATGAAAAAAGATGATGCAGTACTGATCATGGCACACGGTACTCCAGATCCTTCCAACGCGTATTATTCTGTGATACAAACACGCTTGGATCGCTTGAATCCTGGAAAAACACATATTTACACCGTAGAAGGCTGGCCTTCTTTAGAGGATATTATTCCAAAACTGAAAGATGACGGCGTTAAAAACGTGACTCTCATGCCTATGATGATGGTAGCCGGCGATCACGCTAACAATGATATGGCCGGGGATGAAGAAGATTCGCATAAATCTATACTGAAAGCGGCCGGATTCAACGTAAATACCTACATCCATGGCTTAGGAGAAAATACGGCGGTACGCCAGTTATTTGTCGATCGCGCTTTGGAAAGCTGGAATGCTCTGGAAGGTACGGCAGAAGGAAAAACTGCCGGCATGCATAAATAACACAGCCGGTTCGGTTTTAGATTATACCTACAAAATAAGATAGAACTGATTACACCGTAATAAGGCTAAATTGAAAACGGTATCTGATTAAAATCAGATACCGTTTTTTATGCCCATTTTAGGCCCGCAATAAGGGTTATATCTTTTTATAAAACCTTCTTTAAATAAGCCAGACAATTTTTATAGGAAATTTTTTCCAACGTTTCAGAACTGAATTTTCCCTGAAGATAGTCAAATAAATCCGAGAACATCTCTACTTTTTTTAAATCCTTAGGCGGATGTTTGATTCCGTCAAAGTCACTGCCAAATCCTATATGATCATCATTCCCCATAACATCCATCATATAGGACAAATGTTTATACACACTTTCAATGCAGGCATCTTCCCAATTTTTTTCTAAAAACTGACCCGCAAAATTAACACCCACAAAGCCATCTTGTCGTGCCAGAGCCCGAAGCTGGTCATCCCTCAGGTTACGAATATGATCACATAAACTATAAGCGCAAGAATGAGTGGCAATAATCGGCTTTTCAGACCGTTCTAAAACATCCCAGAAACCATATGTGGAAATATGCGATACATCAATACCCATTCCCAAACGGTTCATTTCTGTGACAACCTGACGGCCAAACGCGGTTAAACCACCCTTGCTGCATTCTTCGTTGACTCCATCAGCAATATCATTACGATTGCTCCAAACCAACGTCATACAACGAACGCCCAGTTCATAATAGACACGGAGCGCTTCCAGACTTCCATCCAGCGCGCCGCCCTCCTCAATGGCCAGCAACGTGTTGAATTGGTATTTTAATACATCGTTCACATCTTTTTTACTCAAAATCCTGTGAACCTTTATACCACTCTGCTCCATTGACTTAATTTCACGTAAATAAGTATCTATTAATTTTAAAGTATAACGGGTCCCTCCGCCCCAACGAAATTCCTCCGTAGGAATAAACATCGCTAAAAATTGGAGACCGCCTCCATTATGAATAATTCTCTGCGCATCCAACATTAAATCATTATTCCAAAGAGATTTATTTTGCTTATAAAGTTCTGTTAATGTGTCGCAATGGCAGTCAGCAATGAACATATTCACACCACCTGTTAACATGAATTGAGTAAAGTTGTACTAATTAAATCAGATGAAATAATTTTAGCATTAAAAACAAGGAAAAGCAAGCATGGTGCCGTTTCCTACTTTATTCGCTTCTATTTATATAGCTTGACAGAATTTTATCATATACCTGCCAATATAATAAAAAATGGCAGTCGAATGAATCGACCGCCAAAACGCAATACATCGGAACCTTGTATTTAAAGTTAGAGTAACAAAAGTATACACAAACTAAGCAGTACATGTACTGTACAGGCTCCCAAAACAAAAGAGTTGAAGAGGAATCATCAGAAAGGGAGTAAAAACTCCCCGTGAAAAAACCGCTTACTGTCAGCGAAAAGCCATGATTTGGCTGTTTCTCTCACAACCAGAAAATGATATATAAGCGATTCTTTCACCGGTATTTTATTAATCCCCGGATTTGTGTCAGATGAACCAGTCGGATTCGGAACACAAAAAAGGAATAGGAGGTGAATTGTCAGGTCTGTGTTCCGATCTTCCGATTAGCTCAAGCTAACTAATTGACCTAAAAATCGGTTAGCTTTCGCTAACCGATTTTATTTTAGCTTATCTATTTCTTTCTGTCAAGTCTTTTTTGATATTTATTGCTAATTTATCTGATATATTTTATTCCATTTTTTGTTTTACATATATACATGAGGTGCACCGGCAGGCAAGATTCCCAATAAATCCGCCAAAAAATATACGGATGCGGGAATCATTACACCGAAAGCAACTCCCCAGGCAACCTCCCCGGTTTTAAAATTCCGATAACAACCGCGAATGCTGCATAATAGCACAAAGAACCAAATAAAAATCAATGAATAGACGGTATTTTCTCCTCCGGAAAACATAATGCGCTCCTTGCTAACCCCCAAAACCTTTAATACAAAATTACCCACGGCATGACCGTGGGCATAAAATCAAAGTGGTGCCTCAGCACAGAATCGAACTGTGGACACAGGGATTTTCAGTCCCTTGCTCTACCAACTGAGCTACCGAGGCAAAATGGCGACCCGGACGAGACTCGAACTCGTGACCTCCGCCGTGACAGGGCGGCATTCTAACCAACTGAACCACCGGGCCTTAGACAAAAAAATGGTGGGCGCTAACGGGATCGAACCGCTGACATTCTGCTTGTAAGGCAGACGCTCTCCCAGCTGAGCTAAGCGCCCACATGGTGATCCACCGGGGGATCGAACCCCGGACCCACTGATTAAGAGTCAGTTGCTCTGCCAGCTGAGCTAGTGGACCATTTGTGTTACTGAATTATAGTACATTAAAAATATGGTTTTGTCAAGTTACATTAAAGCCTATTCCGAATCGATATCTAGTGCTTCTTTATGATAGGCCTTTAATCCGCAATATCTAATTTTTCCAAATTGCGATACATAAAGTCTAAACGATCAAAGCCCAGGTCAAGATAGTGATGAATTCTGTCAGTGGTTGTATTCTCCGGCCAGAATACAATAATCAAGCGACCATTTTCTACATTATAATTATAGCTGTCCGCGGTTTTACGGCGATTCAATAAGCCGTTAAACTGTTGCAAAACAGCCATACATTTACGTGGATGATACTTTTCTAACGGAGCACCAACCACCTTGATCATTATGAAGTGACCTGTAGGAATCGCCAGGACTCCTTCATAGTTCATCGCCGCAGCATCCGAAAAATGAGAAAAAATATGGACTTCTGTGCCGGTCCGCGAATCGATAACCGTATCACTTTTTATGCCCTGCTCTGTCAGCCAGCTTTTTAAATCTTCATTAGTAATCATACACCCTTATCCTCCCGAATTTTAACAGCAGATAAGCAGATCTCCGGATTTCTACTACGCGCCTTGAATTAGTTTGTCTTTTATTATAATATATTCTAACAATAGGGACAAGTAATAAAAGTTCACTTTGTTTCACGTGAAACAAAGTTTCTAATATCTGATGTCAAATTATAAAGTACCAAATTTACATCTAAGCGGGCTTTTAGCAAACAAAAGCAGCAACATCTTATATTTTCAAACTTCAAACCATGCTATTTTGAATTATAACCGCGTTCAATATTGATAAAGAAAGGAAAACTTTATTATGAAAGAACCTAACCTACCTGCCAACTTGCCTGGCGAAAAAGAGCCTGCCCCTGCACCGCATAAACGACGGACCCATTACAAGGGACGTTATCCTAAAAATTTTAAAGAAAAGTACAAAGAGCTGCAGCCGGAAAAATATACCGGTATCGCAGAACATGTGACAGGGAAAGGCAATACACCGGCAGGCACTCATATCCCTATTATGGTAGAGGAGATCCTTGATTTTCTGCAAATACAACCGGGACAAACAGGTTTGGATGCTACTCTCGGCTATGGCGGGCACACACAAGCCATGTTAAAAAAACTCCAGGAAAAAGGGCACCTTTATGCCCTGGACGCGGACCCAATCGAATCTGAAAAAACAAGACGACGCCTTTATAAACTCGGCTTCAATGAAAAAATTATCTCTATCCTGAACATGAATTTTGCCAAAATAAATTCTCTTGTCCCGATTTCCGGTTTATTCAATTTTGTTTTGGCTGATTTAGGTATCTCCTCTATGCAGTTAGATAATCCGGAACGCGGCTTCTCCTATAAAGTCGACGGTCCTCTCGACTTAAGGATGAATCCGAAGCGAGGATACCCTGCTTCTAAGTTACTGCAAAAATTAAATAAAGTTGAATTGGAACAGATATTAATGGAAAATGCAGACGAACCTTATGCGCCGCAAATCGCCACGCAAATAATCAATACGCTCAAACAGGGACGCTCAATTGAAACTACAGCGTCCTTACGCTTCGAAATTGAAAAAGCCCTTGTTTTTTTACCTGTCAAAGAACGCAAAGACGCTGTTAAAAAAAGCAGCGCACGCGTATTTCAGGCCTTGCGTATCGATATCAACGATGAACTGAATGCGCTCTACAATTTTTTAGAAAAACTGCCCGACATACTTTCCCCCGGAGGAAGAGTCGCTATTCTGACTTTCCACTCCGGTGAAGACCGCTTGGTGAAACAAGCATTCAAAAGTTACCTGAGAGAGGGCATCTTCAGTGATATCGCCAGAGACGTAATGCGCCCTTCTGTTGAAGAATGTATCCGTAATCCTCGCTCCAAATCCACAAAATTGCGCTGGGCCATTCGTGCCTTTTAATTCGCAAGATCCGATTTGAAACTTGACTAAAAATATATAAATTTTGCCGTCCGCTCTCGGAAACACAGTATGATTTAAGTTATTAAATTTCAATAATCGAAAACCGCCGGTTTGACAGAAAACGATTTTACGTTTCGCAGCGTCAGACCGGCGGTCAGCATTTATTTTAATTTTTTATATTTCTGTAACACCCGGTTACATACCGTTTCTGATACTAGCCTGTCTTTTAATCACATTAACGCCGGGATTCTTCGTTTTGTAAAATCGTATCCAGCGTATGCCACGAAAGAACCGCACATTTTACACGTGCCGGCATGTGAGAAATATTTTTTAATGCCGCCGCATCTTCCAGATTTTCCAGCTCTCCCTCATCTTCTACTTCACCCTTGATCATGCGGATAAATAAATCAGCCAGTTTTCGGGCTTTCTCTACCGGCTGCCCCTTAATCAAACCAATCATCAACGAGGTCGATGCCTGCGAGATGGCACAGCCGACACCGGTGAAAGAAGCATCCTGAATGATTCCATCCTTTACCTCAAGTTCCAACGTGATCTCATCACCGCAACTTGGGTTATGACCTTTTTCAGTATGGGTAGGATGATTTAAATGACGCCGGTTTTCCGGATTACGGCTTTCTTCGGCAATTAATTCCGTATAAATATCACTTAATCCGTTCATAAGTGCATTACCTCTCTAACCTGCTTCAAAGCCGTGATCCACCGATCCACATCTTCTTTGGTGTTGTACAGATAAAAACTCGCTCGACAGGTAGCATTTTGCCCCAAATAGCGCATTAATGGCTGCGCGCAATGATGTCCGGCTCGTATGGCCACACCCTGCGCGTCCAGTATCGTTGCTACATCATGGGGATGTACATCCTTCACATTAAATGTGATGATGCCCGTCTTATTATTTCTGGTGGAATCGCAACCATATAATTCAATAAAAGGCAACTCTTTTAGCTGAGGGACCGCATACTCTACCAATTCTTTTTCAATCCGGATCACTTTTGCAAAAGAAAGCTGCTCCAGATAGTCAATTGCCGCAGTCAAACCGGCGGCGCCGCCTACATTCTGCGTTCCTGCCTCAAATTTAGCAGGCAGTTCAGCAAAAGTCGTATGCTGTTCTTCGACATATTCTATCATATCCCCGCCCATTAAAAAGGGCGGCATCTTGTCCAATAAGCGTTCCCTGCCCCATAAAACACCGATTCCCATAGGGCTTAGCAATTTATGTCCGCTGAAAACAAAGAAATCGGCGCCAATAGCTTGCACGTCCACCCCCATATGAGCCACGCTTTGGGAACCGTCCACCACGCAGACCGCGCCAGCACTATGAGCCTTGTCAGCGATTTTCTTCACATCATTTATCAGCCCCAGCACGTTAGAAACATGAGTGACCGCAACAATTCTGGTTTTTTCCGTAATTTTTTCAGCAATATCTTTCTCAGAAAGATTGCCGTCTTCTTCCAAATAAATATATTTTAGGACCGCACCTTTTCGTTGAGCCACCATCTGCCAGGGTACAAGGTTGCTATGATGCTCGGCAATAGTCAGTACGATCTCATCGCCCGGCTGTACGAAGTTCAGACCATAGCTGTAGGCAACCAGATTCAGAGCTTCCGTCGCATTCTTAGTAAAAATAATTTCGTTCGTTTTAGGGGCATTAATAAACTTCTGCGTACGCATTCTGGCGTTTTCATAAATATCGGTTGCCTGGATACTTAACTCGTAAGCACCACGATGCGGATTTGCATTACAGCCGCCGTAATAACCGCAAATCGCTTTAACCACGCTTTCCGGCTTTTGAGTGGTTGCTCCGTTGTCCAAATATACTAAGGGACGCCCATTCATTTCCCTCTGTAATAAGGGGAAATCTTTACGAAAATTATTACCGTTCATCGGATACCCTCTCCTTGATTGCTAATTCAATCTCTTCTTTTAATTCCGGGTTAGTAATGCGTTCCAAGACCGGGGTAAAAGAAGCTTCCACTACTAATTGCTGGGCTTCGGTTAAGTCCAAACCGCGACTCATCAGATAAAACAGCTTTGCTTTATCCATCTTACCTACGCTGACTCCGTGGATACCGTCCACATCATCCTCGCCGGAGAGCATTAAAGGTACACTGCGATTCCGCACCCCTTCGTTCAACAGGATTACTTCTTCCCGCTCGCGACCTATGCTTCCTTTCGTACCCCGGACAAAATCCAAAGTCCCGCGAAAGATTTTTTCACTTTCGTCTTTCAGGGCGCCTCTTATCTGCATCTCCGCCTTTGTGCTTTTCCCCAGTTGGCGAATGATATAATTGATGTCCACTTTACGTGACCCGTCACCAAAATAAATCGCCGCCACATCTGCCACCGATTTATCGCCCTGAAGGGTAACCGTCAACTGACTCAAGGCTTCTGAAGCACCTAACTCAACAGCAGTAAAATTAACTCTGGCATCCTTTTCTACAAAAACCTCTATCTTACCGGCATGAGCGTTTTCCAAAGGCAACATCTGCACACAAACCAGGTTCAGGATACCGCCTTCACCCACATTAGCTAAGATGTAGGTTTGCTGTTCCGCACGATAAACCACCGTGGCATCCAACGTCTTACCGGCAGGCACAGTGATCCGTTTCCATACAAGATTGCGGTCTGTACCTGCGCTTTCCGCAATATCTTGCGGCACAACATCCTGACCCTGCTGCCATGCTTCATTTTGTTTTTGTATTTCTTCCGGCAGGTAAACTTCATTTACCCCCAGCCACCGCCAGGTCCGCATGGGAATTGTACCGAAAAGTTCTTTGTTTTCTGACATAGCACCCTCCTTATCCCATGGTTCCTTCTAACTCAATGTTTACAAGATTATTCATTTCTACAGCATACTCCAGCGGCAACGCTTTGGCAATCGGCTCCACAAAACCACGGACGATCATTGCCCTGGCTTCTTTTTCATCGATGCCGCGGCTGGTCAGGTAAAAGATGGCCTGATCGCTGATTCGTCCGATTTTTGCTTCGTGCCCAATTTCTACCTGATCGGATTCGATATCCATAACCGGCAGCGTATCACTGCGGCTCTTGTCGTCCAACATAAGAGATTCGCAATTAACCAGACATTTCGCTCCCGTCGCCTCCGGCGTCACTTTTACGGCGCTTCGATACGTTGTAATACCTCCGGATTTACAAATGGTACGCGTGTTAATATTCGCACTGGTATTGGGGGCCATCATAATCACAGATGCGCCCGTATCCAGATTCTGCCCTGTACTGGCGAAAGTTACGCCGGTAAACTCGCATTTCGCGTTTTCTCCATGTAAAACACTGCTAGGATATAAACAGGACACATGCGATCCAAAAGAACCGGAAACCCACTCGATGAGACCGTCCTTTTCTACCAGGACCCGCTTGGTATTCAGGTTCATCATGTTGCGAGACCAATTCTCAATGGTAGAGTAACGTAGCCGCGCCCCTTCTTTTACATAAAGTTCCACCGCGCCCGCATGTAAGTTTGTCACGTTATATTTCGGAGCGCTGCAGCCTTCTATAAAATGCAGGCTTGAATTTTTTTCACAGATGATCAGCGTATGTTCAAACTGCCCGGCGCCGGCCGCATTCAAACGGAAATACGACTGCAAAGGAATATCCACATGCACACCTTCCGGTACATACACAAAAGATCCACCGGACCATACCGCCCCGTGCAAAGCGAGAAACTTGTGGTCTTTGGGCGGCAGCAATTTCATAAAATATTCCTGCACCAGATCTCCGTATTCCCGTACAGCTGTTTCAAAGTCCGTATACACAACACCCTGATCAAGCAGACTCTGCTGAATACTGTGGTATACGACCTCTGAGTCGTACTGGGCGCCTACGCCGGCCAAAGATGTTTTTTCCGCTTCCGGAATCCCCAACCGATCAAACGTCTCTTTGATATCTTGCGGTACTTCCTGCCAGCTTCCGGTCATCTTAGCATCCGGACGCACATAAGTCACAATATCATCCATGTTCAAATCGGAGAGATCCGGGCCCCATGTGGGCATAGCCATTTTATTATATATATCCAGAGACTTGAGACGGAATTCCAACATCCACGCCGGATCATTTTTTTGTTTGGAGATATCCCGTACCACAGCTTCTGTAAGACCTTGCTGCGTTTTATAAACAGAACGGTCTTCATTGCGAATATCGTATAAAGTCCGCTCAATGTCTTCTACGAATGTTTTCCTCTTCACCATTCTGTAACCTCTTATTTATTCAGCATTTCCTTCAATTGTCCAAAGCCGCTCTTATTTATCTGTTCTATCAGCTCCGGGCCGCCTTCTTCCACTATGACACCGTTCATAAGCACATGAACCTTGTCCACTTTTAAATTTTCCAAAATACGTGTATTATGCGTGATGATCAGGCAGGCATTTCCTTCATTATGATACTTTTTCACACCATTGGAAACTATGTGGATCGCATCCACATCCAACCCTGAGTCCGTTTCATCCAGCAATGCCAGTTTGGGGTTCAACATCAACAACTGCAAAATCTCGTTACGTTTCTTCTCTCCGCCGGAAAAGCCCACATTTAAATACCTTTCTGCATAAGACGGGTCAATCTGTAATTCCGCCATGGTCGCCTTTAACTCCCGGCGAAACGCAAAAATCCCCTCTCGCTTTCCGGTAATGGCCTGTTTTGCCGTACGCAACATATTTTCTACAGTAATACCGGGAATTTCTTCCGGTGTTTGGAAAGAGAGAAAAATTCCCTGACGAGCGCGCTCAAAAGGCGCTAAACGGCCGATTTCTTCCCCTTCGAACAGAATATTGCCACCAAGCAATGTATAATCGGGATGCCCCATAATGCTATTCATCAGGGTGGACTTGCCCGAGCCGTTGGGGCCTAAAATAACATGTACCTCGCCCTTATTCACAGAAAGAGACAACCCTTTTAAAATTTCTTTACCTTCGACCCCCACACAAAGATCTTTAATTTCTAACAGTTTTTCATCCACAATACGCACCCCTTATTGCTTCTTTGTCACAATTTACTACTATATAATACCACGGAAATTACGCAGTTTCAAACACCATGAACACACGACCGAGAAGTTTACTTTATCAGCTTTTTACGATTATTTTTTTAAACCTTTGCTTTTGTTTTTTCGTGCATCAATTCATAGTTTTTCTGTATGATTTATACTTATTTTATCCACATATTAAAAAATTGTCAACCTGTTAAACAAAAAATACATCTAAAATTTAATTGTATAAAACCTTTTTTTGATTTAAAATGTAATTAACCTTAAAGATTACTTGTCGTTTGAAAAATAACGATATATAGCAGTGGTATATGTCAGTGATATGTGTCACTAGTATATGCCGAAGTATACTTAAGTATTTCAAGGAGTTTTTATATTATGGATAAAAAAGACCCGCTGCGCCTGAAAAATCAACTTTGTTTTCCGCTCTATGCCTGTGCCCGCCAGGTGGTAAACGTCTACAGACCTTTTTTAGACAAAATCGGTCTCACTTACACACAATATATTGCTATGATGGTCATGTGGGAAGAAAACACGATTTCTATAAAAGAGTTGGGACATCGACTGCGCCTTGATTCCGGAACGTTGACCCCAGTTTTAAAAAAGCTTGAAACTGCAGGTTACATTTCCCGCACCCGATCAACGGAAGATGAGAGAATCGTGATCCTTAACCTTTCTGAGAGCGGAAAAGCATTAAAAAAACAAGCAGAACATATCCCGCAACAAATGGCTTGCTGCATGGACTCATCTTCCGCTGAAAAAATGAGCAAAGAGGAAAGAAAGGCTTTATATGATGCCCTCTATAAATTCATGGATATATTGGAGCACAGATAAAAATGGTCCGGCGAAGTGATTTCTTCTTGACAAAAAAACTCTTTCTTGCTATGATTATCAGGAAAATAGATTTTGTCAAATTTAATTTTTCAAAATCTTTTAAAAGGAAGTGATAACGATGGGCAAAGAAGTAATAAAGAAGGACATGATAATTATCGGCGCCGGTATGGCAGGATTAACCGCCGCTCTTTATGCCGGACGGATGAACCTTTCTGTATTGGTTTTAGAGAATGCGTTAGTCGGCGGTCAGATAGCCAACGCTACGGGTATTGAAAATTATCCGGGGTATATGGTAGTAAAGGGAAGCGATTTAATTGCCACGGTGCAACAGCAGGCTGAACACTTCGGTGCGGAGGTTGACGAGTTCGACCCCATCTTGAAAGTAGATTTGACAAAATCTCCCAAAATTATCGAAACGGAAAGTTATCTCTACGAAGCCGACGCGGTAATCGTAGCTTCCGGCATGAACCGCCGCAAACTCCCGTTGCCGGAAGAAGCAAAATACGCCGGCAAAGGCGTACATTACTGTGAATTGTGCGATGGGCACATGTATCAGGATAAAATTATCGCGGTGATGGGCGGCGGTAACGCTGCAGTGGATGCAGCTTTATTCCTGACAAAATATACCGATAAACTGCTGCTAATCCATCGTTCGGAATTAAGGGCGGACATTGTCTCGCAAAACCGCTTAAAACAAAACCCCAGTGCTACGATCATGCTGAATACGGAAATCAAAGCACTGCACGGTGAGGGAGCCTTACAGTCAGCAGTAATTTTGGATAAAACAACCGGTACCGAAAAAGAAATCCCGGTAGACGGCATTTTTGTCAATATCGGCGTCATCCCTAACACAAGCCTGTTTAAAGGTCAATTGGATATGGATGAAAATGGACGCATTATCGCCGGTGAGGATTGTAAAACAAATCTTCCGGGCGTATTCGCTGCAGGCGATGTCAGAATCAAGGCAATTCGGCAACTTACTACGGCTGCCGCAGATGGAACAACTGCCGCGCTTTTAGCCGAGCAGTATTTAGTCAAGCTGAAAGAAAGCTGAAAAATTGTGTTAATGCCCCCTACTTTGGGAGTTTGATTTACCCTATCTTTTTAGTAAATAAGGAGGAAAAAATTATGGTAAAAGTTTATTCAATCACGACCTGCCCCTGGTGTGACAAAGTAAAAAAATATTTAAAATCGAAAAATGTAGCTTACGAAGAACACAATATCGAATTAAGCGAAGCTGACAGAGATGAGTGCCTGAAAATTTCCGGCGACCTGGTCGTTCCTGTTACAACGGCAAACGGCAAGGATTTTGTCGTAAGCTTTGATAAAGCAAAATTGGACGCGTTATTAGGTTTATAATGTAAATTTACCGTACCCTGTGGAAACGTGTTGGAAAAGGAGCTGAAAAATGAGTATTTATGATTTTAAGGTCAAAACCGGCGATGGCCAGGAAACAACGTTAGCCGAGTATAAGGGAAAAGTCCTGCTGATCGTGAACACGGCCAGCAAGTGTGGCTTTACACCTCAATTTAAAGATTTACAGGAATTATATGTAAAATATAAAGACAAAGGGTTAGAAATTTTAGGTTTCCCCTGCAATCAATTTGCCGAACAAGATCCCGGCACCAATGAGGAAATCGAGCAGTTCTGCCGCTTTAACTATGGCGTAACCTTCCGCATATTCGGAAAAGGCGATGTCCGCGGTGAAACAGCGCAGCCTTTATTTAAATATCTGACCGAGCAAACCAAATTCGAAGGATTTGATGAAAAACATCCCATTACCGCACCATTAATGAACCTTTTAAAAACAAAACTGCCTGAATACCTTGTGGGCGATGGGATCAAATGGAACTTCACTAAGTTCCTGATCGATCGGGACGGAAATATCGTAAAACGTTTTGAGCCCACGACTCTGCCCGCAACCATTGGTGCAGATATTGAAAAGCTGTTATGAGCCGGAGTATCAACCTATAGTTTAAAGAATCGTCACCGCCCGTGAAAACGGGCGGTTTCATTTTGCACACGGTACCCTGTTTCACGGTACCTGCTTCGTAGTCCCTGTTTCATAAATGATAAATAATGAATGATAAGCTGCCACGTTAGAAGATACCCTTGAATCACCTATATATGATGCGTAAAGGTACATTCAAAAATACAAGGTTCCGTTAATTCCTGCCTGGCCTAACTTATTTATTAATTAAACGTTTAATTAATAAAGCATGTAACCAAGCCCCTATCTCCCCCAGAGCAGCCGCCGGATACTGTAGCGAAAAGGCACGGAAGTTCCTTTATTCACTTACGGCTCTCCTTCAAATTCAAGGGCGAGAAACGATATAAACAGCCAGAATAATTAAAAACATCCCTATCAGTTCCACGGACCCAAAGGCCATGTGGAAAACCAGGAATGAAAAAAGAATGGAGGACAGAGGCTCCAAAGCGCCAATAATACTGGTCTCCGCCGGCCTGATATACTTTACGCTGGCAATATAGGCCCAAAAAGAAAAGACCGTACCTAATAAAATAACAAATGCGTAGCTTAGCGCCAAGCCAATATCCCAGGGAACTGTATAAGCCCAGGGCTGCGCAAAGGGCAGGAAACAAATTCCGCCGGCCAGCATTCCCCAACCCACGACTAAAGACGCGCGCCACTTGGCAATCATTCGTACCGGCTGCACGGTGTAAAAAGAAGCGCAAAAGGCAGATAAAAGACCCCAACACAGTGCTGCAGCAGAAATCGACAAATGCCCCCAATTACCGCCGGTTACCAAAAGAACAGTACCCAGAACAGCAAAAACGGCACAGAATATCTCGCGCCGATAAGGCAAGCGACCCTCTGAGACACAGAGCCAACCCACAATAATAACCGGCATCAGGTATTGTAATATAGTGGCTACCGCTGCATTACTAAACTTTATAGCAGCAAAATAAGTATATTGCGTTCCCAACATACCCAACAAGGCAAACGCAAGCAAGGGCCAACGGTCTCTTGCCGCTTTCCAGATAGAAAAGATGCTTTGTCCGGAAAACAACCAATCAATCAACAAAAGTATTGCCCCCGCACAGATGAGGCGTGTACAAGTGAGCCACTCCGGTGAAATCCCCCTTTCCACCAGAATGTATTGCCCCGCAATGCCGGAAGCGCCCCACAAAACGGAGCCTGCGGCAGCCAGGCTTATGCCTTTAAAACGCCAGTCCTCCGACATAGTATCACCTCTTTTAAAACGCCCGGATACAACATTGTACCCGGGCTTTCGTTGTCCTGTTCGCGAGCTTTATTTCAGCACGCCGATTTCTTTGTAATATTTTACCGCGCCCGGATGCAAGGGCAGTTTAGCAATATCTTTTACCGCATCTTCCGGTTTAAGGCCTTTCAGGTTTTTCTGGGATTTGCCCAGTTCTTCAATATTGGTCCAGAAAGATTTCGTCAGCTGATATACAGTATCTTCTTTCAAATCGCCCCGGCAGAACATCACCATTTTAATAGCGGAAGTGTTCACTGCCTCTTTTTGGTTGGGATAGGTTCCGGCAGGAATTGTATATTTGACATACCAGGGATATTGTTCCTGCAATTTCTTGATGACATCGTCGCTGATATTCAACAACCGGCAATTTGCCGTCAAAGCCTGAGACACCGCAGAAGCAGGCGCACCGGACATGATCCAGGCACCATCAAGCGTGCCATTTTGCAGCATATCTGCCGCGCCGCCAAAATTAATATATTCCGCTTTTATCTCATCCGGAAATTTCAGACCCGCTGCGGTAAAATGTACCATGCATTCGTTATACACAGAAGAACCGGCAGAAGCAACCGCAAAGTGTTTCCCTTTTACCCCTTCCAGAGAAGTAATGCCCGATTTATTCGTCACAACGACCTGATTCGGATTCAAATATAAGCCTGCAATCGCTTTCAAATCTTTATAACCGTGATCCTTAAAGCTGTCAGTTCCATTAAGGCACTGATAAGCATTGCTGCTGATCGCAATGGAAACCTGCGCTTCGCTTTCGGCCACCATATTCAAATTAGCGATTCCACCGGCCGAAGCCTGGCTGGATGCACTGATACCGGGCACCGTTTTATTCCAGGTATTCGTGATTGCCGCCCCCACTGCGTACAATGCGCCCGAAGCAGAAGCTGTCGGAAAATTGATTTTCACCTTTTCACCGGTCGTTGCGGCCGGCTTAGGTGTCTCCGCTTTCTTTTCTCCGCCGCAGCCGGCTACGGCAGAAACCATGAGAACAGCAGCCAACGCCGCACTTAAAATACGCTTCCAACTTTTTTTCATTGCATTATACCCCCTTAAAAAATATATGTTTTTGCCGGGCGTTCAGTTTTTACGCCGGCGGATAAACTGAGTGATCCCTACTGCCAGGAGACAAATCAGTCCGGCAAAATCCGATATGACGCCGGGGTACAGCATGGCAGGGGCCGCTGCAATCAAGACGATACGCTCCAAAACATTACAGCGTTGTAGAAGCCATCCTTCTAAACCTGCGACCAATACCACCGTCCCTACGGAAGCGGTAACTATGGCCCACAAACTGGATGAAAAAGATGCCTGCGGGTCGACCCCCACTAACAGCACCGGGTTATTTAAAAAGAAAAAGGGAATAATAAAACCGACTAATCCCAGGCGTACTGCCCAGAGTCCCGTTTTCGTCTGATCAGAACCGGCAATTCCGGCGGCCACATAAGCGCTCATGGCAACCGGAGGCGTAATATTCGACAGGCAGGCATAAATCAAACAAAACAAGTGCGCAATCAACGGCAGCACACCGGCCTTGATTAAAACCGGCACAGCTACGGCCTGCACAATTACATAAGCCGCTACGCCGGGCACTCCCATCCCCAAAACAGTAGACATCACCATGACCAAAAAACCGGTAATATAAATATTATCGTTGTTGATCACATTCAGGATAAGATACCCCATGTTCAGACCCATACTGGTCAAGGTCACCGTCCCGATAATCACACCGATGATGACACAGCACACTCCGACAGAAATGGCCCCTTTAGATCCTTCCACCATGGCCGCAATAATCTTGGCCCCCGTCATCCGGGTATCTTTACGCAGCCAGCTGGCCGCGATGGTAATAAAAATCGAAATTACAGCGGAGTATAACGGCGTATAACCAATAAACATCAGCGTAATCAGCGCAGCCAATGGCAACACCAAATGACCTTGCTCCCGCACCACTTTCATGGCATCCGGAATATTCTCTTTGGCAAGACCCGACAGGCCCAAACGTTTGGCCTCAAAATGGACTGCCATTAAAAGCCCCAGATAATATAAAAAAGCAGGTACAATAGAAGCCAGCATGACCTTCGTATAGCTCAAGTTCAAAAACTCGGCCATAACGAAACCAACCGCACCCATGATCGGCGGACAAAACTGTCCGCCGGTAGACGCCACCGCCTCTACCGCTCCGGCAAACTCTTTCTTATAGCCGGTCCGCTTCATAAGCGGGATCGTAATGGTTCCCGTGGTAGCCACATTGGCAATCGCCGAACCGTTGATCATACCCATAAGAGCCGAGGCTACTACTGCCACTTTAGCCGGCCCGCCGGGTGTCTGACCTACTAATGTTAAAGAAAAATCATTAATAAATTTTGAAAAACCGCTATGCTTTAAAAAGGCACCGAATACGACAAAAAGGAAGATATACGTAGCAGACACGCCGATACCGGTCCCTAAAAGCCCCTGTGTCCCCCAAAACTGCGTCACCAGCACACGTTTTAAAGTAAAACCATTGTGCCCCAAAAGCCCCGGCAAAAATTCGCCAAACCAATTATAACCTAAAAAAAGTAAAGCTAAGATGGCCAGATTACCGGAAGCCCTGCGTGCCGCCTCAAACACCACCAACAAGGCCACTGCCGCAATCCCTACTTCAAAATTCGTGACCCGGCCGCCCATTTGCGCAATGCGGGTAAAATTGGCAATCAAATAACCAAAGGATCCCGTTCCCAGCAAAATTAACAAAATATCCTGCCAGGGAGGCAAGCTGCGAAGCCGCTTTTCTGATTTATAGCCGGGAAAAAGCAAAAAAGTAAACAGCAACAGAAAAATACAATGGAACGCACGCAGATTAATGGCGCTGATCGCCCCGATCGTAGTGAAGTACAGTTGAAAAACAGTCCATAAGCAAAGCAATGCCGTTAAAATCTTGCTCATAGGGCCAAGATAGGTACGCATTCTGGACTCTGCCTCTTTTTCTTCCAGAAGCTCCTGCGCCTTACGATCCAAATACTTCTTTTCCTCGGGCCGAATGCCCTGAAGGTCGTTTTTATCCTGTCCGAGTTGCGTTTTTTCTATCATACAAACCTCAACTTCTTCTTACATAGCCGTAAAGCGCATTAATTAAATACGCCAAAAGCCTGCAGGAATAAAACAAACAATAAAACCGGTGTAATATATTTTACCATAATAACATACATATTTTTCCGACTGAATTTATATTTTCCCCGCTCAATTTCATTAATCACCCAGTCCGGACCAACAAACCAGCCGATAAGCAGGCATTCTCCTATCGCTACCAATGGCATCATAACCACATTGCTGATATAATCCATCAAATCCAGGATCTGCGCTATCGCACCATTAGGCAAAGGCATTTCAAAATAAAAAATGTTATAACCCAAGCACACGATAATGCCGCCGATAATCGCGTACAGCCCGATCAGAAAAGTGGTTTTTGTACGGCTCCAACTAAAACGGTCCATAAAGCTGGCCACAATCGCCTCCTGCACAGAAATCGCAGAAGTCAGCGCGGCAAAAAATACCATAAGAAAAAATACCAGTCCGATGATCATACCGGCAGCTCCACCCATAGCGTTAAATACTTTGGGGAGAGAAATAAACATCAACGCCGGCCCAGCCGACATCCCCTCCCGCCCCATAAAAGTGAAGACGGCGGGAATGATCATAACGCCGGCCAAAAATGCGGCCAGTGTATCAAAGAATTCAATTTGATTAATAGACTTACCTAAATCCGTATCCTCTTTTGCATAAGAACCATACGCTACCATAATACCCATGGCCACAGAAATGGAATAAAACAGTTGTCCCATCGCATCCATCAGCACATTAAGGAATTTACTCAGCGTCAGTCCGGTAAAATCAGGGATCGTAAAAATCAGGAAGCCTTCCCAACCCGTGCGGGTAACACCGTTAGCATCCGTATAACTCAATGTCAAAGAATAGAGAGATACTCCGATAACCAAAACAAAAAATACCGGCATCAGCACCTTGGAATATTTTTCAATACCTTTTTCTACGCCCATATAAATCACAAAAAGAACGGCAGCCATAAATATGCCAAACCATAAAATCGGTTCCCATGTACTGGTAATAAAGCCGGTAAAATATTTATCTCCTGCCGCCATGACTCCCGCACCACTGGCAAAAGCAGCTAAATATTTCAATACCCAGCCGCCGATTACACAATAATAAGGTAAAATCAAAACAGGTACGATACAAGCTAAAATGCCAATTAAACTACCGCGTTTATCCAAACGGGAATAAGCTGTCAAAGGGCCTTGCCTTGTTTTACGCCCAATAGCAATCTCTGAAGAAAGCAACGTGTAGCCAAAAGTTGCTACCAATAACAGATACACTGCCAAAAACAGGCCACCCCCGTCCCTTGCTGCTAAAAAGGGAAACCGCCAGATGTTTCCTAACCCGATGGCGCTGCCGGCCGCCGCCATAACAAAACCTAATGTACCGGTAAAACTATTTCTCGATTTCGTCTCTCCCACGCAAAAATCCCCCATTTTTTAAACAAAAGTCTTTTCACAATGAACTTTTATTATTTTTTATTAATAACGCATTTCATTATATTATAAAATCTGTATTAAGGCAACAAACAATTACTTAAATAATTATATTTCTATTTTTTACTATAAAGCAGCATAAAAAGGAATTTATTATTTCACCTTCAGGATTATTTTCTTGCGCCCTGGCCACATAAAGTGTACAATAAAACAAAACTTTTCCCGGGAAATATTTTACCGGCGTCACAGGCTTAATTTTTCTTGCCCACTTATTTTCTTAAGTACGTCACTTGCATTTTTATGGGCTTCCTCAAATATAAGTTCTATCAACGCTTTACTTTGAAAGAGACGGTGCTGTTATGAGCAAAATTGCATGCTTCGGCGACTCCTTGATCCAGGGCTTTCCCTTTACCGAAGAAAACAGTTGGGTCGCGTGCGTAGAAACTATTATCGGCATGCCTATGCTGAATCACGGCTGCTGCGGCGAATGCTGCGATGATATTGCAGACCGCCTAACCCGGCGCTTCCCTGATTCCCAAATCACTCATATCCTGTTTGAAGGAGGGATGAATGACATCATTCAGGGTTGTCCCCTTTCTTTTTCTTTAGAACAAATCAAAAAAGCACAACATTTTTCCACTATGGCAAACCGTCCATTTTGTCTGGTATTGCCCTGGTATTGTGCTGCATCCGAGTTAAATCCCCTGATTCAACGGCTACGGGAAGCCATGCTGAAAAATTTTTCAGACTCCTGCTTTTTGCTGGATTTTGAACCGATGTTCGGCCCACTGTCGCCCCGCAACCGGTATTTTATTTGGGACGGCGTACACCCTACCGCAGCTACTTATGAAGAATTAGGAAGATATGCTGCCCCGATTCTGCAACAATGGATAGAAAGCACAAGTGAAGAAGATACAAAGAAAAAGAACATTTAAGCGCTTTTATACCGATTAAATTGGCGTTGCCTTTTACATCACCACCGGGAAAAACAAAGAAGGACTTGACGAAATCACCAAAAACATAGATAATATTATAGTACCATGTCTGTCATGGTCGTTTAATCGCCACTTTAGCTCAGCTGGCAGAGCATCTCATTCGTAATGAGAGGGTCGTAGGTTCAAATCCTATAAGTGGCTCCAGAGTGTATATACGGGTTTGCAATTTCTTGCAAACCCGTTTTTTTATAGTTAAAATAGTGTGTGGTAGCCTATTTGGTATCCAATACCAAAAATACGATAAGGTATAATAAGTTGCGCAAAATTGAAAAATAGAAAGACATAGCCTGCAGGCTCTGGTAGAATAAGGTTACGACACCAAAACATTCTGAAAGGAGCAAGTAAGCTATGTCTGAGAAAATTGTACAGTTCAATGAGAAAATTATCAAGGGGCAGTTGAAAGAATTAGTGCGCCGCCGTGAGAGCAGCGTAGAGGAAGCGCTCATCGAGATGTACCTGGAGGGAGTTTCTGTTCGTCGCGTTGAGGTCATTACCGAGGCGCTCGGTGCGGCCGAAGGTATGAAGGAAGACAAGGTCAGTTGGGTTCACTTCTTCCAGCGGTTGAAAGGACGCGGATCCGGACGAACAATGTGATTGGGCGGCTGAACCGGGAAATACGCAGACGGACGCGAGGGTAGGCTGCTTCCCCGATGGCAACTCGGCACTGATGCTGGTCTGTGCCAGGTTGCGTCATGTGGCCGGGCCCAGTGGGGCAACAAGAAATACATGAACACGAAGCATCTGGAAGCCTTACAGGACGATGTCTCCGTTGCCTAACCAAGTTCATCAGGGCCTGCAATCAATTTTACGCATAAATCTTGACACTACCTGTATATTACGAATGATGATGATACAGAACGGCTCTCAGAAGTGCTTTAAGCCTTCCGGGAGCCATTCGTTTGAAATGAAACAGCCTATGAACTCTACTTATGTTATATAAGTGACAAAGCCATCCCTTATATTTATTTGAATTTCAAGATAATATACAAAACCTGTTACAGGTAATAGGTTTTGTATAACTTTAAGGAACATAAAAAGTTAATGATGCAAAATAATTCTCTTGATTAACTTTTTCAGCAAATTCTTCAGTAGCCGGTAACTCTAATTTAGTTTTTACTACCCAAGTTCCCCAACGATCTATACGTATTTCCGCAATACCTTTAGCATTGGTAGATGCAGTACATGAAGCAGCATCATAGTTTGAATAACCTTCATACATTGCGAAAACCTTTTTGTGTTGCACCGGTTTACCGTTGAACAAAACCAAAAACTTCATTACAGCACCACAATTATTGGTAATTTCATACGGATTAGTCAAAGGAATAATTTCCAATTTTTGACCAAAAATATAAGATAGATTTTTTGCTTCACCTTTGCCAACATTAATCAAGGATTTTGCAAATTGTTGTGAATATGTACTGCTGACAATATTCTTTAAACCTTCCTTGGTTCCTTTTATTGCCTTTAACTTGCCATTGTCCAGATAGGATGTATTGTACGCATCCTTTCTTGTTACAGCTACAACGTACAATCCCTTTTCTTTTAACTCTATTTGCTTTGCTGCGAACCCGGTGGTTTCCAATTTTACTTTCTCTTTATTTTTAGATGGTGTCAACAACGTAATATCAGTAAAATCGTCAGCCTTAACAAAACTATCTACAGGGAAATGATGTCCCCATCCCATATAGATTTTAGTTTTAGCAGCCGTTTTTTCATTAAAATCGAGATTATAATCAGTACAATTCACCCATAACGTATGAGCACTGCCAACAGCAGTCGCGCCGCAAAGCAAAATAGTTCCTATGACAATTGTGAGTTTCTTGTTTAATTTCATATAAGCAAATCCTCCTATAACATATTTGTAAGTAAGCATTATTGCACTTATAAATTTCTATTTAAAAGATGCATCAATCTCTGTATAGATATCATTTAGAATCTGTATGTATAACTAAGCATAAAATTAGTAGGAGTATACAGACTACCAAAGCCCACTTTATTAGAATAAGAAAGAATATCACTTCTGTTTAACAAATTGTTAATCAATAAAGAAACTTCACTATTCTTGTCAGGCGAATAAGTTGCTGTTAAAGAAGTCAAGAAATATGGTTTCAGCTTGTATGAGTAAGACATTGTTGAAGGACTAGAATATCTATCACCGATATAACTACCGGTTAATTTGGCTTTAAACTTATCAATCTTATATCCTACTCCACCAGTAATTTGATATTTACCAAATTTATTATGCCAACCATTTCTAATATCAGTGTCCCATTTATATTTAGGGTTGTGAACTAATAAGCCTAAATCATAGTTAAATTTTTCTGATGCATCTACCCGTAAGCTTGCTTCAAAACCGGTATTTTTAAAATCCTGATTATTATATTCATATGTATCATCTTTGTTCAACGTAGCACTAATATTGTCCTTAACATCCATATGGAATAAAGCAACTTTCCAAGCATGATTACCGGAAATCTCTTTATAACCCATCTCATAGTTAATACCTTCTTGTGGTTTTAAGTCAGGATTAGGTTTTGTCTCAACCCAACTAGAGGGAAACATTTGCTTGAATGAGGGCATAACAAAAGATTCCGCAACACTAATATAAAAACTTTTATCTTGATTAAATTTATGTATATATTGTGCAGAAGTACTAAAATTATCATAACTTTGTCCGTTGCTTTCACTAGATGTCCAAGTACCTCTTCCACCGATAATTACATTGTCCTTATCATTAAATTTATAATCCAATTGTGCAAATAATCCCATTTGATTTCTGGCTTTTTTACCTATGCCAGGCTTCCCTCTTTTCAGCTTGGAATTATACACTTCTCTCTTGTAAACACCACCTACAGTCAATAGAGATTTATCATTTAATTCAATATTCTGTTGTAAATCAGCACCGAAAGATTCATTTTCAAACAGATTTTTTGCATTGGAACCAGCATAATCTAATTTAGTCTTATTAAACCAAGCATGGCTTTTTGTCTTATTTCCATTATAGTTTAATTGAATTAAATCCTGTTTGTTCGAAGAATCAGTAAAGCTGTTTAAACGACCTTTTTTTAGCGACTCATAAGAAACTTCTGTATCTAGATGATTATATTCAAAGCTCAGCTGATCATTAAAATTATAACCAATCCCGATATTTTCATTTGAACTTTCTTTTAAGTTTGTATAGGTGTTAGCTGCCGTATATCTTGCTTCTTTAACATATCCCCATTTTTTCAAATCGTAATTAATCTTCAACTTATCATCGCCAACAGCTACGTTATATTGCTGCTGTTTATAATTGCCAAAACCAGCTCTTACTTTATTGGATATCTTTTTCTTCGTAATAATATTAATTACGCCACTCTGAGCTTCAGATCCATATAATACAGAGCCTCCGCCCTTAACTACTTCAATGCGTTCAATAGCTTCCGCCGGAATAGCATCAATAACATATGTATTATTCAAATTTATAGGATTACCGTTCACTAAAATCAAAGTACCATAGCTAAATCCACGTACATTGATCTCATTTGTCATCGAAGTTTGAGCTGAACCACCAGGCAAATAAGTGTTATAATCAACACCTAACATTTTAGATACAGCCTCCATAGCATTAACAGATCCGCTATCTACTATATCTTCATAAGTTATAATCTCTGTACTAGCAGGTACATCAACATCTCGTTTTTCTGTTCTTGTCGCAGTAACCACCATAGTATCAAGAGTATATTCGGTTAAACTCTCTTCTGCAAAAACAGTGACAGCCCCAACTACCAATGAGTTAGTTATTAAAGCAGTCATCAATAAACTTGTACTAAATTTCTTGTTCATGATACTTAATATTCCCTTTTCGTACATCTTCACTTTCTCATTCAATGTATTAAACAGCAAACCATCAGTGCTTAATTTTAAGAAGAAAAGTAGATGTCATTGTATCTGCTATTATTGGATATCGTGTTCCAATTAGCTTAATCTGATTATAATACGTATAGTTACTTGACAGTCAAGTGTTTTCTCAAAACTTCTATGTTGTTTTAACACTGAAGTTTTTATATTTATCAAAAACTCAATGATTAGTTTACTGATACATAATAAAAATATTACTGGCTATTATCATTGTTATAAAACTCCGGATAAGCTTGTCTAGAAAGAACTAAAATAGCGTCAGCCATGTACTGGGAAGCGCTATACCTATATCTGTCTGGAATAATAATGTAACGCTTATTTTTTACAGCTTTCACTGTTTGCAATGATTTATCCGCTAGCACATCATCTCGAAATTTATCTACATCCCCTTTTACTGTAGAGCTATACTGAGGGAAAATTAACATATCCGGATTAGTACTAACAATTTTTTCTTTACTTAAATGATCACCTCGCTCTAAACCTGCCAAAGCAGCACCATTACGTAAGCCAGAACGTATACAAATATCATGAAACAGCCCTTGTTTGCTCCCAAAAACTCCTTGCAAAGAATATGCCATAGCTATTTTACGATCTTTTTCAGGTATATTTCCAACTTTACTATTAACATATGCTATTTTTTTATTCATATCATCGATTATATTCTTTCCACGTTCTTCTTCACCCACTGCTTTAGCAATAAGTTCTATACGCTTTTGTACCATACTAAGATTGGTCGGTATTTTAGTTACAATTACGTTTAACCCCGTATCCTTTACAGAATCTATAAAAGCCTTATTATTGTTTTCTTGTAAAATAACCAAATCTGGATTTAAAGCTAAGATAGCTTCAACACTCATATTATTAGGAACAACAGTTTTAATGTGCGCTGCTTTTTCTTTAATTAACGAAGTGTTACTATCCAAAGCATTTTCAGAAATTGCAGCAATACGTTCTGTTGTTACTAAATCGACCAAAAGCTCTTCTATACTTAGAGTACCAGCATATATTTTTTTAGGTTTAGTATCAAAATTCAACACATTACCACAGTCATCTAAAAATCTGTATGTATCATTAGGTTTATTGTCTATATTAGACTGCATGCAGCAACCAGTAAACATCATTATTAACAATACAAGTAACGAACAACGCACATTGATCACCATCGTTATAAAAATATTCTAGAAATTATAACCTACTGTAAGCATATAATTTCTTCCTTCACACAAATTATAGCTATAATATTCTTTATCAAATAAATTGTTTACAGCAAAGCTAATACTGCTATTTTTATCCATAGAATAAGTTAAATTAAAATCAACTACAAAATATGGATCATACGCAGTATATACACCTTTTGCAGTATCACTGTTATTATCTTGCGCATACATTTTACTTTGATAAGACCCAACAAGTTCACTATTCCACTTACCTGCACTATAGTCAACGCCAAGATTAAATACATGCTTAGGTACATAAGTCATTATTTTTCCCTCTGCAGCTCCATTTGTAGAACATTTATCAATTTTTGATTGTTGATACATGTAATTAGCAAACATACTCCACCTGTCATTAATTTTATGATTTAAATCTAATTCAATTCCATTGGTAGTAGCTGTGCCTGCATTTTCTACTCGCTGCTTATCTTTAGTATATGTAGAACCATTGACAGTATAAGTAATCTTTCCTAAGCCTGTTTTACGCGTATACAATAAATCACTAATATCGTTATGATAATATGTAATTCCTAAAATAGTACTTTCTCCAAATTTCTTTTTATAACCTATCTCAACAGTTTTAACTGTTTGGGGATTTAAATTAGGATTGGCTTCTGTATAAGATGCAGCTGAAGCAGAACCAGAAAACATTTTCTGTAAAGTTGGTGCTGCAAATGCTTTACCCCAAGAAGTAAATAAATTTGATTCGTCATCTATTTTATACTGTAATGCTATTTTAGGACTGAATGAAGAATCAGAACGAGCAGGATAATATATAGTCTTAGATTTATCCTTATCTAATTGCATCCAAGAATCGTATACTTTCCAATTATCATAACGAATTCCGCTTAGTATACTCCATTTATTATCAAATTTATGGTCATTTTGAATGTAAAATCCATAACTTCTTGTATTTCCCTTAGACTGTTTATTCAACTCTCCATTTACAAGATTATGTTCCGTCTTATGCATAGAATCTTTAGTATATTGCAAGCCAAAAACCATTTCGTCCTTATTTGTTAAATCCACACTTTTTTGTATATTAAAATTCCAACGTTTATTAGGTGTATCACTTTTAGTTCCTTTTCCATTAACTGGACTTATCCAACCACTCCAATTATGTTTGGTATCTAATAAACCTAAACTAATTTTAATATCATTATCTTTATCATTGTAATTCAAAGCATAAATATTTTGTGTTTTTCCTCCTGGCGTACCAGCATATTTACTATCATCTATTGTCAGGTATTGGCCATTTTCGAGTTTAATATTTCCTTTATATGGCTGATTATTGTATCTAATATAATTATTAAAAGCAGTATAATCATAGCCATATTCATCTTTATGATGTGTAAACGAAAACGATAACTCTTTACTATCTGTAAAATTATAAACAAACTTGCTGTGAATATTATCTTCATCAAAATGATTACGGCCTACAGTACCTGTTCTATACGTACTTGCACCAGTATTCGTTTCTGTTTTTATTAATCCAGAAATACTATTTTCATTTATAATTGTACCACTTGGTTTTTTGCTTTTAGGATCGGTATTAACAAACTTATTAACAAACCCATTCGTTTCTCGCCCTTCATACGCAATTCTAAAACTCAATTTATCATTTATTTTGTCACCAATACTAGCTCTCTTAATCCAAGTAGCATTGCTTCCATATCCCATTGACACCTTGCGTTCACCTTTAGACGGATTTTTTGTTATAATATTAACAACACCACCCATAGCTTGACTACCATATAAAGCAGAAGCTGTACCTTTAACTACCTCAATACGAGCAACACTATCTACTGGAATATCTGACCATCCAACAACTGCCGAAGATGCATCATTTAAAGGCTGACCATCTACTAGAACTAAATTTTGAGCTTGATTGTTTAAACCTCGCATCAAAATAGTTGGACTGGAATTCGCAATACCTTTCAATCGGCTACTATATATACCAGGTACTCTTGATAATACTTCGTTGATTGTATTTACATGCATTTTTTCTATATCTTTGTCGGTGACTACACTTACACTAGCAGGAATTTCAGATAGTACCTTTTCTGTTCTTGTCGCAGTAACCACCATAGTATCAAGAGTATATTCGGTTAAACTCTCTTCTGCAAAAGCAGTGACAGCTCCAACTACCAATGAGTTAGTTATTAAAGCAGTCATCAATAAAGCTTTAGTAATACTTTTTTCCATCACAAATCACTCCTTGTAACTCCTGTTAAAATTAAATAAGAATCAATCGCCATCTTCATTCGCATAACTCCACTTATTTGAAACAGACTCTTATTTGTTGTTATTATACCACAAGAAACATTATTGCAGATAGAAGTCAAGTCCAAATTTGTGTGTAAATTCCCTTCCGGTATAGATTTTATTATGCAACCAGCAGTTGGCGCTGTTGTTGCGCTACGTGAATCAGTGTAAGCCTGGTTCCCGAATTCATTAGTTTCTGGTAATTTTCCGGGCTAAATATCTTTCTCTTTGCCTGACAGGCGTTGTGGTGCTCCACCAATACAGGGCCCATAAGACGAAGCACCGAGTCCCCGTTGGGGAAAATACCAATTACTTTAGAACGACGTTTCAATTCTTTATTCAGACGTTCCAGGTGGTTTGAAGTACGGTAATACCGGCGAAGGTATTCATCTAAATGCATCACGGTCATCGCACTTTCAAACCCCTCTTCCAAACAACGCATGACCTCTTCTGCTACATCGCTGTAGTCTGCAAGGATGGCATCCCGTCTGGCTCTGACCTTCTCCATGGTAGCACTGTGGAACATCTCTTGTAACTCGGTCTGCAAACCCGATTGATATTTCTTTGCGGTCTTGTTCAACATATTCCGGATTTGGTCTCCCGCACTTTAAAGCAGGTTGCATCCACCGTCACAAAAGGATAATACTCGGTAAGAGCCCGATTTCGAAACATTTCTACCTCTTTGTCCAGCTCTTTACAAAGGCTGGATACCGCCGATTTAGATATACTGGTACCGCAAAGCGTTTTGCCATAGGCTTTTGAAAGCTTCATTACGATCTTGTGCCAGTAACTGTAGAATTTCGTCCTGATTTAGTGTAATATTGAGTTGAGCCATTTTGCTTACCTCCAGTATTATATTGGTGTGGTAATCTACAGTATAACAGAAGGTTGAGCAGATGCCTCTTTTTGATTTTTTGAATTTACACCATTATACGAACTTTATCAGAAGCGATTAATAACAAAATAAAGCTATCTATACGTATGTCGTATGGGTTCAGGAATATCGATAATCTATTTTCAATGATAATGTTGCGTTGTGGAGGTTTGACGATTAAATTGCCTGAGAGAAGCTAAGCATGTATATCGACATCTGATAAAAGTTTTTGTTTGGTGTTGTTCACCCACTTTTGTTGATGAAGGCTCATATTTTTGCAATTAATTTCGCAATTTATACAAAAAAATTTATGGTTTTGGAACATCCAAAAACATATCCATTAAAGTTAATTTCTAAGTAATCAATTGCTCTTATTGTACTAATGGCTTCCCAAAAACAGCATGTATTGTGTTATTTGTGTTATGATTTTTAATTGTGCTGAATAAATGAAATTCGTAATAAATAGGTCGTAGGTTCAAATCCTATAAGTGGCTCCAATAATAAAAAACGGTCTTGCGGATTCTCCGTAAGACCGTTTTTTATTTCTCCATGATTACTGTTTGGTGAGGTATACAGACAAAGACGGAAATTGCGGCTCCGGATGAGGGCGCATCTTCCTGTAAAGACGGATCCTGCCATAATTATCTTGATAACAGGGGCTTACGAGCAAGCCCCCTATTTCATCAAAACCACCCAAAGGGATATCTTCCAGATAGCAGCGAGTCTGCAGCAAACATCCTGATCTCTGTTCACCATTCTCTGTAAACAAAACCGTTCCATCTTCACTTACAACTAACGAGACTTCCGGAACCGGATTTAATCCTTTTGAGTCGCTACGGTCTTGTTCTGTCATCATATAAGTTCCGACAAAATTTTCCTCTACCCACCATTGTTTCCCCTGATAATCGATTTGCGCTCCACGCCCATCTTTAGTGACCGTCCCTGTCCCCGGGACCAGACGGACCACTTTCCCATACTGATTTACCATCCGCTCCCCATAAGCAGGATTATTTCTCGGATCCTCCAGATTCTCTGTACGTACTTCTTCCCAGCCGGGCGCATCATAAATCAAATTATTAAAGAAATTAAACAATTCAAAATACATAATGTCTTCTTCCGGAGGTATGGTTTTAGGAAATTTAGCCATGGGCAAAACATAATATTTCTCTGAGCCTTCTGCTACATAAAGACTTCGGGAAGGAGCATATCCGGCACCGGAAGAAGGTAGTCCTGCGTATTTCCGGATCGGATACCGGGATAAAATAGCCAGAAATTGCTCCTTTTTCCGACGATCAAGCAAAAATATACCGATTTTTTCTTTACCGTAATAATTTAGTGGGCCCTTATGTTTTTTTATTTCCACCTTCGCCCCCTCTTCCGTAAAATCTGTAATCGTAGCATTAAGAAGATATTGATTGCCGGAAAACATGTTATAGTCAAAAACAACACGCCAAATGCCGGGCGAAGCTTCTGCTCCGGCCGCAGAAGTACGACCCGCTTGCTTATTCCGACCTGCGGAGTTAGGATCTGACACACAGCTCAACGCAAAGAACATTCCTGCCAACAATAAGACAGTAATAATTTTTAGTTTCATTCTGCCTCCTGACTCGGAAATCCGCTTTTTAATCCAGCGTATCCTGTAAGATCATCTGATCCAGGCGAGCGCCTCCCGGCACCATGGGAAACACATTTTCATCTTCCGGAATATACACGTCCACCAAACGGGAATCTTTTGCCGCCAACGCCTCCTGAACGACCGCTTCCAACTTTTTCGGATCCTTGACCGTAACACCCTGCACACCCATCGAACTGCTCAAAGCAGGGAATTTAACCAGTTCTTTCACCACAGATTCACTTTCCCGCCCCCCATAGAATAACCGTTGCCATTGATTTACCATGCCCAACACATTATTATGGAGAACAAATACCTTGACAGGGATTCCATAACGATGGAGGGTCGCAAATTCCTGGCAGCACATCATGATACTCCCGTCTCCGGTGAATAGAATAACCTGACTGTCCGGGCAGCCAACCTTGGCGCCGAGAGCTGCCGGCAAGCCATATCCCATAGTGCCCAAACCGCCGCTGGAAAGAAAATGACGGGGTTTCGCCACATCGTAAAATTGCGCAGTCCACATCTGATGTTGTCCTACGTCAGTAGCGACTATCGCATTCTCATCGGCATATTGCACCACAGTTTTATAAAGGAGTTCCGGAGAAATCGTCTCCGGCAGCCGCCGGGAGAAAAAGGGATGTTCCGCTTTGATTCCGAGCAGCTGTTCCCGCCAAGGGGCAAACTTCGTTTTGAAATCGGTTTTACTGGCAAGAAGTTTTTCTGTAAATAAGGGTAAAGACCAACGCAGATCGCCTGCCACGGGAATCGTTGCGCTGATTATTTTATCCACTTCCACCGGATCTACCTCAAAATGGACGACTACCGCATTTTGAGCAAATTTAGCTGCATCGCCGGTAACCCGGTCACTGAAACGAGCCCCTACCACCAAAAGTAAATCGCACTGAGTCATAGACATATTGGAAGCATAAGATCCGTGCATCCCTACCATGCCTAAATTGGCTTCGTAATGATCCGAAACGGCCCCTTTGCCCATCAAGGTGGTTACCACTGGAATCCCTGTAGCTTCTACTACTTTTTGTATAAAGTCAGAAGTATTGGATGAAACAATGCCGCCGCCAGCCATAAGGACCGGTCTTTCTGCCTGCTCCAGGGCGGCAACGGCAGACTCTACCGCGGCTTCCCTGCCGGTAAAATCCGCTTTATAGCCGCGCAGAGAAACCGTTTCCGGATAGACAAATTCCGTTTCAGAGCGAAATACGTCCGTAGCAATGTCTACTAAAACAACACCGGGGCGGCCGGTAGTTGCGATAAAGAAGGCTTCTTTGATTACCCGGGGCAGTTCTCTGACATCTTTCACCAGATAATTGTGTTTTGTGATAGGCGTAGTGATACCGGTAATATCCGCTTCCTGAAAAGAATCTCTGCCAATGGCCTGAGTCGACACCTGCCCGCTGAACACCACCAAAGGAATGGAGTCCATATTGGCTGTCGCAATACCGGTCACCATATTGCAAACACCGGGGCCGGAAGTAGCAAAACATACGCCGGGTTTCCCTGTTGCCCGGGCATAACCATCCGCTGCGTGGACAGCTCCCTGTTCGTGTCCGGTAAGAATATGGCGGGGCGTACCGGACTGATATAACGCATCATACAGGGGAAGGACAACGCCGCCGGGATAACCGAAAATGACATCCACATTTTCTTTCTTCAGACTTTCGATTACAATTTCCGCACCGTTTCGTTTCATAGGTCTTGTTTCTCCACTTATTATTTTACCTGCTTCGCTTTTCTTTTACAAATGATTTAACTTTCCTCTGTGCTTATTTTGCTTTTTCCACAGGGGTTTTATTTTTCTTTGTCTTCACTTTTTTTAATTCGTCCGTTTTTGCTTTAGGAGCCTGGAGCCAGCTCATCATGCCCCGTAATTTTTGCCCCACTTCTTCCAATTGCGTTTCTGCATGCAAACGGCGTTGCGCCAGGAAATGTGCCCTGCCGGCGGCCCGATTCTCCAAAAGCCAGTCTTTGGCAAAAGTACCGTCCTGAATTTCTTCCAGCGCTTTACGCATAGCAGCCCGGGTCTCTTCCGTAATAATTTTTTTACCGGTCTGGTAATCGCCATATTCTGCCGTATCACTGATAGAATGACGCATCTTTGCCATGCCGCCCTCATACATTAAGTCTACGATCAGCTTCATTTCATGGAAGCACTCAAAATAAGCGATTTCCGGTTGATAACCTGCGGCCACCAAAGTATTAAACCCGGACTCCATCAGTTCACAGACGCCGCCGCACAATACGCACTGCTCACCAAACAGATCAGTTTCCGTTTCTTCTTTGAACGTCGTTTGAATCACACCGGCCCGGGTTCCCCCGATTCCCTTTGCGTAAGCCAGCGCCAGATCAAAACAGTTTCCGGTAGCGTCCTGCCCCACAGCAAATACATCGGGAACCCCGGAGCCTGCCAGCCAGACCCGACGCACCAGGTGACCCGGTCCTTTGGGAGCTACCATAAATACATCTACATCGGCAGGCGGCTGGATCTGTTGAAAATGAATGTTAAAACCATGGGCAAAGGCCAGCGCGCTGCCCGGTTTTAAATTCGGCCCGATCTCATTCTTATACACATCAGCCTGTTTTTCGTCCGGAATAAGTACCATAGTGATATCTGCCCATTTTACTGCTTCTGCTACAGTAAAGACCATCAGTCCGTCCGCTTCCGCTTTTGCCGCCGATTTGGACCCCTTGTACAGACCCACGGCAACATCCACCCCGTTATCTTTCAGATTCAGCGCATGGGCATGTCCCTGGCTGCCGTATCCAATCACTGCAACTTTTTTCCCCTCAAGTACCTGCCAATTCACATCCTGATCATAATATACCTTTGCCATAGTAATACGCTCCTTTGTTATTATTTTTTTGTCATATTTATAATGTACAGGTATGCAGCGCCTGTACTTTAACCGATTCACAACAAACAAAAATCTCTTTTTCCCATTTGCAACCCGCCATTTGTAAGAGTAACACAGACGAATGTAAGGCATGTCAGATTTTCGTTTGCTTTTACATCTGCTTTACTGCCGTAGGACCACGGGACAGGGAAATTTGTCCTGTACGGGCGATTTCCAGAATTTCATACTCCTGCAACATATGAAGCATTGCCTCAATGTGGTCTTCCTGACCTGTTAGGCGAAGCACTACGGATTTTGGGTTCACATCCACCACTTTGGCGTGAAAGAGGTCTGCCAGGTTCGCAATTTCAGCCAATTCTTCCGGGGTCCGAGTTCGGACTTTGAGCATGGCCAGTTCATAACTGATAAAAGGCGCCTCATCCAGATTCACAACTTTGATCACATCAATTAAGCGACCTAACTGGAGAATCGCTTGATTTAAGGCACGCTGATCCTCTACAGAAACCACAATATTGATGCGGGTCACATCCGGCTCCTCCGTATAGCCGGCATTGATATATTCGATGTTGATTGCCCTGCGGCTGATCAATCCCGCCACATGGGTCAGGACCCCCGGCTTATTGTCGCATAAAATAGCCAAATGTTGTTTCATACGTTTTTCCTCCAAATTTTTTCTGCCTGAGCATTTTCACGTCTTGTCGTTTTCGAGATAAGGTTGTGCTTAAAATATTTCCTGACAAATAAAAAACCGCCCCTCATAAATTGAGGGACGGATATAATTCCGCGGTACCACCCTGCTTCCCACAACATTACTGTTGCAGACACCTTACTACGTACTAACATACGCGTTTCCTGTAACGTGGAAAATACGTGGACGCTTAACTGATTTCGGCGTCTCTCTTCAGGGATGATTTTCTTTTACGGGCAACGACCGGTTTACATCACCCACCGGCTTTCTGTGCATTGCTTGCGTAACCTACTCTTTCCCATCATCAGATTTCTTTTGAAATTGACTGTATTATACGAAAAGTCATTCCATCTGTCAAACACTTTTTTGTTTTTTAAAATAAAATTTCCTGTTTTATGTAAAGATTTATTTTAATTGTAACAGTATATACAAATTATTTTAGGCAACAAAAACAGTTAAAGGCTCTTTTTCATTTTTCTGAGGCTATGTTATAACGTATAATAAATATATAATATAAGTATTGTATAATAGATACATAAGCAGGAACACAATTTATTAACCGCCTCATTGGGCAGACGATTGAAGATATTTCAACGCTGATGAAGTAAAGGAGAGCGTTATGCGTTTTTTACATACTGCGGACTGGCATTTAGGCCGCATTTTCCATGGTTTACGCCTTACAGAAGAACAAAGCTATCTATTGGATCAGTTGATAGAACTGACAAAGGCGGAAAAAACCGAGGCGGTGATTATCGCCGGTGATATTTATGACAGAGGCGTCCCGCCGGAAGACGCTGTACGTCTTTTCGACGAAGTCCTTTGCCGTCTGGTAAAAGAAGCAGGGCAAAAGGTGATCCTCATCGCGGGCAATCATGACAACCCCGCAAGACTCGGTTTTGGGCAAATACTGTTGGCCGGAGAAAATGTGTTTATCACCAGTCCCTTATCCGCTACAACGAGTCCTATTGTATTGCAGGATCAATATGGCCCCGTATATTTTGCGCCGTTTTCTTACGGTGACCCCTTAGCAGCTCGAACAATTTTCCGGAACGAAGCCATTCGTTCCCATGAGGACGTACTGTGCACCCAAATCAACTGTATGCTGCCACAGATTCCGCCAAAAGCCCGTTCCATAGCAATCGCCCACGTTTTTTTAGCAGGCGCCCAAGCCTCTCCTGACAGCGAACGGCCCTTGGCCATCGGCGGCACCACTTCTGTTTCCCCCGCTCTTTTCAGCCCTTTCAGCTATACGGCTTTGGGACATCTTCATATGCATCAGACATGGGGGGAATCTATGGCCTACGCCGGTTCTTTGATGAAATATTCTTTTAATGAAACGGCACAGAAAAAAGGGGTGTTTATTATCGAGTTAGGCGCCAATAAAGTCGAGGCGCTGCAGTCTGTCCCTCTGACCGCCCGCCATGATCTGAAACAATTAAGAGGAAGCTTTGCGGAATTAATGGCAGGAGAAAACTCCGAACTAAAAGAAGCTTTCCTGCAAATCACCTTAACAGACGCTACGCCGATCTTAGATGCCAAAGCGCGGCTGGAGCAACGGTATCCCCACATTTTACATCTTCAATACGAACGTTTATTGCACCAACCGGAATCCATCGCCCAACGGAGTCAAAGAAAGTTAAGTTATTTGGAACTGACGACGGCTTTTTTTGAACAGGTCGGCGAAGGACCTTTGTCTGCAGAACAGCGGGACCTCTTAGCTCAGGCCATCACGGAAGTAGAGAAAGGAGGCTGCCAATGAAACCTCTTTTATTGCGCATGAAGGCGTTTGGCCCTTATGCCAAAGAACAAATCATTGACTTTTCTCAGTTGGGAGAAAAAAACTTCTTTTTAATCAGCGGACCGACCGGAAGCGGAAAAACCACTGTATTAGATGCGATAGTTTTTGCTTTATACGGTTCTGCCAGCGGCGACCTGCGAGACGGAAAGTCATTGCGCAGCGATTACGCCCCAACCGATTACCCTACAGAAGTCGAATTTACGTTTTCCCTGAGAGAAAAAATTTATAAGATCCTCCGGCAGCCGGAACAGGAGTTAAAGAAAAAACGGGGCGAAGGAACCCGAAAGCTGCCCGGTTCAGCAGTATTGAGCAAAAGAAATAATAGCAATGACTGGGAACTGCTCAGCAGCAAAGCGGAAGAGATCAGCAAGACGATAGAAGAACTTTTAGGGTTTAAGGCCGAGCAATTTACGCAGATCGTTCTCCTGCCCCAAGGTGAATTCCGAAAATTTCTGACGGCGGATTCGAAAGACCGGCAAAAGATTTTAGAAACAATTTTCCGCACCGGTTTCTATAGCTTGCTGGAAGCAGAATTGGCAAATAAAACCAGATTGCTGCAGGCCCAATATGACGAAATTAAAAATCAACAACAGTTTTGGCTGACCAATTGCAGTTGTCAGACAACGGAAGAATTACCGGAACGCATTCAGCTGGCGGAAAAGCAATGGCAGTCAGTCAGTGAGGATTTAAACCGGTTGCAGGCCGAAGTTGCTTCAGCGCGCACTAAGTGGGAAGCAGCCAGAACTATCAGCCGCCTTTTTCAGGAAAAAGTGGAAGCAGAAAAAGAATTGGCGCTTTTAGCGGCCCGGAAGGAAGAATTTAAGCGTCTGTCCGAAAGAGTTCGGCAGGCGGAACTGGCTCTTCCTTTAATGCCCCTGTATCAGGCTTCCGTCTCCATCCGCAATAATGTAAAGCAGCAACAGGAGCTTTTTCAGCACACGGAACAGTCTTCGAAAAAAACCCGCACGGATTTGCAAAAACTTACCGGAGAATTAACCGGCATACTGCAGGACTTGTCCTTGCCGGAAGAAAATACCAACGATCTTCATGCTTCGTTAACTGACATATCACAGCAGCTGAATAAAAAAATTTCTGATTTAACCGTAAGAACGGCCGGATTATCTGCTATTGATAAGGAATTGATCCGGCTAGCCCAATCCTTAAAAGAAGGGGAGCCTTGTCCCGTCTGCGGTTCCTGTACTCACCCCCATCCCGCTACCATTGAAGCGGAACATCGGAAACAATTGCAAGCCGAAATTCAGGCAAAGCAGAAAACCATTCGTTTTTTACAGGAACGGCAACAAAAATTACAATCTGCGCAGCAGCAGGATGTGGCGGCGCAAAGTCAGTTAATCGCTATTCAAAACACATTAAACAATATGACAAAAGAACAGGAAAAGACTGCGGAAGCGCTGAAAAACGCTTTTACTACCTCTTCCTTCGCAAAGTGGGAAGATTTTATTCTGGCCAAACGGGATTTATCTCAATTAACTGCTTTGCAGGAGAATTTATCTCGCTATACGAAGCGAAAAGCTGTAGCGGAAGACCGTTTAAATCGCGCCTGTGCAGCAGTTTCCGGTCAAATTTTGCCTGATTTAACGGTACTTGAAACCGCTTTTAAAACATCCTCTGAACAACGAGATCAGGTTTTACGTCAGACCGCGCGTCTGGAAAAAGAAATACAGGATTTGAAAAAAGCGGAACTGGCCTTGACGGAACTACAAGGCAAACAGAAAAAAGCAGAGGAAACATACCAATCCGCTGCCTATCTTTCCCAGTATGCCAAAGGTGAAAATCCCCATAAACTATCTCTTTCTTCTTATGTATTACAAACCTTCCTGGATGATGTCCTGCTCCAAACCAACGAGCATTTGCGAACTATGTCACGAAACCGCTATTTACTGCAACGCAGCCATGAAATTCGCGATGCCCGCAAAAAAAGCGGCCTGGATTTAGAGATCAACGATGCCTATACCGGCCAAGACCGCTCTGTCAAAACCCTTAGCGGCGGTGAAACCTTCCTCGCTTCCCTGGCCCTCTCTCTGGGCTTAACAGACGTAGTGCAATCCTATACCGGCGGGATCCGTCTGGATACTATTTTCATTGATGAAGGATTTGGTACGCTGGATCCGGAATCGCTGGATGCTGCCCTGAATGCCCTGACAGAATTACAGGCCAACGGTCGTTTAGTTGGTATTATTTCTCATGTGGCGGAACTGCAGGACAGGATCAACGTCCGTCTGGAGATTCATCCGGGGGAAAACGGCAGCACAGCAATATGGCGTGTATAAAACGCCCGGCACAGGGTTTGTCAACTGGACAAAAATCCCTCTTTAGCAACTTTATTTGTTAAAGAGGGATTGCTTATTTTTGCACCTGAAAAATCTATTTGATTTTCCTTTACTTACTTTTTCGCCGCCTTACGCTCGGCTTTTTTTAAAGCGTTCTTAACAGTTTGTTTTTCTTTTTCCCGGCCAATATCACTGATGATATGGTTGTTCTGATCTACCATGACCACTTTGGGAACCAGCTTCTTTGCCTCTTTTTCATCTAACAGGGCATACGCAATGATGATCACCGTATCCCCAACCTGGGTTTTGCGGGCCGCAGCTCCATTAAGGCAGATGACACCGCTGCCCCGTTCGCCGGCAATCGTGTAGGTTTCCAGCCGTTCCCCATTATTATTATTCACAATCTGCACCCGTTCCCCCGGCAGAATCCCGGCCGCATCCAACAGGTCCGCATCTATGGTGATACTGCCCATATAGTCTAAACGCGCCTGAGTGACGATCGCTCTGTGGATCTTTCCATGAAACATAGTATATAACATGATTTCCCTCCTGTGTTGGCTCACATGCCCTTGTTCAAAACAGAACTGAATTTTCTTGATCTCTGCACCTTTGCTGCTTTTCCAAATTACATAACGTTGGCATTCTCTTACTCTTTAGCGCCCAAAATCACGTTATCGATCAGACGGGTGTTGCCGAATCTCACTGCCACCGCTAACAAATGCGGCGTTGTAATAATTTCTTCCGCCTCTGTTAACCCATTCTGCCGGTAAATCTCCACATAATCAATCTCACTCAGCGGTTCACTTTGAATCATGTCGCTGACCATTTTTACCAGCTTTTTACTGTTTTTTTCACCTTTTGCAAAAGCCAGGGAAGCCGTTTGCAACGCTTTGCTTAAAATCAGTGCCGCCGCACGTTCTTTTGCCGACAGATACACATTGCGGCTGCTTTTTGCCAGGCCGTCCGCTTCACGAATGATCGGCATCACGCGGATTTCCAAAGGAAAGAACAGATCCTGCACCATTCTTTTCAATACTTCCGCCTGCTGCGCATCCTTTTGCCCAAAATACGCCCGGTCCGGCTGCGCCAGATGGAACAATTTGCTTACTACTGTCGCCACGCCCCGAAAATGGATTGGACGGGATTTGCCGCATAAAACTTTTGTAATATTCCCGGTTACTTCTACCCAGGTCATATCCGGATTAGGATACATTTCCTGCGGTGAAGGAGCAAATACGACATCCGCACCCATGGTTTCGGCTACTTCGCAGTCTTTTGCTATGGTACGGGGATAGGCGTCCAGGTCTTCATTCGGCGAAAACTGAGTGGGATTCACAAAATCACTGACGACCACAAAATCATTTTCTGCGTGAGCGGCCCGTATCAAAGAGGCGTGCCCTTCATGAAGCGCCCCCATCGTAGGAACCAGCCCGATGGTTTTACCTGCTTTTTTAACCTTTTTTACTGTCGACTGTAATTCAGCAACCGTTTTAATTAGCTTCATGTTTCCTCCCTGCTTTTACCTGACTGTAAATAAGTACTCTAACACGATTACGAGCCTCAAATGCTACAAAGGCGCTGCAAATAAAAAACACACACCCGAAAACGGATGCGCGATATAACTTCTTATTGCGTCACGTCCCGGTCATCTCAGATCCAAGCGATATTTGACTCACCATTATCATTTTGCCGAAACCCGGTAAAACTCATAAGTGTCTTCCAGATTCCTTAAAACCAAATGTATGATAGCACAACTCAATAAAGAATGCAAATTTTTTTATTGCTGGGCAAAAGACCGTAAAAAATAGTGAAATGCGAAAAATAAAAAAACGGAAGAAGCCACCCAGGCAATCGGACTGGCATAACAGACGCCTAGATAGCCCCAGTCTACGGCAAGAATTTCGGCCGCACCGGTACGCATCCCCAATTCAATAATTGCGGCGGTCAGGGGAACCATGCCCACACCCATGCCCTGTACTGCACTGCGATAAATAAAAATCTGACTGAGAAAGAAGTAAAAAGGTACCGTATGATGCAGATAATTCAACGCATCGCCGACTACTTTCTCATTTTCTCCATCGATAAAAATACCAATGATTCCTTCACTGAAAAAGAAAATAAAAATACCGGCTGCCACGGCAAAACCAAAAGCAATAAAAGAACATTTACGTACTGCATCACGAATACGATCGAATTTTTTAGCGCCGTAGTTTTGCGCGCAGAACGCCGCCATCGCAATACCGAAAGAAGCCATGGGCTGTAACGCAAGCTGCTCGACCCGCATTGCCGCCGTAAAACCGGCAATCGTGTCCGGTCCGAATTTATTAGTCACAGACTGAATTAAAAGAATCCCCATCCCAATAACCGAGAATTGCGCCGCCATGGGAACACCTATCTTTAAATGTTCTATAGCAAAGCTTTTTTCCCAATGCCAGTCTTCTTTTCGGAGCCTTAATATGGGGAAACGCTGCCACATATAAACGGCCGAAAGGATCGCCGCAATGCCCTGTGCAATAACCAGCGCATAGGCAGAACCGGGTACGCCCATCGCAAATTTCAAAATAAAAAGCAACGCTAACCCTACATTGAGCACTGTAGCCAAAATCAGAAAATAAACCGGCGTCTTACTGTCTCCCAACGCCCGCAGTACCGCCGCAAAAAAATTATATGCCATCATGGCCCAAAGGCCATCTGCGACAATAACGATATAACTGCGGCAATCCTGGTACAAAACTGTCGGTAAATTCATCAAACGCAGCAAGGGATCGACAAATAAATGCATGGCCACAGCCATAAAAAGTACTGCTGTTACACTCAACAGCATACTAACGGCTACGCTACGCCGCATCTTCTGCAAATCACCGGCGCCAAAAAACTGACCGGTCAAAACTGTAAAACCATTTGTCAGACCCATAGTCACCATCACCAGCAACATAAAAACGGGCGCAGCGGCCCCCACTGCCGCAAGAGCGTTTATCCCGATCGTCCGCCCCACAATGATAATATCCGAAATACTGTAAATCTGCTGAAATACGTTCCCGATAATCAGGGGGATCATGAAAGTCAGCAGCAATTTAAGGGCGTTCCCTGTCGTCATATTTTTTTCCATAAAATCTATCACCAGACACTTACGTCGAGCCCTGTCTTTTTATTTTTCCATTAGCACAGTGGAATTTTCTCTGACCCGACTGTTTTTACTTCCTAAAATCTTACTTAATCACATCCGTCAACATCTTGCGTCCCTTAAAATAGACCGGACTTAACCCCGCCTCTTTCGCCATAGAAACGGCTACACCTAAACGGCGGCCGATATGTTCTGTACAATGAGCATCACTTCCCAAAGTGCAGTAACGCCCGCCCAATGCCTGATAGCGTTTGTATAAAGGCAGCAACGCCCGGATCGACCGGGGATCATCCAGTCTGCGGGTATTGATTTCAATGGGCTTGTTCTTTTCTATCAGAAGCGAGAACAAACGATCCCACTCTGACTGATTTTCCTCCATATGAAATTCTTTGTCCGCATAGGGCCAATACCGGCAAATATAGTCAATATGCCCCAAAGAGTCAAAATTAGTATGATTTTCCAGGACCAGGATACTGTCTCTGAGGTAATAATGCATGGTTTCTTCCTTGGATAATCCTGCGTAAGAAGCCGGCTCATACAGATCCCTTTTGTTCATCATATGCAGCGAACCGATTACAAAATCAAACGGATATCCCTCTGCCACCGCATCGTCTTTCTGAGCTAAGTGGGGCTGCAGACCTATCTCGATGCCCAAAAGAACATTCTCCCGGCGCAAAGGTTCATTTTTAGCAAAATAGGCGTCTCTGTCAAACAGGAACATTTCGGGATTGGTAGGATAGTCATAGTCCCAATGCTCCGTCAGAATGAACCCCAGGCCCAATTTTTCTGCGGTAGCGACCGCCTCCGGCAATGTCATTTCAGCATCGCAGGAAAAATCACAATGGTTATGTGTATCAAACATGATTCTGCTCCTTAAAAATTCCGCACTTCTGAGAAATCAAACCGATTTCCTCCACCCTAATCAAAATGTACTTTTCTCCGCCTTAACAGGAAAACCAACCCCACAATTTTTACTCTTGCAACAACTCTTCCGGTTTCCACCCTTGTTAATTCTGATTCAGAAGAAAAAGGCGGCGGCCAGGGCCACCGCTGCGTTTATACGTTAAAACGGAATTCCACCACATCGCCATCCTGCATTACATAGTCCTTGCCTTCCAAACGAACCAGCCCTTTTTCCCGGGCGGCCGCCTTACTGCCGCAAGTCACTAAGTCAGAATAAGATACGATCTCTGCCTTAATAAACCCTTTTTCAAAATCCGTATGGATCTTCCCTGCCGCCTGGGGCGCTTTTGTACCGATATTAATGGTCCAGGCGCGGCTTTCGATCTCCCCTGCAGTCAGATACGTCTGTAAGCCCAACAGTTTAAATCCCGCTTTGATCAGGCGATTCAACCCGGCTTCTGTAAGACCTTCCATTGCCAGATATTCTTTCGCTTCTTCCTCGGGTAACTCGGCGATTTCCGCTTCCACTTTCGCGGAGATCACCACCACCTCGGCTTGTTCTTGTGTCGCAAATTCCTGCACTTTATTCACATAGACATTATTACTGTAATCTGCCGCTTCGTTTTCCGCCACGTTACAAACATAAATGATCGGTTTATTGGTCAGCAGCTGCAGATCGTATAATACGGCCTGTTCTTCTTCGGTAAGTTCCATCCGGCGGACCGGTATGATCTCCTCCAGATCTCTGGCAACGCGCGACAAAAGTTCCTGTTCCGCCACCGCTTTTTTATCATGCGCCTTGACCAGCTTTTCTACTTTTTTTAAACGATTGCTGACAGTATCAATATCCGCCAGACACAGTTCCGTATCGATGATCTCTATATCCCTGACAGGATTTATACTGCCTTCTACATGGGTCACATTATCATCTTCAAAACAACGTACCACTTCTGCAATCGCGTCTGTATTACGAATATGGCTTAAAAACTGGTTTCCCAGTCCTTCGCCTTTGGAAGCGCCCTTTACCAGACCGGCAATATCTACAAAATGCATGATAGCCGGCGTAATTTTTTTAGACTTAAACATTTTGGATAACACGTCCAAACGCTCATCGGGAACCGCAACCACGCCTTCATTGGGCTCAATCGTACAAAACGGATAGTTCGCTGCTTCCGCACCGGCCTTGGTAATCGCATTAAACAGCGTGCTTTTTCCTACATTGGGTAATCCCACAATACCCACATCCAAGTTTGTACTCATATCAAATTCTCCTTTAATTCCCGTTTTTTACAGATACATCCCGTTTTACAAACGACTCCGGCATATACCTAAAATTATTTACTTGTTATATCTGTTGATTATAACATAAAATCGGCGGTACTGGCAGCACCGCCGATGGATTTCAATCTTATTTTTCCGCCTCTTGCACAATTTCTTTTACGGCCCTGGAAAATTTACTGCGGGGCAACATGATGTAATGACCACAACCACAGCACTTCAGCCCTATATCCATGCCCACACGGGTGATTTCCCAATCAGATGACCCACAAGGGTGAGCCTTCTTCATACGCACTACTGTCCCGATTTTATATTCTGTTAGCGCCATCTTCATTTCACTTTGCTGGTAGCAATATTAACAATGCTATAGCCGGCTTCCCGCAATTCTTCAATAATATCCATACCGGCCTGTGACAAATCTACGGTCAGTGTAATTTCTTTATTGCCCAGGTTCTTCGTTTCATTCGTCACAAGCGAAATGATATTAATACCACGATCGGCAAACAGTTTGCCTAATTCTGCCAGTACCCCCGGCTTATCGGATACATCTAAGGTGATCCTTGTGGCGGTCTGGCTCAAGCCAAAGATATCCACCAGAGCACGGAACACATCGGTATCTGTTACAATCCCGCACAAGTTCCCGTTTTCATCCAGGACCGGAACAGAAGCAATGCGGTCCTGATACATTAAGGCCGCTACATCCGCCAGATCCGCATGATCAAAGACGGTTTTTACGTTGTGGGTCATCACATCTTTCACTTTAATGCGACTCAGCAGGTAGCTGGCTTCATAGCGGGAAAGCGTGCTGGCTTCGGAAGGAGATGCCTGTCTCACATCGGTATTGGTTACAATGCCTACGACCTGACCTGCGTCATTGACAACAGGAATCCGCCTTAAATTCTCATTGCGCATAAGCCCCTGCAGCTCCAACAGTGTCTGGTTCTGATTAATCGTACGAACATTCTGTGTCATAATATCTTTAACAAACATCACACAAGCCTCCTTGATCACTTCAGTTTCCACTTTTATAAGTTTAACCAAAAATTTATCCGCCCAGATAGGCTTTTTGTACATCTTCACTGCGCAGCAGATCCTTACCGGTACCTTCCAGCGTGATCTTGCCTGTTTCCAGAACATACGCTTTATCAGCAATGGACAGCGCCATTTTCGCATTTTGTTCCACCAGAAGCACCGTTGTTCCGCCATCATTGATTTCTTTTATTATATTAAAAATTTCCTGAACCAGCAAGGGTGCCAGTCCCATCGACGGTTCATCCAGCAACAGTAAGCGAGGACGGCTCATCAGGGCGCGGCCCATGGCCAACATTTGCTGCTCACCGCCGGACAGAGTGCCGGAGATCTGATATTTTCTTTCCAATAAACGGGGAAACTTGGTAAACACCTCCGTCAGATCTTTATTGATGCCCTCTTTATCTTTGCGCAGATAGGCACCTAATTCCAGGTTTTCCATTACCGTCATGTTTGCGAACACATGACGCCCTTCTGGCACCTGACACAAACCCATTCCCACGATTTTATGAGCGGCAACGCCCGTGATATCGCAATCTTCAAATAAGATTTTACCGGTTTTAGGCTTTAATAAGCCCGAGATTGTATGAAGCGTCGTTGATTTCCCTGCCCCATTGGAGCCGATTAACGTGGTGATTGATTCTTTTTCTACATTCAGGCTGATGCCTTTTATGGCATGGATCGCACCATAATATACGTTGATATCCTCAACTTTCAGCATGCTCATTATTATGATACCTCCCCACCAAGATACGCTTTGATCACAGCTTTATTCTGTTTGATTTCCTCCGGCGTACCGGTAGCAATGCAAAAACCATATTCCAAAACATACAATCTTTCGCAGACCCCCATAACCAGCCCCATATCATGTTCGATCAACAAGATTGCAATTTTAAAATTATCCCGCAGCCACTGGATCATCTCCATTAATTCCTTTGTTTCCTGGGGATTCATACCTGCGGCCGGTTCATCCAACAACAGCAGTTTCGGCTTCGTCGCCAGCGCCCGGGCAATTTCCAAACGACGCTGCGCTCCATAAGGAAGATTTTTGGCCAAATCATTGGCATGGGCATCCAAATGAAAGAGTTTTAAAAGTTCCAACGCTTCTCTGGTAACGGTATCTTCTTCCGAGAAATACTGCTTTACACGAAAAATTGCCTGGGGCAGAGAATAATTAATATGCATATTAAAGGCAATTTTAACATTGTCCAACACAGACAGTTCCGAAAAAAGACGGATATTCTGGAAGGTACGGGCCATACCCATTTGCGTTACCTGATACGACTTTTTGCCGTTGACCGGTTTGCCATCGAAATAAATTTTTCCTTCTGTAGGGGTGTACACACCGGTGATCATATTAAAGGCTGTCGTCTTACCGGCGCCGTTGGGGCCGATCAGACCGATCAGTTCTCCTTCGTCAATATAAAGATTTACGTTGGAAACCGCGCGCAAACCGCCAAATACGATGGAAACGTCCTGCATATCCAGCAAATGCTTCTTCTCAGTCATGCTTTTTTACCTCCCGGCAGCAATTTGCCAAAGATCCAACCGGAAATCTCTTTGTTTCCGAGCAGACCCTGCGGACGATACAACATCAAGATAATCATCGCAAGGGAATAAATAATCATACGCCATTCGGGGAAATCCGCCAGCGCAGCCGAAATAAAAGTAAGTAAGATCGCGCCCACAACAGAACCGGTCAGCGACCCCAGGCCGCCCAACACAACCATGGTTAAGATGTCAAAAGAGCGCAAAAATGTAAAGGAAGCCGGGTGAGCAATAAAGAAGTAATGTGAAAACAGCACACCGGCAGTACCGGCAAAAGCGGCACCCAAAGTAAATGCCATTACTTTGTATTTTGTTGTGTCGATCCCCATAGTATCCGCAGCAATCTCATTTTCACGAATTGCAAGACAGGCCCTGCCATGAGCGGAGTTTTTAAAGTTTTTGATAAAGAACAGAACGCCGATCATCAGCCAGAATGTGATCGTAAAAGTAGTCAGACGGGGGATCCCCATTAAGCCTGAAGCCCCTCCGATATAATCAATATTCAGGATGCAGATGCGGATAATCTCCCCCAAACCCAGGGTCGCAATTGCCAGATAATCGCCATCCAGCCGCAAGGTGGGCAAACCGATCAGAAAGCCCAGGAAACCGGCGGCCAATGTGCCTGCCACTAAGGCTACGGGAAAGGTAAAGCCCAACTTTACGGTCATCACCGCTCCTACATAAGCGCCTACCGCCAGAAAACCGGCATGACCGATCGAAAACTGGCCGGTAAAACCATTGATCATATTCAGGCTGGAAGCCAGGATCACGTTAATACCGATGAGGACCAGGTTTAATTCCCAGAAAGGTCCTATAACCTCTGCCGCCAGCAAGCCTTGTATCACAGCAAAAAGTAAAATAGCGGCAACCAGTGCTTTTAAGTCAAATTTACGTACACTATTCATCATGGTCACCTCTTACACTTTTTCACGAATATTCTTGCCCAGCAAACCTTGCGGTTTAAAAAGCAGAATAATAATAAGGATAGCAAAAGCCGCTGCATCACGGAATGTAGAAGAAATAAACCCGCTGACCAGAGCTTCTACCACACCTAAAATGATTCCCCCCAACATCGCGCCGGGAATAATGCCGATACCACCCAATACGGCAGCGACAAAGGCCTTAATACCGGGAACCATCCCCATCAACGGATCGATGGAGTTATAATAGATCCCCACCAGGACCCCGCCGGCAGCCGCCAAAGCCGACCCCAGAGCAAAAGTCATCGAGATCGTCGTATCTATATTAATCCCCATCAGCCGGGCCGCATCTGCATCATACGATACCGCGCGCATCGCCTTACCGGCTTTGGTTTTATTAACAATGTAGGTCAGCGCCACCATGAGCACAAGAGCGCTGATCAGGATCACGATCTGTTGGCTGTTCACGATCCAGGAACCCACTTTATAGACCGTAGCGGAAAATACCGCCGGAAAAGTACGCGGCTGGGGTGAGGCAAACAGGATCATCGCGTTTTCCAGGAAGAAAGAAACACCGATCGCAGTAATCAGGATAGCGATACGCGGCGCTTTACGCATAGGCCGGTAAGCCACCCGCTCAATCAGCATACCCACTAAGGCCGCCCCTATCATCGCAATGATCAGGGAAGGCAAAAAAGGCAATTTTAACATGGTAGTGCAAACAAAACCAATATAAGCCCCCAACATATAAATATCACCATGAGCAAAATTTATCAACTTTAAGATACCATATATCATAGTGTATCCTAAGGCAATCAAGGCATAAATACTGCCCAGGGAAATACCATTTATCAACTGTTGCACAAGTTGATGCATAAACCCGGATTCCATAAACAAACTCCTCCCAATAGAAAAGCAAATAGCTGTGGTGCGCCGCACCACAGCTTCATCGCCTTTGGATTACTGGTTGCGTAATTCCATACCGGAGACAACTCAGCCCCCGATCTTTTGTTTCAGCGTCTGCACGCCATCTTTCATTTCGATGATCAGCGCAGTGGTAATCGGATTATGTTTATCATCATAAGAAAACTTGCCGTTTACAACCTGCAAATCTTTGGTTTTTGCCAATGCTTCCGCCAGTTTCACGCCATCCGTGGATTTACCGGTCTTAATCGCATTGAACAACACCAAACCGGAATTATAGCCTTCCATCGCAAATACGTCAGGAATCTTGTTATATTTCGCTTTATAGGCAGAAATAAATTTCTGGACACCGGGATCTTTATCCTCCGCCGTGTAGGCATTGGTGAAATAACAGCCGTTCGTTGCTTCTTTTCCTGCGATTTCAACCAGTTTGGGGGAGTCCCAGCCATCAGAGCCTAACAGAGGGCAAGTCAGCCCTACTTCACGTGCCTGTTTGATAATTTTGGCTACTTCTTCATAGTAACCGGGCACATAGATAGCTTCCGGATTGGTTGCTTTTATCTTGGTCAGAGCCGCTTTAAAATCAATATCTTTCGCTAAGAACGCTTCATCCGCCAAAACTTTACCGCCGGTCGCTTTAAACTTCTCGGTGAATACCTGACTTAACCCTTTGGAATAGTCGCTGGACGAGTCGTGCAAGATCGCTACTTTTTTTACCTTCAGTGTTTCGGCCGCGAATCTGGCCATCATTTCGCCCTGATAAGGATCGATAAAGCAGGCACGGAAAACAAATTGCTTCGTTTTTCCATCTTTATCTACCGTAATATTGGGTGCCGTAGCGCAGGGTGCGATCAGAGGAATTTTATTGGCTGTCAAAATCGGTTCTTCGGCAGCTACACATCCGCTGGTAGCCGGTCCGACTACCGCGATGACTTTATCTTTCGTGACTATTTTTGTCGCTGCATTACCGGATTCGGATGGTTCCGACTTATTATCCGCCACTACCACGCGAATCGTTTTACCGTCGATACCGCCGGCCTTATTTGCTTCTTCTACCGCCAGTTCAAACCCCGCCAGCATGGATTTACCATAGTTCGCCACATTACCGGTTTGTTCCACATTTACTCCGACAACAATTTCTTGTCCGCCTTGTTCCGCTTTCTTTTCTCCGCCGCCGCAACCGGAAACCAGACCGGCGACTAACATAGTAGCCAATGCCGCTCCAGACGCTTTCTTCCAAAACCTCATAGTCATCTTCCCCTTCCTTGTTTTAAGACCCGGTTATCATACTATGATTGCTCTGCCCCTCATTGTCAAAGCAATTTTTGCTTCCCTAACCGTCTTTGATTCCATATTATATGTACACAGCAGTACTTTTGTCAACACATTTTCAATAAAAACATCCATTTTGTTTTATTATATAATCAAAATTGTAATATTCTTTTCATCATCAGATTTTCTTTTCTTTTTAAAAGTACATTTGTGCTAAAAATAAATACTTTTATATGTTTTTACATCTTTCTCTTACAAAACATAACAAAAGCAAAAAGGATGCTCTCTGCAAAATACAAAGAAGCATCCATACGTTTCTTACTTAAACAGTTTCAATGTGTTTAGGGTTCCGCAGGCCTGTTTTCCGGATACCGGTATTACTGTTTCTATAAAGGCCGTCTTTTATAACATACTCTGCGCAGTAAAATTATAGAAAGAATTGAGCCAGGATCACAACCACGAGCAGGGCGGGAATTTGGTTGGCCAGACGAATAGAGGCCAGTTGAGCCTGAACCACACCGATCGACATAATCATAATTCCCCCTGTAGCACTGATTTCGGCAATAATTTCCGGCGTCAACAGGTTTTGCAGCCAAAAGGCCAGCAGGGTCATCCCGCCCTGATACAATCCCACCGGAACAGCCGAGAGCCCCACGCCGGCTCCCATATTAGCGCTTAAGATAACAGAAAGGATACCATCCAAAACCGCTTTCGTATAAAGAATTTGATGATTGCCGTTCAGTCCGTCTTCCAAACTTCCCACAATAGCCATGGCCCCAATGCAATAAATCAGAGTTGCGGTGATAAATCCCTGACCAAAAGTCGTAGCAGTGCCCTTTTTCTCCCCCAGAATCTTTTTTTCGACCCAGTGCCCGAAACGATTCATTTTACCATCCAGATCCAGCGCTTCTCCCACGACACTTCCTATTACGATGCTGAGGATAACTAAAATGACATTCTGGCTTTTCTGAGCCATTTGCACACCGATTAAAAATACAGACAAGGCTACACCATACATAATCGTTTCCCGCCATTTTTCCGGGAAACCTTTTTTTAAAATAAGACCAACTGCGCAACCCAAAAGAATGGCTGCGCAGTTGACCACCGTACCTAAGCCTATCATTAAATTGTCACCTCTGATAAACAAAACCTATCTTAAAACAGCGTACTTTTATACGGAAAACTTTGGTGTGAGCCACGGCTGAGCTTCCGCCCTCCCCTTTTCTTTTTTTCCCTGTAAAAGTTCACACAGTCGATCTAAATCTTCCATAGAATAATAATCTATCTCAATTTTTCCTACAGAGTCGTTCTTTGTCACGATACGCACTTTCGTGCCTAAAGAATCAATTAAATGCTCCTCAAATTCTTTCAAATGAACATCCTGAATCATCCGACTGTTTTTTCCGGTCTGTTTTTTCGACGTTTTTTTAGCATTGGCTCCGGAACTTTTCTCCGTGGCCTCTACCCGCGCATCTAAAACTCTGAGTTCCTTGCCTTCCTTCAGAGCTTTCACAACTTCCTCTACCGTCCGGGCGCTCCAGCCATGCTCCAACATGGCCATACCGACCTGCAGCTGCTGCTCTTTTTTGTTCAGAGCCAGGACAGGACGAATTTGTCCGACGGTGAGTTTTTCTTCTGCGACTAATGTCTGCAATTCTTCCGGCAAATTAAGCAGACGCAGTATATTGGCCAAAGCGGCTCTGCTCCGTCCGATCCTCTCTGCCGCCTGCACCTGAGTGTACCCGTGTTGTTTGATCAGCTCCTGAATCGCCTTCGCCTCTTCCAACGGATTTAAATCATGCCGCTGAATATTTTCCACCAGGGCCAGTTCTCGCATCTGCGTTTCATCATATTCACGTACGAGCACAGGTACCTTTTTCAGATGCGCCAGTTTAGCCGCCCTCAGACGCCTCTCTCCAGCCACCAATTCATAATTAATACCTTTTTTCCGGACGATCAACGGCTGAATAATGCCATGTTTTTTGATGGAATCAGCCAACTCCGCCAATTTATCTTTATCAAAAGCTTTACGCGGTTGCCATGGATTCGGCTTCACAGCGCCAATCGCAACTTCGATCGCGCCCTCTTGCCTGCTATTTTCCGGTAACGTTTCTTCATATTGAAATTCACTGGAGGAAATCAGTGATTCCAGACCTCTTCCCAATCCACTGTGCTTACTCATCACCAATTACCTCCCGCGCCAGTTCCTGATACACCTGAGCTCCCCGGCTCTTCGGATCATAAACGATCACAGGTTCTCCATGACTGGGAGCTTCGCTCAATTTTACATTACGGGGGATAATCGTGTTGTATAATTTAGCTGAGAAATATTTTTTTACTTCGCTAACCACATCCGTCGCCAGATTAGTACGGGCATCAAACATCGTCATCACAACACCCTCAAGTTTCAATGCCGGATTCAGATTGCGCTGCACTAACTGAATCGTATTCATCAGCATCGTCACGCCTTCCAGCGCATAAAATTCGCATTGAATGGGAATCATTACGGAGCTAGCAGCCGTCAGTGCATTAAGGGTCAAAAGTCCCAACGAAGGAGGACAGTCGATCAGAACATAATCATAATCATATTTGACCCGCTCCAACGCGTTTTTCAACCGGGTTTCACGACTCATCATGTTGACCAGCTCAATTTCCGCCCCCGCCAGAGAAATCGTCGCCGGCAAAATGGACAGGTTATCATAAGCAGTTTTCATGATGGCGTCTTTCGCCGCCGCATCATTCACCAACACGTCGTAAATGCTTTGACGGATACTGCGTTTATCCAGACCGAGACCGCTGGTAGTATTGCCCTGAGGATCCGAGTCAACCAATAGTACTTTTCTGTTTTCCGCTGCCAGACAGGCAGCCAGGTTGACCGCCGTTGTAGTTTTGCCGACCCCGCCTTTTTGGTTGGCTAACGCTATCACCTTTACCACAACTCTTTCCTCCTCTACCTTAACGACCTGATCGCTCAGGCACATAAATCTTTATCCGGGTCTTGTTTTTACGTTTCACGTGAAACAAGAGTTATCCACATTATACACAGTCTTATCCACAGGCACGGTTCAAAGTAATCCGGCATGATTCTCCTGCTTACGTTTTTTTGCATTTTTAATACGCAAAGTCACTACAACATCATCACCGTCTATTACCTGTTCCATACTGGAAGGAATACCGGAAGTCTGAACGGTTTTCATGATTTCTTTAATGCTGTTCAAATAAATACGAACATCATTCACAATCACAACGCGAGGTTTCCTGACAGGTTGCTTCCCCGCCCCTTTGAGAATTTTCTCCACCAACATCTCTGCAGCACGAACGGTCAAATGCTCATGGCGAATTTTATTTAAAACTTCTTGCTGTTGTTTTTTCTCCGGAAGCTTTAACAAAGCGCGGGCGTGACGTTCGGTCAGTTCGCTGTCATGCAGTTGCTGCCTGATCGATTCAGGTAAACGCAACAAACGCAGCTTATTCGCAATAGTGGATTGCTTTTTCCCCACCCTGGCAGCCATAGACTCCTGGGTGAGATTAAAAGTTCGCAAAAGTTGTTCATAACCTTCTGCTTCTTCCAGATAGTGCAGGTCTTTGCGCTGCAGATTCTCAATCATAGCGATTTCGGCAATCTGCTGCGGCGTATATTCACTAATAATGACCGGTACAGCTTCCAGCCCGGCCATGGTCGACGCCCGTAGACGCCGCTCTCCGGCAATCAGGATATAATTTCCCTCAGGCCCCGGAGCCACCAGCAACGGCTGCAATACGCCATATTGGCGAATAGAGTCTGCCAATTCTGCTAACGCCTCCGACTCAAATTCTTTACGAGGCTGATAAGGATTGGGCATAATTTTATACAACGGTATCCTAAGTACTTGGACATCTGTACTTTTCTGCAGATTTTCGGTTTTTAAGGCTCCCACATTTAAGTCAGTAAATCCGTCCTGCACGTCGTATAAACCTCCCTGCTCCACCATATATTTTTTATTATTTTATCATAAAATAGTCTTGTCTGCACTAATTTTAGTTATTTACTGCTCAAAGGGTTCTTCATCGGTGTCCCGGCTTTACGAGGATAAATCGCCGGCGTGTTTTTCACCTTGCGAATAAAAATTATGGCCCGTTTGTCTGTCAGCCCGGGCAAATGCACCTCTTCAACTGCTGTCACAATGCCGCCTAAAATTTTCAGAGCCGATTCTGCTTCCAACAGTTCTTCTTTATATTTACTTCCTTTTAATGCGATAAAATATCCGCCTTTTTTAATCAGAGGCAAACAATATTCTGCCAGGACAGAAAGACGGGCTACCGCCCGGCTGACAGCAAGGTCAAAATGCTCTCTTAATTTTTTATCCTGTCCGGCATCCTCAGCCCGCTGATGCTCAAATGCCACAGAGGTTAACGCAAGGGAGTCAGACACCTCTTGTAAAAACTTCAGCCGCTTGGTCAGGGAATCCAGTAAAACCAAGTGCAGAGAAGGATCATAAATTTTCAGGGGAAGCCCCGGAAAACCTGCGCCTGTACCCACATCGACCAGGGTTTTATTATGCATAAGATCTGCCTTATACGCATAAAGTGAATCAACAAAATGTTTTAACACCACATCTTCAGGTTCTGTCAGCGCCGTCAGGTTCATAACCTTATTTTTTTCTATCAATAAATCATAGTAGCGGGAAAACTGTTCTAGTTGCCTTTCAGAAAGAGTAAAGCCGGCAGCCATGCTTTTTTCACGCAACAGTTGGCGGCAGGTCGCTGCCGCAGCAGAGCTTCCTGCCTCGCCGCTCACCGCTTCCCCAGCAGAGACTTGGGCCGCTGTATTTTTGATCCTTTTATTTTTCCCCTGCAGTTCCCTGTTTTCTTTCATTGCTCCTCCTCCCGGCGGCGACGGACCTCCAGGGCGATCATCAACACCCCGATGTCAGCCGGGGAAACTCCGGAAATACGAGACGCCTGCCCTAAAGAGTCGGGGCGTATTCTGGTCAGCTTTTCTGACGCTTCCAGGGAAAGTTCCTTCAGGCCCCGATAATCCATGTCAGCCGGCAGCAGTTTATTTTCCAGACGCAACGCTTTTTCTATAGCCTGTTTTTGTTTGGTAATATACCCTTCGTACTTACACTGGATCTCTACCTGTTCCTGAACTACCGCTGAAATCTTCGGTAAATTAAAACTTTCTTCCAATTTGTTGTAACTTAATTCATGACGTTTTAATAATGTCGCCAATGTTTCCCCTTTCTTCAAAGGAGTGCTGCCCAGTTGTGTTAATTTTGCATTTGTTTCTTCTGTCGGTGAGACATAGGTCGTGGTCAGATACTGCAGGGTCCGTTCCAACTCTGAACGTTTCGCCGTAAACCTGGCCCACCGCTCATCATTCACCAGACCGAGGGAACGCCCTTTATCCGTAAGCCGCAGATCTGCGTTATCCTGCCGCAGCAGAAGCCGATATTCCGCCCGGGATGTCATCATCCGATAGGGCTCATTCGTTCCTTTGGTTACCAGATCATCGATCAAAACGCCGATATAGGCCTCATTTCTGCCTAAAACCAGAGCCGGTTTATTCTGCAGTTTACGTACGGCATTGATCCCGGCAATAAGTCCCTGGGCCGCCGCTTCTTCGTAGCCGCTGGTACCGTTCGACTGCCCGGCCGAAAAAAGACCGCTGATATGCTGATGTTCCAGGGATGATTTCAATTGCAGGGGATCCAGGCAATCATAGTCGATTGCGTAGCCGGCACGCATCATCTTGACCTGTTCCATCCCCGGAATTGTCTGCATAAATTTAATCTGAATATCCGCCGGCAGAGCGGAAGACATTCCCTGGACATACATTTCATTAGTGCGAAGTCCCTCCGGCTCAATAAACAACTGATGCCGTTCTTTATCTTTAAAACGTAAAATTTTCGATTCAATGGACGGGCAGTAACGGGGACCGATTCCTTCGACCAACCCATTGAACATACCCGATTTAGCCAAATTATCCTGGATAATCTGATGGGTAGCCGGATTTGTATAAGTAAGCCAGCAGGGAACCTGTTGCCGTTCCGTGATTGGGCTGATATACGAAAAATTACGGAGGATCGCATCCCCTTCCTGAATCTGCATCCTGGAAAAATCCAGGCTTCTGCGATCCACACGGGCCGGTGTCCCGGTTTTAAAACGACGCAATTCAATGCCCGCTGCCAATAAAGAAGCGGTTAATTTTTCCGCGCTGCGCAATCCGTTAGGGCCGGAAGTATAATTTACTTCTCCGTAAATGATCTTGGCGCGCAAATACGTACCGGTACACAAAATTACACAGGGCGCTTCATAGACCTCTCCCGTTTCCGCCTCCACACCGACAACCTGATCATTTTGCACCAGAAGCTTATCGATCATCAATTGTTTTACATCCAAGTTCGCCTGATTTTCCAATACCTGCTTCATCAGTACATGATAAAAAGGCTTATCGGCCTGGGCTCGTAAAGAATGAACCGCATATCCTTTACCGGTATTTAAAATGCGCATCTGGATACAAGCCTCATCTGCTGTCAGGGCCATTTGCCCACCCAGCGCATCAATTTCACCGACCAGCTGCCCTTTCGCGCTTCCTCCGATAGAAGGATTGCAGGGCAGCAAAGCAATATTATCCAGGGAAAGCGTCGTTAAAAGCGTCTTACACCCTAAACGGGCCGCTGCCAATCCGGCTTCGACTCCTGCATGTCCGGCGCCCACCACAATTACATCATAAGAATTTACCACTACACTCATTCTGCTCACTTCCCGACACAAAAACGACTGAAAATCTCGTTTATGATCTCGTCCCGTACGGTTTCCCCTGTAATTTCTCCCATCAGAGTCAGCGCCCTGTCTACATCGATGGTCAGACAATCTACCGGTAAATTTTCCCGTGCGGCCGCCAACGCCTCCTTTAAACTGATCAGGGCCTGACGCAAAAGTTCTGTCTGTCTTTCATTCTGCAAATATACCGCATCTTCTAACTGACCGCCATGAGCATAAACATAATCCTGCAGTCCTTGCGCTAATGTTTCTATCCCCTGCCCGGTTTTAGCCGAGATTTCTGCCACTTTCTCCCGACCAAAGCGTTGATGCAGATGATTCGTAATTTTGCTGGGCGCAAGATCCGTTTTATTGACAACCAGGATTATATTTTTCCCCTGCACAGCCTGTAAAATCGCTTCATCATCTTCTGTTAAAGCTTCCGTTCCATCTAAAACCACAAGGATCAGCTCCGCTTTTTCCAACACTTCCTTACTGCGGGCAACCCCCATCTTTTCGACAAAATCTTCCGTATCATGAATGCCTGCCGTATCCGCCAGTACGATAGGAATGCCGCCGATCAGCAGCTGTTCCTCAATCACATCCCGTGTGGTTCCGGCATATTCAGAGACTAAAGCCCTTTCTTCCTTTAGCAGAGTATTTAAAAGGCTGGATTTACCCACATTCGGCCTGCCGACAATCGCTGTACGCAATCCCTCTTTCAGGATCTTTCCCGTATGCGCTCCCTGAAGCAGGGCTTCTGTTTCAGCTGCCGCATTTTGGATGGATCGCATCACCGTCAGGTACGTAACATCCTCAATATCTTCTTCCGGATAATCAATCACGGCTTCCAAATGAACGATTACATCTTTTAATTCCTGTCGTATATTTTTAAGTTTGCCGGACAAAAAACCTTCTTGCTGCCGCACCGCCATTTTTAAAGCCGCTGCGCTGCGCGCATTAATAATATCCATGACTGACTCAGCCTGGATCAGATCGATACGCCCATTTAGAAAAGCCCGTTTGGTAAACTCCCCCGGCTCCGCCGCCCTGGCGCCATAAAAATACGTCAGCGCAAGAATACGCCGCAGACTTTGCACGCCGCCATGACATTGTATTTCCACCACGTCTTCCGCCGTGTAGGAATGAGGGGCCCGCATATAGACAGCCAACACCTCATCCACAGCTTCGCCTTTTTCATCTTTGACTCTGCCGTAGGCCATTGTCTGCACCGGATAGCGGGACAGTGCTTTGCCCGAAGCCGCAAAAAAAATCTTTTCTCCTATTTTTAGCGCTGCCGGTCCGCTGATACGGACAATTCCTACCGCAGCGGCTCCTAAGGCGGTTATCACTGCGCTGATGGTTTCTTCCTGTAACATAATTTCACCCATTTTAACAAAATAAACCCGGTAAGATAATCTACACCGGGTTCAGCTTTGTATTAAACTTATTTTTTCAGTTCGATAACGACCTTGCGATAAGGCTCACTGCCCTCGCTCAAAGTGGTGATCCTGCTGTCATTTTGTAAAGCGGTGTGGATTATTTTTCTTTCATGAGGATTCATAGGTTCCAGGACAACCCTTTCGCCGCTTTTCTTTACTTTATCTGCCAGCCGTTTAGCCAGACGGGTCAGAGTTTCCGACCGACGTTCCCTGTAATTTTCTACATCAATTACAATATGGACACGATTTTCTGAATTTTTATTGGCTACCAGATTCGTTAAATATTGTAAAGAATCCAGTGTCTGACCATGCTTCCCAATGAGAATGCCCATATCGACGCCATGCAGTTTCAGAATAACGCAGCCATCCTGCTTATTAATAAACTTTTCCATGACTACTTCCACATTCATGGCCTTAAACACTTTGGTTAAGAAACTTTTTGCTTCTTCCACCACGGCTTCATCCACCACAAAGTTTTTAACTGCATCCTCCGCATTGCGCTCTTTTCTGCTGCGCCGTTCAGACAAAGTATTTTTTACCGCCGCGGCCACTGCACTAGCTGTATCTACCTGCTCATTGACAGCATCTTTAGCGGAATCGATGGCGGTATCCAGTTTGGCTTTTACTTTATTATTAAAAGCGGTTTGTTTTACATCAATTTCGTCAGCCTTAGCGCCGGCTTTGCGCAAAGCATCCTCCGCGCTTTCCATCGCTTTTTCGCCTAAAGCGGTTGCTTTGGCTTTCCATTCATCGACCACAGAATCCGCTTCGTCCGTATCACCGATCACCTTTTTCGCAGATTCCGCCTTGGGGGTCACTAAAACTTTCGCTTTCCGGTTCATCAAACCGAACAGACCCTTTTTAGGTTCAACCAGAATTTCAAAGTCCACTTCTTCCCTGGTTAATTTTAATTCTTCCAATGCAGCGTTTATTGCTTCTTCTACTGTTCTTCCGGTAGATTCTATAATCATTTCTGACTCCTTATAGTAACCTTAACGCCCTGCTTTTTCTGCCTGGTTATTAAGATATGCCTGTTGGGCGATCTGCATAATATTCATCACGATCCAGTAGATAACCAGACCTGCTGGAAAAGTCAAGCTGATATAACCGATAAACAGAGGCATAAAATACAACATCATCTGCCCCTGCATCATTCCCATCAAACCGCCTTGCTCCTTATCTCCGGGAGCTTTTTTCGGCATGGTCTGCTTCGCCTGAATGTACGTCGTTACCGCCGATAACACAGGCAGAATATACATGGAATCCGGATTGGCAATATTATTCATCCATAAAAAATTGGCCGGTCCTTCGTAATGAAAATCACGAATCGCATAATAAATACCAAATAAAATAGGCATTTGCACCAACAAAGGAAGACAACCGGCCATCGGATTTACATTCTGCTCCTTATACAGCTTGGCCAGCTCTTCATTCAGGCGTACCTTATCATACTTGTATTTTTCCTGAATTTCTTTCATTTTTGGCTGAATCGCCATCATAGCCCTTGTCGATTCAATCTGTTTTTTGGTCAGAGGGAAAAGCAGGATCTTAATAATAATAGTCATGACAACGATGGCCAGACCATAGCTGGGAATACCCAGCCCGCTTAATACATGATAAATAGTCTGGACGATCTGTGCGACCAGGTTTGCTAAAAATTCCAATATCTCACTCCTCAAAATGGTAAATTTTATTTTACCGGGTCATAGCCTCCATCGTGCCACGGATGACAGCGTAAAATACGTTTGCATGCCATCCAGGTACCCAGAAGGATCCCCTTTCGCCGGATCGCTTCGATCGCATATTGCGAACAGGTCGGATAATAACGGCAAGTGGGGGGAAACAACGGGGAAATACACACTTGATAAAAACGAATACAGGCAATCAACAAAGATTTAATAATGGTTGGGAAAACTTCTTTTACTTTCATTGCGATACCTGCTGCAGGATTCCCGCTCTTTTGGCCAAACGCAGAAAAACCCTTTCATAGGTTTTCAGATCTGCCTGAGCTAATTTTTTACGCGCTACCCAAATCAATCTGAAATTAGGCCTTAATTCTGCCTTATGCATCCGAAAGACTTCGCGCATCATCCGTTTAATATGATTGCGAATTACAGCATGCCCTACCTTCTTACCCACAGCAAAACCTATTTTTACCATTTCATTTTCACCGGGCAACACATAGAAGACGGACAGGCTGTCCACCACAGAATGTCCTTTTTCATACACACTCTGAAACTCTTTCTTTGCTTTAATTTTATTTGCTTTGGGAAAACAGAATTCTTTCATTAAGACCCTACTCCTGTCTACATGGAAAAAATAGGCCACTTCCGCGGCCTATTTATTCTAAAATTATGCAGACAATTTCTTTCTGCCCTTTAAGCGTCTTCTTTTCAGAACCTGGCGACCACCCAGCGTAGCCATTCTTTTGCGGAAACCGTGCGTTCTTTTTCTTCTTAAGTTGTTGGGTTGGAATGTGCGTTTCAATGTACTTACCTCCTTCATTCCGTGGTCTTATCAATCTCTATTATAAATTGTCATCAATTGATAGCTGGTAGAATTATACTAAAAAGGCCTTAGAGTGTCAAGGAGTTAACAATATTTCATAATAAAAACAAGATAAATACCTGTGGATAACTTTAAACTTCAGCCGATTTATGGTAGAATGATATATATCAATTTATCAGAAAGGAACGACTTCATGGAAACCTATGATCTACAGGATATATGGGGGAAACTGGTCGAAAAATTGCGCCTGGCCATCAGTGAAACAAATATCAATATGTATATCAAACAAATCAAACCCCTGAAAATGGAAGGCGATGTACTTTATACCACGGTTCCCAGCAACACGTTGAAAGCACATATCCAGCAAAAATTTTTAGCTGTCATGATTGCTATTTTAAACGATATAACAAATAATGAAGAAATTGACCTGATCATCGATGTGGAATCAGATGATCTTGCCGTTTCTCCGGTAAAATATGCCGAAACACCCCTTTTTAAAGATGACAGCGCTTTTATCAGCAACATGAATCCCAAGCAGCGTTTTTCCAACTTTGTCGTCGGAAACTCGAACCGGTTTGCCGCCGCCGCCGCCCAGGCAGTAGCCAAAAATCCGGGCAGTACCTATAATCCTTTATTTATCTACGGCAATTCCGGCTTAGGAAAAACACATCTGATGCAGGCCATCGGCAACGCCATTTTAGAAGGCGATCCGAATGCCAAGGTAAAATACGTAACCAGCGAAGTGTTTACCAATGAAATTATTAATGCTATCCAAAATCACACTGTCAAAGATTTTCAGGAAAAATATCGCACCATTGACTGTCTGATTATCGATGATATCCAGTTTCTGGAAAACAAAGAGCGTACACAGGAAGAATTTTTTCATACGTTTAATGCCTTGAAAGAGGCCAATAAACAAATCGTCATTTCCAGTGACCGTCATCCGAAAGATATGAATAAACTAGAGGAAAGACTTCGTTCCCGCTTTGTGAACGGTCTGATGGCTGATATACAACCGCCTGATTTAGAAACGCGTATCGCTATTCTAAGAAAAAAAGCAGAAATTGAAAAAGTGGAAATGCCCAACGAAGTAATTCAAACTGTAGCTGCCAGTATCGACAGCAACATTCGTATGATCGAAGGAGCTTTTAACGGCATCGTTGCCTATGCCGCGTTTATGAAGCTCCCCATCGATATGAAAATGGCAGCCAAAGTCCTGGAACAATTCGGCTCCCAAACACGGCAAACGGTCACCACGGAAAAAATTATTGAATTTATCTGCAACTATTACAGTCTCCCAATCGATGATCTGTTAGGAAAAAAACGGCCGAAAAATATAGCCGTTCCAAGGCAGATCGCCATGTATCTCTGTCGTAAATTAACAGAAGCCTCACTGCCTAAAATTGGGTTAGCCTTTGGCGGGCGGGACCATACGACGGTAATTCACGCCTGTGAGAAAATAGAAAAACTGCGGGACAGCGATAAAAGCTTTGACACACAGATTAAAAATTTTGAAGAGGCCATCCGCAGAAACTAAAATTACTTCTAAAATGCCGCACTTGCAAAAATATCCTGGTTTCCTTACAAACTATTTATCTCCATAAAGCAGTTCTTTATGTGCATAACACTGGGGAAAACCTGTGGATGAAAAAGAACAACTTCAAACACTGTGTAAAATGTGAATAAGTTGATACATACTTGTCACATTTTATCCACAAAGAAAAATACAGATCAACTCTATTTCGTCTGTTTTTCCACAATATCCACAAGACTTATGATGACGATGATTAAATATAAAAATAAAATATAAAATAATAATAACGAAAGGATTGTGAAAAAAGTGAAATTTATTTGTAACACAGCTGATCTCCATAAAGCAGTACAATCTGTTATACCGGCTATAGCCTCTAAACCCAGCACTCCTATTTTCGGCGGAATGCATATTATTGCCGCCAATCAGACAATTCGTCTGGAAGCTATGGACATTAATTTATCCATGAGCTGTGAATTAAAGGGTGAAATAGAAGAAGAAGGTGAAATTGTTATTGCCGCTATTCGTTTCAGCGAATTAGTCCGTAATTTTAACGGAGAAACTGTAAAAGTTACAAAAAACAATAACGATAACAACGTTCGCTTGCAGTCAGGTAAAGCGGATTACAAAATCTTATTGATGAATGTCAATGACTACCCGAAGTATCCCACAATCGAAGCAGCCCAATCTTTTACCCTGGAAGATGAAAAAATTAAAGAACTGATCAAAAAAACTGCGTTTGCCTGCTCTACCGATACAGCCAGACCGCTGTTTACGGGTGTTTTGTGTGAAATCAAAGAAGGGAAGATCACCTTTGTTGGAACGAATACACATCGCCTGGCAATCCGCACATTACCGATTGAAAATACGCCGGATATGAGCTTGATTATCCCGTCGTCTGTGTTAAAGGAAATCAATAAAAACTTAAATGGTAAATTACCGCAGGAAGCCAAATTTTCCCTGATTAATAATCAGCTTATGGTCTCTATTGATGACTGGACAGTGGTTTCACGCCTGATCGAAGGGCGTTTTCCGGATTACAAAAGAGTCATTCCGCCCGAATTTGCGGTAAAAACCAAAGTGAATGTAAAAGAATTTGGCGGCGCTGTCAGTCGCATGAGTCTCTGTAGCGGCAGTGATGATAATTACAGTATTGTCAAGATAAGTATTGATGCCGGTGAGCTTAAGGTAATGTCCAGCAGTCCGGATGTAGGTACCGGCGAAGAAGTGATTGCTTGCGAAACCGAAGGAAATGCAATCAACGTTGCGTTTAATGCCACTTATATTTTAGATATCATGAAAAATCTGGAAACGGAAGAAGCGGAGTTAAATCTTAATAATTCTTTAAGTCCCGTATGCATTAAACCGACGGATCAATCCGAATACATTTATATCGTTACCCCGGTTCGGGTTATTTTTTAATAATGAAGACTCTGGAGATAAAGATCGATACGGACTATATTCCTGCCATGAACCTGCTGAAATTAGCAGGTCTGGCAGATACCGGAGGCCAGGCTGCTTACCTTATTATTCAGGGAAAAGTATTGTTGGATGGAGTAAGGATCACGGAAAAACGTAAAAAAATCTATCCCGGTAGCGTAGTAACGGTAGAAAATCAGTGTGATCTTTTAATACGTAAAGAAAATGAAAATTAATACGTTGCAACTGATCAATTTTCGTAATTATGACCATACAGCTCTTTCTTTTGATCATATGGTTAATATTTTTTACGGTAAAAATGGTCAGGGAAAAACTAATTTGCTGGAAAGTATTTTCTATGCAGCTTTCGGGTTCAGTCATAGAACTTCTAACGGAGAAGATATGGTAAAGTTTTCAGCGGAGGGGATGGCGGTAGCTGTTTCTTTTACCAAAAGGGACGGTTCACATGATCTCCGCTTAAAACGGTTTTTTGACCAGGGAAAATTGCGTAAGGAAATTAAGGCTGATGGAAAAAAAATAACGGCGCGGGAACATTATGGTTATCTGAATGCCGTGATGTTTTCACCTGAGGACCTGCAGATCGTCAAAGGGGAGCCTGCTTTGCGGCGGCGTTATCTGGATATGGAAATAGCCCAGACGGATCCTTTATATTATGATTTATTACTGCGTTACAAACGAACGTTGCGGCAACGTAATTTTTTATTAAAAGAAATCAGGGAAAAACGTCAGGAACAAACGGTTCTTTCTGTTTGGGATAAGGAATTGGCGGGATTAAATGCCGCTTTGTTAACCAAAAGGCTGGCGACGATTGAAAAATTAAAGCGTATTTCTTATGCTATTTTTTCGTCTCTTTCCCAGCAGGCAGACAGTTTGCGTTTGCGATATGAGATGAAAGCCAATCACGGAGTTTTGCTTTATCCGGAGCAGGAGTCGGAAAAAGAGTTGGTGAAGTTTTTTTTAGATTTGTTACAAGAACGTCGTTTTAAAGATATTACGTTGGGAACGACAGGTATCGGTATTCACAGAGATGATTTAAAAGCGGAGATCAATGGGCTGGATAGCAAAGCTTTTGCTTCCCAGGGACAACAGAGATGTTGTGCTTTAGCGCTCAAAATGTCTCAAATCGAATATGTGAAAGAAGTATTTGATGAATATCCGATTTTATTGTTGGATGATGTGATGAGTGAGTTGGATCAATACCGGAGAAAACAACTGGTAGGCTTTATTAATGACAAAGTACAGACTTTTATTACGGTAAATGACAGACAGTTGATTCCTGAGTTTGATTCCAATCAATATTTTAAAATTGAACAGGGCAGCGTATGTGAGGACTCGTATGGATGAAGTTGAAAAAATAGTATTGAAGATGGTGGGCAGCCGATATAACCAAAATCAATATAATCTTTTTAAATTAAAGTCCTGCTGGCGGGAAATTGCCGGTGCTGTGAATGCCAAACACTGCAGTCCTGTAAAATTAGAAAGACGTGTTTTATTTCTCAAGGTTGATTCTTCTGTCTGGTCTAACCAACTGCTTTACTATAAAGGGGAGATATTGGCGAAAATTAACCAATTTTTAGAAGATAATTATATCAAGGATATTAAATTTATCATGGGACAGGGTTTTCAGAATGTGGCGCGTCCGGCAGTGTATTCTTCGAAAACGGAATGTTTACAGATCCCTTCTGTGACTCCGGCCGAAGAAAAAGGGTTACAAAGTTATTTTTCTCATATCAGTGACGAGCATTTACGTAAGGCCATTATCCGGGTGGAAGAAAAAAAGCTTGGATTGGAAAAATTATATGCCAAAGGAATTATCAAAAAATGTCCTTTATGTTCAGCGTATCTGAAAAATGGCGAGGAATTGTGTTATGTTTGCCAGCGTAAGAAGAAGGAAGAGCTTCATTATCAGGTAAGTCGGATCATTTCCGGGGAACCGTGGATTAAATGGACAGATTTATGCAAACAGGTAAAATGTGATAAAATGTTATTTAATGTGATTAAAAATGATCTGGAGTCTTATTATTTTGAGAAGGTACGCCAGGATACAGCGACAGAACAGGAAAAAATTATTGCGGTACAATTAAAGGCCGGTAAGCCTTTAGGGTTGCTTTCTTCCGAAGAATTTACCAATATTTTAGGTTTTCTACAAAAGAGGGATAAAAAGAATGTATGTACATTTGGGTCGCGGAAATTTAGTGCGAAGTAAAGACATCATAGGTATTTTTTCCCTTGAAGACGAAGCGAATGATTTTGTCGCTCTGCGAGATGTAGGGGGAAATAGTTATGTCAAAGAAGATCTGACAGAAGGGGGTACGTCTTACAGCGTGGTGCTGACTTCTGATAGAATGTATTTTTCAGGAATTTCAGCTTTAACATTACAAAAAAGAATGAATGATAAATCAGTAACAAGTACCGGAGGTTATGATGAGCGATAAGCAAACAGAGGCAATGCAGGAAACCGATGCGGAAAAAATTCGCGCTGAAGAACAAATGAAGCAGGAAGAGATTTCGAAAGAAATTAAGGAAGCAACCGGTGTGAAGGGGCAGTATGGGGCCAGCCAGATACAGGTTTTGGAAGGATTGGAAGCAGTCCGTAAGCGTCCCAGTATGTATATTGGCAGTATTTCCAGCCGCGGCCTGCATCATTTAGTTTCAGAAGTGGTGGATAACAGTATCGACGAAGCTTTGGCAGGATTTTGCGATACGATTAAAGTTGTGATCGAAAAAGATAACAGTATTACAGTGACGGATAATGGGCGTGGTATTCCCGTAGATATGCATAAAACCGGCAAACCAGCGATTGAAGTCGTAATGACGATCCTGCATGCAGGCGGTAAATTTGGCGACGGAGGCTATAAAGTATCCGGCGGTCTGCACGGGGTCGGCGTTTCCTGCGTTAATGCGCTTTCTGAAATTATGGAAGTAGAAGTGTGCCGTGAGGGAAAACGCTATGGTATAGAGTTTCAAAGAGGAAAGACCAGTCGCCCTTTATATGTTAAAGGGGAAACGGATATCACCGGTACCACGGTTCATTTTAAGCCGGATAGTACGATCTTTACGGAAACTATCTATGATTATGATATTTTAAGATTACGCTTGCGGGAACTGGCGTTTCTGAATAAAGGAATCAGTATCACCCTGACCGATGAGCGGAGCGGGCGCAGTGAAACCTTTCATTTTGAAGGAGGGATCATTGAGTTCGTTAAATATGTGGATGCCAATAAAGATAAAATCAATGCAGAGCCTATCTATATGGAAGGTGTAAGGGATACGACCATTGTGGAAGTAGCGATGGAATATACCGACAGCTACACAGAAAATATTTTTTCTTACGTCAATAACATCAATACAGAAGAAGGCGGCACCCATTTAAGCGGTTTTAAACAGGCACTGACTCGGTCGATCAACGATTATGCCCGTAAAAACGGGTTATTGAAGGACAGTGATGAAAACCTGGGGGGCGATGACTGTCGTGAAGGAATTACGGCTGTTATCAGCATCAAAGCCCAGGATCCCCAGTTTGAAGGACAGACCAAAACAAAATTGGGCAATAGTGAGATCCGCGGTGTCGTTGATAATTTAATCAGCGAACAACTGGGAGAATTTTTTGAAGAAAATCCCGGTGAAGCGAAAAAAATTATTGAAAAAGCAGTGATGGCTTCCCGGGCCCGGGCTGCCGCCCGTAAGGCCCGCGATCTGACACGCCGCAGAAGTATTCTGGAGAGCAGCAGCCTGCCCGGAAAATTGGCCGATTGCCAAAGCAAAGATAACGTCATGACAGAAATTTATCTGGTCGAAGGAGATTCTGCCGGCGGCAGCGCCAAGCAGGGTCGAGATCGTAAATTCCAGGCGATTTTGCCCTTGCGGGGTAAGATTTTAAACGTAGAAAAAGCCAGACTGGACAGAATGCTTTCCAGCGAAGAGATTAAAAATATGATCACGGCCTTTGGCTGTGGTATCGGTGAAGAATTTGATATTACAAAAGTCCGTTACGGAAAAATTATTATTATGACTGATGCGGACGTGGATGGCGCCCATATTGCTACCCTGTTGTTGACCTTCTTTTATCGCTATATGAAACCGTTGATTACAGAAGGACATGTCTACATTGCGAAACCGCCTCTGTACCTGATCAAGAAAGGGCAAAGAGCGCACAGTTATGCCTATACAGATGAAGAACTGAAGCAGCGTCTGGAGGAAATCGGAAAAGACAACAAGAATGTCAATATTCAGCGTTATAAAGGTTTAGGTGAAATGAATCCGGAACAGTTGTGGGAGACGACGATGGATCCCAAATATCGAACACTGTTGCAGGTTACGCTGAGCGATGCGGCGGAAGCCGATGCGATATTTTCCATCCTCATGGGGGATAAAGTGGAGCCGCGGCGTGCATTCATTGAAGAAAATGCAACAAAAGCCATTTTGGATCTGTAAGCTTTCTTAAAATTTTACAGGAAGAAAAATACTGCATAAAGTGAGGAAGCCAAGTGAAAATTAAAAAGAATTTATCCGATGCCGAGATGTTCCGTGGTTTTGAGGAGACGGAGAGCTTTGAAACCGCTTTTTTGCAAGATGACAGTGAAAAAAGAAAAATAAAAAGTGCTGCAAAAAGGAAAAAAAGCGAAGAGGAAGAAATCCTTCTCCCGCCGGAAACCCGGGAAAAATTAAATCGCTGTCTTTTGGAAGCCAGTATGGCATGGTTGAAAAGTAAAGGCGGGGATATGGAATGGAAAGTTTTGCGCGAAGGCACCACGATCACTCTTCAACCGGCACCTTCTAAAAAGAGGGGGAACAAATGAATAAATTAGTATTTCCACAAGGTACAATAGTATTATTAGATGATAAACCGGCGCAAGAGGTCGTCTTTATAGTATGCGGGGGACGCAAACCGGCGGCAAACTGGTTAAAAATGACAGTTGAAAAACTGCCCGGTAAACCGGCATTTTTAGCGGCAGATAAAGGTTTGGACTATTACCATCAGGCCGGACTTGCGCCGCAGATGACGATTGGCGACGGGGACAGCGCGACCCCTGCCCTTTGGCAAAAAGCTGTCAGTCAGGGAAAAGTCAAAGTATACTCTAAAAATAAAGATAAAACCGATCTGCAGTTGTTATTGGAAGAGCTGGATGAAGAGAAACTCTGGATATTTTCCGGTATTTTCGGCGGCAGGTTAGATCATTTGTTCAGTGCTTACGAAGCGATCGGTTCCAGTGCCGTCCAGGGAAATAAGGCAATTGTACTGGCGGATGAAAGGGAGCTGGCCGTTTTTGTACCTGCCGGTAAGAGCGTTGAGTTCCATCCGCCGCAGGGAGAAAGTCCGGTGGCCGTATCGCTGCTTTCTTATACGGAAAAAAGTAGGGTTTCTTTAGAAGGGACCAAGTGGAGGCTGGAAGAAGCAACATTGACTCGCGCGGATTCCTATGCGATCAGCAATGAGATGAGCGAAGCGGAAAAAGTGCAGGAATTTCCCCATGTGCGTCTGACCTGTCATGAAGGAATGACTGTGTTTTATGTAGCCGGATAAAGCTGTCAGACAACCGGTCATCAGAAAGGAAGAATGGCTGTTCAGACAGCTTGAGAGCGCTGTAATTATCAGATAGTAGATAAGAGTTATTTGAGGTGATAACGTGGATGATACAACAAAAATTCCCGGGCAGGATGAAGAAATCAAAAATGTGGATCCGGAAATGACAGACGAAGAAGTTTCGCTTATGGGAGCCGGTAAGATTGAAGAAGTCGATCTGACAAACAAGATGAAAGACTCCTATATCAATTATGCGATGAGTGTTATCGTACAAAGGGCTCTGCCGGATGTACGGGACGGTTTAAAACCGGTTCATCGCCGTATTTTATATGCTATGCAGGAAGCGGGTATGACGTCTACCCGACCTTATAAAAAATCAGCCCGTATCGTCGGTGAAGTATTAGGTAAATATCATCCGCATGGTGATTCTTCCGTTTACGATGCGACGGTACGTCTGGCACAGGATTTCAATACGCGGTATTTACTGGTAGACGGTCATGGCAACTTCGGCAGCGTGGACGGCGATAGCCCGGCGGCGATGCGTTATACGGAAGTGCGCATGACAAAAGTGGCGGAAGCCATGCTGGAGGATATTGAAAAAGATACGGTTGAATATACTCCTAACTATGATGAATCTTTAAAAGAGCCTACGGTACTGCCGGCAAAAATACCGGCATTGTTGGTGAACGGATCTTCCGGTATTGCGGTAGGCATGGCGACTAATATCCCGCCTCATAATCTACGCGAAGTGGTAAGAGGCATCCAGATGCTCATTGATGACCCGGAAATTACTATTGAGGAACTGATGAGCGCGGTCAAAGGGCCCGATTTTCCGACCGGCGCTGTGATTTTAGGACAAGATGGTATACGTCAGGCCTACGCTACCGGTAGAGGAATCGTGAAAGTGCGGGCCAAGGCTGAAATAGAGCCAATGGCCAAAAATAAAAATCGGATTGTTGTGACCGAGCTTCCTTATCAGGTGAACAAAGCCCGTCTTTTGGAAAATATTGCCGGCCTGGTTAAAGACGGCGTGATTGAAGGCATTACGGATTTGCGTGATGAATCTGACCGGCGGGGCATGCGGGTCGTCATTGAATTACGCGCCGATGTGGTGCCGGACATAATTTTAAACAAACTGTTCAAACATACCCAATTGCAGGACTCTTTTGGCATTATTATGCTGGCCCTGGTGGATAACCGACCCAGGATCCTCAATTTAAAGCAAGTTTTGGAAAATTATGTAAAACATCAAAAAGATGTAGTGACTCGGCGTACCCGGTTTGAGTTGGCAAAAGCGAAAGAACGGGCACATATTTTAGAAGGCTTGAAAATTGCTTTAGATCATCTGGATGAAGTGATCCATACGATCCGCAACAGCGCCAACGCCGAAATTGCCAAAGCCGCGTTAATGGAGAAATTCAGCCTTTCAGACCGGCAGTCCCAGGCTATTTTAGACATGCGTTTGCAGCGTCTGACTGGTTTGGAACGGAAAAAAATCGATGATGAATACATTGATGTACTTCAGACCATCGACCAGTTAGAAAGCATTTTGGCAGACGAACAGAAGGTACTGAACCTCATTAAAGAAGATTTGCAGGAAAAAGCCGATCGCTTTGGCGATGATCGCCGGACGGAAATTACGGCAGATACCGGAAACATGGATGTTCTGGACTTAATAGCTGACGAAGAAATTGTGATTACGCTGAGCAATCAGGGCTACATTAAACGCCAGACGCCGGATAATTTCCGAAAACAGAAACGAGGCGGTGTAGGCACCCATGGCGGCAGCGGCAAAAAAGAAGATGATTTTACACAATATCTCTTCTTGGCCACGACTCACAACTACATTCTTTTCTTTACCAACAATGGTCAGGTCTACACATTGCGGGGCTATCAGATTCCAGAAGCCAGCCGTCAGGCTAAGGGAACGGCAATCATCAATTTGCTGCAGCTGAGCCCGGGGGAAAGAATTACAGCGGTTATTAATACGATGGAATTTGCCGAAGGCCAGTATTTGTTTATGGCGACCAATAAAGGTACGGTAAAAAGAACGAAACTGACGGAATTTGCTTCGGTACGGAAAAACGGCTTGCGGGCCATTGTCTTAAATGACAATGAAGAGCTGATCAGTGTGAAACTGACGCATGGCAACTCCAATATTTTGATGGCTACCCGTGGCGGTATGGCAATCCATTTCAGCGAGCAGGATGTACGGGTCATGGGGCGTGTGGCTCATGGTGTACGGGGTATTAATTTGAACGTACAGGATACCGTAGTAGCGATGGATGCGATTTATGATTTGGAAAGCGAAGTACTGACTGTTACTGAAAACGGTTCCGGCAAACGGACGAAACTTTCCGAGTATACGAAACAGATCCGGGGCGGCAAAGGCCGTATCAATTACAAACTTACGGAAAAAACCGGTCTGGTAGCCGGTATGACGATCGTAAAACCGAATGATGAGCTATATATCATCACGGCTTCCGGTATTATTATTCGGACGAACGTGGATGAACTGTCTACTATCAGCCGTAATACGCAGGGGGTCAAAGCGATCTCCCTGAATGAAGGGGATGTGGTAACGGCTATTGCCACAGTCGAAGCAGAAGAGAATGTGGTGAAAGATACAGAAACCGTAAGCGAATAAAATAATGCGGATACGAACCTTCAACCATCATTGGAAATCTGAGGGCAGGGCATGGCTCAATCGCCTGCGGATTTAAAAGCAAAAAAGTTTTGCAGATAAGATAAAGCACGAACTGATTTCTAGAAATCAGTTCGTGCTTTTTAAGTCTTGTATTGGCTTTATGTCGGCTCTTTATTCTGCCTTTTCGTTGAGAATTTTGCGTAATGCGACAATGTCTTTGGGATAACTGCTGTTTTAGGAAGGAGCTCCTTTTCGTCCAGCACTTCTTCTTTGTCCGGCTTCAGTTTTTCCGATTCAACCTGAGATAGATATTTTTAACTTCTTCATCGGTCATGATTCGTTGCAATTTTACATAAGTGACTTTTGCTGCTGCTTTATCGATAATAGCCGAATCCAGAGAACCGTTTTTCAGCGCCTCAAGGATACTTTGGTAAATGCGGCGCTGTACTGTCGGTGTGTGACAGCTGAGAAGGATCTCCGCGCCGGCTTGCAGGGCCCGTATTCCCGCTGTTTCAGGGGAATAATTTTTGCTGATAGCATTCATATCCAGGTCGTCGGTACAAACAAGTCCTTCATAACCCAGTTCTTTTTTCAGGATCTGAGTGATCATTACAGAAGACAGACTGGCCGGTTCGGAGTCTATTTCAGGATATTTTACATGCCCTGCCATGATCAGCATCTTATCCGGGCTTGTTTGCGCGATCACGCTGCGAAAAGGGCGCAGTTCATTTTGCAGCAATTCTTCTTTGTTTATTGTTACTACAGAAGCGGCATCATGAGGGTCTGTCAGACTGCGGCCCATCCCCGGAAAATGCTTTAACGTAAACAGGATGCCGCTGTCTGCAAAACCCCGGGCGGCTTCTTTACCAAAAAGTTCTACCTGTTCCGGTGTGGAGCCATAAGTACGTCCATCCATGTTAGCGCTGATGTCCAGAACGGGAGCAAAGTTTAAATTAAAACCCAGGTCTTTTAATTCCCTCCCGATTTTATAAGCATACTCATACGCCACCTTGGGATTTTTACCGGCGGCGATCGAGGTGGCGGATGGAGCGGCGATCATTGCCTGCCGCATGCGTGTTACCCGCCCTCCTTCCTGGTCTACCGCTACGAATAAAGGTAATTGTAAAGAAGGACTCGTCATTTTTTGCAGTTCCCGAATCAAGTCAGCAACCTGCTGCTTATTCTTCATATTTCGGTCGAAAAGGATCACCCCGCCTGCATGGCAGCTTTGCAACAGTTCCTGGTCCGTTGCCTGCAAGACCGTATCGGACAGGCCGATGATCAGCAGCTGTCCGACTTTTTCTTCCTGTGTCATATTTTGTACAATTTGTTCGGCCAATCTCTGCCTGCCCTCTGCTGTCTGCCAGGCAGACGTTTCCACAGCCGACTTTGGGGGGGACGCCGGATCTGTACCTTGCGCACAGCCGGTAAAAAATAAAAAGCAGAGGATAGAAACCAGACAAGTAAAAAGAATTTGCTTCATAACGAATCGCCCTTCTCACTACAGTATGATAAAACAAAAGATGATAAAACAATGCTCTAAAACCTAAATAAAAAATTCCTTCATTTTGATTTTATTATAGGATACATAATTATGTAAATAAGGAAAGGGGACTAAAAACGTCCCGAGGGGAATAATTTACTTCAAATTTAAAAAAGTTATAGATTGGACTGTTGTCTTTTCCTGAATGTGGTAGAATACTATATGTATAAAATCACTTTTTTGATTAAACGAGGCGAGAAAAATGGATTTTTTTAAAGAAACCGATGTGGTGGTTATCGGTGGCGGTATTATAGGAACCGCTATTTTACGCGAATTATCCAAATATAATTTGCGTTGTTTGCTGGTAGAAAAAGAACCGGATCTGGCGATCGGCACGACAAAGGCGAACAGCGCCGTCTGCCATGCCGGGTTTGATGCGCCCACCGGCAGTTGGAAACAGATAACCAACGTGCGGGGCAATGCGTTGTATCATGAAATACAGGAAGATCTGCAGCTGGACATTAAGTGGACCGGCAGTTTGGTTGTGGCTACCTCTGAAGCAGAGTTGGAACAGCTGCAGGTTTTGCTGGAACGGGGACAGGCCAACGGTGTACCGGGTTTAAAGCTTCTCACCCGTGAAGAAGTTCTGGAAAAAGAACCCAATCTGGCTACGGCACAAGGCGCATTGTGGACCCCGACTGCGGGTGTCATGTGGCCTTTTGGCTGTGCGATCGCTTTTGCGCAATGCGCTGTACAAAATGGCGCCCAGGTGATACGTGATTGCGCTGTGACCGGTTTTGTTAAGGAAGCTGGTGAGATCACGATCGTTAATACTACGAAAGGTGCGATACGTACCGGGTATGTAGTAAATGCGGCGGGACTTTATGCGGATGAAATCGCCAAATTGGCGGGAGACGAAAGTTTTACAATTACTCCGCGTAAGGGCGAATATATTTTATTTGATAAAATGGCGGCAGCGAATTTAGTTTGGAGCGTTGTGTTCCCCTGTCCGACGAAAAAATCCAAAGGGATCTTGATTTGCACCACAACACATGGCAACACTTTTATCGGGCCAAATGCGCAAGATCTGGCAACGAAAGAAGATACGGCGGTCACACCGGCCGGAATGGATGAGATCATTGCCGGAGCGAGAAAACTGATTCCCAATTTACCTATGGGGCAGAGCATTACAGAATTTGCCGGTCTGCGGGCTGTTTCCAGCACAGGCGATTTTATTATCGGGGCATCTCCTGCGGTACCGGGACTGTTTCATGCGGCCGGTATGCAAAGCCCGGGCCTGACTTCCGCGCCGGCGGTCGCGGAAATGATTGCTGAAGCGATAGCCAAAGCAATGTCGTCGACAAGAAAAACGACCTGGAAGGGAAAATTACCGAGAAAACGGTCTTTTAACAGAATGACGCTGTCTGAAAAACAAAAGGCGATCGAAGATAACCATCTGTATGGGCGTGTCATCTGTCGGTGTGAAACGGTGACGGAAGGTGAAATTGTGGATGCGATTCATGAGCCTGTAGGGGCCCGTACGTTGGATGGGGTAAAACGCAGGACCAGAGCCGGTATGGGGCGGTGTCAGGGGGGCTTTTGCGGTCCTCGTGTGACCCAGATCCTGGCCCGGGAATTGCAGATTCCTGTTGCCTCTGTCTTAAAGGAACGAAAAAACTCGCATTTGTATTATGAAAAATTTACGCCGGAGGTGGAACAATAATGGAAATTTATGACGTCATTATTGTAGGAGGCGGCCCCGGCGGATTGTCCGCTGCTTACTCAGCCTGGCAAAATGGGGCAAAGAAAATCTTAGTGATTGAACGGGACCGGGAATTAGGCGGTATTTTGCAGCAGTGTATCCATAACGGTTTTGGCCTGCATCATTTTAAAGAAGAATTGACCGGCCCGGGTTATGCGGCCCGCTGTATTGATTTAGTGAAGGATAAACCGGAGATCGAGACACTGGTTGATACCATGGTCTTAGAAGTCAGAGCGAATAAAACGGTGGTCGCCGTGAGTCCTGACCGGGGTTTATTTACCGTGGAAGGCAAAACCGTGATTCTTACTATGGGCTGCCGGGAAAGGACCAGAGGCGCGATCCGTACTGCGGGTGAGCGTCCGGCCGGTATTTTTACCGCGGGAGCGGCCCAGCGTATGGTAAATATGGAAGGCTATCTGCCGGGTAAAAAAATCGTTATTTTAGGCAGCGGTGATATCGGCCTGATCATGGCCCGCCGGATGAGTCTGGAAGGCTGCAAGGTGCAGGCGGTTTGCGAAATCTGTCCGTATTCCAATGGATTAACCCGCAATATGGTGCAATGTCTTTATGATTTTGACATCCCCTTATACCTTTCACACACCATTTTGCAAGTGAAAGGAAAAGAACGGGTCGAGGGCGTGACGATTGCTAAAGTGGATGAAAAGATGCGTCCCATTCCCGGTACAGAGTTTGATGTTGAATGTGACACCCTGCTTTTGTCCGTAGGATTGATTCCGGAAAATGAACTGTCTTCAGCGGCAGGGGTAGAGCTTGCGCCTTTGACTAACGGGCCCCGGGTCGACCAGCATCGCCAAACGAACCTGCCGGGGATTTATGCGGCCGGCAACGTGGTCCATGTACATGATTTAGTTGACTTTGTTTCCGATGAAGCAGAAATAGCAGGTAAATTTGCCGCGTTGGAAGCGCAGGGGAAATTACTGCCTGCCAAAACCACGGTGGAAGTTGCCGGGGTCAATGGGGTACGGACTTGTGTGCCTCAGGTCCTGCACTTACCGGAAGGCGGCGAAGATGTTCGTTTGTTTATGCGGGTCAGCGCGCCTGATCGTAAGGTTGTATTGGAAGTCAAATGCGGCGAAGAAGTGGTCGTTAAGAAAATCTTGCCCGTAGTGAAACCCAGTGAAATGATTACATTGGATATTCCGGCGGCGAAAACTGTATTAATGCAGGAAAAAATCACAGTGGGGCTGCAGAAAAAAGGTTGAGGAGTGAGAAAAGATGGAAACAAAAGTGATGAATTGTATTATGTGTCCTATGGGTTGTGAAATGACGGTCACGACAGAACAGGGAAAATTCATCAGCGTGGCGGGTAATTCCTGCCCCAGAGGCGCAAAATATGCCAAAACGGAAATTACAGATCCCAAAAGAATGCTGACGACAACCGTCCGTATTGCCGGAGGCGTACTGCCTCTTTTGCCCGTAGTTTCTGCGGATGTATTGCCGAAAGGAAAAGTGGCGGAATGCGCAGCGTATTTACGAAATATTAAAGTCTCCGCGCCTGTTAAAGCGGGAGATATTATTGTTGCTGATATTCTGGGTTTAGGTGTAGATATAGTAGCGAGCAGGGGCATGGATGTTCCTGCCCATTAAACGAGCGTGATTGGGGAGGATGGATATGCTGGATAAAAACGCATTCCGAGAAAAATGCCGCTTATTGGGAGCAAAAATCAAATATTATCGCACGATTCATGGTATGAATCAGACAATGCTGGCTGAAAAGTTAGGCATTTCCTATCAATATCTCAGCCGGATTGAATGCGGCAAACAAAGCCCCAGCTTTTTTCTGTTAGTCCAGCTGGCGGATGCGCTGGATGTGGATGCAGCGGAATTAGTGAGTGGCAAAGAAGAAAGACCTTTTTAAATAAAATAAGATAACCTTCCTGCGCTATTTGAGTTATCTCAATGGAACAGGAAGGTTATTTTTTATTTTAACGGTACCGTTCGCCTAATTTCGTGTAAGCGGGATTCATGTAGTAACAAAAATCGCTCCATGCTTCCCCGCTGTAGTCATTATCCCATTTTCGCAGCACTTCCGCCAAATTAGTCAACGCAAGCGAAACTTTGGTCAGGTCTTCCAATACGTCCGGAGGAAGATTGGAATTCGCCATGTATCCTCTTTCCCAGGTTAATTGTTTTTCTTCTTCTTGAATGGCTTCTGCCAGGGATTCTTTTGTTTGTGCATTCTGTTCCAGTTGGATCCGCCAGGCTACCAACTGATCGAAATGGCGGTCCAGAGTTAAAACCCAGTCCGTATACGGCTTTTTCCTGGCTTCCATCTCGCTCGTATCTCCTAAATAATCCTCGTAAACGTATTGTTCGATATCTCTGTCGGGAATGCTTACCAGAGCAAAGCCGTTTTCTGAACGCACATAAGTTACCGATTCGCCGAAGCGCCAATAGTTATACGCTTTTTCATCTGTGTTGGGTGCCGAACGCACCCAAACCTGTCTGCCGATGATGTAATAGGTTTGACCGGGTGTAAAATCTTTTGCCGCACAGGTCAAACTGATCCATATCAGGGCCGAGGAAAGAATTGCAGTAAATAGTTTTCGCATGAGCATCCTTTCTCCTATTTTATAAGGTCCAGTTTTTTTGGTTGGTATGAAGATAGTGCTCGGCTTTTTCGGAAAGCGGTTCTCCCAGAAAATTTTTGTATAATTCCTGTATATAGGGGTTTTCATAGGAAACACGAAGCTTTGCACGCTTATCCAGTTCCCTGAGATAAGAACCTCTCTTCCAGGCCAGTTCTTCTCCTTCATGGATGGGTTGTCCGCCGCCGCCGCTGCAGCCTCCGGGACAAGCCATAATCTCAATAAAATCATATTGTGCAGAACCATTTTTTACAGCTTCCATAAGGTCGCGGGCGCAGCCTAAACCGCTGGTTACGGCAATTTTCAGAGTGACATTGCCAATCGTTACATCGGCTTCTCGCCAGCGGTCCAGCCACTTCCATTGAATGAAAGTATCAGAGTCGGGATTGGATCCGGTCAGCATATGGTAGGCATTGCGCACCGCCGCTTCCATTACACCGCCGGTAGTGCCGAAGATCATCGCTCCACCGGTAGCCTCTCCCAAAGGTTTGTCAAAAGGTTCTTCCGGTAACTGCGCGATATTGATATTGGCAATCTTCAGCATACGACTCAATTCCCGGGTCGTGATAACAAAATCCGTATCTTTAAGATCAGACTCTGAATTTACTTCCGGCACATCACTTTCATATTTTTTTGCGACGCAGGGCATCACAGCCACACAGACCAGTTTTTCCGGGGACATGTTAAGCAGCTCGGCGTAATAACTTTTTGCGACAGCACTGAACATGGCCATAGGTGATTTTGCTGTCGACAGATGTCCGCTCATTTCCGGGTATTCCAGCTCGACAAATCGCACCCAGCCGGGGCAGCAGGAAGTGAACATGGGACCGGCGTATTTTTCTTTTTTTTGCATCCGGTCGATCAATTCCGCGCTTTCTTCCATTATAGTTAAATCAGCAGAAAAATTAGTATCAAACACATAATTAAAGCCTAAACGTCGTAAGGCGGCCGCTAATTTTTCAGGACCGGCCTGTTCCCGGGCGAGACCGGATTCTTCTGCCCATGCACCGCGTACGGCCGGAGCTGCCTGAACCAAAACAATTTTATCCGGATCTTTAAGGGCCTGCCAGATTTTTTCTGTATCGTCCCGGGCGGTCAGGGCCGCTACCGGACAATGGGTGATGCACTGACCGCAATACGTACATGCTTCCCGCACTTTATCTACACGGGTTCGTTTGCCGGTGTTGACCAGATCCCAAACATGTAAATTTTGTACCTGATCGCATATTTGAATGCAGCGCATGCACTTAATACATTTTGTTTCATCCCGGATCAAGGGGGCCGAGAGATTCCAGGGCTGTTGTTTATAATTTTTTGTATAAGCCAGTGTGTTTACACCTAATTGTTCCGATACTTTTTGTAACTGGCAGTTGCCATTGCGGACACAGGTAGGGCAGTTGCAATTGTGTTGGGATAAGATCAGCTGCACGTTGATACGCCGTGCACGCCGTACTTTTTCCGTACGGGTAAAGATTTCCATCCCATCGCGAACTTTTGTGTTGCACGCCGCCACAAGGCGATGCTGTCCTTTTACTTCTACGGCACACAGACGGCAGGCCCCTATTTCATTCAAACCTTCCAAATAACACAAGGTAGGAATGGGGATGCTATTTTCTCTGGCCGCCTGTAAAATGGTGGAATCTTCTCGTACTTGCAGTTCTTTATCGTCTATAAAAATCTTTACCATGGTAACTGACCTCCCTGTTTTAAAGCGCCGAGGCCGAATTTATCACAGCGTAGACAACGAAGCGCTTCTTGTTTTGCTTCTGCATCAGATAATCCCAGACCTACTGTTTCAAAGTCATGCTTACGAATGGCTGCTTCCCGTTCCTGCATGTTGCAGCGTCCGCAGGGGGTACGGTCGATAAAATGTGGGGCGGAAGCTTGTACACCGAAATCCAGTTTGTGGTTGTAGCCTAAATACGCATCAATATTGATGGCGGCGACTTTTCCGGCCGCGATGGAACGAATGAGCGTCGCCGGTCCGGTGACACAGTCGCCGCCGGCGAAGATCCCGTCCGTACCGGTTACTGTCCCGTCTGCTTCCGCAGAAATTACGCCATGATTTACCGGTACGCCTTGTTGGCTGAAGCGTTGCCATTCAATATCCTGTCCTATGGCAGAGATAATTAAATCGCAAGGAATTTCCAATAAGGGCTCCGGCGCATTATACGGTTTGGGCCGCCCTTTTTCAATGGGTCCTGCAATCTGCCGCCGTAAAGCCAATGCTTTGACATGACCATTTTCATCCGTGATGACATGATCCGGTGCGCATAATTGCAGCAATTCGCAGCCTTCCGCAACAGCGCCTTCGATTTCTTCCTTCAATGCGGGCATATCCGCCCGGCTGCGGCGGTAGGCAATATAAACCTTAGACGCGCCCAGACGTACGGCTGTGCGGGATGCGTCCATAGCTACATTACCGCCTCCGATGATGACGACTGTTTTGTCTGTGAAATCAGGAGGATTCCCATATCCTACATTGCGCAACATATCAATCGCAGAAATTACGCCTTTGCTTTCTTCTCCCGCAATGCGCAAAAATTTGGATGTGTGCGCGCCGAAAGAAAGGTATACGGCATCATACTGTTTGCGTAAGTCTTCCAAAGTAAAATCTTTGCCTACAGAAACCCCGAATTTTGTTTCCACACCGACGGAGAGAATATGATTAATATCCCAGTCCAAATAGTTGCGGGGCAAACGATAGGGTGGAATTCCGTAACGTAGCATACCGCCTAATTGATCCAGACGCTCCATAATTGTGACCTGATGTCCCATGAGCTGCAGATAATAGGCAGCGGTAAGTCCACCAGGGCCGCCGCCGACAATAGCGATTTTTTTACCGGTTTCAGGAAGGCGCTCCGGCGCGGCGACCGCTTGCGTATGTTCTACGGCATAGCGTTTTAAACCACAGATATTGATGGCATCATCTGTCATATTGCGGCGGCAGTTGGCTTCACAGGGGTGCTCACAGACGAAGCCGCAGGAAGCGGGAAAAGGATTATCCTTGCGGATCAGGCGTACCGCATCTTCGTTCCGTCCATCCGCGATAAGAGAAAGATAACCGGGGATATCTACATGAGCCGGACAGGCGACCCGACAAGGGACCGGCTGATTTTGCTGCCCCAGACAATGCTGATGCAGAATATGTCCTTTGTAATCTTCCTCATAAGCAGCCAGACTGTTAATGACGAGCTCGGCTGCGCCATAACCGATGGCACAGTCGGCGGAGAGGAAAATACTTTCTGCTGTTTGTCGCAGTAACTCCAGGTCTTCCATAGAAGCTTCCCCGTCCAGAATTTTTTCCAGAAGATCGCCTAGCGGTCCCAAACCAATACGACAGGGGACGCATTTACCGCAGCTTTGTGTATGGCACATGCGTACGAAAGACAAAGTAATGTCCAAAGGGCAAATTCCATTAGGACTGGCTTCCAGTCTTCCCTCCATGGTCTGGTACATTGCATCGAGAATTTGCTGCGCCTTCTCGGGAATATCCAGTTTAATTTTGCTCATGATGATTTCCTTCCTAATAAAATACAAATTAAATTATCAAAAAAACAATTAATTATTATTACTATAGCATATTTTAGCATATTTCAGTGGGTTACCCAAAGCTAATCCAAGATTTGGGAAAAAGATAAACCAGGTGTTTTTCAGCCTCTTTACGAAGTGTAAAGTTTTTTACAAAAAGAACTTGACAATCAATACGATACATGCTATTATGATTTCTGTCGTGATTGCGGCATTTCAAGTTAGGAAGCTCTCCCTAAGTTCTGCGCGAGCGAAGGAGCGTTTAAAACCTGAAAAAAAGAGTTGACAACAAGGAAAAGATGTTGTAAACTAAACAAGCTGTCGCAAGACAGGGAACCTTGAAAACTGAATAACAAACCAGATGAATGTGCGGGTCACATCTTTGCAATGAAGATGGATCCAAAAAAGTCAAAGTAATTTCGAAACAACAAATACGAAGAGCCGAATCGGCGATTCCATAAAGTATTATGGAGAGTTTGATCCTGGCTCAGGACGAACGCTGGCGGCGTGCTTAACACATGCAAGT
>UQUU01000002.1 GCA_900544275.1 uncultured Succiniclasticum sp. | reverse complement strand
CAAATCGCTTTGTTTTGAAAGGCGGGATGGCGATACGGGCCTGTTATGGTCTGGACCGATTTTCTGATGACATCGATCTGGAAGGATACCAGGGAACCCGACTAACGTCGTTTGTAGCTATGTTTTGTGAGGAGAGAGGGTATGCATATCGTCTGGCTAAAAACACAGCGACCGTAGAACGCTTTCTGATTGATTACGGTGAGGTTGGACACCCGCTGAAGGTCGAAGTATCATACCGGGAGAAAGCGATAGCAAACGGCTCTGTGACGAAAAAGCGGGGGATCACGGTATATACGGCAGACCATCTTGCCGGGCTGAAAGCAAAAGCGTACGCCGGACGGGATCGATTGAGGGACCTGTACGAGCTGACCTTTCTTTGTAAGCATCATTTCCAGGAATTGTCCGAGGAGACAAAGGGAGTGGTTGTGGCAGCGTACAAAAAGAAAGGGCTGGAACAGTTGGATTATCTGTTGCGGTCAGAGGATGACCCGTCGCTGGACAAAGAAAAGCTTGCGTCCGATTTCCTGGAAGTAAATGATATGCTGGGACTGCTCTATAGTAAGGAAGAAAAAGAAACTTTGGTTTTGAAAGAAGTTTCTGAAAAGGTTTCTGAAGGGAAAAAGCCTTCTCTTCGTCCGAAGGCAAAGCTGTCGGATAAAGATATATCATTGGAAAGGTGATGTTTTCCGAAGGAAGGAAAGGGGGTGAAGGCCATGAAGTATATAGCTTGTGCCTGAAAGATAGCGTTTTGGTTAGTTTTGCGATCGTTCAGGGTGAGATTTGTGATATTGAGCGTCAGGGAGACCCTGCATTATACCCTGTCGCCGAAGGGGATTGAAAACCTGAAAGATTTGGAATATGGCGCGCCGTCTTTGAGTAACACGTGGGAGATGTCCTTCGATGAGATGGCCAAACGGTTTGTGGAGAAACGCCATTTACCGATGCTGCGGCAGATGACTACGTTTCGTTTTGCCCGTCATCCCCGGTACAATATCGCAGAATCCTCGTTGACGAAGATGGAGAGCTTTTTGCAGGCAAGGGCAAAAGAGATGATGGCGATGGTGGGGGAATAAAGAAAAACGCCCACAAGGGGCGTCAGAGGGTTCTTTGCTGTTCGGATTTGTATCGTTAGCTAATATTAAATCTGTTTCAAGAGGCTGTTCAGCATCTTGGCTTGTCCGGTCAGTTCGTCCATTCGCTCCATCTGATCACTATCTAAAATGCTTTGGTAAGAAGAACGAGTTTCCTCAAAAAGTATGACCAGAGGATTTTGATGGTCGGTTTTATAGTCTATATTATTTCTTTTAAAGTAGTCCATAAAATCAGCCAGGATACCTGCGAAGTTTTCTCTCAAGATTTCTTTCCGTAAACCCAGTTCGTACAGTCGGCTCATTTTCTCAGGTCTCCTCTGTCCTCGCCGCATTACCGTCCGCCGTTAGGATATGGGCCGCGGAACGCCCTCTTTACAAGGGGACACTATGAGAATGCCCCCTGTGAAACACACCGCGCTTGGGATGTAGGTGGCGGGGCACCTTCGTTACATCTTCCCTTAGTTTAACAAGGGGAAACGGTACTGTCAAGAAAATGGGACGTACTTCCTTCCTCTCCTTTGAAGATGGATGGGAAACGGATCAGTTAGGACTTTCTACTCAAATGCCTGCGAGAGTGCACTTTGCTTTCAACAAAGCCAAATCTTATACAGTCGAAGATAAAACATTGAAAGTTCTAATTAGTCCTCCAAAAACAAAAATTACAGCGGAAAACAAAAGGTATCTTCAGATCTTAGACCTTCTTGAGATTTTTGGAAAAGCACCCATTGAGGTTGAAGATCCGTTCAGATTTATGTCTGATCTTATTGAAAAATTAGGTAAGGAGCGATAGATATGATAGATTTAGCAAAGGCAACGTGCCTTTTAAATCGATATAACGGTTCGGAACAGAAACGCACTTTTTCTTTTGAGGGGAAAATTTATATGGTCAAGTTCCCCGATCGAATCAGGGAGAAGAAAAATAGTCTCACATATATGAACAACCAGTTCGCGGAACATATCGGCAGTGGGATTTTCGAAAGCGCGGGATTTGCTGTCCAAAAGACAGAACTTGTTGTGTTTCCTGCCGGTGAAGAAAAGAAAATCGTGGTAGTCTGTGAAGATTTTACGAAACGGGGGGAACGATTGATTGAAGCGTCCAAAGTGGCGTTGGCCTACGGTGGCTCCAAAGATTTCAGATTGACGATAAGCCACTGCCTGAACCTCATTGCTAAAGCGGTACAGGATGACCCTGAAAAAGCCCAAGATGAATTTTTGGATCGGTTCGTGATTGATGCTCTGATTGCCAATCCTGACCGCCATTTGGGGAATTGGGGATTTATCGAAGACGAGGAACACAATGTTCGATTGGCCCCCGTCTATGACTGCGGCTCGTCTTTGGCAGCAAAACTTGATCCTGCTGAGATGGAGACTCTTTTGTCCAAGGAAGGCGCATTCAAGTCAAAAGAATATAACATCGCTACAGCGTTCTTTAAAGAGGACGACAGTGGCCGACTGTTGTACCACGAAGCGTTTGCCGAGCCTGACGAAAGACTGATGCGGGCTATCAAACGTACTGTCCCCAAAATCGATTTGGAAAAGATTCGTACCCTCATCGATAATACAGCGCACCTGTCTGATGTTCAAAAGACGTATCTCTTCAGCTCCGTGAAGTTACGGTATGATCTTATCCTTGCCCGAGCACTGAAGAATATCCAAAAGAAGGAACATTCGAGCCTGAAAGTCCGGAAGAAACCTTCTTTGGAAACAGACTGATTCCGTTAGACTGTTACAATCGCTTCTGAACGTGTTTCAAGACGGATGTGACAGACCTTTATGTGTGATGCGCTGTCATAGCAATACTTCCAAATATCTTTTTAGCAGATATTCCACATGGAAAATACGTGCGTATTCCATAAGAAGCGTCAGATCTTTATCACGTCGTTTCACATACTCTTTTAAACCGTCAGTATAGACCTGACTGTCCATCTGCGAACGGCTGCGGATCATATCACAGATTGTCCGCTCCGGATTGTAAATAGAGACCTCATTGCCGAAGATTGTCTTGGCTTTCATAATGCCGATGTTAAAAAGTTCTTCTTTGATATAGAAAACTTTTGTGTTTTTCTTTTTCAATCGCCCAATACTGTATCCGGTCTTCACGGTTACTGTAAAACGAAGCGGGTCTCGGTCCGTCATGTCAAGCAGATACAATGCGGAACCATGAGAAAAAACAGTCTTAGGGTAACGAAGCTGCAACAAGTACATGGAATCATCCCATTTTTCAGGGGACAAATAGATTCCATGCGCCACGCGTTCATAATCATATTCTTTTACAAATTTAGCCAAAACCGTTTTAGAAATTCCATTTTTCACCGCATCTTTTGTTTGCAGATACCCACCGTGGGCTTTGGCTAAAGCGTTTAGCGTTTCAAATTGATTCATGCTAGTTCCTTTTCATAGCAGTATTTCTAAAGATCTTTTTAATGGATACTCCACACGAAAGATTTTGGCGTATTCCATAAGAAGAGGAATGTTTTTATCTTCTCTGAGAACGTATTCTTTTAAACCGTCCTGTAACAGTTGAATATCGAGCTTCTTTTTTCCACGGATCACATCACAAAGCGTTCTTTCTGGATTGTAGGTAAAAACTTCATTTCCAAATGGGTTTTTTACTTTTACAACACCAATCTTGAAAAAATCTTTTTTTACAGAAAATACTTTGATGTTTGCGTCTTTTAAACGGGTAGCGTTATATCCGTTTTTTACCGTAACAGTGTATCGCAACGGGTCTCTGTCTGTCATATCAAATAGATATAACGCAGTTCCGTGAGAAAAAACGATTTTCGGACAGCGTAGTTGCAGCAAATACATGGTATCGTACCAGGCTTCAGGCGACAGATAGATTCCATGCGCCACGCGTTCATAATCATATTCTTTTACAAATTTAGCCAAAACCGTTTTAGAAATTCCATTTTTCACCGCATCTTTTGTTTGCAGATACCCACCGTGGGCTTTGGCTAAAGCGTTTAGCGTTTCAAATTGATTCATGTTTTTCCTTTCTTACAGCAGTACCTCCAAATATCGGTTTAAAATGGATTCTACATGGAAGATTTTTGCATACCTTGACAGGCGAAGTAAATTTTTGTCACGGCGCCGGACGTATTCTTTCAGCCCGTCTGTATAGGTCTGCATTTCCATTTTGGACCTGCTGCGGATCATATCACAGATCGTCCGCTCCGGGTTATAAATGTATATCTCGTTTCCAAACATGGTCTTTGCTTTTGCAAGACCTAATTTGAATAAATCCTCTTTTACGGAGAATACCATCAGACCTTGCTTTTTCAGGTTGGTGGCGTTATAACCGCTTTTTACGGTCACCGTAAATTGCAATGGGTCACGGACAGTCATGCCTAATAAATATAAAGCGGTGTCATGGGAAAATACGATATTAGGGCAGCGTAACTGCAACAAATACATCTCATCAGGCCAGGCTTCAGGTGACAAATAGATTCCATGCGCCACGCGTTCATAATCATATTCTTTTACAAATTTAGCCAAAACAGGTTTTGAGATACCGGATGCCAGTACATCGGCCGTCCGTACATAACCGTTATGTTGTCCGGCAATTTTTTCGATTTGCTCAAATTGAGTCAAAAATATCACCTCATTTTATACTATTATTTTATGCGAAATAAGCGTAGAAGTAAATAAAGGCTCTAAAGAAAAAAGGGCAAAGGGGGTCGTCTTCTCTGCCCTTAGTTCTTGCTCTTATGCCGTTAACTTCTCAATGATAAGCTCTCTGTCTTTAAGCCTATTAAGATATGTTTCCATATTGATGTAATGTATTGAACCTTGTTTTATTTAGATTAAGGTATATTGCCCGCTTTAATGCCAACTATTTTTCTATTTTTTATGGAGAAAGCAAGCCATAAAAAACGTATCTTCATACCCATCTACTTGTAAAAGGGAATATAAAATACGACCGTCATTTACTCCCTTTTTTATATCGGTGCTATCAGGTTTGCCATAGACACTATATACTTTGTTTAGAGTATCGCCGACTTTGATCCCGTCTGGTGTCGTAAGACCATTTTTTCCGTCCGATACAATCCAACAAATTATATTTCCGACAAAGTAACATCTTAGTGAGTCCCCAAAAATATAAGAAGTGGGAATACCTCTCTCTCCTGGAACAAATCGACCTGGTCCGTAAATACTTTGGGCCTCGTAAATACTTTGGGCCTATTGAATTGTGTAGCTAGGTTTTAAACCTGCTATACCAATGCTGGTAGGATGAATCGTTGCGTTACAGGTACCGCAAATTAATAGAGTTAAAAGGAATAACAAAAGACTTTTCTTCATGAATTAATCCACTCCCTTTCTGAAATAGTTTACTTTTTGATTGATATTTAAGTTGTCAATCGCCTTTGATAAAAATATTCTAACTATCTTGTTTGCGGAAATATTTAGATACCTAAATGAATTTAACATATCAAAAAAATAAAAATTTAAGGATTTTATACCCGATGTAGAGTGCAATTATTGTGCGTATCGGATGGTTAATGGGGCTATCAATACTTTTCATTTTATTGGTGCTATTGTTATTTTGTACCCTATTTTTCCCATTTAATATGAACGAAAAACTATCTTTTGCTTTAATAAAAGCGTCAGTCGTAATTCCAAAAACTTTAAAATTATTTTTGCGAAGTTGTGAAATTTTCTTTGTATCCATTACAGCTGGAACATTCCTCAATGCTGTTGTCATTGTGAAGTTTACTTCATTTAGTGCATATATATGATTTATTGACTGTTCATTGACATTATAACTATTAATAATATTCTCAACCATATATACAAATTTGATTGCAACCATTGTAATCAGATCGGAAGTTTGTTTTGCGTTGTTTGTTCCGTCTGGAAAAGTGTGAAAATAAAAATTACAGGTATATAAATCTAAAATATATTTACTGATTTTCGCTATTGACTCGACAGAGTCTTTGCAACCATAATCATAATTTTTTTCAATTAATTTAAAAGAATTAATTAAGACATTAGCAAGGTTCTTCCTTTCTAATGGTTTTATTAGTCCTTGTAGGGACTTTTTAAATTTACAAAAGCTCATAAAAAAAAGCATTTCAATATTGTTTGGTTCAATATCAATGATTTTCTCATAATATTTGGCAGCTCTATCATAATCTTCTATAAATAGTGCTGTATCTGCATTTTTTATAATGGACGAGACTTTTTGTTTTTTCTCAATTTGGAGAGCGTCTAATTGTGAATAATATTGAGTTCCACAATATTTACACACATGGATAGAATCGTTCAGTATAAATTCATTAGAACCACATTGGGAGCATAATAATTTTTCCATTACCAAATATTGTACGATGTGTATTATTCAAACATCGTATTACCCTTTCTATATACTTAATGTTTGCAATTTAAAAATTAACAGGTGGAGTAGAAGTAAGTTAAACATATGATATAAAAAGTCCATAAAATTTTTCTTAATAAAATATAAGTGAACAAATTGCATTCGTCAGGGCTTCTGTGTGGAGCGTGCGTTGACAAAAACGCTGTTTAATAAAAAACAGATTCTCTGCACAAAGACTTTAATATGGTTACATGGATTCGCCTACCTTGGGAAACGGGCAATGATTTATTTTTTACATTTAAATAGTAGCATAAATTGAATTTAATAGCGATAGATATTTTAGTAAAAAATATTTTTACGTAAATTGAAATAAGAAGTTGCACACTTTTTATAAAATCCAAGCCGTATAAATGAAATCCAATTCCTTTTCGAAGAGCTCATTCGGTGTACGGTATCCCAGTATTTTCTTGGCAAATCATTCGCCCATTCGCAAGCCAGAAACACTTCCTCTTCATCATAATGGCTCTATGTTTCAATCGGTAAATACCGTGTGTCACAAGCATCTGCTGTTTTGCCGGCAATTAGTAGGCCAATATACTTGCGAGTCTTGCGTTCACAAAGCGAGAGTATGACCTTATCGTCTTTCCGCTTACTGCCAAGTGCCGCATCAATCTCCCAGTGACCGAAGGTGGTACGCTGCAAGACCTCATCCGGTCGTTCCTCTATGCTGCGCCCCAGATTCTTTCGATGTTGCCGGGCTTGGTTGGAATGGGAGCGACGACCGACTTTTTGTGGTAAATCAATATTGCGGAAATCGTGAAACAGGCAGGCGTCCACATAATTGTACAGTGTTTTCGTACACACCATCTGTTCGTTAGGGAAGAGGTTGTGTAATCTGGCATAACCTACACATGCATCCAGTGACCATCTCTTCTGTTTGACCTGCTCTATGGTCTAGCAGACAATTAGAAAAAAGTTTCTCTTGTGGTATTTTTAGATTGATCCATGTTGGTCATCCTCCCTGTTATAGTTGGTCTGCAAACTTAATTTTAACAGAAAGATACGGCGTGGATCTTTTATTTTGTAATTTTATTGAGTGTGCAATCTCATTTTACAATCAATCTCAAAAAAATTTTATATTATATTTTATTCCTTATAAAAACAGTTTTCTAAAATTGGAATTTATGGTATTCTAATTACAATAAATAGTTTTGTCAGGATGCCATTGTTGATTCTGCAAAAGAGTATATACAGGCATTCAAGACAGAAACGAAAAGCATTACAAGGAAGGAGTGTTAACATGGATGAAAATAACCAAAAGTCTGAGCAGGTAAACGAGGAAGTTCATTCTTCAACAATGGACGATACAACCGCGAGGGAGAGGTCAGAAGCGGCTGTTGCCGCCGCAAAAGAAAAAGCAAAAGCGGCAGAACCCCAAGCAGAACCTGTAAGGGAACGCATCATCGAAAAAACGACTATCATCAAAGAAGTCCCTGTGAACAAAGGTGTGAATCGGGTAGTGTATATCCTGTTAGCTTTTTTCTTTGGCATGCTAGGAATTCATCGATTTTATGCGGGTCATGCTTTTGCCGGGGTATGTTATCTTCTTTGCTGCATAATTGGATGGAGCCTAACATGGTTTATAGTTGGTTTCATTATATTGGGTATAGAACTGCTATTTTGTTTGTATGATATCATTCGGGCTGCTTTTGCTTCCGAAGATGAGCATGGGAAGATACATGTATGAGTCACAGATACTGCTTTTAAATATGGTAAGGTTCGTGTTTCACTGCTTTTCCTTGTTTTTCTTGACAAGTTTCGTATTATCAGGTATCTTAACAAATATACGGGGGTATAGCTCAGTTGGTTAGAGCGTCACGTTGACATCGTGAAGGCCAGTGGTTCGAGTCCACTTATTCCCACCACACTGAATTTAGATAAATGTTGAAACATGATTTCGCTGATGCGGTCTTTTGTTTTCCTAATGTTAGGAGCAGAGGAAAACACTTGAAAGCGGAAGCAACGGTTTCAGCATTTATTTTTTCATAAATAACAGCAGTAATTTTTAGTAAATATATGGTACAATGAAAAAAATATGATAAAAGTGCATTGAAAAAGTACATCGAAAAAGTACGATGGAAAAGTATACTAAAAAGTACATCAAAAAAATACGCTGAATCCTATGTTTTTGCAAAGTGCGCTAATTCCGTTCACGGAGGTGATCCCATGAAACAATCTCTGGTGGTACTTATCCTTGTGGCAGCCCTGATAGCACTGGCCGGTTGTACCGCTGTGAAAGGACAGGTGACAAATCCTTTGCCGGGCAGCAGAAATACGTCAAATAGGTCCTCTGCCGGCGAAGCAGTGCTATTTGAGAATTTCAAGATGTCTCTTCGGGGAATGCGGAGTCAAAACCCGGTCATTGAGGGCGTAAAGAACCAAAATGGAGGGCTGCGGCTGGAATATTATTTTTCTTCTTCGTATTGGGATAAAACTGCCAATCGGCCAAAAGAAAAGAAGATGAGCATTTGTTCTTTGGAAGGAGATGCGGTTTTTTATACGGAAATCGCAAAACTTCTGGGTCAACATCAAATCAAGAAATGGAATGGATTTCGGGGAAACAATCCGCCGGGGATACTGGATGGGGAGTCCGGGAGCTTTGAGGCTGTGCTTGCGGATGGAAGCTCTATATCTGCATCCGGCAGCAATAATTTTCCGTCAGGCTTCCGGGGGCTTTGGAGGATCTTGAGAGAACGAGTGACAACCGGGAAAATCACCTCGGTTAATTTTGCCACAGATGCCTATTTTGTGACACTTCCGACTGCCTGGATCGGCGAGGTTATCAGTCGTAGAGGTGAAGGATTGACTTGTTTTGAGATACCAATCAAAGGGGAAAAACAAACAATCCTTATCATTCATGAACCGTCTTATGGTTATTATCAGGACAGCGGTAACAAATCTATAAAAATCGGTGTTCTACGACCTGTGGATCAGAGCGATCGCGAAGAAAAGAAACCGCGTTTTATTACGATTCGTGAGAATGGGGCGTGGGAAAATTACTATGCTTCATTGACGCAGGCTCAAAAAGCGATTTGCGACAAATTAGCGGAAGATAAGTCTACCATTGCCGCCAGCTTGAAAGGAACGAACGGTTATACTTTGGTACCGGAGGATGGCAGCGTACTGCATGAAGCGGATGCGAGAAGGCTTTTTGATAAAGCCAGGAGCTTGTGGCTGTCTTTATATTTACAGGGCGAATATGCCGGAGGGAAAAAGCCTGTGACCATAGGAGGGAAGAGCTACCTCCCTTTGGCTGACTGGGGATATCTGAATAATATTAATAGTGCGGAAGCGCTTATCCGTTATATGGGACACTACTTTGCGGCGGAATATGCCGGGCAGTTGATACATGAGGCAGTGACTGATCGCAGGCTCGTGGAATATAATGGAACGCTTTATATTGCGGATGACAAAATCGCGGACAATGCGCTTTATGGCGGCTACTCCCTTAAAGAGATTCGCAAAGCCGGGGAAGGAAAGTATGTCCTCGTTGTAGAGATATGGAAGGCAGCGGCAGGAGATAAAAAATACACTTACAGCGCTAAAGAAGAAATCTTTTTCCCTGTTGAGAAAAATGCGGCCGGCGAATTTGTTTTTACCGCTTTCCCTTATTGGGATACAGCAAGATAGTTAAGCCTGTAATGGAGGAGAGCTAATGAGCAGAGAAAACGAAAGAATATTAAAAGAGTTGCACCGGTTCTTGAATCAGGGAAAGGGAAAAATAAAAATACCGTCAGCTGATGACAGTTGCTATAAATAATTGTTTGTTGATTATTTATATACACTTCGTAAATTATTTTGCTGGAGCTCTAAAACAGTCACAAAAAATGCTGGGGCGACGATTTGACCACTCCAGCATTTTTCATAACTGTTTTTTTATCAAACGTGGCTGTGACTTCGCAGTTATTTGATCAGGTGCCTGATTAATGGGTAACTGCGGATAAAACGCTAAGTTGCCCACGTTTGACAGAGATTGAACCGGGCTTCTGGTTTAAAATTGAGATATTGTTTGCTTACTTGCTCTTTTTCTTTTCTTTTTCACCCAGAGAAATCTTGTTTAACAGATTGGAAGCGAAGTCGCAATCGCCCAGACCAAAGGACAGGGCAAAAGCCAGCGCTAATGCAGTAACCAGCAGGATAAAGGCGGAGTTGATGATGACAGGAGCAATGGTCAACTGGTTGAGAACCATAAAGCCGCCAAGTACGAGGATAAACATCAAGGATAAGCATAAAAACTTTTTGTACCTTACTTTTATTAAACAGGAATAAATTCTTTTATAGGAAGAAAAAAATTCTATTTCAATCTGAACAGATCATTAAAAACATGCTATAATCTATATACAGAATTCAAAATTTAAAACAGACAAACCATAAAGAGTGCGCGAGAGACAAGCTCGGTGACCGCACAGCAACCTGACCTGTTTTGGCTAAGGTGCTAAAGCTTGCATGATGGAACGTCTTGCAGATGCCCCATCATCACGATGGGCTTTTATTTTGCCTCTTTGCGGTTTGTGCGAGGAGGTTTTTTAGTTGAGACAACAGGTTATTTCTCATGTTCCCCATAGCAGTACGGTGATTCCTAAAGAATTTCAAAAAGAATTTTTAGTGGATCGGGAAAATCTTCAAAAGGAATTGTTAAAAATGACGGATTGGTATACGGATGAACTGTTTCACCATGGGGAAGAATGTACCATAGTTCATACGTACAGCCGTCTGATTTGCGATCCGGAACGTTTTCTTGAACCGGATGCGGAGGCAATGTGGCGGCGCGGGATGGGCATGTATTATACCGTCACCTCAGATCTCCGGCCTTTGAAGCGCAGTCCTTTTACTGATGTAGCGAGTGCCGTATCCTATGCCAGAGCGCTGCGCCTTTATCAACGACATCATGAACGTTTAGCGAACGCAGTTTCTCAGCAGTTGGGAGAGTATGACTGCGCCTTGTTGATTGACGGACATTCTTTTGCCGCAAACTCTTTGACCTATGAATTCATGTCCGGTACCCGAAATTTGCGCCCTGAAATTTGTATTGGTACGGATGCGCTTCACACACCGCTGAATTTAAAAGAAAAAACAGTACAGTATTTTTCTGATAAAGGGTTTAAAGTCGCGCTTGATACACCATTTTCCGGGAGCCTGGTACCTGAGCCTTACTATGATAAAAAAGATATGCGGGTCGCCAGTATAATGATAGAGATAAACCGCAGTTTGTATATGGATGAGTTAACCGGAGAAAAAAAGAAAGAGTTTAAGCAGATCAGGACGCTATTGCAGGAGTTTTTGGAAGAAATGGACGTATTTCTGCAGGAGCAGGGACATGGCTTTGCCACTAACAGATAAAGCAGGGAATAAAAAATCCGTTATGATTAAGATTTATAGAGCTTTAATTTGCGTGGCGGTACAAATCTGAATATATGGAAAATGAAGGGATGAACCACGCTCCTTGACAGCTTTCTTTCTGTCTCATATAATTTGTTTAGTAGTTAAACAAAAGGAGAACGCCATGTATTGCAGTGTGACAGAACGTTTTTTTGAAGTGGTAAAGCTGTTGGAAGAAACGGGGCGACAGCCGATGTTATGCGCCGGAGTTCCGTTATACAGGGGCGAGGCTGCTTTTTTGGAAATGGCGGTACGCTATCCGGAAGACAAGCAGAGCGTGATGGCAAAAAAGATGTCTGTGACCCGGGCCGCGCTGACCCATATGAGCGGTAAATTGCAGGAGAAAGGCATCATTGCCATTGAACAACGGGAAAATAATAAAAAGGAAAAATTTTTCCGCCTTACGCCCAAAGGCGAAGCGGTATGGGCGGATTATTTGGCGCAGCATGCACAATCCAATCGCAGGTTATGTGCTTTTTTTGCCACGCTAAGCCCTGGAGAAATTGAAACGATCTTTCAGTTTATGCAGGTGTTGAAGGAAAGCATTCCGTTTTGTGAATTTCCCTGTGTGCTTCAACAGGAGGCGAAAACGAAAAAAGAAGTACAGGGCGGTAGTATTTAGAGGAGCATCTTTGAAGTCGGTTATGCAGAGCAACTGCATCATAGGTTATGAGTTTATCAGAAAACTTACAGTCGGCAGTGGGGTAAAAGCGCCGCCGTTGCCTTTAAAATGCAAAAGTAGTACTATTGGGCGCACGAAGATAAAAATAAAAGACATTATTAAGTAAGATCATAAAAAATCAAAGTCCTTTTTTCAGATGTTGTGTCTGAGGAAAGGAATTTTTTGTGATGTTTTATCTCTTTATATTCCATAGATGTGTATAGTTCTTTTCTGTGAGAGTAGGGAAAGCCGTGCTTATAAATTTCAATTATTATAGACCCTACTGCTTTGGCATCCGTATTCTGCTACGGTCAATCTGAATCGTTATACCTTTGTATTATGCTATTATATTGTACTGCTTTTCTATATTTTACTTCAAAAATAATGTTGGAAGCAGTGAAAAGACGTGTTGGCCAAAACAGTCAAAAACTATCAAAACAGTCCAGAATCATTCTTTGAGTTAACATCTGGGACACAGTTTTGCAAAAAAGATCATAAAATATGCCAAAGTATTCTGATTTAGGCGTAATGTGAAATATTGTTCATACTTAAGGGCAAAAAAGACTTTTCAGAGACACTTACATTTAATAGACTACAGGTAAGTTATATAGAAAGGAGGTCGATCGATTGCAGTTATATCGGTGGCGGGCGATCAGTTCCGGCGGCAAAATTCACAAGGGACAATATTTTGCTGAGGATGAGGCGCAGGTGGTTCACTTTGTTCATGCGAATTATGGCTTTGTCACTGAGATTAAAACAGTAGAAGAAAGGGAATCCTTGCTTACCTGTTTTAAACTGCGCAGAAATTTTTCTAATCAAGAAAGAGCCATATTTTTTCGACAGCTTTATACGTTGTTGGAAGCTGGCGTTTCTATCGTCAAAGCGGTGGAAATGGCAACCTCGAGGTTGAGCGAAAAGTATAAGCCGGTTTGCCGCCAACTTACAACGGGTTTGTGTAGTGGACAGCCTTTGTCTCAGGCGCTGAAATTTCAGCCGGAGTATTTCTCGAAAATGGCGGTCGCTGTGGTGGCGGCAGGCGAGGCGAGCGGTCAGTTGAACCAGGTTTTAAAGGCGTTGGCTGATTTTTATCAGCAGCAGGATAAAATGATTAAATTTGCACGCAATGTCTGTGTGTATCCTGCTTTTTTGTTGGTACTTTCTTTTTTTACGCTGTTGTTTTTTAGCGTGAAATTATTACCGATGTTTGCCGATCTTTATCAGTCTTTAGGGGTAAAAGAAACGGATTCATTGCGTTTTCTGCTCTTTTGCGCCGATTTCCTACATGAACATACAGTTGCTCTTTCCTGTGTTTTATTAATTGTAGGGAAGGTGGTTCTGGCCTACCGTAAGAAATTGATTTCCCTGTTATGGGATTTGCCCGGGCTAAAGAACATACGTCATACTTTTTTAGAAGTGCGATTCGAAAAGTTAATGGCGCTTTTGCTCCAAAGCGGGATTCCTTTGCCGGAAGCGATTATACATTCTTCTGCGGCCGTCGAAGATGAAGCATTTCAGGAGCAGGCTAAAGCTTTTTCCGAAAGTGTGATACGGGGTATAGGTATTGCGGAAGCAGCCTCCCAGGCAGAAGGTATTTTCAGTGATTTGAGTATCGAGTTTCTGCAGGTGGGCGAGCATTCCGGGAATTTGCCGGCCATGCTGGCAGAGTCTGCTCGTGTACAGGAACAGGATCTTTTCGCTCAGCTTCGAGATTTAAAAGCAGTAGTAGAACCGGCATTGATCCTTTTGATTGCAACGGTAATTTTTGGCGTGATTATATTGATCATGGCTCCGTTGTTTTCTTTGATGACGAATTTGCCGGAATACAGTTGACCGGAGGTGTTATTTTGTTACAACGCATAAAACGAAAGCTTCGGTTTGCCTGCTCCCGGCACCGCAGGGATAATAAAGGATTTACCCTTATTGAAGTGATCGCGGTCACCATTATTTTGGGAGTCATGGCAACGATGTTGTTACCCTCTATTGATGGAGCAGGAGCGAAGGCGCGTAATGCCAAGTTGAAAAATGATTTGGCAACACTTGACCAGGCAATTGCCTCTTATAAGCTGGAACAGGGCAGCGTGCCTGAATCATTGGATAAGCTTGTACCTGCGTATATTGCAAGGAATAAAGGATTTAAAGACGCGAAAAATAAAGATCTTGCTTATACGGCCAATGATCCGACGTACACTTTAAGTGGAACGGATACGGAAGGAAATACGATTACTTCTGATGGCAGTGCGGTCACGGGAACCGGCGGCTAACGGCTTCTTATTGCTGGAACTCTTGGTCCTGTCTTTGGTGTGCATTATTTTTTCAGGGATGTTCCTAACCGGTGTACAAGTCTGTCAACGCTATATAGCCTGTTTACAATTGAGGACAGCTGCCGGAAGGTTTGCCCAGGATATTTTGCGCACTCAGGAACGCGCTCTAACGGGAGCGAATCTGGCATATATAGAAGTCGATTATCGCGGACAAGGGTATTGGGTCTATCGGAAGCCGAACCTGGGATCAAAACGAGATTTTGCTTCGGACAGACCTGTCCTTTTCCGTTTCACCAGTATACCCGTGAAGCAGATTCATTTTTCTCTTAACGGTGCGCCTTCTGCCTGTGGTACCTTTGTGCTTCAACATAGGGGATATCCGGAATTGAAGATGAAAATTATGCTGCAACCGGTGACCGGCAGGGTACGGATAGAAAAATGCGATAGCGGATCGGGATGGTGAAGCGGCAAGACATGCGTAAAGGAATGCGGTCCAGGGAGTTGAAGTAATCAAACAGAAGCACAGACAGTGCGTTGGAAAGGCAAAGCAGTTAAACAGACATACAGACAGTGCGTTGGGAAGGTGAAGCAATTAAACAGACGCATAAGATGGTGGTTCAGAAAGGTGAACTCGTAAAGTATATGCACAGGACAGTAAATCACAAAGGCTTTGTAGTGTTAGCCGCAGTACCCTGGTTGATAACGGTGTTGCTGGCTCTGTCTGCCATATCCATTTGTTTTTATCGGGGGACGGAGCTTATAAGTTATCATGATCAGCTGCTCTCAATGTACGCGTTTCTGGAAGAGGATTTTTCCCGTATGGGCAAGGAGGGGCAGGACCTTCAGGTTGTTTTGCCTGAAGAATTTGCCAGGCTGGAGTCCCGACAAAAAATAGGACCTTATTTTTTGCTTCAAAAAACGATTTTTCATACGAGTACGGGGAAAACGTTGCTTAACCGCATGGAGTTTGTCTCTGCTACAGAGGGAACGCAAGATGATCCGTAAGCAAACCGTGGTGGAAAGAAAATCTGGCACAATTTTGATAGAATTGAATTTTTTCTTTATGACGTTGCTTATCGTTTGCGGAGTGGGGCTCAACTGTGGTCAGATGATTTTTCGCAATATGCCTCGTGTGCTGGCAGACATAGAATTGCATCAGGCGGCTCGTTACACACAAAATATTTTAAAACGGGAACTGTCATATAACGTGGCATCGATCCGTCTGAGCAAAGGCTTTAATAACCGGGATCAGCTGGTTTGCTGGAAAACACACAAGAACGTGAAACTGAACTGGTATGTATATAGTAAAATGTTGTACCGCAAGACCATTAAAGGGATGCAAGTCGGCGTAAATCCTTTTTCCTGTCCTGAAACGCAGATTATAGGTTTTTCCACAGAGCGACTGGCATCCGACCGCCTGAAACTTCTTGTTACAATGCAAGAGAAAAGGTCCGGACTTACCAGAACCTTCCCCTGGATTTTCCGGTTGAGCAATGGAACGGTTGATAATTCATGAGGTAGCAAGACTTGTTTGCATCAGACAGTACGGCGGATGCAAAATCCGTAAAAGGGCCTCATAGCCCGGGATTTATTTCCCTTTCCCTGTTGTTATTCTTTTTATTAGGCTCTTTGGCAGGGGTGACGTATACCAAGAATATATTGTATGAAGTAAATGCTGCGCAGGAGTTTTTAGGCAAAGCGCAATTGGAAGCGCTGGCGCAAAGTTTTCTCCATACGGCCTTAGCCAATGAAGAAAAGATACCTCTTGTTTCTGCCTCGTATGAAGTGGGGAAATTAATCCCCGGAAATGCTTCCGCAACGGTTTCTGCTTCGGTGAAACGATTGGAGTCGTTAGGACTCCGGCTGATCAGGGTGTCCGCTTCAGATAACCGGGAAAACGAATTCCATCTCAGACAATGCAGGATCTGTTTCCCGGACTCCCTGCTCCGGCAACTCAGTGAAGATCCTTTTATAGCTTTTGGTGACGTATCGCAAGGTCAGTCTTTAGAGGGAAGTATGCCTATCACAAGCGCACTACATGGCGCAGCATTCCCACAATTTCAAGTGGATGATTTTGCGGACTGGTTCTCCAGGGATTGGCCTTCGATTGAGAAGCTTCAGCAGGACGGGCTCTGGAATTGGCTGCTTATCTGTCCGGGGCTGGGACGTATACCTCGCCGTATCGTACTGCACGGGCGAGGCATATTGGTCTTTGAACGCCCGGCCGTAATTGAAGAAGATGTGATCATGTCTGATCGGGTATTGATTATTGCAAACAGTGATTTGCGCATAGGCGATCGTGTGAAACTTGAAAAAGCGTGTATAGTATGCAGGGGTAATTTGATAGTGGGTTCTGATGCGGTGTTAAATGGCGCATGTATTGTAAAGCATAACGCGCTGCTGCAGGATCGGGTCAGGCTTACCCCGGACCGGGAGGTGTTAACGCCTTTTGAGACAATAATTTCTTACTAATTTACAAAATAAAGGACAATTGAATATAGAGTGATGGAATTATGAAAGCTTCTTTTTTGTTCGTGTTTCTGTTTTTGTAATAGATGGAATATGTGTAAAAAAGAGCTTCAGGATGTTTAGTTTTACGCAGAAAAAATACTTTTCTTTCTCCCCGCGCTTTCCGGTGCGGGGATTTTCTTCTTTTGTAAGAAATTCGTTTCTGGTTACTCACAAAGTGAAAGTCAGCTTTGCTCAGGAATGGTGCTGGCAAGAAAGTTGTTTTGTTTGCATAGTGAGCAGGGGTTCCACTTTGTTCCGAAGTATTTCTTTGCAAGAAAAGCATTCTTGGTGTAGAATAAAACTATAATAACTCTCACAAAATAATAATTACTATATAGCGGAGGTAGGCATGGAAGAAATAAAGAAAAACGAAGATAAAGCGATAGTAGAAGGACAGGGATTACAGGAATGCGATAGGAACGCCTGTGATCCTGTGGAAAAAGTCGCCAGACCGGCGGAAGGCAAGGTATTTCCGGCGGAAAACTGTGAAAATCCGTTGAATGGCTGTGGGGATGCTGCGGCAGAGTGCGGAAATCCTTTGGAAGAAGGGTCTTTGTGTGAAGCGTTATACAAGAAAACCGGCATGATCTACCCTATCAAAGGGGGCTGGGGCACAAGTCTGAAAGACGCGATCGTAATTTTAGGCGGCGGTTTGAACATGGAATATGTGTTGATGAGCCGTATGTTTCCGGGCTGTGATATTGAAAAACAGGAGTTGCTGGTAGACGGGGACCGTCATTATGACGTCATTTTGTTTTCTAATAAGCAGGGAGAAGAATTTAAAGTTTGTTTTGATATTACTAAATTTTACGGAGTATAACAACACCGTTATCAGAATAATGGTGTGCAAGACTAAACAAAGGGGGCAAAGAGCATAGGAGTGCCCTGATAAAGAGCGTAACGCCTTTTAATACACGATCTGTTTAGTAATTGTGTCCTCTGTGCTTTTTAGCGCAGGGGATTTTGTGTGCGCAAATGTGACAGCCTGTTGTGAAAGTAACTCTGAAAAAGTATGCGGAGAAGGCAACAGGGAGGAAATAAAACGTAACACCGCAGTTTTTCCAAGAATTGCTTTTAGCAGGAGAAAGTCAGTTTGTTGACGAATTATAATTTGTATAATTTTAATTTTAAAGGGCTGAGGTGAACAGGCATGAAAAATTACGCGGCGGCAGGTGAAGTGATGTATCATACGGGGTTGACCAGAGAAATGTTGCAGGGGGCAACCTATGCGCTGGTACCGGGCGATCCGGGGCGGGTAGAAGGTCTGGCTAAGGCGCTGGATTCGGAAGCGGTGTACATAACCAGCCACCGGGAATTCACCAGTTGGCTGGCTCATGTGAAAGATAATCCTGTGCTGGTGATGAGTACCGGTATGGGCGGTCCTTGTATCAGCTTTGCGGTGGAAGAATTAGCGCGCTTGGGAGTCACTACGTTTATTCGGGTAGGTACGACGGGCTCTTTACGGGAAGATATCAACTTAGGCGAGGTGGTCATCAGCAAGGCGGCGGTCCGGTTGGACGGGGCCAGTCGTGCATATGCGCCGCTTTCCTATCCCGCGACGGCGGATCTGGATGTGACGCTGGCGTTGCGGCAGGCGGCCCGGGAACTTGAGGTCCCTCATGCTCTGGGTGTCACGGTGACCACGGACAGTTTCTGGCCGGGGCAGGAGCGGTATGACAGTTTTGGCGGCTATGTGGTGCGTCAACTGCAGGGAACGTTAAAAGAATGGCAGGCGTTGGGCTGCGCTAATTACGAGATGGAGACGGCCACGCTGTTTACTTTGTGCAGTGTGCTGGGGCTGCGCGCAGGGGCAATCTGCGGCGTCGTGGCCAAGCGTACGGCCGGGGAGGCGGTGGCGCCGCCGGATGTGTATAAAACGGCGGAAAAACGCTTTCAGTCGGTGGCGAAACGCGCACTGGAAATTTTATTGGGATAGGCAGGAGGTGTTTTATGGCACGGGTAATCATTACATTGTTAGATTCCTTCGGTATTGGCTGGGCGCATGATGCGGCCGATTTTGGCGATGAAGGCGCCGATACGTTAGGGCATATTGCCGCCTGGCTGGCAGCAAATCCCCGCCCGGCAGAGGGGAAGGTCAGACCGCTGTTTTTGCCTAATCTGGCTCGCCTGGGACTGGAAAAGGCACATCGCCTGAGTACAGGAAAGGCATTGGCTCATCCTTTGTCCGGCAAAGCACCGGCAGAAGACGTTCTGGATGATGGTCGGGTCGAGGGAGCCTATACCTGGGCGGAAGAAGTGAGTAAGGGCAAAGATACGCTGAGCGGGCACTGGGAGATTACCGGTGTGCCTGTGGATTTTGACTGGGGCTATTTCCCGGATCAGCCGAACTGTTTCCCGCAGGAATTGGTGGATGCACTTATTAAAGAGGGAAGCCTGCCCGGTATCTTGGGGGAGAAACATGCCAGCGGCACGGTAATCATTCAGGAGTTGGGCGAAGAACATATGCGTACGGGAAAGCCCATCGTCTACACTTCGGCGGACAGTGTGCTGCAGATTGCCTGCCACGAAGAAAGTTTTGGCCTGGAACGGCTGTATGACCTGTGCCGGCTTGCTTATAAACTGGTACAGCCTTATAAGATCGCCCGGGTAATCGCCCGTCCTTTTGTGGGAACGAAAGCGGGCTCTTTTGAACGGGTGGCGGCGCATCGTCATGATTTTGCCGTGCCGGCATTGGCCAATACTTTGTTGGATAACATGGTGGAAGCCGGCGGCAGCGTCTATGCGGTCGGCAAGATCGCTGATATTTTTGCGCATCGGAATATCAGTAAACATTATCCCGCCGCCGGTCTGGACAATATTTTTGATGCCACGGTTCAGGCTGTGAAAGAGGCGCCGGACCGGACGCTGGTGTTCAGTAATTTTGTGGATTTTGATTCTTCCTTTGGCCATCGTCGGGATGTGCTGGGTTATGGGGAGGGCCTGGAAGGCTATGACCGGCGGCTGCCGGAGTTATTGGCGCTGCTGCGGCCGGACGATGTGCTGCTGGTGACAGCGGATCACGGCTGTGACCCTACCTGGAAAGGAACGGATCATACGCGGGAAAGGATACCGGTGTTATTTTATGGAGAAAAGGTGCAGCCTCAACAGCTGGAGCCCATGCATACCTTCAGTGATATAGGGCAGACGCTGGCAGTTCATTTAGGCACGGCGGCGTTGGGGCACGGTACTGCAAGGGATATTTGGAGGAAGTGAGTCGGGCATGAAGAAGTTAGCGTTTCTATTGACCATATTGTTTGTGCTGTGCGGTTGGGCAGCCGTACCTTCAGGCAGCGCCGGGCAAGGGTGGGCTGGTATGAGCAGGGCCTATGCCCTTGAAACAAAGCCGGCTCATTTTGTCGTGATCGACCGTACCGGGCAGGTGACGTCGGGCATTATGCGACATTGGCTCCAAATGGTCAAGATGAACTACCATTTCCCTTATCATAAATTGCAAGAGGACAACACGAAAGCGGAAAGCGCTGCCCGCGCCATGTTGAGCAAAAATATCAAACCGGATAAGGAAGCCCTGGCTGCGGCGGCTCAGGAAGCCGGTACTCCGGTCCTGGTAGTGATGGTGGTACGTAATATGGAAACCGCGTATGTCCATAGCGTACTCGACTTCGGACCGGACAGTGAGACTTATGTTCGCACGGTGGCGGATGCGGATATGTACGCCTATAATGCGGATGGAAATAAGTTTACCCGTCGTTTTCTGCGGGAGCGGGATATTGTGGAGCTGGGACGGGAGGAAGACCCGGCTCTTACTATTAAATGGGCCCTGGGAAATATGCTGAATCGCATGGAAGGAAAACCGCAGATTTGACAGAACGGAATCTTTGCTTTAAGATTTCATTTATTGTTGCTTTACATATCTACGAATCGTGGGAGTGAGAGGATGGCAAAACCGGAAACAATAGAGACGATCAGAAACTACTTTTTGCAGGGGGATTTTTTACAGAAACTGCCCCGGGAGCTGTTGGGCTTTACCTTTCAGCAAGGCAATCTGCTGCAGTCAGACGAATTTTCGGGGAAGGAATGTAAGGGCAATGAATTTATTTTGTGCAGCTATGTCAATCAAAAGCTGCGTCGCCGGTTAGACTTTATCTATACCAAAGAAACTTTTGATTATATGCCGGTGAAGCAGGTGGGGCTGCATCGTTTTCGTCAGCTTCGCTACATTACCCGGAATAAAGAAGAGTTTGCGATGTTGATTCCCCAAATCTTGTCGCGGCTTTTGGCAGAGCTGCAGCCGGATTTTCAATGCTCCGCATATCCTATGTTGGCAAAGAAAGGTATTCCCCAATGGACGTTTCCTGCCACGCTGCCGGATAAGATCGGCCCTTTTGAAAAGTTCATTATCCCGGAGCATCCCCTGGATTTTATCAATAACTCCACTATCTTCCTGGATTATGTGGACTTTACCGGGGGCGATGAGTTGGTATTTTTATACAATCGGGCCCGGAATGAATTTTTTGCGGAAACTAAAAAAGCTTTCTTCCCTAATACGATCCACGATTTTGATGCGTTGGATTTGCCGGAGTTGGAACGGTTATTGACCAAAAAACTGGAGCCGTATTTACTTCAGTTGGCGGAATAGAAGGAAATAATCTGATTTTTCTGCCTGATTTTATGGCGCGTCAATGCTGTGCAAAGTGCGCATAGGATATGGGACAAGATGACTGTTTAGTCTATTGCCCGAAACGTGTCGCCATGTATAGTAAACGCTTACCATACGGTGGTCAAAGCCTGTCGCGTATTGATAAAAAGTCTTGACAGCAACACGGAAATACCCTATACTGATAATGCTTGATAAAACGGCCCGGTGGTTCAGTTGGTTAGAATGCCGCCCTGTCACGGCGGAGGTCACGAGTTCGAGTCTCGTCCGGGTCGCCATTTTGCCTCGGTAGCTCAGTTGGTAGAGCAAGGGACTGAAAATCCCTGTGTCCACAGTTCGATTCTGTGCTGAGGCACCATTTATGCGGAAATAGCTCAGTGGTAGAGCACAACCTTGCCAAGGTTGGGGTCGCGAGTTCGAGCCTCGTTTTCCGCTCCATTTAGCTAAGAAAGAGGAGCCAGCCTCTTTTTTATAGCTGGTCGGCGACATAGCCAAGCGGTAAGGCAGAGGTCTGCAAAACCTTTATCCCCGGTTCAATTCCGGGTGTCGCCTCCATTTCAGGCCGAGGTGGCGGAACTGGCAGACGCAAGGGACTTAAAATCCCTCGGGTAGTGATACCCGTACCGGTTCGATTCCGGTCCCCGGCACCAGACTGCATTGCCTATCTTTCTAATTGAAAGATAGGCTTATTTTTTTGGGCTCTTTTTATAAAGAAACCGTACGCCTGTAAATTATGGAAATATCCCCATTTCTGTGATATAATTTATATCCATACTGGTGTAGTATGCCTAAAACAAAAGGAGGACAGGGCTTATGCAACAAATCCCAGATTGGTCACTTGGTGACAAGTATCTGCGTGGAGCCGCGCCTGAGCTGATCCCTTTTATGGATAAGTACGGTCCCTGTACGTTGGAACCGGATTCAGAGGAACGTTATTTTGAAGTATTGCTGACGGGGATTGCGGCCCAGCAACTGCCGCCGGAAGTCAGTGTGAAAATTATGGAGCGTCTGCGTCGTCTGACAGGGGAACCCATTCTGCCGGAGAAATTGAACAGTTTGCCGGATACGTTGTTGGCTTCCTGCGGACTGACCGAGCTGAAAGTAACCTACATGAAGGAATTCGCGCGTCTGGTGCTGGATAAAACCATTGACTTCACCGCGTTTTCGGAAATGTCTGACCCGCAGATCATAAAAATGCTGAAAAATGTAAAAGGACTGGGACAGTGGACGATTGAAATGTTTCTGATCCTTTCCCTTTGTCGTCCCGATGTGTTGCCGGGAGACGATTTTTTGTTAAAAAAAGAAGTGCAGCAATTGTTCGCCCTGCCGAAAGTGCCAAAGCGGGGGCAGTTGCTTCAATTGCTGGAAAAGTGGAGCCCCTGGCGCAGTCTGGCGGTGTGGTATTTGTGGCAGCACAGCGCCGACAGCGGGAGAAAATGAGGAAGTTGTATGGCAAATATGTTTGAACAAATTAAGGTAATGCCCGCAGTGCGGGAAAATTTAAAAAAGATGGGAATACATACGCCCATGCCGATTCAGGAGCAGGTCATCCCTGCGTTGTTGGCCGGTCGGGATGTATTGGCCCGGGCCCAGACGGGGACAGGGAAGACCTTAGCGTTTCTGATTCCGTTGGCCCATAAAATCGATCCGGAGAAAAAGTTTGTCCAGGCTTTGGTGATCACTCCGACCCGGGAGTTGGCGCAGCAGACCAACGAAGTGATGAAACAGGTCCTGGAGGGTCTGGATATTAAAACGCTGGCCGTGACAGGGGGCCGTGATTTTGAATTGCAGAAGCATAAACTGGCCGGTAAGGCGCAAGTTTTAATCGGCACACCGGGGCGTTTATTGGATCATATCGGCAAAGGCAATACCGATCTGGGGGGTGTCGCCTATCTGGTCCTGGATGAGGTGGACGAGATGCTGGCTCAGGGCTTTATGGACGATGCCGGGAAATTGATCGCCATGGCGCACCCGCAGCATCAGACTATGCTTTGTTCCGCTACGGTTTCGGAAGAGATCAATAAACTGGGGCGCAGCCTGACGACCAACTGCCAGATTGTAGATGTCGCCAAAGAAGAAACGGTTGTGAAAACGATCCGGCAGATTTGTATTAAGACTACGGAAGAGGGCAAGCCGGAAACGCTGATGCGTCTGATCGACCGCCTGAATCCGTATTTGATGCTGGTGTTCTGCATCAGTAAGGAACGGGCGAAGGAAGTGAACGACCTGCTGGGAACGCATGGGTATAATACGGATGTCCTGACAGGGGATATGAGTGCGGCCAAACGGAAGACGGTGATGAAAAATTTCCGGGAAGCCAAACTGCAGATTCTGGCGGCCAGCGATATTGCGGCCAGAGGTCTGGACGTAGAAGGCGTGACCCATGTGATCAACTACGATGTGCCGCACGATGCCAGCTGGTATGTGCATCGGGTAGGACGGACGGGGCGGGCCGGCAGAGACGGCGTAGCAATCACTCTGTATGCTCCGGAAGAGCTGCGCTGGCTGCATAATGTGGAAGCGAAGCTGGGCATTACGTTGGATAAGGAAACGGTGGACGGCCGCCCGATTGTACGGCGCACCCGCATTGCCGCGGCCCGTAAGAAAGCGGCGGTCAGCAAATCACGGGGGCGCAACTCGGTGGCGGATAAGCGCCGTGCGCCCAAAACCGGTTCCAATCGGCGCCAGGTAAGCCGCCAGGCGGCCCGGGAAGCTTCAATGGAAAAGAAGACCAGAGCGAAAGCTGCGGCGAAAAAGTAGAACTATAGGTGATGATCTTGTTTTTGAAATCTGTCAGTGCGTTTGGGTTTAAATCCTTTGCCGACCGCACGGCGTTAGAATTTGGCGCCGGCATTACGGCGGTGGTAGGACCCAACGGCTCGGGAAAAAGTAATATATCTGATGCGGTGCGCTGGGTGCTTGGAGAACAAAGCGCCAAGTATCTGCGCGGCAGTAAGATGGAAGATATTATTTTTTCCGGCAGCAGCAAACGCCGTCCGCTGGGTGTGGCGGAGGTGACGCTGGTTTTCGATAACCGGGATCACCTGCTGCCCTTAGATTTTGAAGAAGTCAGCATCACCCGTCGTCTGTATCGGTCCGGCGACAGTGATTATGCGATCAACAAGAAAAGTTGCCGTTTGAAAGATATCTTGGATCTGCTGGCGGATACGGGCATGGGCAAAGGCGCCATGTTCCTTATCGGTCAGAATAAGATAGATGAGATTTTGAACAGCCGTCCGGAAGACCGCCGCGCTATTTTTGAAGAAGCGGCCGGTATCGCCAAATTCCGTATGCGGAAGAAAGAGGCGGCCCGTCGGTTGGATGAAACGGATACCAACCTGACCCGTATCAGCGATATTAAAAGTGAAGTGGAAGGGCGGGTGGAGCCGCTGCGCCTAGAGGCGGAACGCGCGATTCGCTTTAATGAATTGTCCGCTTCGCTGCGGGCCTGTAAACTGACGCAATTTGTCCATAAAGTGGAAAATATTGAAAACGCCCGGACTAAGTTGCAGGAAGAGCAGGACAGGTATAACAAGGTTTTTTTAGCAAAAAGTACGGAAGTCAGCACGCAGGAAGCCTTTGTGGCCGGCATTCGGCAGGAGTTAGACGCGCTCAACAATCAGGTATCGCATATCCAGGAAAGTATCACGGTCAAGGAGAAGGCGCTGGAAGCTGTCAAAGGCGAGGATGCTGTGCTGGATGAACGGATTGAGCAGAGTTTGCGCCAACAGGGTAATGTAGCCAAACGAAACGAAAAGTTACAGCTCCAGATCGATCAATGGTCCGGTCAGCTGGATGTACTGGCGAAGGAGTTTGATTCGCTGGAAGCGGCGGCGATGGAAGCAGGGAAGTTGATCTCCGACCTGGAAACGCAATGGCAGGAGAAACAGCAGGCGCAAAAAGATACCGAAGCTGAGATTCAAAAGCTGACGGACAGTAATTTTGACGCTATGCGAACGATGGTGGAAATGCGCAATGAGATCCGCACGTTGGAGACGGCTCAGGAACAGCGGATGCGCCGCCGGGATAAGCTGAAGGAAGAGGTGGGGGCAGCCGAAGCGCTGCTGAATGAATTAACGGAGTCGCAGCGCAGCGTATTGTCCCGTAAGGGGAAACTGGAGCAGGAGCGGGACCGCTTTATGGCCGAAGGGAAGACCCTCGGAGAACAGACGGCGGACAGCCGGGCCCGCTTAACGAAGAGTCAGGCACACTATAACGAATGTCAGAACCGGATCACGGCCTGTGAGTCCCGGTTGCACCTACTGCGCAATTTGCAGCAGGCGCTGGACGGCTTTGGTTACGGCATCAAAGCGGTCATGCAGAGCGAGGCTCCCTGGCGCCAAGAGGTATTGGGGCCTGCGGCGGCTTTGATCACCGTCGCGCCGGAGTATGTGGTTGCCCTGGAAACCGCCTTGGGCTCCGGAGCGCAGCATATTGTGCTGCGGACCAGTGAAGCGGCCAAGCAGGCCATCCGTTATTTAAAAGAAAAACATGCGGGCCGGGCTACGTTCCTCCCGCTGGATACCATCCAAGCGCCGTATGTAAAAGCGGAGGAAAAAGCGTTGGCGAAACTGCCCGGTATCCGGGGCTTTGCCTTTGATCTGTTGGAATGTGATGATGAGATAAAGCCGGCGTTGCAATTTCTCACTGCCCGCGTCTTGGTGGCAGAGACGATGGATGCGGCCCTGGCGGCAGCCCGGAAGGGCAATTTCCGCCTGCGGGTCGTCACGCTGGATGGAGATGTGGTCAACACCGGCGGCTCTCTGACCGGCGGCAGTCGGCAGAAGAAAGAATCCGGCTATCTGTCCCGGGAACGGGATATGCAGGAGCAGGAACAACTTTTGGCGACGCTCAATCAAGAACTGCTGGGGATCCAGGAAGAAAAAGAAGTGCTGGAAGATGAGCTGGCAGAAAAAGATAAGCAGTTGGAAACGCTGCGGGAGCAGGTGCAGGATCGGAATATCAAGCTGACGGAGGCACAGGCGGAGGAGTCGCGTCTGGCGGGGGAAGTAAAGCGGGAAAGCGAATTGTTGGAACTGGCTATTGATACCCGTACCCAATTGGCGGATGAATATCTGGCGGCCCGTAAGTTGTTGGCTGATAAACGCCAGCCGCTGCAGGAGCTGGAAGCAGCCAATACAGAAGCTAAAAATCGCCTGGATGCCTTGCAGAAGCAGATTGGCGCGGATAAGAGCGCCCTGGAGACTCTCACCATCCGTTTACAGGATGCCCGGGTGCAGGCGGAGACCACGCAGGCCCAGCGCAGTCTGAAAAATGAGCGGATGCAGCAGTTGGATAATGATTTGAGCCGTTTGCAGGGTGATTTTGATGCCAATACGGAAGAATCTGAAAAACTGACCCGCATTGTGGAAGAGAGTAAGGCAAAGAAAGTTCAGTTGGCGGAGCAGAACAAGGTGCTGCTGCAGGAGTTGCAGGACATCGTCACCGGACAAAACGATTTTTCCGACCAGCGTCTGGAACTGATCCAGAAACAGGGCGCCGCCGGAGAAAAACTGCAAGCCCTGCGGGCGGAATTAGGCAAAGCTGAAGCCCGCGTACACCAGAACGAAATTGACAATGCCAAGCTGGAAAGCGATTATGCCAATGCCTTGGAACAATTGTCTTCCGAGTATAAAACCACCTTAGGGGAAGCCCGTGAAATTGCCTGGGCCAACGGGGTGGGCGAAGATAAAAGTGATGTAGCTCTGCGCCGGATGGAGTTGGCGCTGCAGCGGCAGATTGATGAATTAGGACCGGTGAATCCCGGAGCCATCGAAGAATATAAAGCGGTCAGCGAGCGATATGAATTTCTGCAAAAGCAATATACAGACCTGAGCGAAGCCCGTGATAAGCTGCAGTCAGTGATTCTGGAAATCAACTCCGGCATGACGAAGCGTTTTAAAGTGGCTTTCGGGAAAATCAGTGAGTTTTTTCAGAATACGTATGTACAGTTGTTTGGCGGTGGGACGGCTTTATTAAAGCTGTCGGACCCGGAAAATATCCTGGAATCCGGCATTGATATTGAGGCCCAGCCCCCCGGGAAAAAATTACAGAGTCTCTTCCTGCTTTCCGGTGGGGAGCGGGCGCTTACGGTAATCGCCTTGTTGTTCGCCTTATTGAGTTATCGACCCTCCCCCTTCTGCATTTTGGACGAGATCGACGCGCCTTTGGACGACGCGAATATTGAGCGGTTTGTTAAATTCTTAGAAGGCTATGCCCTGCATACGCAGTTCATTGTGATCACACACCGCAAAGGTACGATGGAAGCGGCCCATGTGCTATATGGCGTGACCATGGAAGAGTCGGGCGTATCAAAGATACTCTCCGTCAAGATGAGCGACCGACTCATTAAAGACGCAGTCTAAGTCAGACTAAACGTGTGGATTTGGGTCAAGTCAGAAACGAGCCCTTTCATTATTAGTAAAAACGCAACAGACGCAGTATAGTAGGACAAGTGCCGCAGGGCAAAAAACCTGTGAAAGGAAGTAATCTCATGAGCTTTTTTGAAACGTTGAAAACCGGCCTGACAAAAACCCGGCAAAACTTTACGGATCGTATCAGCGAACTGGTCGGTATGTCTGCCAAAGTAGACGAGGATTTTCTGGAAGAACTGGAGATGATCCTGCTCACCGCTGATGTGGGCGTGAAAACCACCGAAAAGTTGATCGATGAGGTCCGCAAAGCAGCAAAAAGCAAAGAAATCGGCGGTACAGAGGACGTGCTTCCCTTTTTGAAAAAGCGTACGGCGGAAATGTTGAAAGACGATGGGGTGCGTACTCGTATCGGCGCTCATCCGACTGTAATTTTGGTGGTGGGGGTCAACGGCGTTGGGAAAACCACGACCATCGGCAAGCTGGCCAATTACTTCCATTTGTTTAACTATAAAGTGATGTTGGCGGCCGGAGACACCTTCCGTGCGGCTGCTTCCGCGCAGCTAAAAATCTGGGGCGAGCGGGCCGGCTGTGATGTGATCGCCCATGAAGAAGGGGCGGATCCTGCTGCGGTCGTCTTTGACGCAATGAAGGCAGCGATTGCCAGAAATGTCGATGTGTTGTTTATCGACACTGCCGGTCGTCTCCATAATAAAGTCAATCTGATGAATGAACTGGGAAAAATCGATCGTATTATTAAGCGTGAGATTCCCGAAGCGCCCCATGAGGTCTTTTTAGTTCTGGATGCCACCACCGGACAAAACGCCATCAGCCAGGCTAAAATATTTATGGAAACCACCAAGGTGACCGGCGTGGTCTTAACCAAGCTGGACGGCACTGCAAAAGGCGGCGTAGTAGTTGCTGTCAAAGAAGAACTGGGCTTGCCGGTAAAATGGATCGGGGTGGGTGAAGGGCTGATGGATTTCCGTCCCTTTGAACCGGAAAAATTTGCCGAAGCGCTTTTTGCCGAAGAGCAGGAATAAGGGTAAGACAAAAGTATAAGCAAAAAATGCCATAACGTGTGTCTTAGCAGTAGCAGATGGTATTAAGTTAACGTATATATGATAGCGCAGGCAGGTATCATCTGAGAGAACGAAGACCTAGGTTTTGTTCTTTTTTATTGAACGGAAAGGCCCTGCTAAAGGATATATATTGCCCCATCCAGCTGATTTATCAGCATCCGGAAAAGACAATGAATTTCGGAACAGTGAATTTTCCCGGGGAAGTCATTTGTGCCAAGAAATATAAAAGCGCAAAAGACTGAAATAATGCAACTTTATAGCTGTCAAGTGAAAATACTTGACAGCTTCTTTTTTTCTCTGTATAATACCTATGTTATGTGGATGAGAGAAGAAAGAGCGGTTGCACAATGACGGTCAATGATTTTAATAACCGGATCCGGTTTGGCAGTCTGTACGAAATGTACGGTTCCCTGCTGACAAAAAAACAACAGCGCTGTCTGGAGTTATATTTTTACGAAGATTATTCTTTGGCGGAGATTGCTGATGAAATGCAGGTTTCCCGCCAGGCTGTCCACGATCTGCTCAAACGGGTGGAACAGGCCCTGGAGCAATATGAAAAGATGTTAGGCTTTTTGAAACGAACGGAAACCAGCCGACGTCTGTTGGATGAGGCGCAGCGTCTGTTGGAAGAGACGGCGGCCGGAACGAGCCGGTTTGTTGGTAGCGATAAGTTGGGCCGTGTGCGTGAAATACTGCATGAACTGAACAACGAAGGCAGGTAAAGAAATGGCTTTTGAAAGTTTATCCGAACGTCTGCAGAACGCGATCAAGATGTTCCGCGGCACGAAGGAAATTACGGAAGAAGATCTGAAAGCCCCGTTGCGCGAAGTGCGTATGGCTTTATTGGAAGCCGACGTAAACTTCAAGGTCGTAAAGGGCTTTGTAGGAAAAATCAAAGAACGGGCGCTGGGCGCGGAAATTCAGCAGAATTTAAGCTCCAGTCAGCAGATCATCAAGATCGTCGATGAAGAACTGACAAACTTGCTGGGCGGTACGCAGGAAAAACTGGCGGTGGCTTCCAAACCACCTACCATTATTATGCTGGTAGGTTTGCAGGGCGCCGGTAAAACCACCACAGTAGGCAAGTTGGCTTATAATCTGAAGAAAAAGCATAAAACGCCTTTGCTGGTTGCGGCTGACGTGTATCGTCCGGCGGCCATCACCCAGCTGCAGGTATTGGGCGAACAGGTGGGGGTGCCGGTGTTTGCGCTGGGCGATCAGGTATCGCCGGTAGACATTGCCCGCCAGTCTTTGGCAAAGGCGGAACACCTGGCCTGTGATACGGTCATCATTGATACGGCAGGCCGGCTGCATATTGATGAAAAACTGATGGAAGAGCTGCAAAATATCAAAGCGGCGGTACAGCCGCACGAGATTTTGCTGACCATTGATGCCATGACCGGTCAGGATGCGGTCACCGTCGCCGATACCTTTAATCAAACGCTGGGTCTTACCGGACTTATCGTTACCAAGCTGGATGGCGATGCCAGAGGCGGCGCCGTACTTTCCGTGCGGGAAGTCACCGGTTGTCCGGTAAAATTTGTGGGCATGGGTGAGAAACTGGATGCCCTGGAGCCTTTTTATCCGGACCGTATGGCCTCCCGAATCCTGGGCATGGGCGATATCCTTTCCCTGATCGATAAGATTAAAGATACGACGGATCTGGCCAAAGCGCTGGAAATGGAAAAGAAGCTCCGGAAAGATGAATTCACTTTGGAGCAATTCCTGGAACAGATGCAGCAGATTAAAAAACTGGGTTCTCTGGATACGATTTTGGGTATGATTCCCGGCATGGGCGGCATCAGTCAGAAGCTGAAAGATGCCAATGTGGACGAAAAAGAATTCGCCCGGGTGGAAGCGATCATCCGCTCCATGACGCCGAAGGAACGGCAGAAGCCGGAAACCATTAACGGCAGTCGTCGTAAACGGATTGCGGCCGGCAGCGGTATGCGGGTACAGGACGTCAACCGTCTGCTGAAAAATTTTGAAGACAGCAAAAAAATGATGAAACGTATGCAGGGCATGGCGAAGTTTGCTTCAAAGGGCGGCAAGATGCTTCCCTTTATGCATAAATAAAAAATTTCTTATATGTATGGAGACCAGACTAAGGAGGTGAAACTAAAATGGCAGTTAAAATCCGTTTAAAACGTATGGGCGCTAAAAAAGTTCCTTTCTATCGCATTGTCGTTGCCGATTCCCGCTCTCCGCGTGATGGCAAATTTATCGAAACGATCGGTACCTATGATTCCACCCGTACCCCCGCCGATGTAAAGATCGACGAGGAAAAGGCTTTGGCCTGGATGGGCAACGGCGCACAGCCGACCGATACCGTTAGAAATCTGTTCAGCAAACAGGGCATCATGAAAAAATTTGCTGAAGCAAAGAATGTAAAGTGATCGAAGGGGCGTGAATTGCATGAAAGAATTGGTAGAAGTTATGGCCAAGTCTTTGGTCAGCAATCCGTCTGCAGTGGCTGTGGAGGAGGAAACCACCGGTACTACTACCGTACTCCGCCTCCATGTAGCTCCTGAAGATATGGGTAAGGTAATTGGCAAACAAGGCCGCATCGCGAAGGCCATCCGTTCTGTTATGAAAGCCGTTGCAACCCGTGAGAACGTAAAAGTAATCGTAGAGATCGTTTAAATCCGGATTATACGATATCCTGATAAAAGGTGGTATAAAAATGGCAGATTCTATGTTTGTTCGTGTTCCTGTTGCGATTAAAGCAAAAGTAACAGAAGATTTGAAGTTAAAAATTATTGGAGACCTCCAAAACACCATACAACAGATGCAGATGGATCTGGATCAGTTTGATTTCCAGGCCAAACAGGTGATGAATCAGGCTGCGAACGATCTTTCCGCCGCTCCCCGTCTGCGTGAGCAGATCGAGGTGGAACGGAAGAAACGTGCCGATGCGAAAGCAGAGGCGGAAGACAACCTGAAACGGGCGCAGGAGCTGCAGCTGGGAGCTGAAGTGGGTCATGGCACGCTGGAACGCACCGTCGAAGTAAAAGTCGGTGACGATCTGCAAGCTCTGATGGGCGCTGAAATTCTGACGGAAGACGGAAAAATTATCGCCTTCCGTATGTGAGACGTCTGATGGAAAATATTGTCTTAGGACAAATTGTCGCTCCGCACGGTGTGCGGGGCGATTTACGTATTATGCCTCTGACGGCCAACGTGCAGCTTTTTTATGAATTGGACTACCTTTTGCTGCCCGATGGCAGGCGGCTGCATATCGTAAATGCCCGTCCCCATAAAAATCTGATCCTGACCAGGGTAAAAGAGGTCAGCAGCATAGAAGAAGCCGAAGCTCTTCGGGGACAAAAAGTCGCGGTATTGCGTAAAGACCTGCCGGAATTGCCGGAGGGACGCTATTATATCGGCGATCTTTTAGGTCTTCCCGTGGTGGATGAAAACGATGCCCCCCTCGGTGTCTTAAAAGATATCCTGCAAAACGGCAGCGCCGATGTGTATGTGATCCAGCCGCCCCGGGGGAAGGAGATCCTGGTGGCGGATATTCCTGAAAATATTCGTAAAATCGACCTGCCCGGCCATAAAATTGTGGTTTGTCTGCCCCAGTGGGACGAGGAAGATATCCGATGAAATTCGTTTTTATCACATTATTTCCGGAACAAATTGAAGACGCCTGTGCCCACAGTATTGTGAAGCGTGGACTGGATGCGGGACTGTTAACGTTGGAGTGCATCAATCCCCGGGATTTTTCTACGGATCGCCACCGCACGGTGGATGATACGCCGTTTGGCGGGGGCGTAGGTATGGTGCTGAAGCCGGAACCTATGGTCGAAGCGATTAAATTAGCCCGGAGCCGTGTGCCCGGCGCGCCGGTCCTTGCGTTAAGCCCGGGCGGAACCACTTTTAAACAGTCTCTGGCGGAAGCCTGGTCTAAGGCATATCCCGGTCTGATTTTTGTCTGCGGGCATTATGAAGGCTTTGACGAACGGATCTATCATTGGGTGGATCAGAAGATCAGCATCGGGGACTTCGTTCTTACCGGCGGCGAGTTGCCGGCGTTATTGATTATGGATGCGGTCAGTCGTTTTATTCCCGGCGTGTTGGGAAAACTGGCCAGCGCAGTGGAAGATTCCTTTTCCACCGGTCTTTTGGAATACCCCCAATATACCCGTCCTGTGGTGTATGAAGGGCTGGAAGTACCGGAAGTGCTGCGCAACGGCAACCATCAGTTGATTGGCCGCTGGCGGCGAAAAGAAGCCCTGAAAGCGACACTTTTGCTGCGTCCCGACCTGTTGCCGGAAGTGCCGGGTAAGCAGGACGCGAAACTTTTGCAGGAAATTAAGGAAGAACTGAAGAATTAACTTGCAACTCATTGTCATCTATGGTACAATATTGCTTGCGTAAAACGGACGGTCCGCTGTGCAGTATATTCGTAAGACACAAGAACGTCTATGAATTAGGAGGAAAAAATGAACATCATTGAAGCACTGGATAAAGAACAGTTACGTTCTGATATCCCCGATTTCCGTGCCGGCGACACCGTTAAAGTATACGTAAAAGTAGTCGAAGGTACTCGTGAACGCGTACAGTTATTTGAAGGCGTTGTAATTTCCCGCAGCGGTTCCGGTATCCGCGAAATGTTTACCGTTCGTCGTATCTCTTACGGCATCGGCGTAGAAAGAACATTCCCGGTACATAGCCCGCGTCTGGATCGTATCGAAGTAGCCCGCAAAGGCGTGGTTCGCAGAGCGAAGTTGTACTATCTGCGCAACCTGACCGGCAAAGCTGCTCGTATCCGTGAACGCCGCTAACAGGGTGTCAAAGGGGCTGCTAAGGCAGTCCCTTTTTTGTTACGCGGTAAGCTTTATAGGCGGGATGTATAGGCGCTTCCCAAGCGGATTACAGGCAAAGAAAGCAGAAAAACGATTTTCTTTGTTTTCTGCTGACAATAGGAATTTTGCAAGATGGTAAGCGAACGATAAGAGAGGTAAACAGCATGAGCAATAAATCCGGCGGATCCTTTCAGGATTCTTTGAACGATTGGTTGATCTCAATCATCGTTGCCGTAGCACTGGCGTTTCTGATTCGTACTTTTATCTTTGAACCCTACATGGTGGAAGGCTCGTCCATGTATCCTACGCTGGTCAACCATGAGCGTTTGATCGTAAATAAATTCGGTTATCTGATCGGGGAACCCAAACGTAACGAGATCATTGTATTCCGGTATCCCAAGGATGAAAGCCGCGATTTTATCAAACGTGTCATCGCAGTAGGCGGAGATACGGTGGAAATGCGCGAGGGCGCAGTGTTGATCAACGGCAGAAAGATTGAAGAAGAGTATACCTGGAAGGAAGACCCCAAGGGGTTGAATCATTCCAATTATCGTAAATCTGTAGTACCTAAAGATCATATATTTGTGTTGGGCGACAATCGTAATAATTCGGATGACAGCCGTTTTGCCGATGTAGATTTTGTGCCGCTGAATCTGGTCAAAGGAAAGGCTGCCTTTGCCTTCTGGCCTATCGATCGGTTCCGTAAGCTACCCTGAGATTGACTGGCGCAAAGCGTTGCGCGGAGCGGTAGGTAGCCGGATAGAAAATTTATAGGATGTTAGTATGGATGTAAAAGACTTTAAGATTCAGTGGTTCCCCGGTCATATGATGAAGGCCAAGCGCATGATGGAAGAAAATCTGCGCTTGGTGGATGTGGTGGTGGAATTATTGGATGCCCGGGCACCCGGTTCCAGCATTAATCCTATGCTGCGGCAAATGGCAGGGGATAAACCCCGGGTTATCGCCTTAAATAAAGCGGATATGGCCGACCCTGCGAAAACGGAGACCTGGCTGAATACGTTGCGGCAGGAAGGGGTGCCTGTGTGCGCCATTGAATGCCGTACCGGTAAAGGCGTCAAACAGATGCTGAATCTGGTCAAGCAGGCTGCTCAGCCTGTTTTGGACAAATGGCTGAAGAAAGGCTTACGTAATCGGGATGTACGGCTGATGATCGTAGGGGTGCCTAATGTAGGGAAATCTACGTTGATCAATCGTCTGGCCGGCAGGGTGAAAGCCATTGCGTCTGACCGTCCCGGCGTAACGAAACAAAAACAATGGGTCAATATTGCCAAAGGCCTAGAATTACTGGATACTCCCGGTGTGCTCTGGCCTAAGTTTGATAACCCTCAGATTGGCCTGCACCTGGCCTTGACCGGTGCCATCAAAGAGGATGTATATGACCGTCGGGATGCGGTGATCTTATTGTTGCAGGAATTGCAGAAAAAATACCCGCAGGAACTGGAAGCTTTCTATCACATCACCGTCACCACGGAGGATACCGCCGAAACCTTGATGGAAAAAATCGGTACCGCACGTGGCTGCATTAAAGCCGGTGGCGTCATTGACCTGAATAAAGTGGAACAAATCGTACTTTATGAATTTAAGACCGCTAAATTAGGGCGCTTTACCCTGGACGAACCAGAAGCTTGCGAGAGCAGGTAAAAACGTAGGTGGCAAACGTTTACCAAAGCCGCTTAACGACCAACTCTTTTTTAGCTTGCGAGAGTGAGTAAAAACGTATTTGGTAAAGCCTTTAACGCAGTGGTACAGGGGCGCGTGTTACTGATTTATAAAACATTGCAAGGTGTCAGGAAAGAAACGAGGCAAAGCTTCTTCTTTCACACTGTGTAGCATATTTAAAACCGGCTGGAAGGCCGGTTTTTTGTTGTCATTGGGATTCGAGTTAGGGTACAATGAAGATAATATGAAATTGCTCTGAAGGATCAATGGGAAGACTATGAAAACCAAAGCGGGGAGGAAGAAAAGTGAAGATTGGTGAAATAAAGGAACTTTTACAGGGAAAACCTACTGCTGAACAGCTGGCGGCGTTAAAACAGGACGAACGCGCCGGTGTGCAGAAATTATTGCTTGCCTATCAGAAAAGGGTGGAAAAAGAAGCGGCGGAACGAGAGCGTTTTGCCCATCTGCTGCAATATGAAAGGGAATACCTCTCCCTGCCGGGGATTCAATATGTGGCAGGCGTGGACGAGGCCGGACGGGGGCCATTGGCCGGACCTTTGGTGATAGCCGGAGCGATTCTGCCGGAAGACGTGTTTATCGCCGGTTTGAACGACAGTAAAAAGCTCAGCGCTGCCAAACGGGAAGCTTTGTATCCGGAAGTATTGGCAAAGGCTGTAGCGGTATTGGTTAATGTGGTGAGCATTTCCAATATCGATGAGAAGAATATTTATCGGGCTACCCAGGAAGGGATGGAACAGATTTTGCAGCAGCTGCGGATCCGTCCCCAGGTCGCTTTAGTAGATGCGATGCATCCTCGTGTGCCGGGCATTGAAACGGTTCCTATTATTCATGGGGATGCCTTGAGTGCCTCTATCGCAGCTGCGTCTGTGGTAGCGAAAGTGATTCGTGACCGCATTATGATTCGGTTAGCCGCCGTCTATCCACAATATGGATTGGAAGGCAATAAAGGCTATGGCAGTCAGCAGCATATGGATGCCATTCGGCAGTATGGCGCTACGAAGATACATCGCCGCAGCTACGAGCCGATCCGCAGCATGAACCTGCCGCCGGTAGAAGCAAGGGAGAATTACCTGTTTGAGCCGAAAAACGGAGTGGAAGATGACGGTTTGGCGGCGTTACTGAAGGATTTGTGTGTATAGATAAATCATCCTGTTTGGGTGGAGTAACTCTGCGGTTCCACCTTGTTTAACCGCAAGTTTGAATCTGTGAGTAATGTTGTTTATGTATGGAGCAATGGTTTGCCATGGAAAGGAGGTGAGGCTTATCAAACGTAAAGAAATCGGACGCAAGGGAGAACAGGTGGCGGCGGACTTTTTGGAACGCCGGGGTTTTACGATTCGGGACCGCAATTTTTATACCCGGTGGGGCGAGCTTGATATTGTCGCAGTGGAAAAAACAGAAATCATCCATTTTGTCGAAGTAAAGACCCGCACCGGTCTGGCTTATGGGACGCCGGGTACCGCGGTAACTTATGTAAAACAGCAGCGTATCAGGACTGCTGCTTTACATTGGCTACAGCAAGAAAATACATATTTCCCTCAAATTTCTTTTGATGTGGTTGAGATATGGGTACTGGGGAAAACGGCGAAAATTCGTTATCTGCCAAACTGTTTTTGATAAAGGAGGAGTGCTATGTATGCAAGAGTTTTGGGTGAGACACCCAATGGTCTTGACGGTGAGATTATTATTGTAGAGGTCGATTTGGAACGGGGCTTGCCGGGCTTTGAAATCGTCGGCCTGCCGGATATGGCGATTCGCGAATCGCGGGAGCGGGTGCGAACCGCATTAAAAAATTCCGGTTTTCCTTTTCCGCAAAACCGGATTACGGTAAATCTGGCGCCGGCCAATTTGCGTAAGGATGGCAGCGGACTGGATCTGCCCATTGCGATTGGAATTTTAGTATCTCTGGGAGTATTGCCTCAGGAAAAAGTGCAGGCCAGGGTATTTATTGGCGAACTTTCTCTTGAGGGAGTAATTCGAAATGTAAGCGGTATTTTGCCCATGGTGTTGGAAGCCCGCGACCGGAAACTGGAAGAAATATACATACCGGAGGAAAACCGGGAAGAAGGGCAAATCGTGGATGGCATCCGTATTTTCACTCCGACTACGCTGAAAGAACTGGTGACGCATTTGCAGACGCCGTCTTTGGAACCGGTGGCGCATAAAGAATGGCGGCCTGCGCAACAGCCGGAAGACAGCGCGCCGGATTTTGCGGATGTGCATGGGCAGCCGGTGGCGAAACGGGCCTTGGAAATTGCGGCGGCAGGCGGACATAATATTTTGCTGGTAGGTTCTCCCGGCAGCGGAAAAACTATGTTGGCGCGGCGTTTGCCGGGAATTTTGCCTCCCCTAACGCAAGACGAAGCGTTGGAAGTGACCAAAGTCTACAGTATCGCCGGACTGTTAAAGAACAATAAGGGGATGCTGCGGGAACGTCCCTTCCGCAGTCCCCATCACACGATCACCTTAAGCGCCCTGATCGGGGGCGGCATGGTACCGGTTCCCGGTGAAGTGACCTTGAGTCATAACGGCGTTCTTTTCTTAGATGAGTTCCCGGAGTTTTCCCGTACCGCATTAGAAGCCTTGCGCCAACCCTTGGAAGATCACTTTGTTTCTATCAGCCGCCTTCAGGGATCCTATCGATTTCCGTCTGCTTTTTTGCTGGCCTGTGCACAGAACCCGTGCCCCTGCGGTTATTTAGGGGATTCGGTGAAACAATGTACCTGCCGTTCTTTTGAAATTGCCCGTTATCAGCGGAAGATATCCGGTCCTTTGCTGGATCGGATCGATTTGCAGGTTTATGTGCCGCGGGTGGAATACAAAGCCCTGAGCGCGAGCTGTAAGGAAGAAACTTCGGCGCAAATCCGGCAGCGGGTTTGTGCAGCCCGTATGCTTCAGTTAGAACGTTTAGAGGGTAGCGGGAATTACTGCAATGCGGCGATGAACCACCGTCAGGTAGTAAAGCATTGCAGGCTGAATGAAGCAGGCAATGCCTTGTTGGAGGCCGCCTTTTGTAAATTAGGACTCAGCGCCCGCAGTTATGACCGCTTGCTTAAAGTTGCCCGTACCATTGCGGATTTAGCCGGGAGTGAGGTAATATTGCCCGACCATATTGCCGAAGCGATTCAGTTGCGGACTAATGTGGGCACATGAAGTGCTGGTTTGGTGATATTTAAGACACAGCGCCGTTTCTATAAAAACACCCACAGGCATTCAAGCCCGTGGGTGTTTTGGTGTAAAAGCAAAGAGTTGCAAGTGGATGTTGTAAGAAGTCTATTCTTTTTCACTGTTCATTTTCTCTTCTTCGTCTAACGTCATAATACCAAAGCCGGTATATCCGTAGATGATAGCAAAAATCATACTGCCGTAACATAAGGTGGTCCAAGGCAGGTATTCGACCGTAGGCACGCCTAACGTTGCTGCCATATAGGTTCCGGCAATAGACCAGGGAACGAGAGGAACTGCGCAGGTACCGGCATCTTCTAAAGTACGGGAAAGATTGCGAGCTGCAAGCCCAAATTTTTTATACAAGTCCTGAAACATTTCTCCGGGTATGAGGATGGCCAGGTAGGAACTGCCGGTAACAAGGCTCATGAAAAGAGTAGATACGACTGTAGAAGTGATTAGCTGCCCTACTGAGGTGATAGAACGTTTTACTCGTTCCAGTATGACTTCGATGCACCCGGTTTTGCTGAAAATTCCTGCAAAAGCGAAAGCGCAGAATACCAAGAGTACTGTGGACATCATCCCCATAAGACCACCGCGATTTAACAACGTGTTAATTACCTTTAGGCTTTTGACATGCTGGGCTGTTGGGAGCAGATTTACATTGAAACCTTTTACAAAAGCATCTAACGCAGTTTTAACAGAGAAATCCTGGAAAAAAATACCCATAATAAGCGCTAATAATGAGGCGAATAAAAGCATGGGAATGGTCGGTTTTTTGGTATAAGCGCCCCAAAATACTAAAAGTGGGGGGAGAAATAATATCAGATTGAAGCGATACAGTTGCTCCAGATTGGTTAATACGGCCTTTACCGTTTCAGGATTAGTCATGCTCTTAACATCCATTGTCATACCAACTGCTGTGTATACAATGATGCAAAGAATACTGGCAGCACCAGTAGTATACAGCATATGGCGAATATGATCGTATAGCTCGCTTCCGGCTGCGATTGGCGCTAAAATTGTGGTGTCGGAGAAAGGGGAAAGTTTATCGCCAAACACGGCTCCGGATAATACGGCTCCGGCAGCAATGGGTAACGGTAGGCCTAGTGCTATGGCGATACCCATGATTGCGACACCTGCAGTACCGGCAGAGCCGAAAGAAGTACCTGTAAAGGTGGAAATGATAGCGCAGACAAAAAATGCGGTGACGAATAAAAACTGCGGGTCAATAATCTTGATACCGTAATAAATCATCATGGGAATGGTGCCGGAGACCATCCAACTGGCAATCATACCGCCCACACAAACCATAACAAAAAGAGATGGCAGACTACTTTTGATTTTATCGGTAATGCCATTAATCATATCTTCCCAGACATAGCCAAGACGACGAGCGACTAGTGCAGCGATGGCTGCGGCAAACAACAACATCGCTTGAATTGGCAGTCGGAATTTAGCTGCGAGTCCCAAAAGAATAATCATGAGGACCAAGGGAAGCATTGCTTCTCCAAAGGTCGGTTTTCTAATCATAATAGAACAACTCCTTTAAATATCTTTCATTTCTGCCTGATAAACTAAGATTGTGAATTTCAAGATGAAACACTTATTCTTTTCTTTTTTGTGTGATGGTCATGGCGCATCCTTTTCCTTCTCCGTCAGCAATGGTGGTAGGAAAATCAATTTCAACGTTGGGAAAGGCTGAACAAATTGCATAATCACAGTGACCGAGCATATCACGGCAAAACATTTTTATTTCTTCCGGTGAAAGCCCCAGCTCTTTCAACGCTTCACAATGGGGGCAGGCATTAAAGATTTTTACTGCCTTATTTTTCTCCAATTGTTGAATCTCTTGCTCAAAAACCAGCAAGCCGCTACGAGAAGTCTGGCCTAATAATGCTTCTTTGGGACCAATATTTTCAGCCCCGTATTTTTTGGCGATTTTTTGTCCCTGATAATAACCAAAATCCCAACTTCCTTCTCTAATTACACGGTTAGCGTCTACATCAGGATATAATTCCTTTAACTTTTTCCAAATAAAATATACCTGACGAGTGCGATCCTTATAGGCATCTTTCACTGCCGCCTTAAATTCCTCTGGTGTAGCAGGCTGATCGATACGGCTATTTTTCATGAATTCGTTAATCTCTTTCTGACTCATTTTCTTCCTCACTTTCTCCAGCATGATAAAAAATTCTAGCTTACTATTCTTAGCATGGCATAAACATTGGATTATAGATTAGCAGGATTTCAGGTTATAAACCCATAAATTTGTATGGTGAATAGATATACTTGCTTTTGAATTATTTAGATTTTTCTATGTAAAAATTCTTTTGCCCAATCCTTGTTAATCACCACATCTTTTGCGTGCTTCGCTTCAATCGCCGGGCCATATTCATCTGCCAGGCTGTTATATAAAGCAATGAGATTTTCGTCAAATCGCAAGGTGGCGCTTTTCTGATTTTTTATATCATTAAATTGCAGCAGATGAACCGGCTGCGACGTGTTGATGTCGGTGGCAAAATAGATTTCTGTACAGTGGAAACCGGGTTGTTGTTTTTCCAGGCTGGCGGCTGTTACGACTTTTAGCAGTTCGATGATCCGATCGTCTAAGCCGGCATCAAAAATAGCTAATTTCTCAAATAATTCTTCTTTAGAATGTGTAACACGGTGAGAGAGGCCTTGTAATACTTCCGGCCAACTTGCATCGTCATCAATCGTGCGGCAGGTTTCCATAAATTCATTGTTGTCCGGCACACAGTGCAAAAGTATATTGTCTTGCAGATACATAAAGCTGTAATCCAAAGAAACCGCTTTTTGGCAGAAGGGGCAACGTCCTTTAAAAAACTCTTTGCTACGGACGGATTCTCTCCATTCAGGATGGTTATTGGTATCAATCAAATGATGAATTTGAACCTCGTACACCTGTCCGCAATGAGGGCAGGTGATATTTTGGCTATATTGCAGTGGCATAGCAGGCCTCCTGTTTTCCTTATTACATTCTATTCTACCTGTAATTTGGCAGTGTGTAAATGCTTTGGCGTGATTCTGCTGGGAGAAATTGCAAACATAAAATCCTGATGCCCTGGGACAGAGGCAAGGTGACGATCGTAGCTGCCAGGGGTTTTACATTACAAAATCTGTTCACGATCTGGGAACTCAGAGAAAAGGGTTGTATAAAAGGTCTTTACGGAAAAATAAAATTAGGATATAATGGCATAAGTAAAATATTAGTATTATATATTATAAAGTTTATAATATATAATAAAATTATCTATTGAAAGGTAAGCGAGTTTACATAGTCAAACAACTTTTCTGGTACCCGCTTACAAATTTTTTATGTATTTTTTTACCTGTCATTACAAGAAAAGGAGTATTGTACCATGAAACAAAGATGCGTTTCTAAAGGGGTTTTGCTCACAGCACTGCTGTTGGGAACACTGCAAGGGCACGCTGTACAAGCAGCAGAGGCAGATGAACTGCAGAATTTTACGTTGGATCAAATCGTGGTTACAGCACAGCGTGTGGAAAAAACAGATTTGGAAACCCCCGCAAGCGTGCGTGTATTATCGCAAAAGGAAATTATGGAAAGCGGCGCAACGCAGGTCCACGAAGCTTTAAAATTTGTAGTCGGAATCACCGAGTACGGCTTTGGCCCTAACGGTCAGGCATGGGGTGGAATGAGCGGAAAAGCCCTTATTCGTGGCAATGTTAAAGGAACCCTCGTGATGATTGACGGGGCCCCTATGGCGACTAACAACGTATATTATCTAAATACGTTGCCTGTAGAAGCTGTAGAGCGTATAGAAATTGTCAAAGGGGCTTCGTCTGTATTATATGGGAGCGAGGCTGCTGGCGGTGTGGTTAATATTATTACTAAAAAGAATATGCGAAGCAGTATCTCCTTAAGTAAAGGGGAATATGGAAAAACGCGGGAAGGCCTTTCCCTGGGTTTGGGGAAACTGGGTATCGTTGCCAATTTTGAACAGGGGGAACCGCTGAAAGGCCTGGCCTCCAATGGCAGGGTTATGAATGATGGCGACAAATCTTCTATTCTCTGGAAGTATAAGTTTAATGATGCATGGACTCTTTCTCATCAGCATACAGTTAACGATTACCATTTTGATCAGTATGATACAGACACATGGAGCAACTTAAAAGAGAATTCTCATTATAAGTGGAAAGAGGATTTTGCCCGGTTAAGATATGATGATGCTGGTTGGAAAGGGACCGTTTATTATAACGTGAGCGATCGTTTTACTGATACACTAAAACCGAAGAAAGGAATATTTAAGCCATATAAAAGAGAAAACATTAAATTTAAAACCTATGGATTTGATTTGCAAAAGACACTGAATTCAAAATTTGCGGATATTGTTGTAGGAACAACAATTGAACAGCAGAAATATTTTAATGATATTGCCTATAAAAGTGGTAAACCGGTTCACAATCCTATAGATGAGGATTTAAAAACCTATGCTCTATTTATGCAGGTAGCAAAAAATCTTGGATCGGATTTGACTCTTGCGATTGGCGCAAGGGAACAGCTATTCCGTTCTGTCAATAACTACAGCGATTTTACGCCTGAATTTTCTTTATTGAAAAAAATAAACGATACCAGCAGTTTATATTTGAATGCGAATAAGGCTTTTAAAATGCCGAACTTTACTTCCTTATATGGCAGTGGCGGTGATGTTTTTGAAGGGAATCCCTTTTTACAGCCGGAAGAAGGCTGGTCCTACGAATTAGGCTACAAGCATATAACGGATACCAGTGCTTTTAAAGCTGCGTTATATTATATAGATATGAACAAAGCCTGGGATTATATTTCAGATGCAGAAGGCAAACTTCATCCTATCAATGCCGCTTTCGAAAATAAAGGGCTGGAAGTAAGCTATGACAAGCAAATGGGAACCCATCTGGCATATTCCGTAGGCGCAGACTTTTCCAATCCTAAATCCCAGGTAAAAGGCGTTTGGGCAAGACGCTATGCAAGAAATCAATATTCTGCAGGAATAAAATATTATAATAGAGCATTTAATGCGGCACTTAATGGAAGTATAACGGCAGATAGAGCAGGAGGCTGGCCTAATAAAGCGCCTGTGAATCTGACCGCAGGTTATCAGGTAGATAAAAACAGTCGTTTTGATTTTGCCTGTGAAAATTTGTTTAATCGTAAAGATATTGTAGGAAACTGGGCAAATTCCAAGTCGACAGAATATTATTCTCTTCCTCGTAACATCAGAGTAACTTATACCTATACGTTCTGATAATGAAATTATACAGGCAAAGAAAAACACGGGATTAACGAAAAATAAAAAACGCGTGAAATCCATGGTGGTGTCCTTTTCTAAATGCGAAAGCTATTTTAAGAAAGGGGTACATCATGGATTTTGTGTAGCAGGGTTCTTCATTGGAATCCTGACTATATTTCCAATTCCTTTTTAGAAGAAGTGATGCGGTGAAAAAACTCTTATTGTTTCCGGGCAGGTAGTATCACTCCCTGATCATGCGGTGCGTTTCGAGGAATTCGTTTTTATCCGGTACATAATGAAGCAACATAGTGTCTTGTAGGAAATTGTAATTTGGCAGTGTGTAAATGCTTTATGAAAGAGTAAGTTCCACTTATCCCCAGAGAACGGGAAGTTACTTTTACATTTTACGATGGTAAATGCCCGAAGATTTTATTTGCTAGAGACTGAAAACTATGTTATAATAATTCCCGTACGATAATTACCTTGGAATGTGTGTTATGTACTTCTCTTGCGGCTTTGCCGCATATAACTGCGCCTGTAGCTCAGTGGATAGAGCACCGGTCTCCGGAACCGGGTGCGGAGGTCCGATTCCTCTCAGGCGCACCAGCATAATAAAGGCCTCTCGAAAATTCGAGAAGCCTTTTTTTCATGTTTGAGCCCAATTTATTTCAAATTCTTTGAAAAACACTATATATTATTCCCCCCTTTCTTTTCCAAACGTCCGATATATCTCAAACCATTCAAAATACCATATTCTATTTTTTCTAATATCACTAAATTCACCTAATTATAGGACGTTTTCAAATTTTTAGCCCCGTCCCAGTCCCAGTACCGGAGAAATATTGTTTTAATATAATATTTCTTTTTATATTCTAAGCTCTTAAAAGTAAAAGAATAAGTAAAGAAAGTCAAGACAAGGATAAAAAGTCCATATTAGGGCAAATAAAAATCTTTAAGACAGATGAAAAAACTAAGTCAAATAAGAAAGAACATAGCAAAGGAACAGAGAGGTAAATATCGTCAGTCTTCGGACTGTCTTTATTTTTTTGTTAATTTTTTTTATCAAATTTATACACACCTATACAAATATATATAAACTCATAAAAGATAAAGGCGTATAAAAAAATTTATCTTAATTACAGCAATCGCATTTTAAATTGAGATGTTCGCAAGCTAGATTACGGACTTCACTAGGAAGTTTTCCCTTATATCTTTTGTAATAAATGGAAAATTTGCTATGAGATGTGTATCCGACAGATTCAGCTATTTCCTTTATAGGAAGTTTGGTATTTAAGAGAAGAGTCTCAGCCATATTCATTCTTTTTCTTTGGGTGTATTCTGTAATGCCTTGACCATATTTTTCTTTGAACAAGTTTTTTAATTTAGTCCCGCTCATCTTAGAAATTTTTTCAAGGGTTTCCTGATTTACATTCATGGCGAAATGATCGTCTAAGAATCTTGCTACATCTTCAAGTGCTTTATCATCATCAATTTCAATTTTATATTTTTTTCTATTTAAGTAGGTATCTATTACTATACTTATCCATTCATTTGCTTTGGCTTTTAAGAAAAAATCAGCGGCAGGAGCTTCCATCTTACAATTTAAAATTTCCATAGCCACTTTTTCTAAAGACTTTGTAAGTATTATTTGATTTGTTTGAAGTAAAGCCCTATAAAATGATTCTGGATCAATATTAATGGATGATAAGTGCTTGTCTAGAAGTTCTCTTTTAAATCCAATAGAAACAGCAAGATAGTAACAGTTTTCGTGTAATAAAAAAAGAAAGTCATCTTTTATATTGTCAAAATCTAGAGTGCATAATGAGTTTGCAGTAAGTATTTGATATGGATTAAATTTTTCTCCGTTTGCACTGACGATGTAGCTTGAATAGATTGAAACATAGTCTGACATACTATAAGTACTATTTTGAATAACTTCTTCTCTGATATAAAAATCGTGGACATCAATAATGAAGCCATCTCCTTCATAAAACCAATAAAGCCCTTCTGCATGAGTTGAATTATTTTTGCTCCAACAAAATGTATGCCCGGCACTTGAATATTTTCTATTGTTTTTACATTCATCTACGTTCATATATTCTTTTACAAAATCATAATAAGTCATAACGCACTATCCCCTTTAGACAATATTCCAATTAGCCCTAAATTCGACAAGCCATTGTATTAGTAATCATACCCGATGTACAATAGAAAGGCAATGATAATTACTATCAACAAAGCAAATTTATATCTAAACGGGATATCAAAGAAAAAGGAGATAATATTATGAAGATTTATAAAAAGCTATTTGCTTATGTACAATACAAAAAAAATCTTGGATTTTTCGCTATAATTTTTTCTGTTATATCTGCAGTAATTACAGTATATGGATACTATTTAATTTACAGATTTTTAGACAATTTAATTATCCATACAGATTTATCTGGAGCAGAAAATTTAGCAATAAAATCTGCTCTTATATTAACAGCAGGAGCAATATTTTATTTTGCTTCAGGAGCTTTTTCCCATTTATTGGGATTTAGGCTTGAAACAAATTTAAGAAAAAGAGGAATTGATGGTTTAGAGAACGCAAGCTTTAGGTTCTTTGATTTAAATCCTTCTGGGAAAATTAGAAAGATCATAGATGATAATGCCGCACAAACACATCAGGTTGTAGCTCATATGATTCCTGATAGCTCTCAGGCAATAATTACACCCGTGCTTGTGCTTGTACTTGGCTTTATAGTAAGTATAAGGGTTGGCATCACTTTACTTGCTCTTACAATAATTGGCTGCTTAATTTTAGGGGCAATGATGGGCGAGCAAAAATTTATGAAGATATACCAGGAAGCTCTATCTAAACTAAGTGCCGAGACCGTTGAATACGTTAGAGGAATGCAAGTTGTAAAAATATTTAGAGCAAATGTAGAGTCATTTAAAAGCTTTTATAAGGCGATAAAAGATTATTCAAAGTATGCTTACGATTATTCACTGTCTTGTAAAAAGCCTTATGTTTTGTATCAATGGTTATTCTTTGGATTAATTGCAATTTTAATTATACCTATAGTTTATTTTATGACTAGCTTAGGTAGCACCAAGGTGATTTTACTTGAGCTTATCATGATTTTATTTTTATCGGGAGTCCTCTTTGTTTCATTTATGAGAATGATGTGGTACTCCTTATACATCTCTCAAGGAAATTATGCAGTAGATACTTTAGAGGCGCTTTACAAGGATATGCAAAAAGACAAATTGGTGCATGGCAATGTCAATAATTTTAAAAACTATAATATAGATTTTGACAATGTTAGCTTTGCATATAGCGATAAAGCTGTCATTGAAAATTTATCCTTTAAATTAGAAGAAGGAAAGTCCTATGCACTAGTCGGTTCATCCGGATCAGGCAAATCAACAGTAGCAAAACTTATATCAGGTTTTTACAATGTTAATGAAGGAAGCATAAAGATAGGCGGGATTCCAATATCTGAATATTCTGATGAAGCCTTAATTAAAGCTATCTCCTTTGTTTTTCAAGATTCAAAATTATTTAAGAAGAGCATTTATTATAATGTAGCTTTAGCTAATAAAGATGCGACAAGAGACGATGTTATGAGAGCCTTAAAATTAGCGGGATGCGATTTGATATTGGACAAATTCCCGGAAAGAGAAAATACAGTCATAGGCTCAAAAGGAGTTTATTTATCCGGAGGAGAAAAACAAAGAATTGCAATTGCCAGAGCAATTTTAAAGGATTCCAAAATTATTATTATGGATGAAGCATCAGCATCTATTGACCCAGATAACGAGTTTGAACTACAAAAAGCTTTCAAGAACCTTATGAAGGATAAAACAGTTATCATGATTGCTCATAGACTTTCTACAATTAAAGATGTAGATGAAATTCTTGTAATGGATAATGGAAAAATTATAGAAAGAGGTTCTGACAAAGAATTAATGTCAAGAGATACAAGGTATAAGAGACTGCAAGAGATGTTTAACAGTGCGAATGAATGGAGGGTTTCAAATGAAGGAGTTTTATAAAAAAAGATTTGCTCTTACAGATAAAGGAGCAAGAAATTTAAGTAAAGCAACACTATCCTCATTTTTCGTTTATTGTATAAACATGCTTCCTGCCATATTACTAATGATTTTTGCTCAGGAAGTTTTGGAAAATATGGATAAAAGCAAGGGATTTTATATAGTATTCTCAGCCTTGACCTTGATAGCAATGTATATTTTGCTTTCTGTCGAATACGATAAATTATATAGCACAACCTATCAAGAAAGTGCAGACTTAAGAATAAGGACAGCGGAGAATTTATCAAAACTACCTCTATCATACTTTTCTAAACATGATATTTCAGACCTATCCCAAACAATTATGGCTGATATTGAAGGTATAGAGCATGCAATGAGCCACTCAATACCAAAAGTGGGCGGCATGGCACTTTTCTTCCCACTAATATCCATCATGATGCTAGTAGGCAATGTCAAGATGGGTTTAGCTGTAATTATTCCAACGATTCTAAGTTTTATATTTATACCTTTATCTAAAAAACATTCAGTTAAGGGAGAGAAAAGATATTATGACGCCTTAAGAGAAAACTCTGAAAGCTTTCAAGAAAATATCGAGATGCAAATGGAGATTAAAGCCTATGGCTTATCAGAGGAAATGAAAGAAAAGCTATATGAAAAAATGGATAAAAGTGAAAAGGTGCATGTGAAGACGGAAATGGGAACTATTTTAACTATGTCCATATCTTCAATATTTAGCTTTATATCCTTGGCTGTCGTAATATTTGTTGGCGTAAATTTAATTATTAATAAAGAGATAAGCCCTCTCTACCTTATAGGATATTTACTAGCGGCTATGAAGATAAAAGACTCTCTAGATGCATCTAAAGAGGGCATGATGGAGATATTTTATTTAACGCCAAAGATTGAAAGACTTAAAGAAATTCAAAATCAAGAATTACAAGAGGGCGAAGACTATAATTTGAAAAAATTTGATATTGATCTAAAAGATGTTGAATTTGCTTATAAGAAAGACGCAAAAGTTTTAAATGGAATAAATTTTAAAGCTAAGCAAGGAGAGGTAACTGCTTTAGTAGGAGCAAGCGGCTGCGGTAAAACAACTATCTTGAAACTTATATCAAGACTTTATGATTATGACGAAGGACAAATCTTAATCGATGGCAAAGATATAAAAGAAATATCAACAGAATCTCTTTTTGACAAGGTCTCAATAGTTTTTCAAGATGTGGTTCTCTTTAATCAAAGCGTTATGGAAAATATTAGACTTGGTAAGCAAGATGCAAGCGACAAAGAAGTTAAAAGAGCAGCAAAACTTGCAAATTGCACAGATTTTATAGAAAAAATGGATAAAGGTTTTGATACAGTTATCGGTGAAAACGGTGCTGAGCTATCAGGAGGAGAAAGACAAAGGTTATCAATAGCCAGAGCTTTCTTAAAAGATGCACCGATACTAATATTAGACGAAATTACAGCAAGTCTTGATGTGGATAATGAGAAAAAAATCCAAGAGTCTTTAAATAATTTAATTAAAGATAAGACAGTTGTCATAATTTCACACAGAATGAAATCCATAGAAAATGCAGACAAGATAGTAGTTCTTGAAAACGGAAAAGTAGAAAGTGAAGGTAAACATGAAGAGCTTTTACAAAAATCAAAAGTTTACAAGAATTTGATAGAAAAAACAAAAATGGCAGAAGAATTTATTTATTAGGAGGACAGAAGCAAAGACTTGCAATAGCATCTGTTATGTATAAGGACTCTCCGTTTGTCTATTTCGAAGAACCTGAAAGTGGTATAGATTATTCCAATATGATAAAAATTGGCAGTCTTTGGACTGCCTTTATTTTTTATTTAGTTTAACGCAGTAAATCATATGATTGAAAGGAATCTGTGTTATGTTAGATGCTATAATTATAATCATAATAAATATCATTTAATATAAAAAGGAGTTAGACTTATGACCTTAAACAAATGTATCTTAATAGGTCTCTTGGGTTCATTCTTGATGTTTTTGGGAGACATGATTTTATATTATGATCCAAATGATTACGATGGCAGAGATACTATAAATAGCATTATTGGCATAATGAAAAATGTTAGCACAAAAAGATTATACCTTGGTGGTCTTTTAGGTCCAATATCTGCCTTTATTTATTGTATTGGCTTTTATCATATTGTTTTATCATGTCAAGAAAATTATTTAAGTCTTGCTTGCTTTGTATTTTTAATAAATATTTTTGGCATGATACTAGGAGGCGCTTATCATATTCAATGTGCCTACTTAGGCCTTTTATCAAGATACGAAAACAAGGGAGCCTTTGATGAATTTTTAAAATTTTTAAAATTTCAAGCAAAAATAGTTTTTGGAACTATGGCTATAGCAAACATAGGAACAACATTGATAATTTTATTTGGATTCACAGTATTTCCAAGATGGCAAGCTCTATTTACACCTATATTTCTTTTGACTCTCACTCCTCTTGCTGGGAGATTGCCAAAGGGATTGCACATGATTATTCGCGGTGGTTGGTTTAACTTAATATATTTTATTTACTACCTAAGCTTATTGATAAACTATACTAATGTGAATTTATAAGATTATATAGTCAGAGATTAAAATTATTATTTTAGCAGACAAGGCAAATTTTATAAAATTAATTATTTACAGGAGAAAATTTATGAAGCAATTAAATTTTATTGATGACAAGATAACAAAAGCTGACTACAAAAACTGGGTTCCTGAAAGTTTGTTAAGGAATTTAATACTTGGAAGCCTTGTAGCTTTTATTCTATTTATAGCCTTCGGTGTCAGTGATCTTGTATTTAGTGGAAGAACTCGTCTTATCTGTGCCATTATTCTTGGATATGCTACGTTGAAACTTACTTTCTTTGCAATCTGGATGAGAGTACTACATAGGGCTTTTGATTACAATGGAAAAAGAAAGCTTGCCAAAGTTATAATAGAGGGGACTGCCGACTATGTAAAGATCCCAGATGGTGGCGTGGGCTTAGATGTAGGATGTGGTAGCGGTGCACTTACCATAGCATGTGCAAAAAGAAATCCTAAGGCGATCATGGTGGGCTGCGATATTTGGAGGGGTTCATATAAAAGTGAATTTTCTAAAGAACTCTGTGAAAATAATGCGAAATTAGAGGGAATAGAAAATGCGAGATTTAAAGTTGGAAATGCAGTGAATCTTCCTTTTGAAGATGAAAGTTTTGATGCAGTAACAAGCAACTATGTTTATCACAATATAACGGGGAAAAATAAACAAAAACTTTTACTAGAAACACTTCGTGTACTTAAAAAAGGTGGAGTTTTTGTTATTCATGATTTGATGAGTAAGTCAAGATACGGAGATATGAATAAATTTATCGAAAAGCTTAAAAAAGATGGCTACGAAGATGTGCAATTAATTGATACAACAAAGGGTCTTTTTATGGGTCACAAAGAAGCTTTATTGTTAGGACTTTACGGTTCAACCCTTATTATTGGGAGAAAAAATAGATAGGATATTGCAATTAAACGGCAAACAAGCAAAGTTCTTGTTAGCTTCTTTATATTGAGGCTACGAGATTATATAAAAAATTTTTATATAATGAGGAATTAAATGAAATTTATTACCTTTGGGAATAAAAACAATAAGTCAATATTATTTATTCATGGACTTGCCTCTACTGCAGACCAATGTTTCAAACCACTTCTGCCTTATTTGCAAGATTATTTTTTAATTTTCTGTTGCAGCAAAGAGGTATAAGTGGTGCATTTTTCACTGAGCTGGATCGACTAGGACGAAATAACAAAATCATCAAAGACCAGCTACTTTATTTTAGAGAGAAAGAAATAACGGTACGGGTACTTGATGTTCCGACTACTTTAATTGATTTTTCTAACTATGGAGAATTAGGAAAATCAATTATGGATATGGTCAATAATTTATTGATTGAGGTTTTATCTACCCTTGCGGAAACAGAAATGTTGCGCACTAAAAAAAGGCAAGCCGAAGGCATTGCCGCAGCGTGCGCCAGAGGTATAAAGTTAGGCCGGCCGAAAAAAGTATTACCGCCGGAATTTTTTCCGATATATGATCGTTGGATAAAGAAAGAAATAACGGCAGTAGAAGCGTTTCATACATTAGGCATTTCAAAAGATACTTTTTACCGTTGGGTCAGACAATACAAGCGAGAGGTACAAAATGTACCAAAATAAGTATTGGTAAAAACTTGTAAAATTGTGATTAATTGAGTATCAATCGGAGGTGTGAAATGAGCGTTGCATATAAAATTGCATCGACAATAGTAAGACTTGCCGGTGTCAAAAAAGTGTTTTTAAAGAACAAAGAAGAGATGCTTGAGTATGCAAAGGGAAAAAACTCAAAGGCGGTATTTGATTTAGATAAGGCGAGGAAAAGAGCCGAGAGAAAAAATTACTATCTCATTGTAAGAGACGTTATGGGATACAGGCTTATATCCTATCAAAAGAATGAGGGCCATACAGACGGAGCGGTGCTATATCTCTTCGGTGGAGGAATGATTACACAACCGGACAAATTGGATTTTGCTTTGTCGGAAAGAATAATGGAACAAACCGGCAAAGATGTTTGGTTTTTATTCTATCCACTTTGCTCGGAAGATGTAAAGATAGATAAGACATACGAAGTTTCATTTGAAACCTATAGGCTGATGACAGAAAGTTATAAGGCGGAAAACATAAGTGTCCTGGGATTTTCATCAGGAGCTGCCCTGGCTCTTGGAATATTTTTGCACAACAATGCAATTGGAAGACCTGTTAAAATGCCCGGCAAAATAATTTCAGTATCACCGGGCGGCATACCCGATGTAAATCTAAAAGAAAATAAAGAGATTTGGGAAAGAGTAAATGCACTTAATCACAAAGACATAATAATTGAACCTACATATTTTAAAACGGCAAGGGAAATTACAAAAGGCGATAAAGATCTGCCTGAATATATGCTTGACGGAACTGTGGGAGATTTTACCGACTTTCCGAAAACATATTTTTATTACGGCGAAAATGAATGCCTCTATGCCTTTGCGGAGGAATTTAAAAAAGCAATGGAAAAATACAAAGCTCCATACGAAATCATTGTAGGTAAAGGAATGTGTCACTGCTATCCCTTGGCTAGATTTTTTAGGGAGGGCAGACAGGCCCAGGATGAAATTATTGAATTGTTAAAACAATAATTAAGAGGAAACATATAAACATACAGGGACGCACACTGCTCGGGCAACAAACAGACCTCATCGTCAAAGCCACACACAAAAGTAGCGATGCTAAAGGCCGGGAAGAAGGCGTCATAGTAAGTATTGATAAAAAAGACCAGATTTACAAATCTGGTCTTTTTTAAGTTTCTTGTTGAATAGACAAATAGGGAAAATTTATCAAAAATGGTAGCTATAAGATGGCTGATAAAGAAAAAAGTTATTGAGCCCAATTTTGAGCCCAATAACTCTATTAACTCTATAAATTTAGCAATAATAGGCCAAGTTTATCAAAGCAGAAATTCAGACAAAACGCTTATTTATGGCTCTTTGAGGTAAATTAGTAGCTTTAGAAAAAGTAACAAAAACCATGATTTAAAACTCCGGAACCGGGTGCGGAGGTCCGATTCCTCTCAGGCGCACCAAATGAAAACAGCCTCTGAAACGCAGTAATATGCTGATTTCAGAGGTTTTTTGTTTTATTTTTATCTTGCATTTTATGACATGAAAACGGTGCAAAAAAGGAGTGTTCAAAAGTAAATAGGTCATAAAATAAATATCGCTAAAGCCGCACTATAGGGGTCTTTTCAAGTACATAAAAACTTATTCTTGCGTAATAGGTTATATAATATAAGGCGTTTATCTAAAAACGCGTATGATCGCTTCTAATCGTTCTCTTTTTCTTGAGCAATACTTTACTCATGATGAGGCTAAAAAAACGATGTACGACGGAAATATAAAGCATGAACGGAAAAAAGCTGCCGGATTTTGTCTCTGGCAGTTGTAGATTAAATAAATTTATTAATTTAAGTTTTTACAAGGGATTGAGTTGGAGTCCTTGGATAAAGGAAGAGAATTTATACTAAACATCAAAATAAAATGAATGGGCAAGATTTTGACCCACACCGCTGGCTAACCACCAGCGGTTTTTATTTCCGAGGATTTCGGAGGCAGAGAAAAGCACAATCAACTGCACATCAACTGCACAAAAATTAATAGGGGCTTTTCCCTGCCATGCATACGAAAACGGAAACCCAAACTCTGGCTTTTTGGCACATGTGTCGAAAGATGATTTTCTTCCGGAGAACATGGTTTACCGGCAAAAAATACATCATAAACCCATTCACAGAGCCGTTCTTAAATGTAAGGGAAGTTGTAAAATAAGCTAAAATATAGTATAATATAACTAAATGAAGGATCGATAATGATGAGCAGCACATATATAGAAAGGAAAACGGCAGCCGCAGTGTTAGATCGTTTTAAGGGGAACTAAAATGAACGAAAAAGAGGCGTATGAAAAAGGGCTGATTATGTTTAAAAATCATGATGAGCTTAACAAGATTCGACACCGCTTGGGCCGTTTTCCATCGTATGAAGAAGCAATCTCGTTGATTGAACGAGTTCTTACAGAAGATGAACTGTGGGACCTCGGCATGCACTCGACTTTGCTTGAAGTCAAAGTCGAGAAAGATGAAGAAGGATATGAATACAAAACTTATGTACATGCAGTATTTGAATTCAAAAAAGAACGTGAGCTTATGGAGAAATGTGTTAAATTGAATCGGCTTATGACATATGACGAAATGAAACCGTATATCCTCGGCGTAAGCCGTAAAGAATTACAGTACAATTTGCATGAATAACACACAACCGCTGGCTAACCACCGGCGGTTTTTTCATGTAGGGAAATTTAATTTTTTAATGCATATAAAGTTAATATTGATAACTAAAAAAAGAAGAGAACATACACATTGAATAACTTGTGGCAGAGACTTATAATAATAGATAGGTAGCGTAATGGCAAAGGAGATGAATTTTATGGATTTTACTAAATTATACATTAACGGAGAATGGGTCGAGAGCGATTCCAAGGATTTTATAGAAGTAGAGAATCCTGCTACGCAAGCTGTATTTGCCAAAGTACCTGCGGGCAATGGCGCGGATGTCGATAAAGCTGTACGGGCTGCCGCGGCTGCGTTCCCGCAATGGTCTGCCACACCTTTGCCGGAACGCAAGGCATTGATGGAGAAGTTTCTGGCTTTACTTGAAAGTCAGAAAGAGCAGTTAATTGCTATCACAGTGAAAGAATTAGGGTCGCCGTATGCGTTTGCTAAAGCGGTTCAGGTAGAATATCAATATACACGGATCCGCTCTTACATTGATCTGGCGGATCAGGTTCCCATGGTGGAAAAAATGGAGGCATCCACCGTTTATCGTGAACCGGTGGGGGTCGTGGGCTGTATTACGCCCTGGAATTATCCTTTGGGCCAGGTCATTCAAAAGGTGATACCGGCGTTACTTATGGGCAATACGGTGGTGTTAAAGCCCAGTCAGCATACCCCCTTGTCTTCGTATTGGCTGGCAGAGGCTTTTGCTAACGCCGGTTTTCCGAAAGGCGTGTTTAATCTGGTGACGGGTCGGGGCGGAGAAGTCGGTAATGTGTTGTCGGAACACCCGTTGGTCAACATGATTTCTTTCACCGGTTCTACTGCCGGTGGCATCACAGTTTCCAGGCATGCGTTGGGCAGTGTAAAACGCATCAGTTTGGAATTAGGCGGGAAGTCTCCTTTTGTGCTGCTGCCCGGCTGTAAAGAATATACGGAAGCAATCCGGCTCTGCTTTAACAGTATCTTTTTAAACAGTGGACAAACCTGCACCGCTTATAGCCGTCTATTGGTGCCGCAGGCGGAAAAAGCGGCAGTGGAAAAAATGTTGGTAAAAATCGCTGCGGAATATACGATGGGCGATCCTTTGGCGGAAAATGTAAAATTAGGACCGTTGGCTTCTGCCGCGCAATTTAAAAAAGTTAAAGGCTTTATTGAACAAGGCCTTGCCGAAGGGGCAAAGCTCCTCTATGGCGGTGTTCCGGAAGAAGGGAAGGGGTATTATATCCGGCCTACAATTTTTACAGAAGTAGACAACCGGACGATGGCAATTGCCCGGGAAGAAATTTTCGGACCGGTCCTGTGTGTGATTGTCTACAAGGGTATAGAAGAAGCGGTTGCCATTGCCAATGATACTGCATATGGTTTAAACGCTTGTGTGTATGGCGCTAAAGAGGAGGCGATTGCGGTAGCCCATCGCATTCAGGCCGGCAACGTGTATATTAACGCCAGCCCGCGGGATTGCGCGGCGCCTTTTGGCGGCTATAAGCAAAGTGGTATAGGCCGGGAAGGCGGCGTTTACGGTATGCTGGAATTCACCCAGCAAAAGGCTTTGTTTGATACAGGTAAATAAGGGAAACGGAAACAGACAAAAAATAAAAGCCCTCACGCTTCAGATACGGCGTGGGGCTTGTTTTTTATAGACGTTCGCCAGCTGAGTAGACATAGCGTACAAAATTGATTTTAACCTTTTGCGCATGTTGCGTTGAAGAATGGCCTATCCCATTTGCAGTGTTATGTAGTTATTCTTTTACGTGAGCCATGGCGTCCTGCAGTTTGGCATTCCATATTTTTTCGAACAGCAGGGTGGCTCCCCGGAGACCGCACAGGGGAAGATCGGTCACGGACATTTCATGGTAGGTAGGAAAGGCAATATTGCAGTTTATAAAAGGCTTTTGCAGCCGCAAGAGTTTGCCGGCTTCCATGGAAGAACCAAGGACCAGCCCGTTATCCCAGTTTTCATACATTGTTTTGATTGCGGCATCGTCTCTTTCGACAATATAAATTTCATCGGCAGCGTTTGGATGCAGGTCGGCAGCATGGGTGAAACAGACGATCAGCCGTCCCGTGTCGACCCATTCGCTGCGGATGGCTTCGGCGATGCCGGCGGCTTCTGAGGGCGGGCCGGACACAAGGACCGTATCAAACCAAAGAGGTCCCCACAGGGATTGCGTATTGCCGCCCCGAAATTGCAGACGCTGTTTTATTTTTTCCGCTTCCTGCTCTATGGAAGCCAAATCGGCGCCCGGCAGTGCTGCAGCGATTTTGCGCAGCCAGAGGAGAGTGCCTTCTATGCCGTAGGGCAGACCTGCCGAAAGATAGGGCGTGCCAAAAGCTTTTTTCAGGGCCACAGCGGCTTTTAAGGCCAACTCGTCCCGTACTACAAGATTTAAATCGGCTTCCGGCAGTCGCTGGATGTCCTCCCAGGAAGCGCCGCCGCCGGGAATTGCATTTACTTTATAGCCGCTTGCTTCTAACAGGCGCCGTATTTCTGCGATATCTTCTTCTCCCCGATAATACATTGGCGTCAGACCCAATACATTTATCGAAGGCTTTGGCGATGCAGTGTCGGTATTGCTTTTTTTCTGCTGCGGTTTTATTTCTTCGATCACACGTAAAAAGGCTTTCTGATATCCTTCGGGAAAATCGCCTGCCAAACCGCCGCTGTCAATGGCATACACCGGCCAGGGAAGCCCGGCTTTAGCGGCGATACCTTCCAGATCGTCACCTACCAGGCTCACACTGCAGTTGTTTTGCACAAAGACGCGTTCCGGTGTATAGTTGCTTTTAATAAAATCGAACCCTGCCAGCAGATCATTTTCCGTGCCATAGACCAGGGCGTCACTTTCCGGTTGCGTGCAATGAAAACGACGTAAAGCAGAAGCATCGTAATCTTCTACATACTTCATTGTATAAAAATAGCACCAAAGCGGTCCGTTGATTAAAATAAAACTGCCGGGGATAGAGTCAAAAAAAGCGGCGGAGCCGGTCAAAGCACAGGTTGACATGTGATGGCAGGCTGATTCCCATTCCGGTTTACACATAGGAAATCCCTCCTTTGGCGCCATAGCGGCAGAGCACCCGATAAATCGTTCGCATCAGCGCAATCTGTCCTTCCGTCCCTGCCAGAGGTACCATGGGAAGGAAAAGCTGGCGGGTGGCAGTGTTCAGTATTTCGTCGGTGGTCAGAAGAATATCCGCCGTTTCAATGTACGGCTGACCTTCTTCTCCGTCCAGAATAGGGATATTCGGGAGGGTGTGCAGAGCGGTAGTTTCCCCGGCAGACGCTTTTTCCGCACTTGTTGCCGGGGAATCGGTAAACGCAGGGCATTTTGTGATTTCTGCCCGCATGATCTTCTTATCCTCCGGCAGCAGCTTATCATACAGCACGATGGCTGTAATATCCAGTTGCAGTCGGCGCAATGTTTCCAGCGTTTCGCCCGGACGATACCAGCGGGCGCCTCTGCCTATGCCGAACACGGCCTTTTTGCCCTTTGTGACGGAAATAACAGACGCAACATAGTCTGTCAGGCGTTTACGTTCTGCCTCGATCACCGTTTCACCTTTGGCGGCATCTCCTGTAAACGCGGCAATTTTGCGCAGCCAGGCGCAGGTATTTTCCCAACCGACGGGATAAACATCTTTTAATACGGAAATGGCAAATTTATCTTCCCAATCACGGGCAATTTCTTCCAGACCATCCTGATTTTTTCGGGCATAGTTGAGAGGGATCAAAAGAGAGGCGGACGTCATGGCAGGCCAGTCGGCAAAAGGAACATAGCCGGGAAACTGCCACTTTACTTTTAAGCCGAAAGGCGCCAGTAACCGTTTTACTTCCTGGGCATATTGTCCCCAGGGCCCCATCTGATCGCCCAGCAACAACACGCTGCCGGGCAGTTTTTCCTGCGGTCGGAGAAAGCGTTGGGTGATCAGCCTCACCGTCTGGAAATAACCATCGGAGTATTCGCCCCCCAGAAAACCGCCATAAGGCACGCAAAGAACCGGAACCCCATACTCCGTTTCCGCATCGGCCGCTTCCTGTTCCACATCATCGCCAATAACCCCGGCTACGCAGGAGGAAGCGATGACAAGACACTGGGGTTTATAGACATTCATTACATACGCAATGCAGTTGCGCAGCTGCTCCGCGCCGCCAAAGATACAGTCTTTTTCCCGTAGATTCGATGCGATCAAAGGTACGGCATCCATTGTCTCTTTCATGTAATCTCCAATCATGCGGTATTGAGCCCCCATATCCATGAGGGAAGCGACATGGGTGCAGCCTAAAGGACTATGGAAGATGACTGCGCAGCCTTCGCAAAAGCCTACGGCCCGCCAGACTCCGGTCATGGTACAACTGAAAGATTTATTTTTACTGAAGAGCCACTTTGTGGCCGGTTTAGTTTTCTGTTCCATAAACGGCTACCAGACTTTCTAATTCTTCAAACTCCAAAGGCGTAGGGATGGAAAGCGTTTCGTTTTGCCAGATGGTTTCTGCTAAATCTTTATAAATCCGGCTTTGGGCTGAGTCAGGCGCATATTGCAATACGGTCTGACGTTGATTTTCCGCCAGATTTACGATTTTATCCCGGGGTATGAAAGCTACCAGGCGGGTATTCAATTTTTGCGCAAAAGTTTCCAACAGGTCTTTCTCTCCCGGCGTGTTGCGGCTGTTGCCGATGATTCCCGCCAGGCGTACATTGCCTCGTGAAGCAAAGCGTTTAATACCCTTGGCAATGTTATTGGCAGCATACAGGCTCATCAATTCACCGGAGGAGACGATGTAAATGTGATTAGCGTAGCCTTCCCGTATGGGCATGGCAAAACCGCCGCAGACCACGTCTCCCAATACATCATACAAGGTCAGGTCTACAGGAGGAACGGCTTTCAGCTTATCCAGCAGCTGCAGGGCGACAATGATGCCGCGGCCGGCACAGCCTACACCCGGCTCAGGACCGCCTGCTTCCACACAAGTGATGCCGTTGAAGCCGGTATGGACAAGATCATCGGCTTTAATGTCGTCCATTTCGTTGGTGCGTACTTTATCCAATACAGTTTCTTTGCAGATGTGTCCCAATAGTAAACGGGTGGAGTCATTTTTAGGGTCGCAGCCAATCTGACAGACTTTGTGTCCCGCTAAACTTAACGCCGCAGACACATTGGCAGCTGTGGTGGACTTACCGATTCCGCCTTTGCCATAAAATGCAATTTTCTTCATGACGAGCCTCCGAACTCTTTCTTGAATATAATTAATTTGATGTTACAATTTTCTTATTAATATAATTTATCAAATACAGTGTAATTATATCATAAGTTTGCTAAGTTTGCTAAAAGAGTATTGCGGATTTAGGTAAATTGCAGAAAAAATAAACCACTGTCTTGAACACAGAAGTTTGATTAAAAATGGTACTATAAACGTTGAATCTGACTTCTGTATTTTCTTAAGAAGTGGTTTTGAATTATAGGACAGTAATTTTGAGTTCTGAAACGGTGACTGTGTCCCCTAAGATAGCGGTTTTGAAAGATACGGGGCAAATTTGCGGTATCAGTGTTGTGTGTGGTTAAGGTGGTTAACCTTTTGCGTTGTCTTTGGCAAGCTTCCGAAGTTCCGCCACGGGTACGCCGCCAATGCCCCAGTTGTCCATATCTACTTCATCAATGGTAACAACGGTAGTTTTAGGGTTTTTGTGCAGGACATCCACCAACAATTGGGTAGCGCCTTCAATCAGCTGCTTCTTCTGTTCCGGAGTCACATTTCCTTCTTTTGTGATCTTGATGTTTACATACGGCATGATACGTCTCCTTTCAAGCGGAAAGACAAATAGCTTTTTATATTTCTTATGCGATTGTTTATATTTAGTTAATATAATATATCTAACGCCAATCTGAAGGCTTTATAATAAATGCAATGTGTTCGATAATTGAGTCTGGAGGGATTGATAGTGGTTGTAAGTCATAGGATGGCATTTTAAAAGAATTTATTACTTGGCCATCTGCATTTCTAAGCATGCTTTCTTTTATTATATAGGTATTGTCTTTATAATTTATCGTTTCATAAGAGTAGGAATACATCTCGCCTTTCAGCCCCAATTCGGCAAATTCTGGAATATCTTCCATTCTCCTGTAATAAAAAACAATCCATAATGTAGCAGTGTGGTCTTGTGTATTATAGGAAAGAGTTTTACTATCATAAAAATATCCCACTTTATCAGTAGAACCGACCCATTTCCATCGCATTGGATTCAAATTACATTCGGCGAAGACGGTTGATGAAAAAAATATTAAAAGTGTTGCAATAAAAATTATTAATTTTTTCATAGAGACACCTTCTTTATGCATTTATGTTTTTCTCAGAGCGATGAATTGACTTAATTCATAATATACCATGTGTCCCTTTGATTTACAATGTCCCTTTGATTTAAAAGTAATGGATGATATGGGGTGGAAAGATCCTACATTCTCTATTTGTCAGTTATGTTGTATAATGAAATATAATCAAAATATAACTTTAATTACTACGGTCTAATTTCCCATTATGGTAACACATCATCAATATGAAAATTAACTGTTGTTTAAATTTTATAATAAAGGAGTTCGTTATGCCGCATGATTTAGGAAAACTGTTGATGCAACTGGGCCTTTTATTGTTAGTCTTAGGCCTTTTGATTCATTTTGGAGGCAAGTTTCTGCCGTTGGGGCATTTGCCGGGCGATATCCATGTGGAAGGCAAACATGGCAGCTTTTATTTTCCGCTGATGACCTGCATTGTGCTCAGTATTGTCTTGAGCGTACTGGCGCATTTATTCCGGTAAAATTTAAGGAAAGAGTTAGAGAAATAAGGAGGTGTGCGTTAATTTGCCTGATTTAAAAGCAAAAGAATATAAGAAATTTGAAGATATAAAATATGTTAGAAAAGATGGAAGCGAATACTGGAGTGCGAGAGAACTTGCGATTGTACTTGATTATGTTCAGTGGAGAAACTTTCAAAAAGTCATTGCCCGTGCAATGATTGCTTGCGAGAATAGTGGGCATGAAGTAATGTATGATTTTGCCGAGGTCAGCAAAATCGTGGAAGCCGGTGCTGCCAATAAGTCGATTAAAGACTATGAACTTACAAGATATGCCTGCTATTTAATTGTGCAGAATGGTGATCCGAGAAAAGAAGTGATAGCGCTTGGACAAACTTATTTTGCGATACAAACGTATCGTCAGGAAATAGCCGATCGTTTCAATCAGCTTGATGAAGATAGAAGAAGATTGATTGTTCGTGGCGATATTAAACAATGGAATCAACTTTTGGTTGAAACTGCACATGATGCGGGTGTTATAACAAGTGAAGAATTTGCTATATTCCAAAATGCAGGATATATGGGGCTATACGGGGGATTGGACGTAGAAGATATACACAATAGAAAAGGATTAACTGCCAGACAAAAAATTTTAGATTATATGGGAAGCACGGAGCTTATTGCCAACTTATTTCGAATTTCTCAAACGGAAGAGAAATTGAGAAAAGACAAAGTTACAAGTGCGGGAGTAGCGACAAAAGTTCATTATTCAGTAGGTAAAGAAGTAAGAGGTGCTATTAAAAAAATTGGTGGTACTATGCCAGAAGATTTGCCGGTTCCGGAGAAAAGCATTCAACAGATAGAAAAAGAACAGATGAAACGCTTAAAAGAAAAAGCCCAAAAAGGCAAATTGATGTTGGATGAATAGTGATAGTGGATGGTTTAAAATAGTCGGGGAATTATTCTAGAACATATTTGTAAATGAGTTTTAAGTTAAGCAACGAGGAAGGAGAACCGTATGTTTGGTTCTATATTTGGTAAAAAGAAACAGCGCTTTGCTTCTCCCTTTACCGGGGAGCTGCGCTCTATTACGGAAACGCCGGATAAAGCGTTTGCTGAAAAAATGAATGGGGACGGCTTTATGGTTTCTCCGTCTGACGGAGTGGTATTGGCGCCGGCGGACAGTGTGGTGAATTTTGTTTTTGAAACAAAGCATGCGTTGGGCCTGACCACGACAGAGGGGCTGGAATATTTGCTTCATGTAGGAATCGATACCGTCAAATTAAAAGGGGAAGGATTCACCGTTTATGTTTCTGAGGGACAAAAAGTAAAAAAAGGCGAAAAGCTCTTATCCTTTACTCTGGCAGCAGTTCGGGCAAAAGCAACCTCCGATGCCTGCCTTTGCGTGTTTACGGAGCTACCGGAAAAAGAGGCTGTGGCCCTTTTGAAAGCCGGAAAGATCAATGCCCTGGAAGAGGCGGTGGAGATTGGCTGAAAACAGGATGATAACAGAAAAAGAAATCATGGCAGCGAAAAAGGTGTCAAAAAATAATCTGGCAACCGACAAGTGTATTAAGGCGCTTATTTTTGATTTGGACGGTACATTGCTGGACACGCTGAAAGATATTCAGACGGCGGTAAACTATGCGTTGCGGGCAAACGATCTGCCGGAGCGTTCGCAGGAGGAAGTGCGCAGTTTCGTCGGCAATGGAGCCCGGCTTTTGCTGGAGCGGGCGGCGGCGCCGGTTGTTGCTAAAAAGACGATCAATCAGATCGAACAGGATTTTAAACCGTATTATGACGCGCATTGTCAAGATGAAACCTACCCCTATGCGGGGATACCGGAACTGCTGCAGCAACTTCGCAGCCGGGGCTTACGTTTGGGTGTGGTGTCAAATAAACCGGACTCGGCGGTGCAGAAATTGGTGGAGCAGTATTTTCCGGAGACCTTTTTTTCGATTACCGGAGAACGTGAAGGCAAAGCGAAAAAACCGGCGCCGGATTTGTTGTATGAGGCGCTGGCAAATCTGCGTGTAGAGAAAGAGGAAGCTCTTTATATCGGCGATTCGGAAGTGGATATACAGGCGTCAGTTAATGCCGGAATTGCCTGTATCAGTGTGGCTTGGGGCTTTAAAGAAAAAAGTTTTTTGCAGGAACAGGGGGCCCGTGTTATCGTCAGCGCCCCGGCGGAAATTTTAGCGTACTTGTAGTGGCCTTTATATACTTATAGTGACCTTTGTAAAAGAAAAGCAGATTTTTCCAAAGTATGTTACAATAAAAAAACAGCACTGTGAAACAGGCAATCGGCTGAAAAGTGTGCAATCCATACGAAATGTAAGTGACAGGAGTCGCCGGAAGAAACGGCAAAAGGTAGCACAGGAGCAGAGTTTTTTGCCTGTCAGGCCGTTGTCTTGCGGCACCGGTACCAGGCAAGCGGAATATATACAGTCCGGTAAATCAAAGCTGAGGAGGATGGAATTATGCGTATCGTAGTGACGGTAGTAGGGCAGGACAAAGTCGGTATCATTGCCAAGGTGACCAATGTATTGGCGGCCAACCGGGTAAACGTTCTCAACATTAATCAGAACATCATGGACGGTTTTTTCAACATGGTCTTGATTGCCGATATGACGGATGCCAAAATGGATATTAAAACCTTAAAAGAACGTTTCACCGCTTTGGCGGAGGAAATTGGCGTGGAGATCCGCGTGCAGAGCGAAGACATCTTTACGGCAATGCACCAGATTTAAAGCAGGAGGCTTATACTATGTCTGTTTTGACGATTAGCGATGTATTAGAAACAACGCAGATGATCACCCAGAATAATCTGGATGTGCGTACCATTACCATGGGGATCAGCCTGCGTGACTGCGGGCACCCTGATATTAAAGTCTGTGCCGCTAAAATTTATGATAAAATTACGAAACATGCGGAACACCTGGTAGCGGTTGGCGAGGAAATCGAATCTGATTTGGGGGTCCCCATTATCAACAAACGTATTTCCGTGACGCCCATTTCTATGGTCGGGGAAAGCTGTGACAGCAGCGACTATGTTCCTCTGGCTCAAGCGCTGGATAAGGCGGCGCACCAGGTAGGCGTAAACTTTATCGGCGGTTTCAGCGCGCTGGTGGATAAAGGGTATACAAAGGGCGATCGCAATTTAATCGCCTCGATTCCTGAAGCGCTGGCCTGCACTGATATTGTTTGTTCTTCGGTCAATGTAGGTTCTACCAAAGCCGGTATCAATATGGATGCTGTGGCGGAAATGGGCCGTGTCGTGAAGAGAACCGCCGCCTTGACTGCCGATCGGGATGCGATCGGCTGCGCGAAACTGGTTGTATTTTGTAATGCAGTCAATGATAATCCCTTTATGGCAGGGGCTTTCCACGGTGTGACGGAGCCGGAGACGGTGGTCAGTGTGGGTGTCAGCGGCCCCGGCGTAGTCAAACATGCGCTGGAAGCCGTTAAAGGTAAGGATATCGGTACCGTAGCGGAAGTGATTAAAAGGACCGCGTTCAAGATCACTCGGGTGGGGCAATTGGTGGCGCAGGAAGCGGCCCGGCGGCTGCATACCCAGTTCGGCATTATTGACCTGTCGTTAGCACCGACGCCGGCGGTGGGTGATTCTGTCGCTCACATTTTGGAAGAGATCGGTCTGGAAAGCTGCGGCGCACCCGGCACCACGGCTACGCTGGCAATGCTGAACGATGCGGTGAAAAAGGGCGGCCTGATGGCTTCCAGCTATGTGGGCGGCCTGTCCGGCGCTTTTATTCCCGTCAGTGAAGATGCGGGCATGATCGCGGCGGTGGAACGGGGCAGCCTTTCGTTGGAAAAACTGGAAGCTATGACCTGCGTATGTTCCGTAGGCCTGGATATGATTGCCGTACCGGGCGACACTACGGCAGAAACAGTGGCCGCCATTATCGCGGATGAAGCGGCGATCGGCATGATTAATAACAAGACGACGGCCGTACGTCTGATCCCGGTACCGGGCAAGACCGTGGGAGAACAGGTGGAATTTGGCGGTTTGTTGGGCCATGCGCCTGTTCTGGCTGTGAATGCGTTTAAAGCGGATACGTTTATTGCCCGGGGTGGACGGATACCGGCGCCGGTTCGGAGCCTGACAAATTAGCGATTCCGTGTAGACAGGCGCAAATAGATACAGACGCAAATTGTGTAATCATGTGTACTTGGATGTATAGAAGCAAAAGGGATGAAAGGAATGCGTAAAAAAGAAAAGCAGGCGATCATTGCCGAGCTGGAGCAACGCTACCAGGGAATCGGTACAGCGCTGCATTATAATTCACCGTTCGAATTACTCTGCGCCGTAATTATGTCGGCTCAGTGTACGGATGAACGGGTAAATAAAATCACGGCCCGCATCTTCCCCCGACTGAATACGCCGGAAAAGATGGGCGCATTGACTCAGGAAGAACTGGAATATGAAATCCGGGACTGCGGTTTATATCATGCCAAAGCAAAAAACCTCCTGGGTATGTGTCATATGTTGCTGGAAGAATTTGGCGGTGAGATCCCCCGCGACATTCCTACTCTGATGAAACTGCCGGGGGTAGGCCGAAAAACGGCAAATGTAATCGCCAGTATTGTGTATAAGATACCGGCGATTGCTGTGGACACTCATGTTTTCCGTACCTCCCACCGTTTGGGCCTTTCGGCAGCGAAAACACCGGAAGCGACGGAACTGGATCTGCAAAAGCTGATTCCTAAAGAAAAATGGGCTGCGGCGCACCATTGGTTTATCTGGCACGGCCGACTGATCTGCAAGGCCCGCAAGCCGTTATGCGGGGACTGTGTCTGCCGGCAGCTTTGCCCCTTTAACGGGAAGACGCCGGTGACAGAAAAAGCGTAACAGCAGGGCAGATGGGTTAGATAAACGATCATTTTATCTTTCTCCTTATAAGAGATAAAATGATAGAAGCTATCGGTGTAAAAGCTACCGTTGTAAAAGCTGTCGGTGTAAAAGATAGAGCTATAAAAACAGCGTTACAAGCGTTACGAGCGTTAGACAAAAAGAGAGAAGAATTAAGCGCGTAAGACTAAGCATGAAATTTCATTCGCAGGGAAACGTGTCTCCCGCGGTGGACTTCGGCTTAGTCTTTTTTTGTATTGCATTTTCAGTTGCGCAGGAATGCCTGTGGCAGAAAGGAGCGTTTTGTTGCAAAAGGAAGAAGTGTTGCAGTCGCGTTTTGGTTTTACTGAGTTCCGCCCGGGGCAGGCTCAAATCGTCGATACGATTTTAAGTCGGCGGGACTGTCTGGCTGTGTTGTCTACCGGGGCCGGTAAATCTATCTGTTTTCAGATACCGGCGCTTATGTTTGCGGGCATGACCTATGTGATTTCCCCATTGGTTTCTCTTATGGAAGATCAGGTTGCGCATCTTCGCCAAAAGGGCATCCCTGCCATAGCGCTGCACAGCAGCATGAGTAAAAATCTTTATTACCAAACTTTATATGAAGCGATGCAGGGTGGCTATAAACTGCTGTATCTTGCACCGGAGCGGCTGCAAAACACGGAATTTCTTCGTTTTGCGCAACGCAATCCGCCGCCGCTTCTGGTCATCGATGAAGCACATTGTGTCTCGCAATGGGGGCACGAATTCAGGCCCTCTTATCTGCGTATTGCAGAATTCGTTGCCCAACTGCCGCACCGCCCTGTGCTGGCGGCTTTTACGGCAACGGCGACAATGCGGGTACGACAAGATATGACTCGGCATCTGGCGTTACAGGAGCCTTTTGTTATGGTCAAAGGCTTTAATCGGCCGAACCTTTACTTTGCGAAGGCTTCCCCGGCGAATAAAGAACGGGCAATCCTGAATGCTTTGGAAAAACTGCGGGGGCAAAGCGGAATTATTTATTGCGCAACGCATAAAGGCGTGGAACGCGTCACGCAAATGCTGCGGGAAAGGGGACTGGAGGCGGCGCGTTATCACGGCGGTCTGACGGCAGGAGAGCGGACGTATACGCGTCAGGCTTTTGTGGACGATGCAATTCGGATCGTGGTTGCCACTTCTGCCTTTGGTATGGGCATTGATAAAGCCGATGTTTCTTTCATTCTGCACTATAATATGCCGCAGAGTCTGGAGGAATATTTTCAGGAAGCGGGCAGAGCCGGGCGTAACGGAGAACCGGCCTACTGCCTTTTGCTCTACAGTAAAGAAGACATGCAAACGCAAAAAGCCCTGCTGCGAAGGCAGGGTGCTGTGCAAAGAAGCAGGAGAAAGGGTTCGTTTGATGCCGTGCGGAGAAACGGGCAAGGGGGTTCGTTAGCTACTGTATGGAAAGACGAGGGAAAAAATCCGTTTAACACTGCGTCGGGATCTGATGAATTGTTGCTGCGGATGTGGGAGTATTGCCATTACACAGGTTGTTTACGGCGATATATACTGAATTACTTCGGTGAATCCGGCGAAGCGAATGAAACGGATTGCGGCTATTGCAGCAACTGTAAAAGGAAAAATGACCGGGCGACAAATATTTTTCAGAGATTTTTCGGTAGAAAAGCAGGAAATCACTAAAAAATAGAGAATTATAATTAGATATAGTATTTTAGGAACAAAGCAAGTATGTTCAAAGTAAGTATGGTCAAAGCAAGTGCAGTCAATCATCGCCTTGCCCTACCGGCTAAAAACAAAGTTATTATGGTTTGGGCAAGCGAAACAGGCAAAAAAGTTTCTTTAAAAGATGGTTCAAAAACCATTAAAAAAACAGTTCGGAGGTAGGAATATGCGACTTACATTTTTAGGTGCGGCCCGTACTGTGACGGGTTCTTGTTATATGTTGGAAGTCGGCGGCAAGAAAATGCTGGTGGATTGCGGTATGTTCCAGGGTTCCAGAGCCATTAAAGAACTGAATGAGCGTCCGTTTGCTTTTCATCCGGGCGAAATTGACGCAATGGTTTTGACTCATGCGCATATAGATCATAGCGGGCTGATTCCTAAATTGGTAAAAGAAGGGTTTAAGGGACGTATTCACTGTACCAAATCTACCCAGCAGTTATGTACGATCCTGCTGCCTGACAGCGCCCATATTCAGGAGTCTGATGCGGAAATTGCCAACCGCAAAGGTCTGCGCGCAGGGAAACCGCAAGTGGTGCCGTTATTCACCGTAGATGACGCCTATACTTCTTTGCAGAATTTTTATGTGCATGATTTTGAAGAACGTTTTGAAGTGATTCCCGGAGTCACGGCCATCCTGCGTGTGGCAGGCCATATTATCGGCAGTGCGGTGGCTCGTCTGGAGGTAGAAGAAAACGGTGAAAAAACCACATTAATTTTTTCCGGCGACGTAGGACAGCCGAACCAGCCTATCTTGCAGGATCCTTCCATTTTGTGCGGCGCGGATTTCATTATCACAGAGTCTACCTATGGGGATCGTATCCATAAAGCCTATGATAAAGAAGCGGAACTTGCTAAAATTATCAATACGACGCTGGAACGGGGCGGTAATGTGATTTTTCCGGCGTTTGCGGTGGGAAGAACGCAGGTCTTACTCTATTATTTTCAGAAGCTGACCCAGGAAGGTAAAATACCGGATGTGCCTATTTATGTGGACAGCCCCATGGCTACAAAAGCTACGGGAATCACGTTGGCGAGCAAGGACGAATATGACGAGGAAACCCGCGCTTTGGTGGAATTCCAGGGGGAAAAGCTGTTTGCTATGAAAAACGTGCATTTTACTCTCACGGCTGACGAGTCAAAGCTGATCAACTCTATGGAAGGATCAAAAATCGTCCTTTCGGCCAGCGGCATGGCTGACGCAGGCCGTATCTTGCACCATTTGAAGCACAACCTATGGCGGCCGGAATGTTCGGTTGTCTTTGTCGGGTTCCAGGCGGAAGGATCCATGGGACGCAATTTAATCGATGGGGCGAAGAAAGTAAAGATTATGGGCGAAACCATTAATGTAGCGGCGGAAATCATTAATATGAGTGGATTTTCTGCCCATGCGGATAAAGAACAGCTTTTGGCCTGGTATAAGCAAATGCCGCAAAACCCCAAAATTTTTTTTGTGACCCACGGCGAAATGACGGGGGCTTTTTCTCTGGCCAAAGAGCTGCAAATGCAGTTAGGGACCGCGACCTACATTCCCAAGTATGGCGACAGTGTTGCGATTACCGGCAGTGAGTACACTATTGAGCCGGCGCCGGAAACCGAATCGGTGCAGGAAGTGGCGGATCTGCAAGATTCTCTTTCGATGGTGGAACGTAATTATCTGCAATATAAGAGTAAAATTGAACAAATTGCCGTCCGTGACAGCACTAAGGCAGAACAGATGCGCAAGAAACTGGAAAAAGTACGCCGCTATATGGACGATATGCTGGGCAGCATCTGAACTGATTCTTGTTGACAGTAAAAAATAAAAGGAATATAATACTTAAGTCATAGTGGGGGTGCTCTGATAAGCATCCTCATTCTTTTAGTTTTGGTATATGGTATGCAAGAGAGGAAGCAGTTATAATGATTAGAAATGATATTCGCAACATTGCGATCATCGCCCATGTCGATCATGGCAAAACCACATTGGTAGATGCTATGTTGAAGCAGAGCCATATTTTCCGCGCCAATGAAAAGGTGGCGGAACGCGTGATGGATTCTAACGACCTGGAACGGGAACGCGGTATTACCATTTTGTCGAAAAATACGGCAGTGATGCACAATGGCACCAAGATCAATATTCTGGACACGCCCGGCCATGCGGATTTCGGCGGGGAAGTGGAACGCGTGCTGACCATGGTTGATGGTGTGTTGCTGTTGGTAGACGCCTACGAAGGTCCCATGCCCCAGACGAAGTATGTCCTGCGCAAGGCGTTGGAAAAGCATTTAAAGCCCATTGTAGTCATTAATAAAATTGATCGCCCGGATCAGCGCGCTTCGGAAGTGGTCGATGAAGTGCTGGATCTTTTTATTGAGTTGGAAGCGGATGACGACCAGCTGGATTTCCCGGTAGTTTATGCCTCCGCCCGTTCCGGTTTTGCAAAATTGACTATGGATGATGTCAGCGAAGATCTGGAACCCCTGTTTCAGGTGATTCTGGACACTATACCGGCACCGGATGTTGAGGTGGATAAGCCCTTGCAAATGCTGGCCAACACACTGGATTACGATTCGTATGTGGGCCGTATCGTCATTGGACGCGTGGTTCGCGGTACCATCAAAAACGGACAACAGATTGCGCTGCTGCACGAAGGCAAGATCAGCAATGAAAAAATTGGCCGCCTTTTCGGTTATCAGGGCTTAAAACGTGTGGAGATGCAGGAAGTACAGGCCGGTGATATTGTGGCGCTGATGGGTCTTTCCAATGTGGAGATCGGTGACACCATCGCCGACCCTGAGGAGCCGGAAGCTCTGGCGGGTATTAAAATCGATGAACCAACCTTATCCATGGAGTTTTGTGTGAATGACAGTCCTTTTGCCGGTAAAGAAGGGGAGTATGTAACCAGCCGGCATCTGCGGGACCGTTTGATGAAAGAGATTCAGACCAATGTAGCGCTGCGGGTGGAAGAAACCGATAACACAGATACCTTTATCGTAAAGGGGCGCGGCGAACTGCATCTGTCCATCCTGATCGAGACCATGCGCCGCGAAGGATTTGAACTGCAGGTGGGCAAGCCCAAGGTAATTCTGCGCAAGGATGCAGACGGGCATACTCTGGAACCTATGGAGGCACTGACCATTGACGTGCCGCAGGATTTCATGGGCGTAGTCATGGAAGACCTGGGAACCCGCAAGGCCGAACTGATCAATATGCATGAGATGGCAGGGTATATGCGTCTGGAATTTAAGATTCCCGCCAGGGGTCTGATTGGTTTCCGCAATCAATTTTTGACCAATACTAAAGGGAATGGTATAATGAATCATGTATATGCCGGTTATGATTACTACAAAGGCGCGATCCCGGGGCGGACGCGGGGTTCTTTGGTAGCGTTCGAGCCTGGTGAGACCTGTGCTTACGGCATTGGTAACTGTCAGGGACGGGGCATCATGTACATTGTGCCGGGGCAGTCGGTTTACGAGGGCGAGATCATCGGCGAAAACGCCCGGGAAGACGATATGGACGTCAATCCCTGCAAAAAGAAACACGTTTCCAATATGCGTGCTTCCGGCAGTGATGATGCAATCCGCCTGGTTCCGCCGGTCACTTTCTCTCTGGAACAGGCGTTAGAGCATATCAATGATGATGAACTGGTCGAAGTTACGCCCAAGAATATTCGGATGCGCAAACGGATCTTAGACCGGGTAGAGCGCGGCAGACTACGCAGCCGTGCCAAAACTGCCGAAAAATAAAAGAAATAAATATTTTTAAAAATATTTATATAAAAAAGAGGAGAATTTCATTTTGTGTCGAAACCTTGTACTATTAAAGGCTTGTATTCCGCCTGTAGTATGAGGCAGATGGGATCACACAAGTGTGGAGGCATCGGAAATGGATTTAAAGAATACGGCATTAAAATTTTTTAACAGCGAAGAAAATCCGGAAACCTATAATGGACCTTATGTTGTGCGCCCGGGTCAGCTTGATATTTTGGTGCGTACGCCTCATGCTTACGAAGATTCCGTCGGTTACGCGGACAAGCTTTTGGATGGGTGCGCGCTGATGATCGATTTTTCCGCAGTGGATGATTCGATCCGTTCCCGTATCTTTGACTATTTGATGGGTGTTTCCTATATTGCCGGAGCTTCTGTTTCCAAGGTAAGCGAAACGATCCTCATGTACACGCCTTCACGGGTCGAGGTGGATAAACAGGCCCCCCGCAAAAATTCCTGGTTGGGAAGATAATAATAAACGTAAAGCGACTGTCTTGAGGCAGTCGCTTTTTTCTATGGCCTTTGTACATGTAAAGCTATGTGAAAGCCTCGCCATAGCGACGAGGCTTTTTTACTGCTTTTTAAATTTTTACTTACTTTTTATACTTACTTGCGTATTTTCTTTCTTAACCTTTTTACTACTTGCTCAGCTGCTTTTTTGTTTAAGGTTTGCTTAGCAGCTTCTTTACTTACTGCAGCGCGAACACCAATCCTACATTTACATTGACCGTCAGAACGCCCGGATTCAGTTGTGTAGGGGTTCCGTCTGAATCGCCCATGGCGTTGCTTTTTGCTCGCAGCATATAGGGAATCGGGCGCAGCTCTGCCCCATTCACGGTACCTAAATCCGCCCGTATCAGCGCACCTAACGTACGTCCGCCGGCTCTGGCAACAACCGCTGCCTGTGACCTTGCATTGGCTACAGCATCGTCCAACAGGCCATTCTCCACAAGGGCGCGGTTTTTTAAACCATATTCCACCTGGTTGACCTTCAGATTGGCTTTAATGGAATTATCCAGGACGGAAGAGAGGTTGTCCAAATTTTTTACGGCAATCCGATATTCGGCCTGCGCTGTATAGTTGACTAATTTGGCGATTCCTTTCGTATCGTAAGAATAATTGGGCTGTACGGAATACCCCGTCGTTTTTATGTCGGCTTCCGCTATCATCTGTGTCAATAAGGTGCGTTTTAAAACATTGATTTCCCGGGCCAGTTTTTCTCTGGCTTCCTCTGCGGTAGGAGCGCTTTTCTCAAGGCTTCCATAGAGTGTTGCCATGTCGGGCGAAACTTCGGCGCTGGCGTGTCCGTTTACGGAAATACTGTCGCGTTCTTCGGCGGAAACGGTACCGCAAAGCAACGTAAACAGAGCAATGACTGTGACGAGAAGAGACAATAATTTTTTCTTCATAAAGGGCCTCCTTGAAAGTAATGCTTTCTGCCTATTACTATAGCATAAGAGGGGGAAATGTGTGTGACGAAAATATGGCTTTTCGGTTGCATAAGATGAGGAAAAGATTTAAAATAAAACAGTATATAAGCCGCAGAAAACAGGAGGAACTATTATGTCGCGTAAAGTTATCCAGGTAGAAGAACGAGTCCCGTTGCTTATGAATATCCCGCTGAGCCTGCAGCATTTATTTGCGATGTTTGGCGCTACGGTATTGGTGCCTTTTTTGTTCAAATTAAACCCCAATACCTGCTTGTTTATGAATGGTATTGGGACACTGCTGTACATATTCTTAACCAAAGGCAAGATCCCTTCTTATCTGGGATCCAGCTTTGCCTTTATTTCTCCGGTGCTTCTGATTCTGGCAACGCACCCCTATTCGGATGCCCAGTCAGGCTTTATCGTGTTCGGTCTTCTTTTTATTCTATTTTCCCTGATTGTAAAATGGTTAGGCACCCGGTGGATCGATTTCATTTTCCCGCCGGCTGCAATGGGTGCTATCATTGCCATCATCGGATTGGAACTTGCGCCTACGGCAGCTTCTATGGCCGGCCTGGTAGGGGATAAAATAGAAATAAATAATGTGTTGGTCTCCATTTTTACTCTGGCTGTCACTGTAATTGGTTCCGTAGCGTTTAAAGGGTTCCTGGCTATTATTCCCATATTGTTTGGCGTAATTTGTGGTTATGTGTTTGCGTTTATTCTGGGGATGGTAGATATGACACCGGTCATTAATGCGCCCTGGTTTTCCATACCGCAGTTTTACGCGCCTACCTTTAACCTGGATGCGATCGCAATTATTGCACCGGCCTCTCTGGTCGTGCTGACGGAACATATCGGTCACCTGATGGTGACAGGTAATATTGTCGGGCGGAATCTGTTAAAAGATCCGGGCCTGGATCGTTCTTTATTTGCGGATGGTTGCTCCAATGTGTTGTCCGGCTTTTTTGGCGCAACGCCCAATACCACGTATGGCGAAAATATCGGCGTGATGGCAATTACCAAAGTATATAGCGTATGGGTTATCGGCGGCGCTGCGGTATTTGCTATTTTGTTGTCCTTTATCGGTAAGTTGAGCCAGTTGATTCACGGTATTCCCGTACCAGTGATGGGTGGCGTCTGCATGTTGTTGTTCGGTGTGATTGCCGCTTCCGGTCTGCGGCTTTTGGTGGAGCAGAAGGTGGACTACAGCAAATCCCGTAACCTGACGATGACGGCGGTGGTTATGGTAGTGGGCCTTTCCGGTGCGAAACTTACATTTGGCACGATTGCCGTCCAGGGGATGGTGTTGGCGACACTGGTGGCAATTGTACTGAGTTTTCTGTTCCACTTGTTCGAGTATATGGGATTGATGGAAGAAGAATAGTATTTTATGGATGAGACACGGATCTTACTGGTCTTAACGGATATCCTTCTGCCCTTATTGACCGGGTATCTGCTGAAAGTGCATAGCATTATGTCAGCGCGGCAATGCAACTGGTTGATCCGTTTCAATGTCGTAGTGATGGTTACCGTCATGACGCTGCTGAGTTTTTGGGTTCTGCCCCTGTCTTCGCAGCTGTTATGGCTGCCTTTGTTGGGCGTTTTGTTTACGGTGATCCCGGGGGTTATCGGCGCTTATTTTTTTGCCGGCGCGTTCACGAACTACCTGGACCGGGGCGCTTATGTGGTTTCCTCCATGTTGTCGAATATCGGTACCATTGGCGGACTAAGCGCCTTTATCTTATATGGGGAAGCCGGTTTTGCCTATGTGCAATTGATTGCCGCGCCGCAAAATATTTTAATGGTGGCGGCTGCTTTTCCCCTGGCGACTTATTATTATGAGAAATATCAGGCCCGTAAAGAGAAAACAAAAATCCGGCTGAGCTTTCGGAAGATGTTCCTGACCTGGAATCAGGTGGGGATCCTGGGCATGGCAGCCGGTATTTTATTGCAAGTGGGGGAGATTCCCCGGCCGGAGGCCGTGGGCATCCTCTTTCACCATCTGGTGCATATTCTGGCTTGGGTATCCCTCTTGCCTGTCGGTTATTTAATTGACTTTGGCAGGGCGGGCTTGTACTTAAAACGGGTTTCCAATATGTTGCTGCAGCGCTTTATTATTGTACCTGCGATCTTTTATCTGGGCAGCAGACTGATTTTTGCCGATCAGGTGATACTGGGCTCCGTGCTGATCGTAGCCGGGGCTCCGGCAGCCATTAATTCAGTGATTACCGCCCAACTATATAAGCTGAACATTGACCTGACCATCGCGGGGTTTTTACTTACCACCGTCGTCTATGTATTGCTGGTTTTCCCGCTGTTCTTCTTTTTCATTCAGTTAGGCGGCCGGTTATAGCCCGGTATATGAGTTCTTGTCAAACCGGTTTTTCAATCTGTTTGGCAGCCGGCTGTAAACCGATTTGTGAAATCTTGCCAAACCGGTTGTTCGATCCATTTGGCAGCCGGCTGTAAACCCTTGTGCGGGGTCTTGCCAAACCGTCTTTTCCTTAAGGATGAGACGGGGTGCTCCATTCGGTATCTTTCAGCGTTTTAGAGGCATTTTTCAAGGCAGTGAGGAGCTCTATGGAACCGGGCTGCCGGCCTTCGCAGAGTTTTTGTAAGTCCATAAAGGTTTTACATTCGCTGCCCCATAGATAATTTCCCTGGCTGTCGTAACAGGCGATGATCAAATTCTGTTTTGCCCGTTCCGGTGTATTCCCGTTGTCGTCAGTTACGATAATATAGGTTTCATCAGGAAAATCCATCGTATAAAGGATCGTGTCTTTATCTTCTTCTTCGGCTGCAAATCCCAGCGTTGCAAATTCTTTTGCTAAATCTAACATGAGCGGTGCTCCTTTCACGATTTTACTGGTTTAATTTTACCATATCTTACGAATATGTCGTATAATAAATTATATGCATGTTTTTTATAATCTTATTTTATCTAAAGTGGGTCGGAATTTTGTTCAGATGCATGCCCAACAGATCACAGGAGGCGTTTTATGAAGAAAAAACAGCATAAGCCGGAGGAACCCTCCGTTTTGCCGGGTATGCAGGTAGAATTTATCTGCCCCAAATGCGGCAAAAGTCTGGCCTGGGCATTGCCGGATACGGAGATGAAATGCCCGTCCTGCGGGTATTGGGTCACCGGAAAAAATCGTAAGAAAACGGAGAATGATCTGATGCTTCCGTTGGACGATGACCAACTGATCCTTTTTTGATACAGTCGGGGTACAGCGCAAAACACAGTATCGTTTTGGCAGGCAGGCTGTCCCGGTCTGCGTTAGTCTTATGATAGTGCAATGTGCTGCTCTTGTGAAAACGCAAGGTGATCATCTTGCAATAAGGCCTGTGTTAGTCTTGGGATAAAGCAATGCGATGATTTTGCGATAGCGCAATGTGATGATTTTCAATAAAACGAAGAATTATTACGGTGAAAGAGGGGAGTGGCGTGATGAGTCAATTTTTTACAGCAGCCAAAGCAATGGAAGCGGAAATGGTAGAACGGCGCAGAAATCTGCACCGGTACCCGGAGACAGGTTGGACGGAATTTCGTACTGCCTCTTTAATCATTACAGAACTTCGGAAATTAGGTTATGAAGTACACTTTGGCGCAGAAGTGATGGACAGCTCCCGTATGGCAGGGCTCCCTGCGGCCGACGTTTTAGCCGCTTGCCAAAAGCGCGCGGTTGAAGAGGGGGCGGACCCCGGCTTAGTGGAGAAAATGACCGGCGGTAAAACGGGCATTCTGGCTGTTATGCATTTTGCCAAACCGGGTAAGACCGTGGGCCTGCGTTTTGATATGGATTGCAATGATGTAACGGAAACCGCAGCAGATGGTCATCGGCCCGCTGCGGAAGGCTTTGCCTCTTTGCACGACGGCTGTATGCATGCCTGTGGCCATGACGGGCACGTGACCGTAGGTTTAGGGGTGGCCCGTCTGATTGCGGAGCATAAAGAGGAAATGGCGGGAACGTGTAAATTGATTTTCCAGCCTGCGGAGGAGGGTGTAAGAGGCGCGGCGGCTATGGCGGATACCGGCATAGTAGATGATTGCGACTACTTTTTCAGCGGCCATTTAGGTTTTAAGGCCCCTCATGATAATACCCTGATCTGCGTTACCGGAGGAATTTTGGCAACGACTAAGCTGGACGCTAAATTTACCGGCAAGAGCGCCCATGCAGGGCTGCAGCCACAGGAAGGGAAAAATGCCTTGCTGGCCGCGGCGGCTGCCAGCCTGTCACTCCACTCGATCGCCCGTCATGAAGCCGGCGCATCCCGTATTAACGTAGGTATCCTGCAGGCCGGTACCGGGCGCAATGTAGTGCCGGATAGAGCGCTGCTTAAGCTGGAAACCCGGGGTGAAAACACAGAAATTAATCAGTATATGGAAAAAGAAGCGCGCCGTATGCTGGAAGCAGCGGCTTTACTGTATGATTGCCGGGTGGAAATTTCCGTGGCGGGCAGCGCGCCGGCCTGTGTGGCGGACCTGGAACTGGGGAAAGAAATTGCCGCCCTTGCAGAAGCATCCGGTGTCTACAAAGAAATCATCCCGTTTGCCGATATGGGCGGTAGCGAAGACTGTACCTATTTTATTGAACGTGTACAGAAGCAGGGCGGCAGAGCCGTTTATCTGGGATATGGCACGAACATTGCGGCAGGTCACCACAACGACCATTTTGATTTTAATGAAAATTGCCTCTGGCAGGCCGTGGGATTATTGACTACGCTGGTAAAAACCTATACCAATAAGTGACAAGGAGTGCAGCGATGAAAATTTTTATGGATACAGCAAACGTTGAGGAAATAAAGCAGTTTGTGGATATGGGGATTGTCTACGGTGTGACGACGAATCCTTCCCTGGTAGCGAAGTCGGGGCGTACGCAGGCCGATGTGATCCCGGAGATTTGCCGTCTCGTTCCGGGCCCTGTCAGCGCGGAGGTGATTAGTCAGGCGTGTGAGGGCATGGTGCAGGAAGCCAGAGACCTGGTCAGAATCGCAGACAATGTAGTTGTCAAGATTCCCTGTATCGCCGAAGGATTGAAAGCTGTCAAGATCCTTGCGGCGGAAGGGATCCGCACGAACGTGACCCTGGTGTTCAGTCTGGGACAGGCTCTCTTGGCCGCCCGGGCCGGCGCCTCGTATGTCAGCCCCTTTATCGGACGCCTGGATGATATCGGGGAAGACGGCGTGCAATTGGTTCGGGATATGGTAAAAGTGTTTCACAATTATAATTTTAAAACAGAGATCATCGCCGCTAGTGTCCGGAATGCGGAACATGTGAACCAGGTGATGCTGGCCGGAGCGGATATTGCCACGATTCCCACTAAAGTGCTGGCGGAACTGATACAGCATGAGTTGACGGATAAAGGTCTGGCAAAATTCATGGAAGATTACCGCAACAGTCTGAAAAAGTGACGGAAAATATCTGTCTTTAGCGGCTGTTTGAAAAACGGGTGAATTGTATTTTAAAAAAGTGTAAAAGTGCAGAGATAAGGATGGATACGAGTATTTTATGGATATAATGACGGCTTTATGGAAGATACCGGAGCGGATTGCGATCGCGTTGGCCGGCATCGGCGTATTAAGCGGTACCTTTTTACCGGGGGTGGCGGAAGCCGTTTATAAAAAGGCACCGGAGGAATATCGTGATGTACCGGTGACCGTGATCAACAGCGGCCCCACGTTGCTATTTTCCGACAGCCCGGAAACGGTGTATGAAACGGGAATCCTTTACAAAGACGTGATTTCCGGAGAAGGCAGGGTCTTCTTTCATCATGTGAATGGGACACAAGAACGGCTGAAACTGGCAATCATAGTGCGTCCTGTGGATAAAATCACCTATGTGACCTGGGGCTGTCGGGGCATTGGCGAACCCAATAAAGATTTTTTTGCGACAGCCCGGCAAAGCCAGCAGCGTTATTTTAAGGAATACAAGACGAATTGGGAAAAAGCTCATCAGCAAGAGGCGCAGAAAGCGGCAGCGGAAAACATAAAACTTCAGAAACAAAAGTACCGTAAACCGCCCGTGCGGCAAAAGCCGGAGGAAGAAATTCCTGATTATAGTTTTTATCAGACAAATGAAAACCTGCCTTTGACAACGCTGTTGCAGGGAGAATACAGCGAGGTACTGACGCAAAGCAGAAACGCCCATAAAGCCGGAATTATTTTGAAACCGGACCAGCTTCTGACAGGGATGTTTGATTTTTACGCCCGGCGGCCGGTGGAAGTGACTGTGATGATGTGCCGTCCAAACGATAATATAGAAAAATTCTCTTTAGAGGGAGAAATCTTGCCTATGGATGAGCATCCTCTGCGGGGGACCTACGAAAAAGCCGATCTGACCTATGTGGTTAAGTCGCCGATTCGTTTAAAACGCGGAGAATCTGTAGCCTTGGCCATGGGTTCTTCCGATGCGTCCCATTACCTTTGGGGTGTGGATGCGCTGACCGGTATTAAAACTGAAAATTACGGAAACTATGGTGTGGTCTATCATGTGCGGTACGAAACGGAAGGAAAATACCCTGTGAGCATAGGGATAAACCCCTGGGGCGGGAATTTTTCCGGTACCGGAGCGGTGATTGCCAAAGGAAAAATGGAATTAAAAGATTTGCCCGGTCGGACCCTCTACTTTGGAGAGGGCGATGAGTTGGATGAAATCAGGCGGCACAACAGCCGTAAAGAAGCGGGGCAGGAAGAATTTCTCTGGTCGCCGCCGGGGGCTTCCAACCTGCCGATTCGACTTTTCTGGACTTCCGAATCGTTAAGCGAATCCCTTGGATTAAGAGAAAAAGAAAATTAAAAAGTAACGAATAATACAGAAATTAAAGTGTAAGTAGCCCAAATTAAAATAAAATCGAAATGATTACTAAAATAAGGAATAACTTGTTACGGAATTTCGTAACAAGTTATTTTTGTGCAGCCCACATCTGGAGCGGATATACCCATTGGGGTATAAAAAACCAGTACTATTGCCGAATGGCAAATTTGAGTAAATTCACAAGTATTTTTAATTTTGTCAAAAAATATACTTTACAAAGAATAAATTTATGTTACACTAACAGTAAATAGAGATGTTAAATAAAGATTGACAATTGTTTTTTTTACTATAAAATTTATTGGAATCTTATTAGTAACATATATTGATTGGAGGGAAAATTATGCAGAAGAGGAATACCATCCAACGACAGCTTGTGATTTCAGCAGTGCGTTCATTGAGCAATCATCCTACTGCGGAAGAGGTCTATAATCGTATTGTGTTAGATTATCCGGACATCAGCAAAGGCACCGTCTATCGGAATCTGAATTCTTTGGTAGACAGCGGCTTGTTGCGCAGGGTTTCCGTTCCCAGTTCCGCAGATCGCTATGATCATATTTTAACGAAACACTATCATGTACAGTGTGTACAGTGCCGTAAGTTTATGAGTGTAGACGATTTGGATTATTTCCAGGATCTGGACGATAAAATTGCCCAGCTTACCGGCTTTCGTATGGAAAACCATAACATTGTGTTCCAGGGGGTTTGCCCGGAATGCCAGATTGAAGAGCTGGAAGCGAAAAAGAAAGAAGTAGAGCAGGCCCAGGCCGAGGTTCGGAGACCGGCGAAAGTAAAAGGTGAACCGGTGGTCAAATAACGCTGTGGCAGCTGAAAATTCTTTTCTTGGGTGATGCGGTATATCAGCAGGTAAAGTTTGGCCTGCAGCGTAGCAACATAAAAAGGCTGTAAATCGTGTAGAGCAACGTCCCGTGCAGTTTACAGGGGAAAATAAGTAAGGTATGATAAGGTTGTGAGTGTTTTCGCTCACAGCCTTTTTATGTATATTGGAGAGGCAGATTGAAGGCGTTGTATTGATAAGGTCATACGAATCGTTGGATTGATCCTGCTGGAAGGATTCTTTTATATAGATTCTGCTGCAAGGATTCTTCTGCATGAATCCTGCTTATTAATCTTGGCGAATCAGCATCTGGTGTAAGGTTCCCCAGTGTAAAAACTGACCGCAGAACCGTAAATTTCAGGGGAGCAAGTTTATCGACATAACGACGGAAGAACAGAAAATGGTAAAAGAAGAACGGAACGAGGAAAAGGGATGAAACCTATGAAGCGAAAGGCAAAACAGAAAGGCGTCGCACGAAATTCTGCCGGAAAAGTCGGACAAAAAGAAACGATGTTTCTAACGCGTGACAAATCGAAAAAATACCCCGTGAAGAAAGAGGCAAAAGGAGTCAGTCGATTGCAGGGAAAGGAACTGGAACTGACCATTACCGGGCTGGGGAGCAGCGGCGAGGGCGTAGGCCGTTATGAAGGTATGGCGGTGTTTGTGCCCGGCGCTTTGCCACAGGAAACGGTGAAAGCGAGAGCGGTATTCGTAAAGAAAAACTATATCAACGGAGAATTGACGGAGGTCCTCAGCGCTTCGCCGGAACGCGTAGAACCGGTTTGCCCTGTCTATAAAGAATGTGGCGGTTGCCAGCTGCAGCATCTTTCCTATGAAGGGGAGCTGAAAGAAAAACGACAGCAGGTGATTGACGCATTAGAACGTATTGGACATCTGCATGGCGTTAAAGTGCTGCCGACGATTGCTTCAGAAAGTCCCTTGTACTATCGGAACAAAATGCAGTTCCCGGTCACCGGTCATAAAGGGACTTTGCAAATCGGTTGCTTTGCCCCAAATACCCACCGGGTCATTGATGTAGAGAACTGTTTTATTCAAAAACAGAAGAACAATGAAATTGCGGCAGTTGTCCGGCAATGGATGAAGCAGTATAAAATAGCGCCCTACGATGAAGACGCCCGTACCGGCATTGTCCGACATATTATGGGACGCGTAGGGGTACATACGGGAGAGATTATGGCCTGTCTGGTAACCGCGCAGGATAACGTGCCCCATTTAAAAGAGCTGGTTCGTATGCTGAAAACGGCAATACCGGGTATTAAAAGCGTGGTTCAGAATATAAATAAGCGCAGTACAAACGTGATTTTGGGAGAAAAAACGAGGCTGATAGCGGGAAGCCCCACGATCAAAGATAAAATCGGTCCCTTGAAATTTAATATTTCCGCACAGTCTTTCTTTCAAGTCAACAGCGCCCAGGCGGAAAAACTCTATAATACGGCGTTGGAATTTGCGGACTTAAAAGGGTCGGAAAACGTGGTGGATCTGTATTGCGGCACGGGCACAATCACCCTGTTTCTGGCTCAAAAAGCCAAACAGGCGCTGGGCATTGAAATCGTACCTTCCGCCCTACGGGACGCGAAGCAAAACGCGATTGCCAATCGGGTAGAGAACGCTGATTTTCTGTTAGGGGATGCGGCGGTAGAAATGCCAAAGCTGGCTGCCGAAGGATTTCGTCCCGACGTGGTAATTTTAGATCCGCCCCGGGCCGGTTGTGAAGAGCGGGTGCTGGCTGCGATTGTGAAAGTAAAGCCTTCACGGGTGGTTTACGTATCCTGTAATCCCGCGACCCTGGCCAGAGACCTGGCTTATTTGAATGAGCATGGATTTAAAGTAGAGAAAGCGCAGCCCTGCGACATGTTCAGCCGGACGCATCATGTGGAGACTGTCTGTTTGATGTCAAGATTGAAGGACTAAACTGTATAAAAAAGGCTTGAAATCAAGGGATTCCGAAGATATTGCTAAGAGAAGGCGCATTGCCGCAGCCTCTTTTTCATGCTCATTGATAGTAGTCTTCACACCGGAAAAACGGGGTGCGGGTAACTTGAAATGGTACGAAAGCAATATCAGGCAGATACTGACCAACGAGAAGTACATCGGTGATGCGCTTCTCCAGAAGACTTACACAGTAAACACTTTCGATAAGAAAAGAGTAGCAAATAACGGAATCGCTCCTAAATACTATGTGGAAGGAAGCCGTGAGGCGATCATCGATAAGGATGTGTTCCTGCGGGTGCAGGCAGAGATCGTGCGAAGGGCAAATATCCTGACAGACGGCAAACGGAGGATTTACAGTTCCAGGTATGCCTTGTCAAACATCGTGGTCTGCGGACACTGTGGTGATATCTACCGCAGGATCAAATGGAACAACAATGGCTGCAAGTCCACGGTCTGGCGGTGCGTGAGCCGAGTGTTGAAGAAGAGCAGCGGCATCGACTGTCCGGCAAGAACGATACACGAAGAAGACCTGCAGGCGGCAGTGGTTACGGCGATCAACGATGCCTGGGCGAGAAAAGATTCCGTCCTTCCCATTTTGAAAGAAAACATCAGAGCCGTCATTGCAGGCGATACGGAGGCACAGCTTGCCGAAGTAGACAGCGAAATCAAACATCTCCAGACGGAACTGCTCAGTGTCGGCAATGACCAGAGTCGGATAGACGAGATCGGGGATTCAATCATATCGCTCCGGGAAGAGCGGCAGGCTATTCTTTCTGACGCTGCCGCCAGACAGGGACTTCGGGACAGGGTTAATGACCTTGTTTCCTTCCTAGACGAACAGACCGAGGCTATAACTGAGTATTCGGAAACACCGGTCAGACGGCTTGTAGAGAAGATTACCATCTTCGATGAGAAAATAACAGTGGCGTTCAAATCCAAGTTGAAAATCGATGTGGACGCATAAGAAAAGATCATAAAAAACATGAATATATTATTCTTCTGTTCGAAAAAGTTTAAAATGGTTCTTCCTGCATTCGATGATCCCTTCTCTTCGCATTCGTGTCAACTCCTTGGACATGTTTGTGCGTTCAAGATTTAGGTAATCCGCCAACTGCTGTCGGTCGAATGGAATATCAAATTCCGTGGAGTGCTTCCGCAGTGATTCGGCATTTAAATATGCAAGGATGCGCCCTCTGGCGCTTTTCGGTGCAGTGTGAAAGCTGCGGCCGGAGAGCGTCAGAGTCTTATGTGATGATATCAGCAAAAGATTTCTATATAGTTTCTGAGACCAGGCTGCATTCTGCATATTTGAGATTAGTTTACCGATATGGATGAAGAGGATCTGACAGTTTTCGTTTGCTATGACATCTACCAGCATAACTTCTTCTATAAGCAGGGCATAGGTTTCAGCGAAAAACTGGCCTGCTCCTACGTGACTTAGAATGGTACGGTTTCCCCACATATCGTTGCTCTCTATGGTCACGCTGCCGGAGAGCACCAAGCCCATCTTATCAGTCAGATCTCCGGCGTGCAGGATGGCGTCCCCTTTTTTATATGATTTCCTGTGCGCAATGAGTGCCAGAAGACACTCAGTCCGTTCGGTATCTGTCATGCCTTTAAACAGGATACTTTCCTTCAATAAATCGTCATTCATAAAAAATTCCTTTTCTTTTCAAAATGTGGTTCAAGCCATATAATTCTGATTGAAAGTATATTATACTGATATTAACAAGGCAAGGAGGATAATGAGATGATTCGAAAAATAATCCACATAGACGAAGAAAAATGCGATGGCTGCGGACTTTGCGTGAATGCATGTCACGAAGGTGCCGTTGATATCGTAGACGGAAAGGCAAAGCTGGTACGGGGGAACTTCTGCGATGATGAAGCATCTGCAGGCAGGCGGGTCAATGCATCATGGCGGATGTCCGGGATCGAGGGCGATGCAGATGAAGCGTAAGGAGGATGTAGGTGAAAGTCAGAAAACTGCTCCACAGGCGGTTGGTTTAGCACTGGTATCAAGGCTGAATCAGTGACCTTGCCAGATCAAGCTTCTTCCGACAAAGGCTCCTTTTTATGACGGAGCAAAGCTCCTGATCGCGGCGGACTGCACAGCATATGCTTATGCCAATATGCACGAGGATTTCATGAAAGGAAAGATCACTTTGATCGAATGCCCGAAGCTGGACGATATTGACTATTCAGAAAGATTGACTGAGATCATAGCGAACAATGATATCAAGAGCGTGACCATCGTCCGCATGGAGGTTTCATGCTGCGGCGGTCTTCAGAGGGCGGCGGAAAATGCGCTGCGTAACAGCGGAAAATTCATCCCGTGGCAGGTTGTGACTATTTCAAGAGATGGAAGAATATTAGATTAAAAAGTGGCTTGAACCACATACAAGATTCAATAGAAATATTAGTCTAAGAATATAAGAAAGCAGGAGAGATTATCATGAGTTATTCAGATTGGAAAGCAAAAATAGCAGAATTTAAGACGGTCGATGTAAGAGGAATACAGGGGAATTTTTTTCAGGGACTGAAGAAACAGGCAATGGGACTGTCGGTCGGACAGGGACTTGAGGTTGTGCAGAGCTTTGATCCGATTCCGCTTTATGAAGTAATGGAAGATCTTGGATATGAGCATCATACAGAGCAGACGGGTGATACGGAGTTTCATGCATATTTTTACAGAACAGTGGTGAAACAGGAAGAGAAGGATATACCTATGAGACCGGCAGCACTTACAAATATGCCGTTGATCGACGAAGGACTGGGCAAGGTCGCAGTTGAATTTTGGGATTTGACATGGAATGACAACAGGAGATATCTGCCTTATGAGATGCGGCTTCTTCTTTCGCTGACAAATGCAGTCGGTGCCGGCAGAATGCGTCAAGCGACAAGGGAGTTGGTAAAGGCATACATTCATGGTCTGGAAAGCGCAGCGCTTGATGATGTGTTTGAACTTCTGGCATGGAATCAGGGAATCGGATATTTCAGCTCTGAGATTGGACCATCCACGCTGTTCGCCGCATATAAGAAAATCAAGAATATGGAAAAGAATGGCAAGGAACGCGGCGAAATTTGTAAAGCTCTGAAAGAAAAATTCGGTGAGAAGAACCCGGACGTAAAAGTTCAGTAATGTGGTGGACGATATGAATATTACGAAAGATACAAGGCTGAAAGACCTGATCAGCACATATCCATGGCTTAAAAATGAGATGGCAAAAGTCAACGATAAGTTCAAGATGCTGCATACTCCGATAGGCAAGGTGATGCTTGGAAAAGCCACAATTACAGAGATGAGCAAAAAATCCGGCATGGACGCAGACGTTCTCATAAGCAGGATATCGGATCTTATCAAAGCGCATGAGGAGGTGATGGCATGAACGAAAAGACTGGAGAGATATTCTCCATAGCAAAAGATAATCAGCCGGTGCCGGGATGCACAATATCCAAGACAGTACACAGTGGAAGCAATGATGTTATTTACTTTTCACTGGCGAAGAATACGGATATCAGCGCGGAGATCTATCCCTACTACAAACTGCTTATTGTAGCAGATGGAAACATGGAAGTCTATGGCACGGATGGTTTTTCAAAGAAGTTAGAAACAGAAGAAAGTATCGTGACTCTGACGGGTGCGCCGATGGGAATGAGAACATCGGAAGGCGCGGTTTATACAGAGATTATGATCAGGAAGGAGGATATTATGAACGAAGCGATTAAAGCAGGAGAAGTTTTTAAGCTGGCGAAGCTTGTGCTTTATGCGGAAGGCAAAATCGTAAATATGGACGTGGTGCACAATGACAAGATGAAATTTGTGGTCATGGCATTTGATGAGGGTACCGGACTCTCTGAGCATGCCGCACCTGGCGAAGCGATCATCTTTGCACTGGATGGCGAAGGCATTATTGAATATGAAGGTAAGGAACACCCGATAAAGGCGGGGGAGAATTTCCATTTCGCGAAAGCTGGTCTGCACTCAGTAAAAGCAACGAAGAAGTTCAAGATGGCGCTTCTTTTGACATTGGAATAAGAGAAAGTGAGGTGGTGATTATGAAGTATGTGGTAAATGATGGATGTATTGGATGCGGACTTTGCGAGGGAACCTGTCCGGAAATGTTCTCTATGACAGATAAGGGCGTGCGAAAGCAATAGAAGAAGAGGTTCCCGCAGAAAGTGAATCTGCTGCGGCTGAAGCAAAAGGCGGATGCCCGGTAGGAGCAATAGAGGAAGCATAATGTAACAGAAGGAGGAAAATATTCATGGCAGAGAATAAGATGTTTTGTTTCCAGTGCCAAGAAACAGCGGGATGCAAGGGATGTACGGTTTCCGGCGTATGCGGCAAGAAGCCGGAAGTGGCGGCAATGCAGGATCTTCTGATCTATGTGACAAAGGGATTGTCTGCAGTAACAACAGCTCTTAGGAAAGAGGGGAAAGAGGTCTCAAAAGAGATCAATCACCTCGTTACAATGAATCTCTTTGTTACGATCACAAATGCGAATTTTGACCGCGAAGCGATCATTGCTGTGATTAAAAACACACTGAAGGCTAAAGAGGAACAGCTGGCAAGACTTAACAACAAAGAAGGTCTGACTGAGGCGGCGCTTTGGAATGGAAATGAAGCGGAGTTTGACGAAAAAGCACAGAATGTTGGAGTTCTGGCAACAGAAAATGAAGATATCAGAAGCCTTCGTGAGCTGATCACTTATGGATTGAAAGGACTTGCAGCTTACTCTAAACATGCGAATGCTCTAATTCAGGACAATGAAAATATAGATGCCTTTATTCAGAAAGCCCTGACAAATATCCAGGACGATTCCCTGTCATTAGACGATCTTGTGGCTCTGACACTTGAGACCGGAAAGTTTGGAGTGGATGGTATGGCACTACTGGACAAGGCGAATACGGAAGCCTATGGCAATCCTGAGATCGCTACGGTAGATATTGGTGTCAGAAAAAACCCGGGCATTTTGATTTCCGGACATGACCTTCGTGATCTGGAAATGCTTCTGGAACAGACAAAGGATACCGGTGTGGATGTGTATACTCATTCGGAGATGCTTCCGGCACACTATTATCCGGCATTTAAGAAATATCCTCACTTTGCCGGAAACTATGGCAACGCGTGGTGGAAGCAGAAGGATGAATTTGAATTATTCAATGGACCGATCCTTATGACCACCAACTGCATTGTACCGCCGAAGGACAGCTACAAAGACCGCTTGTGGACTACTGGTTCTGCGGGATATCCGGGATGCGGTCATATCCTCGGAGAATATGGGCAGGAAAAGGACTTCTCCGCAATTATTGAACAGGCAAAAGGATGTCCCGCTCCGACAAAGATTGAAACGGGAACGATCACCGGCGGATTTGCCCATGAGCAAGTATTTGCTTTGGCAGAGCCTGTTGTAAACGCGGTAAAATCCGGTGCTATCCGTAAATTTGTTGTAATGGCGGGCTGCGATGGTAGACAGAAGAGCCGGGATTACTATACGGAGTTCGCAAAGGCGCTTCCGAAAGATGTTGTCATTCTTACAGCCGGATGCGCAAAGTACAGGTACAATAAGCTGGCTCTGGGTGATATAGGCGGAATTCCGAGAGTTCTTGATGCAGGACAGTGCAATGATTCCTACTCGCTGGCACTGATTGCTCTTAAGCTGAAAGAGATCTTTGAGCTTGAGGATATCAATGATCTGCCGCTGGCGTTCAACATCGCTTGGTATGAGCAGAAAGCCGTGATTGTGCTTCTTGCGCTGTTGTATCTGGGTGTAAAGAATATTCATCTTGGACCCACACTTCCAGCATTTCTGTCACCGAATGTGGCAAAGGTGTTGGTAGAGAACTTCGGTATTGCGGGGATCACTACTGTTGATGAAGACTTAAAAATTCTGATTGAATAAAAAGAATTTTTAATTTAGACTGACCTGTAGGATAGTGAGCATCCTGCAGGTCTTTTATTCTATAAATAGATGACAAATTCCCTGCAACCTTTCTAACGTGGACTTGTTCCCTCAAAGCAAAGATTTCGTGGGTAAATTCAAACGCATAGTGGGCGGGACCGTTGACATTCATAGTGAAGTCCCAATTCATGTGGAGACGGTCTGTTTGATGTCAAGAGTAAAGGACTAAAAGCACACAAGGGACTGTGAAAGTCTTTCTGTAAATCCTTCAGGCCGCATAGAGGATGAGCACTCCGTTTTAATTCTTTCCGAATCGTATTGGGAGAACAGTTCATCAGCACTGCGAATTTACAAAGAGACAGTGCTTGCTTTGTCACTCTGGCGAAGCGAAGGATTCCTTGTAGTTCCTGGCGGCCTGCTTTAGAAAAGTGTTTCCCTTTTGCGTGAATTGTGCTATCTTTAGATTGATCCATGTTGGTCATCATCCCTGTTATAGTTGGTCTGCAAACTTAATTTTAACAGAAAGATACCGGTATGGATTTTTTATTTTGTAATTTTATTAGGTGTGCAATCTCATTTTACAATTAACCCAATAAAAAATCACAGGAAAAATTGATTTTTAAATCTTTATTAGTTAGAATTAATTAGCAGTTAATGTTTAGAAAGATACTTAATTTCAGAAAGAAGGTGCCAAATGAAATTAGTAGAAAAAGCCGCTGATTCGATTACGAAAGTGTTACCGGATGTGAAAGAGATGTATGTGCATCTCCATGAAAATCCTGAATTACCCATGCAGGAAAAGGAAACGTGCACTTTTATTGCAGGCAAACTGAAAGAACTGGGGATTGAAGTCCTTGCAGGTGTCGGCGGCACAGGTGTTGTCGGAATCGTCCGCAACGGTGACGGTGCGACGGTAATGCTTCGTGCCGATATGGATGCACTGCCTATGAAAGAAGCGACAGGCGTTCCTTATGCAAGTACCAAAACGATGGTAAACCGCAAGGGAGAAGAAACTCCCGTTTCCCATATGTGCGGTCATGATATGCATTCCAGCTGGCTTTTCGGTACACTGAAAGTATTACTGGAACAGAAAGAACATTGGAAAGGCACGGTTATTGCTATATTCCAGCCGGGAGAAGAAACAGCGGAAGGTTCGCAGGCTATGCTTGATGACGGCCTGATGGATAAAGTTCCGAAACCTGATGTGGTTCTCGGACAGCATATGATGTCTTATAAAGCAGGAACGGTGGGCTACAGAGCGGGACAGATTCTGACGGCCGGCGACAGTCTGAAAGTGACATTTTTCGGTGCCGGCGGTCACGGCGGAATGCCGCAGAATGCAATCGACCCCGTTGTTATGGCATCCGCAGCTGTTATGAGGCTGCAGACCATCGTTTCCAGAGAAGTATCTCCCCAAGGACAGGCCGTTGTTACTATCGGAGAATTCCATGCCGGGAAAGCGGAGAACATTATTCCCGACGAGGCGTATATCAAACTGAATGTAAGAACGACCGATGAAGATGTCAGACTCCATGTCCTTGATGCCATTAAACGCATTTGCAAGGCGGAAGCGGAAGCATCCCGTGCTCCGAAAGCACCGGAATTTGAGGAAATCAATAACTATCCGCTGACATTGAATGATAAAGAAGCTACAGAAAAAATTGCAGAAGCATTCCACGCCCAATTCGGCGACCTTGCTTTTGAAACTTTGCCGGCCGGAGCCAGTGAAGATTTCAGTCGTTTCGGCAGAGCATGGAAAATACCGTATGTATACTGGTTTGTCGGCGGTACGGATATAAAGCAATATGAAAAAGCGGTAGCAGACGGAACGACAGACAGTCTGCCCGGACCGCATTCCCCGTTCTGGGCGCCTGCGCTGGAACCGACCATGAGAACCGGCATTGAAACGATGTTGACTGCCGCAGGCTTGTGGTTGGGGAAATAAAAGGAGGAACGATATGAGTGATAAAGACACAGCCCAAGGCTATGTAGGAAATGACAGGCTTCTTTTAGGTATCGTTCTTGCAGTCGTCACATTCTGGCTTTTTGCCCAGACGGCACTCAATGTAGCACCGGATATGCGGGCCGATTTAGGAATTACGGAAAACTGGAGCAATATTGCCGTCAGTATTGCCGCACTCTTTTCCGGTATTTTCACCGTCGTATTTGGCGGATTGGGTGATAAATTCGGCCGTGTGAAAGTCACACAGATCGGTGTGGTTTTAAACATCATCGGCTCTCTTCTGATTGCTCTTTCTCCGTCGGGAACCGTCGTATTTCTTATGGCAGGGCGTATCATTCAAGGGCTGTCGGCAGCCTGCATTATGCCGTCCACACTGGCTCTTTTAAAAAGTTATTATGACGGAGCGTCCCGCCAGAGAGCCGTCAGCTATTGGTCCATCGGCTCCTGGGGAGGCTCGGGACTCTGCTCCCTCTTCGGCGGCGCTGTCGCTTCCAGTTTCGGCTGGCGTTATATATTCTTTGCCTCCGTTGTTGTTTCCCTCATCAGTTTGTACCTCATCAAAGGAACACCGGAAAGCAAAGTAGAAAATAAAGGCGGAAGCTTCGACTGGCCCGGACTGGCAACCTTTATGGTCGCTCTTGTTTCCTTAAATATTGTCATCGGACAGGGAGCCAAACTCGGTTGGACAAGCCCGGCCATTCTCGGACTTGTTGTTGTATTTTTCGTCAGCTTTGCCGCTTTCTACCATGTGGAATCCAACAGCGGTAATGCCTTCGTCGATTTCAAATTATTTAATAATACGACCTATGCAGGGGCGACACTTTCCAACTTCCTTCTGAACGGTGCGGCAGGAACCATTCTGGTATCTCTGAGTCTTTTGCAGGCAGGGGCCAATATGTCCTCCTTCGAAGCCGGCATGGTGACACTGGGTTATCTCATTGCCATTCTTGCAACGATCCGTGTAGGTGAAAAACTTCTCCAGAAATGGGGAGCAAGAAAACCGATGATTATCGGCTGCGCCATTACGGCTACCGGTATCATCCTTACCTCTCTCAGTTTCCTCTACACCTGGCAGTATCTCATCGCTGCCGTAGCAGGCTTCACCTTATTCGGTATCGGCCTCGGTTTCTATGCGACACCCTCTACCGACGCGGCTTTATCAAACGTACCGGCGGAACAGGCAGGCTCGGCGGCAGGTATTTACAAAATGGCTTCTTCTTTGGGCGCGGCTTTCGGCGTGGCTCTTTCCGCAGCTATTTTTACGGGACTGAACGGAAGCGGCTTTGTTCTCCTGCAAAATATCTTTGTAGGACGAACGGATAATACGGAAGTCCGCTTTGCCGCTATGGTGGCACTCCTCTTCAATGTACTTATGACACTCATTGCCATTCTTGCCATTATGAAAACAGTACCGAAAAAGAAATAAAAGAAATAAAAGACAACTGCAGTGAAGAGTACCTGCAGTTGTCTTTGGTTCTTTGTCAAATGTTGGGGTTTTCATACAATTGAATACCTTTTTCAAAGGGCAGCCGGGGATTCTCCGCTGTCCTTTTCTTTTACCTATGTAACAACAGGATTCGGGTGCGAAAACGTTCTACCTTTCGCATTCCGTAACAAATTCGGTTCTATAATAAAAGTTGAGGCGGCTATGGCCCTCCTCAACTTTTTTATACAAAAAATTACTATTTCAGGAAAAAACTTTATACATAACTATTGATATCAACCGTCTCAACATCTTGTTGACAATAAGCGTGAATTTCGTATAAAATTTTTTTGATAGAGGTACCATACGCTTTCAGCGGCTTTTTCAGATTCAAATTCATGTTTGAGGAAACGGGGGCGTTTTTATGGAAACTAATGCAGAAAATGTCAAAACCTCCATGGATACTCAGGAGACCACATCCCACAAGTTGTTTACAATTCAGTGTGCGACCTGTGGCGGACCTGCTGAATATGACATTTTAAAGCACAGCTATTCGTGCAGCTATTGCGGGAACGATACTCCCATACGCACTGCTCTTGAAGCGAAAAAAGGTTTTCGTTCGCTGGTGCAGGCAAAGATTCGGGAATCCGACATCGGCTTAAAGCCTGCGATCGCGGTGTGTGTCAAATGCGGAGCACAAATCGTTTTCCCGGAAAATGATGTCATAAAAACCTGTTCCTTTTGCGGCAACGAGATGATTCGTAAGGAATTTACGAAAATGCCGGAATTTCCGGAATTTATTGTTCCTTTCCGGATTACGGAGGATGAGGCGAGGAACCTCCTCGCTAAGTGGTGTAAAGAGAATGCATCGACAGAAAAGGCGAAGAAGCTCCAAAATGCAATGAAGGATTTAAAAGGCTATTATCTTCCTTATGAATTGGTTCGGGGGCCGATTGACTGTATGGCGTCAAGAAGAGGAGCCTCCTTAAACTTAAACTGCGGAGGTGTTTTGGCAAACACCTTTGTCAATACGTCTTCTCAGCTTGATAACCTGACGCTGGATGGCATGGAGCCATTTGATCTTGACGAGCTGGAAGAATTCAGTTACGGCTTTTTGGCAAAACAAAAGGCGAAGGTCATGGACATTAGTGCCAAGGATCTGGCCAACAGGATTGAGGAAGAGGTGGAAAACTCCTACTCCCCCATTGTTGCGAAAACGATGGAAACAAAGGAGGTTTCTGTAGATGTGGACTCTACGCAGCTTATGACGATTCCCGTACTTCTTCCGGTCTATTACATTATGAGAAAGGGATTCTATGCAGCTGTAAACGGACAAACCGGTAAGGTTTCTGTTTCAGAGGTTAGCTTGAAAAAGCTGTCGCCCTGGTGGATCAAGCCGCTTGTTGCCACGTTTCTTGTGTTTTTTGCATCCATCGTGATTTCGTATATTTTAACAAAGGATTTTGAGGCGAGTCTTGGGCTGGCCGGTATGTTTGGTCTGGTGATGGGCCTCATCTTTTTTACCGCTTATCACAACGCATACGGAGATCACAAAGGTTTGAAAGCCTTCCACGATGTTGTCTCTACAACGGAATTGTATGAACGGGGGCAGGACAAAAAACTAAAGCTTTCTCACAAAAAAATTGAGGTTGATTCCGTCGAGCCGATGTTCTTTCAGGATATTGGCGGTAAAAAAACAAGGGTTTTTATCAAATTCACAACAGCCGGAAGAATGTTCAAAATGGTTGCTGCCGCAGTCGGAGCGATGTTTCTCCCTGTTATTATCGCTTTCCTTCTCAACGGGCTGAGTTTTACAGGGCTTGATTTGATGGGATCCGCTGTTTGGCTCTGTATTTTTGTACCGATTGCAATTGCTTACTTTGTTTCTATGGGACGAATCGATATTTATGAAAATCCTTATGTTTATGTGGTGGATACAAACGGTAAACAGCACCGAATTAAAATGGAATCCAATACAGTTACCGTTTTGGACATCATTAAATCGCTTTCTTATATTGTACCGGTTGCAATCTTTCTTGGTATTGTACTGATCGTGAACGTTTATCTGATACTCAATCCGTAATGTTTCCTGCAGCAGGAAAGGAATTCATAGAAGCCCCTCTTTCACACCCGCCTTTGTGCGGGTGTTTGTTTTAACGGAAAGGCTTATGGATTGTCATAATGGCTGTATTTCCCTCATCAAGAAAGGTACCGATGTGAACAGCAAAACCCACGTGATTTTGCGAGATACTGTGAGATAAACAGGGGCCAATACTGTGCATGAACTATGTAATAACAAAAACCGGATGTGTTATAATGAAAACACGAAGAAGATGCTGAATGATCAGGGTAGGTCAGGGTATGCAAAGGAGGGAGCTAATGAAAAAAGTAACCTTGGTTTTACTGACGGTATGTCTGTGTTTCGGTCTGTGTTTTAGCGCCTATGCTGACGATATGTATTATGAGGACGATGCAAAATATCCTATTGCCTTCGTGCAGTGGGGCAAAGGCTATGTGTTAGATTTGTTCTCCGTCCAGGAACTTGAGAAAAATACCCTGCTCGTGGATGCGCACATTGTGAGTATGGAAACAAAGCAAATGAGCCCTGAAACGATTTTTATCGCCGCAAAATTCAAGCCATTCAATCAAACTTTTACTATCGGTTTTCAAAAGGCCCATGGGCTGGTTGATTTTAGCCAGGCGCAACAATTTGATGCATCCTATATGGAGCGAGGCAATTCGGAGACAGGCTTCCTTTTTTCTGCGGGTCTTTTGCTCTGGGAAGCGTTGAAGGGCAAACCTTTCTTTGTCGGTGATCGTATCCGTCTTTTACCTCCGCCGATGTTAGGCTCTCCGACTGATATTCGTGTGGACGAAGTGACCACCTATTCGCGTCTGTCCGAAAATCGTGCAGTAGTGTATAGAAAGAGTCCTTCCGGCGGTGATTTTTTGACGGTGCTCTTTACACCTGCTTACTTTATTCTGGAAGAAGTCCATAGTCAGGACGAAAAAACGCAGGCAGAGCTTTCTGCTAAATGTGGACAAGTACAAAAATATTCATCCGATCCGCATATTGATTTAGTCCGCCGGTACATGGGCTATACAGAACCATAAAATTTGCACTTTTTATACTATCTTATGTATAGACATATGTAGCTATTTTTAGTACACTATAAATAGAAACAGGTGGCTTGTTTTATGAAAGGGGGCAGCGGAGGGCTACCGTTCATCGTTATCGACAGACGATGGATTAAAACCGCGAATATTATGAAATGTAAAAAGATTGCATTAACCACATTTGTTACTCTTATGGTATTTGCTAATTGCTGTTTCGCCTCACTGGCAGTAAGGTCAATTAGCAGCAGTGATTTCAACTCCTATATCAGTGCTAAAAAATTTGCCATTTTTACGCCGTCCGGAAGCGGATATACAATGTATGAACCGAGTAGTCCCTCTTCGGCGGAAAGTGATTTCCGAAGTCTGCCCGGCGGACGCCACGATATGTATACCGGAAATATTGCGGTCCGTGATTATCTGGAATATTACGGCTGGTATGATGACAGAAAAACCGTTTCCGGAGGATGGCTTTTCACCGCCTGGGAAAAACGCTGATTTTTATCGTAGCTATTGATTTGCTTTTAATGACAATACTGTCCGTATCTCTTAAGCGAGGCGGGCAGTATTTCAATTTTGCCAAATGAATTGCTTTTTCGCCCAAAATTATGATAACCTGGATGAAAAAGTCGGCGTAAATTAGTTGCGATCGGAAGCTCTTTTACCGTCACGTTTTCTACAGACGTGTCTAATTATTATTTTTATCGGGAAAAGAACCGGCCTATCTGCAAGTGTTTTTAGACGGAAAGCCGGTAAAGGCATTGATTCGCAATCTTAGTTGCCAGGATGGAATCCGACGGTTAACACAGCCTTTTTCTGAAGAGCTGCTTGTGGGTATGGTAGCAGTCTTCTCTACTGAAATAGCTGAAGATAAATAAGATGCTTACGGTCGGATTTGAAATTTCAGATGGAATATTTTAAATATGCAAGGGAGCGGCAATTTTTTTCTACATACCGGCTTTGGCATTGCCTGGTTTTTGGGCAGTTGGCTGCTTGGCGTTTTGTATGATAGTGATGTGATTTATCTGACAGCAGTTTCTGTAGGGGCTCAATTGTTGGCCATCGTGTTTTACTTGCTTTGTATTCGAAAGGCCGCGCAGGAAGCTTAAATCAGGTTGAAACAGATAAGTTAATGTTTTATTGTAAAAATATCAAGGTATATGTTGTATAGGAGAGAGGCATATGGAGAAATATAAAAAAATCATGGAAATGGAAACCATTTTGGATCATCATAATCAGCTGTTGCAAAATTTAAATCAAGTACTCGATGAATTTGAAGAGAGCCAGAAAGAATATCAACGGTTAAGACAGTACTATTACAGTGAAGAATTTTTACAGGATGTGGAACGTGCGGATCACGGAGAAATTCCATCTTCTGTAAAATGTGGCGTTTTATCTGAGGATGCGGTGTTTGATCTGATCGGGGATAATTTTCAGACGGCGATCCGCATGCTGGAAACTGCTACAAAGATTATCAAAGAACATTAAAATCAGATCCGTGTATTGCCAGGTAAAGGGCTGCGGCAGCAGCCTGTCTCTTATAGAAGGAACAATATGGATCTTTCCGGTCCCTGGATGAATTGCCATTGTCAGAAAAATAGATTATACTGTTAATAAAGAAGAAATGCTGTTACATTACATAGCATTTGTTCTCAGGGTTAACGGATACAATCTTTCCTTAGATTGAAAAATGGAAGCATCGTCCGTTAGAAGAAGTGTATCCGGTGATTTATGAATGAAATGAGGTGGCAGGATGAGTGCGAAAAATGATAGGGTCATCAAGTATGGCTGTCTGGTGTTAGGAGTGGTACTGCTGGGACTGACCGCCCATTTTGCTACCGGAGGCTACAACAGGATTGCCGTTAGTCGTATTGTCCAGGTTAAGGACTGCCGAATACATCCGGAAAATGAGGATAAAATTGTAATGATGACCGGCAAGCTGACTTTTGAAGGCGTGACGCAGGACGGGCAAACCGGTGTCCGAGTAAAGGCTCCTGTACTTCACCGCATCGTACAGATGGCTCAATATGACAAAGAAAATACGGAAAAGAGCAATCGGCTTAAGGCTCTCTGGACCGAGAAGCAGCTACCACAATTTACATTTAACGGCAAAATCTACAAAAATCCTGCCTTTCCTTTACGCAGCAGGGATTTCGTTTCACCTGTCACTTTTAATGATGGCAACCTGTCAATCAGCACAGTCTTTGTAAAGAAACTGTCTATGGAAAAATATGAAGGCTTCAGCCAATCCTATGCGAAAAACATGAAGGCTGTCATAAAAATTCCTGAGAAGAATTTAGAGAAGGGCTTTGAAAGCAAGGGGCATATGCTCTATAAAAAAGCTTATGAGAAAAACGTGATTGGTGATCTGAGGATTTTCTACAAGGGTTTTTCCTTAAAAGATTTACCTGAATTTACTGTGATAGGCAGACAGGAGGAGGGGCAAGTGACCGCTTATGACCAGGTAAGTAAAATTTATGATAGAGTAGTCACTGCGGAGGATTTGATCAAAGAAGAAAGACCGGAAGGAAAGTTTGCTGCTTTCGGTACAGCTTGTCTGGCTATTATTTTCCTGCTCCTGGGATTTACCCGGGTGATAGAAGAGGAGTGAAGGAGGTCTTGAGAAATGGTGGAAGAACAAATTACTTTTGATAATCCTTTACAGATAAAGTGTAAGGCTTGCGCAGCTCCTGCGGAATATGATATTATTCACCAAAATTACCACTGCCAATATTGCGGAGCCGATACCGATTTGTATGCTCCTGTGCAGCAGCTGGCCCGTTACCGCAAACGAGTGGCCGCCAAGCTGCAGGCAGACACCCAAAGCGAGAAATTGAAACGCTATAACTGTACAAACTGCGGCGCTGTAGTAGTGATTGACGCTACAGAAGCTACGGGAAACTGCGCTTTTTGCGGCAGTAAAATGGTTAATTCCGATTTCGTGGAAAGCGATGCTTTCCCCGAGCTGATTATTCCTTTTAAAATCACTCTGAAAGAGGCGCAGGAACAGCTGAAAAAATGGATCGCTGCTCATAAAAATAAACAGGAGGCGAAAGATTTAGCCGGTCGACTTGATAAGCTGCAGGGATTTTATCTTCCCTATCAGATTGTGAAAGGACCTGTTGAAGCAACGGTCTGGCGTGATCGGAGTGCTCGTTGCTATGAATGCGGCGGCTTTGTGGAAGAGGTAGCGATTAATACTTCCAAACAGATGGATAACATGCTACTGGAAAAAATGGAGCCGTTTGATTGGAGAGAAGTCCGTCCTTTTCAATATGGTTACCTTGCCGGTCTTCATACTAAGCTTCAGGATGTTGATGACACTGCCATTCAAAACCGTATCGACACGGAACTGGAGGAAGCTTATCGTCCCCGACTCGAAGAAACTCTGGAAACCCAGGGACTGTTGCTTGACGCCGAAAGCGACAGTGTTCTGCGGTGCCCTGCTCTAATGCCGGTTTATGTGTTGAATGTCGGTGCCCTTCATGTGGCAGTCAATGGACAGACGGGAAGAGTCGCCGTAAAACCCTATAAGGGAACGGTGACGCATTACTGGTGGATAGAGCCCGTCTGTCTGGTGCTTTTTGTAGCGGCGCTTTGTCAGTTTGTACCTTTGGCTCTGGGATACGATGCTAACTTTGAGCTTACCGGTATGATTTGCTTTGTGGCGGCTCTCATCAGCTGGGCAGCTTATAAAGATGCTGATAATGTTATCAAAATGCTGTATATGCATAGCCGGAAGTTGTTGGCGGTGAGAGAAAATAGTAAAATTAGCTATGTGGAAAGTCAGGAGCTGCAGGAAAATGCCACGGTAGAACCTGTTTTCTTTGAAAAGATAGGGGAGAAATCGGAGCCGGTAAAAATAAAGTTTTTTACCCCCGAACGCTATGCCAAGATAGGTCTGGCCGCTTTCCTGATGCTGTTATTACCCTGCTGTGTAGCCATACTTATTGTGCTTTTGAATGTGTTTATAAGCAATGGTTCCATAAGTGAACTGAGCAAAATCAACTACCGCTATGGAGGGGCTTGGTGGGCCTTGTTTGTACCTATCTGCTACATTCTGTGGATTGCTGTGATCCGTCGGGATATCTATGATTATCCGGTGCTCTATAAAATTCTTGAGGATGGTTCTCTGGAGCGGGTGAAGAATCTTTATCCGCTGAGGTGGAAGAAAATCTTGAGCCTTTGCTTCACGTCCCCCTTCTGTTGGGTCGCGCTGTTTATTCTGGTTTTGCTTGTTGGGTCCACAGGCGCTATGTTGATGTAAATTAAAGAGTTGTCATATCCGGAGTGGGCTTAGTATGTGAAACAGGATGGCAGTGTCGTTCTGCCGTCTGCTGGATAAAGAGGATTTATAAACAAGCCGGATCGCATTTGCGATGAATGATGGAAAGATGAAAATCCGTCAGGAAAGATGAAAATCGGTCAATATGACATACAGGAGGGAAAGCTATGTTACGTCGGGTATGGGCATGGGTAGTAGGACTGTGTATGGCGCTATCATTTTCGGGTACGGTTCAGGCGTTCGATGTGGGCCCTTTTTTAGACGCAGTGTCTTCTTCGCCGGACGTTGTGTATGGGTTGTATCTGGGGCAGCCGTATGAAGCATATCAGAGGGAAATGCACAAAGGTAACTGGGAATGTGTGGCCAATGGGTTTGAGGGTGAGTCACTTCATCCGGCGGCGATTTACCGGTGTGAGCGTGGGCCTAAACTCAAGGAAAAGCTGATACTTATTCATGACGCGGAGCGGAATACATTACGGAAAATCGTGTTTGCGTTTACCTCAGACAGTGACGGGGATACCAAAGACATTGCGGATGCTCTTTATTATAATCTTTCCCGGCTTAACATGATTCTCGTAGAAGATCATTATACAGGCGACAAGCCCTATGCGGAATGGAAGATGGGTTCAGCAAGCGATAATCGCCGGGTGCGGGTGGAGTATAGCAAACCTGCCGACGGACCGGGAGAGGCTGAAGCGATTGTTACACGCTATCTTAAAGATGGGCGTTAAAGTGCAGATAAAGCTGCCTGTTGTACGATTTACTGAAGCCGTGGGAGTGGGCTGAGTAAGTGATGCGAATGGAGAGCACAAAGAGCAGGCAATGAAACGATTTTTTAAATACACGATTCCGTCGATCCTCTCGATGTGGGTCTTTGCCCTTTACACGATGGTCGACGGCTATTTTGTAGCTAACTATGTGGGAGAAACGGGTTTCAGCGCAGTGAATATCTCAATGCCGGTTATTACCAGTTTCTTTGCGCTGGGAATATTATTGAGCATCGGCACCCAGGCGAAAGCAGGGTTCAGTTTGGGCCGGAAAAATATCCGTGAAGCAAACGAAGTTTTTACGGTCGGGTTTGCCGCTTTAGCTGTGCTGGGTGTTATTTATACTGTGCTGTTACATATTTTTTTGCACCCGCTTACATTCCTTTTGGGCGCTAATGAGCAGACCTATGTTTACGTCAAAGAATATCTCCATGTGCTGATTTTCTTCGGCGTATTTTTTATGACCACGTATCAGCTGGAAGTGCTGGTTAAAGTGGACGGTTTTCCTCAGTTTGCAACAATTTCCGTTCTTGTGGCGGCACTGACGAATCTGGTGCTTGACTACCTGTTCATTGTACCCCTGCAAATGGGTGTTTTTGGCGCGGGATTGGCAACAGGAATCGCGCAGGTCGTCAGCACGCTTTTGCTGCTGTTTCATTTTTCAAGAAAAAAGGGGCGGCTTAACTTTGTCCGGAAAATCAATCTGTCTCACTTGAAAACGGTGCTTCCGATAGGCGCCGGTGACGCTTTGTCTGAGATTGCCATCGGGTATACGGTGTTTCTTTTTAACACGACGTTGCTGAAACTTTTGGGGCAGGATGGCATTGTGATCTATACTGTGATTTCTTATATTTCCGTGTTCGCTCAGGTGACCATGACGGGAGTGGCGCAGGGACTGGCGCCTTTGTTCAGCTATGATTACGGGCGGCGCAGTTTGAGTAGTATCCGCGATTCTCTTGTGGGCGGTTTTACTTTTATTACGCTTATTACGGCAGTATTTTTGGTGATAGCATATTGTTTCCCGTTGCCGGTCGTAGATATTTTTCTGCAGGAAGGCTCCGGTTTGCGGGATAGTACTGTCAAGGCTTTAATAAAATATTCTTCGTCGTATCTCTTTATCGGATACAATATATTTATGGTTACCTTTTTTGCCAGCTTGGGTAAGGGGAGAATTGCCATTTTCTTATCTTTGCTCCGCACCCCGATACTGGTAACCTGTGTGATGTTTTTGTATGAAACTTTTAGCGGCGGCAACGTGATCTGGTATGTATTGACATTTTCTGAAGGGCTGACAACATTGGTTGCGGCATTTTTCCTAACGCGTTATATTTTGTTGCCGCTGCAAATGGACAAAGACATGTAAACTTTATTGACTGATGCGTACAATCTACAGACTTTATCAATCAATGTGCAAGAAATATGCGAGAAGAAAAAAGGAGTGAGAATATGTCAGCAAGCATTCTCTCAACAAACGAAGAAAAAACGTGGGAGAAAACAGAGGGGGAAAAAGCTGTTGCCAATGTGACAGCTTCCTGGTGTAGTCATGCTGGAACGGAGACCGCAAATAGAAAATCGCAGATTATTTTTGTGCGGGGAAGTGTGGTTATGCAGCAGGCGGACGCCATTGTAAATGCAGCGAATCAAACCCTTTTGGGCGGGGGAGGCGTAGATGGAGCCATTCATATAGCGGCGGGGTCAGAATTGTTACGGGAATGTAAGGCGCTTAATGGTTGTGAAACAGGCCAGGCTAAAATTACCAAAGCTTATAATATCCGGAATGCCTCTTATATTATTCATACAGTAGGACCGGTTTATCGCGGTGTAGCTGAGGATGCTTATTTGCTGGCTGCGTGTTACCGAAATTCTCTTGACTTAGCGTTGGCGTATAGGTGTAGGAGTATTGCTTTTCCCTGTATTTCTACGGGAGCATATGGCTATCCGATTGAAAAGGCGGCAAAGGTGTCTCTGTTGGCGGCAGCGCAGTGGCTTGACGCACATCCGGATGTCGTAATGAAAATATATTTCTGCTGTTTTAACGACCGGGAAATGGTGGCTTACCAAAAGACTATTGAATCATGGTAGGATAAAAGATAGAAGGAATAGGGATGCGTATAAGAGGACTTATCTCTCCGTGAGAGATTGCTTTTAACTGGTATTTGCCGGCGCGTCTGCCTTTTATGGACTCCCGTTCTTTCTTTTAAATCAGAGTACTGTGACAGACCTGTGCATTAGCAGGTATAAAATATTGTATTGTACGTTATTTTCTGTCAGATTCATACTATACAGAAAAGGGAAGAAAAGATAGTGAAGAACGATAAATTACAGATGGTTTTAGCGATGGTGATCTTCGGCACGATCGGTCTGGTGCGCCGTTATATTCCATATCCTTCCGAGTGGATTGCTTTTGTAAGGGGCTTTGTTGGCGTTTCGTTTTTGCTTTTCCTCCAGATGTTGCACAAGAAAACCTTTGTCTGGGAACCCGTAAAACAAAACCTTGCTTTATTGCTTGTGTCCGGCGCCTGTCTTGGATTTAACTGGATCTTGCTTTTTGAAGCCTATTGTTACACTTCGGTTGCCGTGGCTACGATTTGCTATTACATGGCGCCGGTTATTGTGATTGTACTTTCGCCTGTGGTACTAAAAGAAACAATAACCTTGAAGAAGGGGCTTTGCGCTATGGGCGCTGTGGTGGGGATGGTTTCGGTCACTAATGTGATCAATTCCGGAGTCTCCGGCTTGCAGGGTGTATTTTTTGGCCTTGGGGCGGCAGTTTTGTACGCGGCGGTCGTGCTTCTGAACAAAAAAATCACGGACATTCCTTCCCGGGACAGAACTGTTTTCCAACTGGGAATTTCTGCTGTCACTTTATTGCCGTATGTAATGGTGAAAGGTAACATCACTTCCTTTACACCGGAACCGCTGGCGCTGAGTATGTTGCTGATGGCAGGCATCGTTCATACCGGGATCGCTTATTCTCTGTATTTTGGCAGCATAAATAGGATTTCCGCGCAGACCGTGGCTTTATTCAGCTATATTGACCCCATTGTGGCAGTATTACTGTCCGCTTTTGTGCTGCATGAGCCGATGACTCCCGTTATGGCAGCGGGCGTGGTTCTGGTGATTGTTTCTGCTGTTGTCAGCGAAATTGATCTTACGGCATTAAATTTGTTTCAGTAACATTTATCGGATTGCTTTTTAGCATTCTGAAACCACTCTTTCTTTTGGCAGTGGTGAGCAGCACACAGACTGAGAAAAAATAAAAATTACGCAGTAGAGTGCGGAAAATCGTATGATATAGTATGATATAAGATAAAGAAATTTCAGAAAATAACCTTGAAAATGGTGTCTGACTATGGGATAATGAAAAAAGAAATACAGGTAGGTTCAGGTTTGCATAACCACTAATTGAATAGAGAAGCAATAAGAGAGTCCGGAAGAAATAAGAGTAATTGAAATAAAATTTTGCTGGAGAAACGGCGAAAACTTTCGCTTATTCCGTCAGGTATTCCTGTTACTGATCAGGCATCCTAATGCCGGACGGATATTCGTTCGGTGTTTTGTTTTATTGCGATTTTATTATTTATAAATCAGGAGGAGGAAACATGAAAAAACTTATGACAGCCGTTTTTTTGGCCTTGCTGGTGTCCGTTGTTTCTTTTGTTTTCAGTTCTTCAGCGTTCGCTGCCTTGGATTGTGTAAGTTTGGAGAATTCCCGCAAAGCGATGAGCGATTCCATACCTTATGATTGGCCGATTGCGCTGTATTCCACCGGTTCTGATGTAAATGTTCGCAGCGGTCCCGTGGTGGATCAGGGAGAGATTTTGGATTCTTTACAGGCAGGAGATTGGGTGTATGCGGAAGAGTTTACAAAAGAACACTACAATGGTTATCCTTGGGCAAAAGTAATTACCGAGGAGGGAGTCCGGGGTTATGTCAATGCGAGGTATCTGGGACTGATAAAGGACGCGATGACCCGAAAAGAGCGTTTTGAGGCTGCGTTTCAGAGCAGTGTGTTTTTTGACTTTGACAGTTTAGTAGGTTCTTATGAAAATATTCATGGCAATGGATTTGGTGATCTCGAGGCGACAGACCGCAAGTTTGCCGGAGCAGAGTTCAAAATAGCCGTAGGTGAATACGATATGTGGGCCTACTGCAGCAGAGACCTCGGTGAGTCTGAGGGGCTTAATATTCGCATGTGGGGAGCTTCGGTAGTTTCTTCAAAACAGCCGGCGGCAGGGCTTAGAATCGGACAGAAGATGGATGACAGAGAGCTGGCACAGTTCCACCGGGATATGGAATCGATCGGCTGGTACTATCTGCCGGGAGAAAATGGGCTGTACTGGTACAGGAACAGAGAATATCCGGGAGAGCTGCCTGACAGCAAAGGCTTTGGCTTTTCCTGCTCCAATGGTGTAATCGATGGTATTTACTGGTGTAACTATCCGGCGGATAACTGAATGACAACGGAGAAAAGTTTGACACTGGGTAACTGGTTTTACCAAAACCATATTAAGTTCGAAGTAGAGTGGAAAGCAGTAGAATATATTTAAATTAAAATATATTATGGTTTGACAAATTTTAGTAAGAGGAGTGATGTTCATGAGAAAAGCAATGCGTTGGTTGGTACAAACGATTTGCATGGTGGCTTTGCTGGCCTTTACTTCATTAGCAGCGGCAGCTCCCGTGAGCAGCCCCTATTCCACGTTGCCTCCGTCTCCGGTGCAGGGCGGTGTGTTCCAACGGGGCGATGAAGCGATGCCGGTCATCCTGGATGCGGATATGGTGGATCTGTTTGATGATGGTGTGGCCATGATGATGTTGGCAAAATCGCCAAGAATTGATTTACTGGGCGTAACGATCTGTATCGGTAACAGCTGGGCAGAGGATGGGGTAGCCAGCGCGATTCGCCAGTTAGAGGGCATCAAACGGACGGATATTCCGGTATTCCAGGGTGTGAATCGCACGATTCGCAAGAACCGGTATAAAAACATGGAAAAAGAGCGCAAAATGTTTGGCTGGGGCAAAGAAACATATATGGGATCGGTAAGTTATCCACAACCGAAGAGCTGGCTGGATGCGTACCGGGAACGCTTTAAGGAAGAGCCTTCCGTGATGCCGCAAAAAGAACATGCGGTGGATTATCTGATTCGTACTATCAAGGCCCGTCCCCATGAAGTGACGGTCATTGCTATCGGCACAGGGGCTAATATGGCGGCGGCGCTGAAAAAAGCACCGGAAATCGCGCCTTTGATCAAACGGATGATTTATATGGGCGGCGCTTTCTATCACGAAGGCAACTCCACTCCTTTGGCGGAATTTAATTACTGGATCGACCCGGAAGCTGCAAAAATCATGATTCGTGCGCCATATCCGGACCAGATTTTCCTGCCCTTGGATGTTTGCGAAAAAGTAACGATCGACTATAAGGATTTTCTGGAGTTGGAAAAACGAATCAAGAACCCGTTGTTCAAGAGCATGTGGGAGACCCATTATATGGTAGGCTTATTCCGTAAAGATCCGGAACACTATACTAACTATATCTGGGACGTGCTGGCAGCGGCGGTTGCCATTGATCCCACTTTGGTTCAGGAAGAATATTACCAGTTTGTCGATGTAAATGACGTGTATTCTCCTTGCTACGGCAAAACCATTGCCTTTATCGGCGAACCTCCTGTTGGCACCCAAAAGGCTCATATTGTGCAGACCATTGACAGAGAACGCCTATGGCCCATGATTTTGGAAGTCTTTGACGAGCTGTAAAAAAACGCATAAATCCTAATAAAAAGAACTCCCTTTCCTAAGCGTTTGAGAAAAGGGAGTTCTCTTTGTGTAATTTTAAAGGAGAAGATAGATTAATAGGTTGCAAAAATTCGTCTTATTTCATCTTTGTCCGTGGTTTTTAAGAGCGCGAGCATGAGTAAAATCCGTGCTTTTTGCGGATTAAGGCTGTCAGCAGCTATGAAGCCACATTTGTCGTCCAGGTAGTTTTTACTGACGATTCCGTTAGGAACCCGAGAGCTACGTACGACCGGGATACCGCTGGCTGCAATCTCTGCTAAGCCTGGAATCATGTCCTTGTGGATATTGCCGTGTCCGAAAGATGCGACAACAATACCTTTTGCTCCGGATTCAACAGCTGCTTTTGCAAGCTTGGCATTGCAGTTGATATAAGAGTAAACAATATCAACTTGCGGAAGTTTCTCGACCTCCATAATATCAAACTCAGTTTGACAGGTATGTTTTCTAGTCGTTTTCTTATAAAATACGGGCGCTCCATTTTGAAAATAACCTAAATAACCTAATTCAACGGATTTAAAGGTTTCTACATGGGTCGTGTTTGTTTTGGTGACGTCTCGTGCACCGTTGATTTGGTCGTTCATTGCGATAAGAACGCCTTGCCCTATAGCTTCTTCACTGCCGGCCAGGCGAACGGCATTTAAAAGATTGACAGGACCATCGGCACTGATAGCAGTTGCAGGACGCATTGCACCCACAAGGACAACAGGCTTTTTACTTTTTACAGTTAAATTTAGGAAGAAGGCTGTTTCCTCTAAAGTATCCGTACCATGGGTGATTACAATCCCGTCAACATCTTTTTGACCTAATAATTGGTTGACTCTTTTGCCTAACGCCAACACAATATCCCAAGTTAAGTCGAAACTCCCGCAATTACAGAACTGTTCTCCCGAAACATTTGCGACATTCAAAATTTCAGGAACTGCATCGATTAATGATTGGATGCCAATTTCCCCTGCTTTATATCCCGTCATTTCAGTATTAGATCCTGCTTTTCCTGCGATAGTTCCACCGGTTCCTAAAATTATTACGTTTGCTTTTTTCATTTTTTCCTCCTTTTATCAATACCATTTTTCCAATAAGACATACGATACCACAACTGTTAAAATACAGCCAACCGCCCAGACTGTTAACATAGGACTATTCCATAACATTGTCATACCTCCTTCAAGAGCACAACTTTAGAATACTTAAGCTTTTGTGTTTTTTGAATCAGTAATAAATTCTTCCTTAACCTCCATAAATTTAGAAGGATTCAATGTCATTAACACACAAATCTTACTCTTTCACTTTCGAAAGAAAAGACTTCTTTTACTCTGTTTGCTATGCGCAAAATACGGAACTTTAACTTAATTTTACACGATAAAAATATTTTAGCAAGAAATTAAGCACACATTCTACTTGTATAGCATAGATAGAACTTTCCCTTACATCTGGAAATTACTTTTGCAATTCACCTACACCTAATTTTAACAGGGGAAGTTCAAAAAAATTTCTGAATTTCCCTGTTTCCTTTTTTTAAAAGTATGGTAAAATGTTCGTTGGAGTAAATGGGAAAGGCAAAACAGGGCGGCCCCTGTTTGGTATCTTTTTCCTGCTGTATGGCACGGTGGTTGAGGCAGAGGAGAGAAATTATGGCGCAAAGAACAGACATCCGTAAGGTACTGATCATTGGTTCAGGTCCGATTATTATCGGTCAGGCCTGCGAATTTGACTATTCCGGTACACAGGCCTGTAAGGCGTTGCGTTCCTTAGGCTATGAGATCGTATTGGTCAATTCGAATCCGGCGACGATTATGACGGATCCGGAAATGGCAGACAAAACGTATATAGAACCGTTGAATGTGGAACGGTTGGAACAAATTATTGCAAAAGAGCGGCCCGATGCATTGTTGCCTAATTTAGGCGGACAATCCGGGCTGAATTTATGCTCGGAATTAAATCAGGCCGGTGTGTTGGATAAGTACAATGTAAAGGTCATCGGGGTCCAGGTCGATGCCATTGAACGAGGAGAAGACAGGGTCGAATTTAAAGCGACCATGGATAAACTGGGAATCGCTATGGCTCGCAGCCATGTTTCCTATAGCGTAGAAGAAGCGTTAGCCATTGCGGACGAACTGGGCTACCCTGTGGTGCTGCGTCCGGCTTATACGATGGGCGGCGCCGGCGGCGGACTGGTCTACAATAAAGAGGAACTGAAGACGGTTTGCGCCAGAGGGCTTCAGGCCAGTATCATTCACCAGGTTCTGGTGGAGGAATCCATTTTAGGCTGGGAAGAGCTGGAACTGGAAGTGGTCCGGGATAAAGAAAATAATATGATCACCGTTTGCTTTATTGAAAACGTAGATCCGGTGGGCGTGCATACAGGGGATTCTTTCTGTACGGCGCCTATGCTGACCATTCCCGAAGACGTGCAGAAGGAACTGCAGCGCCAGGCTTATAAAATTGTTGAACATATTGGCGTGATCGGCGGCACGAATGTGCAGTTTGCCCGTAATCCCAAGGATGGGCGTATCGTCGTCATTGAAATTAATCCCCGTACGTCCCGCTCTTCGGCGCTGGCGTCCAAGGCTACCGGTTTCCCTATTGCCCTGGTATCGGCCAAATTGGCGACGGGCCTCACGTTAAAAGATCTGCCCTGCGGCAAGTGCGGCACGTTGGATAAATATGTGCCGGACGGAGACTATGTGGTAGTTAAATTTGCCCGCTGGGCCTTTGAAAAATTCAAAGGAGTAGAAGATAAATTAGGTACTCAGATGCGTGCCGTAGGCGAGGTTATGAGTATCGGTAAAAACTATAAAGAAGCGCTGCAAAAAGCGATCCGCTCTTTGGAAAAAGGACGTTTTGGCTTAGGCCATGTGGGTAATTTGCACAGTCTTTCCAAAGAAGAATTGCTGAACCTGTTGCGTACGCCTTCTTCCGAGCGCCACTTCCAGATGTATGAAGCATTACGTAAAGGCGCTTCTGTTGAGGAAATCCAGGGAATTACTTTTGTCAAAGAGTATTTCATTCGTCAAATGCAGGAGTTGGTGGAAGAAGAAGAAGAGCTGCTGCAATATAAGGGTTCCGTTCCCCCTGTGGAAAAATTGGCTCAGGCGAAAAAAGACGGGTTTTCCGATAAATACCTCAGTGAAATTTTAGCTGTGACAGAAGATGAGATCCGCCACACCAGAGAAAATGCGGGGGTAGTGGAAGCCTGGGATGGCGTACATGTGAGCGGTACGCAGGACAGTGCCTATTATTACTCCACCTATAATGGGGCAGACCATAATCCCGTTACTGATAAGCGAAAGATCATGATCCTGGGCGGCGGCCCTAACCGGATCGGGCAGGGTATCGAATTCGACTATTGCTGCGTACATGCGGCCATGTCTTTGAAGAAGCTCGGCTTTGAGACGATCATCGTAAACTGCAATCCGGAAACGGTGTCTACGGACTACGATACGTCCGACAAACTGTATTTTGAACCGTTGACGCTGGAAGATGTGCTGAGTATCTACCATAAAGAAAAACCGGTAGGCGTGATTGCCCAGTTCGGTGGGCAGACGCCGTTGAATTTGGCGGCCAAGCTGAAACAGGAAGGTGTGAATATCTTAGGTACCACGCCGGAAGTGATTGATTTGGCGGAAGATCGGGATCAGTTCCGTATGGTTATGGAAAAACTGGGCATACCCATGGCGGAATCCGGTATGGCCAGCACGGTAGAGGAAGCAAAGAAAATCGCCGCAGGTATCGGTTATCCGGTGATGGTACGGCCCTCCTTTGTGTTAGGCGGCCGCGGCATGGAAGTTGTGCACGATGAAGAGCAGATGACGGATTATATGGCGGCGGCAATCGGCGTCACCCCGGACCGGCCGATCCTGATCGATCGGTTCCTGCATAATGCGCTGGAATGTGAAGCGGATGCGATCGCCGATGGCACGGACGCCTTTGTGCCTGCGGTGATGGAACACATCGAACTGGCCGGTATTCATTCCGGTGACAGCGCCTGCATTTTGCCCAGCCGGCAGATTCCCGCGGACTTATTAGAAACGATTAAAGAATATACCCGCAAGATTGCGGTGGAAATGCATGTGGTCGGACTGATGAATATGCAATACGCCATCGAAGACGGCAAGGTCTATGTGCTGGAGGCAAATCCCCGTGCATCCCGTACGGTGCCGCTGGTTTCCAAGGTTTGCGGGATCCGTATGGTGCCCCTGGCAACCGATATTATTACCGGCGCGCTGACCGGTCGTCCTTCCCCGGTCAAGGGGTTACAGGAACGGAAGATCCCGTACTATGGCGTCAAAGAAGCCGTATTCCCCTTCAATATGTTCCCGGAAGTAGATCCTCTGTTAGGGCCGGAAATGCGTTCTACAGGCGAGGTGCTGGGACTGGCTTACACGGTGGGCGAAGCGTACTACAAGGCGGAAGAAGGCTCGCAGTCCATGCTGCCTTTGCAGGGAACGGTGCTGCTTTCTGTCAGTGATCAGGATAAAGAGGAAGTAGTAGCGGTGGCGGAAGCTTTCCATGAGGACGGATTTAAAATCATTGCCACTACCGGTACGGCAAGATTGATACAGGAAGCGGGGATTCCGGTGGAACGTGTCAATAAAATCTTTGAAGGACAGCCCAATATTGAGGACTGGATCATCAACGGGCAGATCCAGCTGATCGTCAATACTCCGGCCGGCAAGACGGCGGCTCATGATGACAGCTATTTGCGCAAAGGGGCGATCAAGCATCGGATCCCCTATATTACCACCATGGTGGCCGCTAAAGCGGCCGCCGAGGGAATCCTTCAAACGAAGGCCCATGGGAAAAGCGATGTTCTGTCCCTGCAGGAATGGCATGCGTTGATTAAGTGAGCACTCCGTGTAATGCGGCAGCAACTTGGACATAGTTTATTTGTTCTTTTCCTACACCGGGTACGCCGTCTGCTGCGACAGCAACGGTTGCCTTGCTTCTATATTGCTGGAAATAAACTTATGGGAAGCTTGTGACAGAGAATTCGATAATCAGACAAAAAAATATATTTTTTAGGGATTTGATAAATTTGGGTAAAAATTAATAAGAAAGGCAGAGGAACACCGATAAACCTGAATAGGGCATTGGCTTATACAAAAGAAGATGAAAGAATATAAACCTTTTAAATCCGGCAAAGTACGTGAATTATATGATGTAGGGGACAGTCTGGTCATGGTATGCACCGACCGCATTTCGGCGTTCGACAACATACTGAAAGAACCGGTGCCTCAAAAAGGCGCCGTGTTAAATAAAATGTCCAAATTCTGGTTTGACTTTACCAGAGATATCGTACCTAATCATATGCTTTCTATTGATGTGCAGGATATGCCGGAATTTTTCCGCCAGCCGGAATTTGACGGCAACAGCATGAAAACCCGGAAGTTGGCTATGTTTCCTGTGGAATGTATTGTGCGGGGCTACATCACCGGCAGCGGTTGGGAAAGCTATGAAAAAGAAGGGCACATCTGCGGAATCAAATTGCCGGCCGGACTGAAAGAATGCCAGAAGTTGCCGGAAATCTTATTTACCCCCTCTACGAAAGCCGCGATAGGAGAGCATGATCAGAATATCTCCATGGAAGAAGGGGCTGCCTGGCTGGAGCGTTCTTACCCCGGCAAAGGGAAGGAATACATGGAGACATTGCGTGATCTGACTCTGGCCTTGTATAAAAAATGTGCGGACTACGCTTTGGAACGAGGTATCATTATTGCCGATACCAAGTTTGAATTCGGTTTGGACGAGCAGGGCAATATTGTCCTGGGTGACGAAATGCTGACCCCGGACAACAGCCGTTTCTGGCCGTTGGCAGGATATGAGGCAGGAAAAGCACAGCCTTCTTACGACAAACAATTTGTTCGGGATTACCTGAAGACGCATCCCTCTGACAGTTTGCCCCGGGAAATTATTGACAAGACCATTGGCAAGTACAAGGAAGCATATGAATTGCTGACCGGGAAAAAGTTTGTTTGATTATTGGCAAACAGGGGACGACAGATTCCTCTCTTGCGTGGTTTGCGGTGGGAGAATATAAGAAACGCGCCAATGTTGTTGGGGGGGCGAGAAACTGCAAGACCGGAGGATGTTCCGGAACGCATGCGAAAGATGCTTGCGGATTATGAAGCTCTTCCTGCGTATGTTCGATATTGATGTCTGATTTTTTTGAGGGTGTTCTGTTTTTCGGAATATTTTTGGCGTTATCTCGCCGTAATTTATCCCCCGTACTGATAAAAAATTGAAAAGCTCCTCAACTTCGGAAAATCCGAGGCGCAGGAGCTTTTTTGTTATTGACATGAGGGTGATACTCAGAGTTGACTGACTAACTGACTAACTAACTATCTAAACTAACTAACTAACTAACTAACTATCTATCTATCTATCTGTCTGTCCGGATGACAAATCTATTTTTTCTTTTCTTTCAGAATCGCTTCCGTGGTGTCTTTTAATTTGGCGATACGGTCTGTCCAGGCAAAAAGATCCGGCAGATCATAGTCTCCGTCGTGTCCGTAACCCCAGGCAACTTTAAAGTCCACATTTTTTCCTGCGTTTCTCAGTTTAGCCGCTAATATAGCGGGAATCGCCAAAGCGGTGTCGCTGTCCAACGCCCCATGGCGGATACGCCAGTAAGGCGCGGTAGCTACTCCTTTTCGATTAATATAGCTCATGGGATTCAGCATGCGGATCTCACGCTCTTCTGCCATATAGGGAGAGAAGTCCTGTTTGTCTTTTTCTATCTGCTCTAAAAGATCCGCTTTTTCCAAATATAATTTTTCAATCGGCGTAGCTGACCGATATAAAGCTGCCTTTTTTTCCTGTTTTGCTTTTTCTTCTCCCGGGTCCGGCAGAGCGACAGAACCGCTGTTGCCTAAAGAGAAGAGCGTAAAATGGCGGCGATCGGTTTCGGCTGAACCGAATTTATGATTTTCCGCAGAGGAAAGATCGAATGCATCAAAGGCGGGAATTCCTTTCAGACGTTTCAGGCTTCTTCTGTATTTGGCAAAGTCCATATGAACTGCCTGGCTTTCGCTTAAGGTAAGCCAGTCGATGCGACTTAAGTCTTCCCCTGTATCAAGCGCTTCCTGGGCAGAAGACAGGTACAGGGATTCAATGTATTCACGGAAAATACCGTCTCCGCCCGGGGACAGGTTTAAGCGTCCGCCCAGTGAATCACGTAAATTGAGCGAATTAAGATAGTCCGGGAAGTTGTTTTTTAATTGTGCGGAAGCATTGGCCTGAGCCTCTGTAAGTCCGGCACCTTCCTCGCTGCGGAACATCCACTCATAAGCCATATCGGCGTGTTCCAGGTTGGTGATCGGGCAATAGGCCATCACGGCAAAAACATCGTCACGTTCTCTGGCTGCGCCCATGGCTTTTAAAGGCGTTTCATAATCGGCGGCATTTCCGGCGGCGCCCAAAAGTGCTGCTAACGCGCCGCCCGCGCCGGTACCGCTGACAATGATCTTTTCCGTATCACCGGCCGGCAGCAAGCCGGAACGGCGGTTTTTTCTGACGAAGCGGACGGCTGCTTTATAGTCTGTAATGAGTGCCGGAGCTTTGCCGATATAGTAGCCGTTTTTAGCCTGTAAAGTGCGACCGCGAACGGCGGGAGATACAACAACATAACCGTTGCTCAGCGCATAAAGCGCAGCGTTTGCTCCCTGATGACGGGAGGTTTCGGACGGCTCGACGATTTCGCCGGGCATATAGCCGCCAACCCCGTTCGGCATAAAAACAGGCGCTGTTTCCGCGGTAAAGCCGTTCACGGTTTTTCCGTGGAAATAGGCTTCGGGAATGTACACGCTTAACATCTGATTTTCAGCGCTGTAAGGATGTTCTGCATATACCAGATGTTCGTAAGCGCGAAAAGAAACACTTTCCCCGTTCGCATTCATTGTTTTAGAAGTATAGTCGGACGGATTGAAGACAATGCTGTATTCCTGCCGGTTTTTAAAAGCTTCCTCAAAGGCTTTGTTTTGTGCTTTCCTGGCTTTACTGCGCTGCTCTGACAGAGCCTGGCGTTGTCGCTTCAATATCCGTATTTCTTTGGCAAGGATTTTATCTTTTTTACGCATTTCACGCGTCCATTTTATTTCGCCTTCGTAGGGTATTTCACTGCCCGGCAGGCCTTCACCCTCTTTTAAGAATTCATTCTGCACGGGCTTAAATTCCGCCGAATGATCCGGCGATTCACCGGTCTGTTCAGATGTGGTCTCGAGGGTATCAGGGGCGAAAGCCGTTGCGTCAGCTGCTGTGTGATCAGGGCGTGGGGCAGTTACTTCTGTTTGTGCGGGCGTGGTAGCCGCTGCCTGTAATGCAGCGGTATCAGTTACGGCCGGCGCGGCAGATGCGGCAGAAAAATGTAAGATGGCACTTAGTACCGACGCTGTAATATATAATTTAGAACGGAATTTTTCTGGCTTCATAATAAAATTCTCCTTACTAAAGATACTTTATTATACCATAATTTTTGTTAAAATATTTGTATTTAGCAAGCAGGCTTTTGATAAGAGAGAACGGATGTGCTAAAATATATTTAGCAAATGACACTGAATTGACGCAAACTTTTTAAATAAAAACATAAAAAAGCAGGGGGACGGAAGTTATGAAAAAGATTTTTGCTGTAGTGTTGGCTTTGGTGCTGACGCTGGCTCTGGTTACGGGCTGCAGTGATAATAAAAAACAAACGGGGAACGCATCGCAGGCGAAGACAACGCAGACCGCCACTGTTAATGGCACGGCAGGGAACAAGGCTGCTGCCGGCAAAGCGACAAAAGCTGATGGGAACAGCGGGGCGGCAGCTACTGCTTCCGGCATCCGTGTGGAAAAGGGAAAAGCCTATACGGATAAGAGCCATGTGGCGGCCTACATCCATTTATTCAAGACGCTGCCTCCTAATTATATTACGAAAGCACAGGCGGCCAAACTGGGATGGAAAAAAGCAGGCACACTGGATCAGGTTGCCCCGGGGAAAAGTATCGGTGGCGATCGTTTCGGTAACTTTGAAAAAATCCTTCCGGATAAGCAGGGGCGGGTATGGAGAGAATGCGATATTGATTACCGCAGGGGCAACCGTAACGCCAAGCGCATTTGTTTTTCCAATGACGGCCTGATTTATTATTCGGATTCTCATTATCAGAATTTCGTAAAATTGTACTGAAGAACGGCAGGGAAATATCTCGGCGAAGGCAAGGAGAGAGATACATATGAAAATTACATTGGATATCAAGGAATTTAAAGATAGAAAGAAAGCTCATTTATACTTGAAAAAAACCCTGAATTTGCCTGATTACTACGGCGAAAACCTGGATGCGCTGTATGATTGTCTGGGAGAAGTCGTGGAAAAAACCGTGATCGAGATTCCGCGCGGTATTCAGGATAAGGCGTATCTGGGCGAGTATGGCAAGACTATGCTGCAGGTGTTCCGTGATGCGGCTGTGGAGAATGAAGCACTACAGATCAGGATAAAATAAAGTGCAGGGTAGGAGAAGTGTAAAAATAACAGATTTTGCAGGAAGAGTTTACAGTATTTTCACTTGCAATATTTTTCAGAGCTTGTATAATCAAACTGTCATCATCACTGTTTTAATGGCGGCGTAGCCAAGTGTTTAAGGCGCTGGTCCGCAAGACCCGTATTCCCTGTGTTCAAATCCAGGCGCCGCCTCCAATGATAACTGTGAGGGCAGAGAGAATGCTGAAAGAGCTGAATTATTTTTGGGTGGGCGATTTTTATGGAGGAAAGCAGAACCTTCTGCCGGACTTCATTATGCGTTACGCCGGTTGCGCTGCGTTAACCGCCTGCGATAGTTTCATTTATCTGAAGTTGTACAAAGATAAAAAGACCCTTTGTCCTTTTTCCGATAACCAGCTGAAGGGAAAGGAATACACCGCTTTTTTTAAAACGGTAAAGCCTTACCTGTGTCCCCGTCTGACGGGGATTAACCGGCTGGATATTTTTATTTCCGGGGTTAAACGATACTTGGCGGATAAAAATCGTCAGTGACAGCAGATGCTGTGAGGGCGATCGAATCGGGTAAGCTGATCGAGGTAGGAAGATGATGTTGCGAAATGCCACTTTGGCGGATGTGAACGCCCTGGCGGAAGTAGAAAAAGCCTGCTTTCCCGCTGCGGAGGCAGCCTCATTGGCTACGATCCGGGAGCGGGTGGCGGCCTATGGAGATTGTTTCTGGCTTTTATTTCAGGAAGCGAAGCTGCTGGGGTTTATTGACGGAATGGTTACGGATGAAAAAGATTTGCGGGATGAGATGTATCAGGATGCTTCCCTGCATAATCCGCAAGGCAAATGGCAAATGATCTTTGGGCTGAATACATTGCCGGAATATCGTCGTAGAGGCTATGCGGGACAGATGATCAAGGCGATGATAGAAAGTGCGGAAACGGCGGGTAGGACTGGCGTTGTGCTGACCTGCAAGGAACCGTTGCTTCACTATTATCATAAATTTGGTTTTATCAATGAAGGTATTTCAGAATCTACACATGGAGATGTTCTCTGGTATCAGATGCGGTTACTTTTAAAATGATTCTGTGGTGTGAGGAAGGAGGCCCAAAATGAAATTTTCGGGTAAAAAAACAATTGTTGCAGCGGCTCTTTGCGGTTTTCTTGCAGGGAATCTTGTTTCGGTTCCGGCTGCCAATGCAGGCGGAGTTTTAGGTGGTCTGGGAAGCATATTGAAAGCAGGAGGAATCGTTTGGGCTGTAGATCGGTACAGTACTGAATTAAATACGTTTATCAACAAGCTTACTTCCAAATACGCTGTCAGTGAAGAATATTCGACGAAGGTCGTACCGATTCTGGCGGTAGGCACCAAAGGCTATGTGGGCGCTGCGCAAATCAGCGGTCCCAAAGCCATGGTAGACCAATGTCAGGCTGCATTAGCCCTGGAAGGGGAGTTCTTAAATCGTACTTTCCGTATTCAGGCGTTGATACCTGTGGATTCCAAGGACCCGTCTAACTGTAAACGGGTACAGGGCGTAGGAGTCAGCGCCAAGATCGATGTGGCGATCTGATAATAAGGGGATGGCAATGAAACACGACCGGATAACAAAATTGACATTGGCAGGCCTGTTTGCGGCTCTGGCTTTTTGTTGCTTTTCTTATTTGCGTATAGAGATACCGATGGGGATGGGGATGACAGGAAAAATTTATATCGGCCATGCCTTTATTCTGTTGTCGGCTGTATTGCTGGGAGCAAAATACGGCGCTCTTTCCGGCGCGGTGGGTCTGACTTTGGCCGATGTACTGGCCGGCTATACTACTTCTGCTCCGCCTACGTTTGTGGCTAAGTTTATTTTGGGTTGGACGGTGGCCTTTATTGCTCACCGAGTATTCAAATTGGCGGCGGCCGCCTCGGAAAAAGAAGAAACAAGAATCGTGGCGATTGCCTGCATTGGCGGCTGTCTGGTCAATGTGCTGACTGAACCGGTGCTTCGTTACGGCTTTAAATATTTTGTGTTAGGATATGCTCAGCAGGTTGCTTTTGTCAGCGCAGTAAACTGCGCCGTTTCTATGGCGATAAGTGCAATCCCTTCGGTGTTTGCGGCGGTCCTTTTGTATAAGGTCCTTCAGCGAAGCGCTTTAAGAAATTTGCGCTTGGAATAAAAGACGAAACAGTCTATTTATGGAGTATGATTTACAAATTAAAAGCGGTGTATGGTAAATGGAAATATGGCATTTGAAGACCCTCTGTCTAAGGTGTGCACACATCGGACAGGGGGTCTTGTATAAAACGAAGTTATGAAATTATATAGATTGTAGCAGAGGTTTCAAGAAATTTACTGATGCAGTTAATTATTAGATGATTAGTTAATTTAAATTTTCATCAACAGTATTTTGGTTCCAGCCCATCAAATCATAAAGTATAGAATATAAATCATGGTTTAATATGGGAGCTGGAGTTTTGATTTCTCCTGGTGTAACAGACATTTTAATTGGAATGCCAGGCATTTTTAACTTTCCTGCAATAGGATGTTCGACCTCAACAAACATCTCCCTTTCTTTAAGCTGAGGGTCTTCTATTAGATTTTTGACATTGTTGATAGGGGCGCAAGGGACGCCTGCTCCTTCTAATTTTTCCATCCATTCTGCAACAGTTTCTTTTTGAAGTTCTTCATTTAAAATTTGATGTAATGCTGCTACATTGTTGGTTCGTAAAGGGTTTGAAGCAAAACGTTCATCAACTAAAAGATCTGGTCTGTTTAATATATTACAAAGTTTTACCCATAATCTGTCATTACCTGCCCCAACAATTATGGAACCATCCTTTGCAGTGAACGAACAGAATGGAGTTATAGAAGGATGACGATTTCCCAAAGGTTTTGGAATAATGCCTGTTGTCACATAACGTGCTACAGCATTTTCCAAAATCGCGACCTGGCAGTCCATCATACTGACATCAACAAGTTGCCCTTCCCCGGTTTTTTGTTTGTGAATAAGAGCTAACAAAGCACCGATAACAGAGAATATTCCTGCAACAATGTCGCCGATAGAAGCACCTACGCGAGTAGGTTCTCCGTTTTCTGAACCGGTAATACTCATGATTCCCCCCATAGCCTGCACTACCACATCATAAGCAGGTTTGCGGGCATAAGGGCCTGAACGTCCAAATCCAGAACAGGCAACATAGATTAATTGAGGATTAATTTTTTTTAGTTCTTCGTAACCTAAACCAAATTTTTCCATTGTTCCAGGGCGATAATTTTCAACAACCATATCTACTTTTGAAACTAACTTCCGAAAAACATCTTTATGTTTTTCATTTTTAAAATCCAAGCACATTGATCGTTTATTTCGATTTAAGCTCATGTAATAAGCACTTTCTTGTCCTACAAAGGGCCCGAAAGCGCGAGAATCATCACCTACTTTAGGTGGCTCTATTTTTATGATATTCGCTCCAAAATCTGCCAATACCATTGTTGCATATGGACCGGATAATACACGTGTTAAGTCCAAAACTTTTAAACCGTTTAAAGGCCCCATAATTAATTCCTCCTTAGTATTGATGTTAAAAACTTATTTGTGTTTGCCCCAAAGATCATTCTTTTACGGTATTGGATTTTGTTTTAACGTAATAGATTCTAGCAACAATAACTGCTACGATAATATTTAATAACATGTTTAATCCTTTAGGGATTCCTAACATTGGCCATACCATAATCCCCAACAGAGAAGTAACTAGAACGAGAACCCCGAGAAGAAAATTTTTTCCGCAAAGACTGGCATATACAGCCCCTAATACTCCTGGTAAAATGAAAGAGAAACCTTTAACAATTGTTTTAGGTAACAGTGGCATTACCTGTGCCCCGATAAAAGCAAATACGGTGATTAAAGTGACAGATACGATAATAGACCCGACTATGCCTAAAGTGCCCATAATTTCTGCCTTAGGTGATCCCTGCTCACTTTCGGTCACACTCTGAGCCATTGTTGCTGCTGGTACACGGATTTCCCCTACGTTTCCACAAAGCCAAACCATGAAAGTTCCCGACATATTAACCATAGGGAAAAAAGATACTGGTTGGACAATATAACCGACGCCAAAGGCTGCGGCTGCAGCAATCCATAATTGAAAGATTTCACTTACAGAAGGGAATACGCCTGTAACGAATGACACATAAATCGCTGGTAAAAAATCTGCAATCAGAGCAAGCGTTACAAAAATATAGCCCAATCGAATAATTGTCATTTTGTATTTATTAAATATTTCAATAGAACTTGTTTGTTTCTCGTTCATGATTTTCACCTCTTTTCGTTCATATTAAAAAACTGCAACAGTTAAATACATGCCAACAAGCATTGAGAGGCCGAGGCTGAATTCTTGAATACGTTTGTTCCCCTTGAATGCATGTGCTATAATAAACATGGTTACAAAAGCAGCTATCGATGTGAATAAACTATTTGTTTTAATTGCGCCTTTTGCTATAACCGCATTACCCAATAATGTAGAAAATAACCCTAAGGCAGCGGCTGCCATGAGTAATTTTACCCAAGTCTGATCGAAACTTTTTTTCATTTTTTCGACAGCTTTACCGAGTACTGGTGCCGAGTATCCTCCAATAACGATCCATCCGGCATTATTCAGAGCCATACCCCATAGAGCGAAGATAAAACCCATCAAACTCAATTTTCCTGGTTCTAATGAGGAGTTGGCCATGCCAGTAGCGATGGCACTCATGGCTAGCTCTGTACGAGCAGCACCGATATCATTCATTCGCATCCATGCGGTGGGACCACCTAATACTGCCATTAAAGCAATTAACACGATTACTGGAGCAAAAGAGGGACCGATGGCTGTAATCATGGCTGCTCGCATACCTGAAATTACTTCTGATTTTGGAATCCCCATTTTTTGAGAGGTTTTATAAGCTTGCCAACCGAACACAATAGCTTCTACTAAAATAGTAATTACCATAATGCTTGAAATGCCCCATAGGGTAGCCGAATTCATGATTTGATTAACATCCATACTTAATCACATCCTTTCTTAAAAATACTGATTTTTCTGTAGCCTGGTAAATATCTGTAAAATACAAACCTCCTTTCCAAAAGTGTTTTTCTATCATTATTTTATTTAAAATGGTTACTAAGTTGTTTAAAACGTTGACGAGATGCGGTAAAGTGTGTCTAAGATGCGGTATTTTGTTATTTAATGGTGATATACTTGAATTGTAATAATGCTAGGCTATGAAAAATAACTTAAAAGGGTATTTTTGTGTGTTAACTCGCTAAGAGTTATTGGTTCGCTTTTTTGTTTGTTTATGGTTTTCTAATCTTGGCAATCTAGTGTGGATACAAAATAAAAAAAACGTCTAAAATTTATGGCATTGTTTTAGACGTTGTAGATAATATTTTATTTTGTAATATTTAGGACGAGGATTGGGATGTTTGAAAACACTTTTTTCTTTAAAGCAGCAGTAGAAATCCAACAATTATGGTTAGGCACTACGATGTTTGTTGTTGTTATAGTGCTATTAAGTAAAACGTCCATATTTAATACTGCTGTTATTGAAAAACAATTTAGTTTAAATAAAAAAATGTTTTTGATACTTGTTTTTTCAACACTTGGTATTATGGGGACCTATTGGGGAATAATAACGCCTCATGGAATTATTAATACCAGGGCAATTGGTGTCATTTCAGGAGGGCTGATAGGTGGTCCCTTTGTTGGAACTGGAGCAGGAATCGTTACCGGTATACACCGAATTTTCTTTTTAGATACATTTACTTCTGCGCAAAGCGGACTCATTACTATCTTGCAAGGGATATGTGCAGGTCTTTTATCTGCTACATTAAAAAATAAGAAAAGAATGTGGTTGTGGGCTTTTTTGATTTGTTTTATATTAGAGTGTCTGCATATGGTATTGCTTCTTATTTTTGCTAAACCTTATGAAACTGCTGCTATATTGGTTCAAAATATTGCTCCTTCCATGCTTTTAACAAATTCTGTTGGCGTAGGATTATTTATAGGGGTTTTAAAAGATAATTATTTAAGGTTAGAAGCTTATTCTTTGCAAGCAACAAGAAATGCGCTTAGAGTGGTTAATTTAATTGTTGAAGGTTTAAAAGAGCGCAACCCAAAGAAAACAGAGGTTGCTATTGCTAATATCATTTACGAAAATATTGATTCTTTAAGTTGGGTTGCTATTGTAAAGAAAAATAATGACATTACTTTAGTTAATAAAAATGAAGGCTTTGAACTTGTTAGAGAATACGTTAAAGGACAAGACTTTTTTCGCAATTCTACGACCATGAAAGTTGCTTCTGATGAAAAATATACAACACTATCTTCTCCGGTAAAATCGAATAACGAGGCAAGCTTTATCGTTGTCATCGGGAAGCCCATTAAAGCAATATTTACAAATTTTGAAAAAGAGTTATTATCAGGTTTGAGCAGTTTACTTGAAATCCAAATAACTATTAATGAGCTAAATAAACAAGATGTTTTGTTATCTGAAGCAGAAGTAAAAGTTTTACAAGCGCAGATAAATCCACATTTCCTTTTTAACGCGCTTAATACAGTCAGTTATTATTGTCGCAGTGATCCTTCTACAGCTAAAGCGCTGGTTGTTTATTTAGCTGAATATTATCGACATAGTCTTTCCAGTCCTAAAATTTTTATAAATTTTGAAGAAGAACTTCAACATGTGAAAGCGTATTTGAACATAGAAACGGCACGGTTTGGAGATCGTTTAAAAGTAGAATATGATATACCCGAACATGAACCTTTTACGGTACCTTCACTGATTCTTCAACCTTTAGTTGAAAATGCAATTAAACATGGAATTTTGTCAAAAGAAGAAGGCGGAACGATTTATGTAGGGTTAATTTCTGAAAGTGATGGAATGAAAATATATGTATTTGATGACGGGAAAGGGATACCTGAAGAAAAGCTAAAGTATTTATTAGAAAATCCAGCAGAAACTAAATCTGGGGAAAAATACAAATCAATAGGTTTGCTTAATGTACAAAAAAGATTGTTGACAATGTATGGCCCCGAGAGTGGATTACAAATTATGAGTAAACTTAATGTAGGGACGTCTGTTTCTTTTAAAATACCAAAACAGAAAAGAGGTGGCAGCACAGATGCCTAAGATAAGGGCGATAGTTGTTGATGATGAGGTACCTGCACGGAACGAGTTAAAATATATATTGCAAAATAATCCTTCTGTTGAAACGATAGGAACTTTTGCCAATGGGAAAGCGGTTTTAGAATATTTAAAAGAATTTCCGGAAGCAGCCGATATTGTTTTTTTAGATATAGAAATGCCTGTTATGGATGGGATTGAAACGGCTATTGAAATAGAGAAAATTACAGATTATCCCAAGTTAGTATTTTCTACGGGGTTCCCCCAATTTGCGATTAAGGCGTTTGATATGGCAATTTTTGATTATATTTTAAAACCATATAATGATGTTAGAATCAACAAAACGATTAATCGATTAAAATCTATACAGTGTCAAAACAATAAGTTGAAAGTCAATGGGGAGATTGTTGTTGAAAATGGTTTGTTTTCTATTAGTATAGCGGGTGCGGATGAGAAAATTATAGTGTTGAATTCTGTTGAGGAAATAATATTTGTCAGGTCTATAAAGAAGGGAAATACTCTGTTCTATACCACAAGAGGCATTTTGGAGTCGAAAATTATATTAAGAGATATTGAAGAGAGGTTAAGGCCGTATTCTTTTTTTAGAACACATAAAAGCTACATAGTTAATTTGAAAATGATCAGAGAAATTGAGCCATGGTTTAATGATACATATGTTTTGGTTATGAGCAAATATAAAGATGAAGAAGTGCCTGTTTCTCGGCATTATCTAAAGGATTTTAAAATGGTAATGAACATTTTTTGAGTTTTTATTATATAATATACTGATCTTATATAGTTTAATTTATAATTAAGTAACTATATTGAGGTAATCGTATGTCAGAACAGTTTTCCCGTACCGCCCGCCTGATCGGGGCAGCGAACATAGAAAAACTGGCGCATTCCCACGTGTGCCTGTTTGGCGTCGGCGGCGTCGGCGGCTATGTGGCAGAAGCCCTGGCCCGCAGCGGCGTAGGTCACATTGATTTAGTCGATCACGATCAGGTCTGCCTGAGTAATATCAACCGGCAGATTATTGCGACACACCGCACGCTGGGGCGGGATAAAGTGGATGTGATGCGGGAGCGGATTTTGGATATCAATCCTGATGCGCAAGTGACGGTGCATAAATGTTTTTATCTGCCGGAGACGCAGAATCAATTTGATCTTTCACAGTATGATTATGTCATTGATGCGATTGATACAGTGGCGGGCAAGATTGCTCTGGTCTGCCAGGCGGAAAAGGTACATACCCCGATCATCAGCTGTATGGGAGCCGGAAATAAATTAGATCCGGCTGCTTTTCAGGTGGCGGATATTTATCGGACCAGCGTTTGTCCTTTAGCAAAAGTCATGCGCCGTGAATTAAAAAAATATGGCATAAAAAAATTAAAGGTGGTGTATTCCCGGGAAATTCCGATTGCGCCGCAGACGGGGGAAGAAAGTTCTGAGTTGGCGCTTTGTGAAAAAAATACAGCAACCGGTATTGAGACGGGCTGTGAAAATTCACTCCGGGCAGTTCGTCGGGCGGTGCCGGGAAGCGTTGCCTTTGTGCCTTCGGTGGCGGGCCTGATTATTGCCGGTGAAGTAGTAAGAGATTTAATAAATTTAAAAATAGACCAAAAAGATTTAAAAGCATCGATATGACGTCACGATGGCGACATGAATAATTGGCATAAAATTTTAAAATATAAAAGAATTAAAGTAGGTAAGTGGAGGAGAAAAAATGAAAAAAGTTTCTGTTATTTTGTGTTTACTATTGTGGGTAGCGATGTCGGGTTTTGCCGCGGAAGAACGAACGACAAAAGAAATTTTTAACGACCCCTCGGTAGCTTCTGTGACCATTACGGGCGATCAATTGCGTTTGCGTACGCATCCGGATCTGGACGGTTATATTATTACCACATTGCGCAAAGGGCTGGTTTGCAAGTTTATGAATAAAGTGGCTGATAAGAACGGGGAAGATTCCTGGGTCTATATTATTTTGCCTGATGGTACGGTTGGCTGGGTGTTTGGCGGCTATGTATCGATGGAAACAAAGGCAGAATAAACGTATGGAAGAAAGCTGTCTGAAACTGTGCAGGATGTCATTTCTGCAAAAGAGAGCGGCAGTTATAAACTTTTGTAAAAAACGATTAAAAACAGAACGGAGGCTTTGCTATGGATTTCAAAATGTTGCATTACGTGAAGGAAGAAGCGGTAGCTCTTATTACATTGGACTATGCGCCTACGTTAAATGCGCTGGATATGAACCTGGCGCTGGAATTGGAAGCGGCTTTACAACAGGCGGAAACGGATTCGTCTGTAAAAGTCGTTGTGTTGACAGGAGCCGGTCGGGCTTTTTGCGGCGGCGGCGATATCCGTTATATGAAGGCGCACTGTGAAGAAGCTGATTTTGCGGAGAAATCCATGGCGCCTTTGGCAGGTAAGCTGTCAGAAATCGTTTTGTATATTAAGAAAATGTCGAAGTTAGTCATTTGCGCAGTAGCCGGCGCTGCTGCAGGGGGAGGCTGCAATCTGGCTTTCGGTTGCGATTTCGTCTTTGCGGCAGATAACGCAAAATTTATTCAGGCGTTTGTGGGGATTGGGCTGATCCCTGATACCGGCGGCGGTTATCTGCTGCCTCGCTTAATCGGAACCCATCGGGCCATGGAGATGTTTGTCAGCGGACGCCCTGTGAATGCGGAGGAATGTCTCGCTCTGGGACTGGTGAAGGAAGTGACGACGCAGGAAGAATTACTGCCGAAGACGCTGGTTTTCGCCAAAAAGCTGGCAGGAGGCCCTACGTTGGCTTACGCCAATATGAAAAAGATGATGTTTGTAAGCATGTACCAAGGATTTGCAGAGTTTGCCAAAACGGAAGTTGCTTTGCAGAATCAATGCGCAGACAGCGCTGATTTCCGGGAGGGGATTACAGCTTTCCTGGAAAAACGTAAAGCGCAGTTTAAAGGAAAATAATTTGAATTGGGAGCATAGAAGTATTTTTTAGTTGCGTGGCAATGCACGTTTCTTCAGAGCGGTTGCCTGTGTTATACTACTAATATGAAACTGAGCGAAGTTTTACAGAAAAAGGAACTGAATAAGGAAGACCTGATTTTTTTGCTGGGGCTGAAAAAAGAAGAGGAAAAACAGCAGCTATATGCGGCCGCCTATGAGATGAAAAAGAAATGGGTGGGGAATGTCGCCTATTACCGCGGTCTGCTGGAACTTTCCAATCGCTGCATTAAAAATTGCTTCTATTGCGGCATTCGGCGGGATAATCAACAAGTCCGCCGGTTTGACTCACCGGTGCAGGAGGTTCTGGCGATGGCCCGTTGGTGTTATGAAAAACAATACGGGTCGATTACGCTGCAGTCTGGCGAGCGTCAGGATGAAGCATTTATAGCCTGCATAGAAACACTGGTTAAAGAAATAAAAAAGATCGGCGGAGGCGCGCTGGGAATCACCCTGTCTTTAGGAGAGCAGACACCGGAGACTTATTTACGTTGGTATCAGGCAGGCGCGCATCGTTATCTTTTACGGATCGAAAGCAGTACCCCGCGATTATATGAGACCTTGCATCCACAGGACGGAAGGCATATCTGGGCGGCACGCGATGCCTGTCTGGACAACCTGGGCGCCATTGGCTATCAGGTGGGTACCGGCGTTATGATCGGCTTGCCGGGGCAGACCCTGGAAGATTTGGCTTCTGATATTCTTTATTTTCGCAAAAAAAATATTGCGATGATCGGTATGGGGCCTTACGTGGTCCATAAAAATACGCCTTTAGGAAAAAGGGTCATAGCAGCGGGAGGGGATACCGCTGCAGCGCAAAGCGAGCGCTTGTGTCTGAGTCTCAATATGATTGCTGTCGTCCGTCTTTTTTTACAGGATGTTAATATTGCGGCCACGACTGCTCTGCAGGCTCTCCATCCTTTGGGCCGGGAGATGGCGTTAAAGGCGGGGGCCAACATCCTGATGCCGATCGTTACGCTGCCGGAGTTTCGCAAAGACTACCAGCTGTATGAGAATAAGCCCGGGCTGGAAGATGATAAAGAAACGTATTGCGCCGGTCTCAGCGCCAGAGTAGCTGCTGTGGGAGATACTGTGGGTTGGGGACAGTGGGGCGATTCGCCGCATTTTTTCAATCATTAAAAATTACTGAAATCCCGTACCTGTGGGCGTGTTTAACGCTGGCAGATACGGGATTTCAGTATTTCTTCTGAATTTTAAATTTTATTTGCTGAAAATCGCGATATAACCATTGATGAAGATATAGAGCACGATAATAGGTAGGATATACGTCAGATAAAAGCGCAGCCCGCGAGGGAATTTGACCCCTTCGCCTGTATCGGCTTCGCGGATGAAGTTATCCCAGCCCCAGCCATAGCGGCTGGTACAGAACGCAAGATAGATAAGGCTTCCCAAAGGCAATAAGTTGTTGCTTACGAGGAAGTCTTCCAGGTCCAGGATGGCAGAACCTTTGCCCAACGGCTGAATATCGCTCCAGATATTAAAACCGAAAATACAGGGCAGGGAAAGCAGGATAATTGCCACCGTACCCAGGGAGATGATTTTTCTCCGATCCCAGCCTGTCAGGTCATAAATACAGGCAATGAGGTTTTCAAATACAGCAATTACGGTAGACATGGCGGCGAAGGTCATGAACAGGAAGAAAAGCGCACCCCAGAACTGTCCTCCGGCCATATGATTGAATACATTGGGCAGCGTAACAAACAGAAGGTTCGGACCGGCACCGGGATCAATGTTGAAGGCGGAGCAGGCAGGGAAGATAATCAGACCGCTCATCAGAGCGACAAAGGTATCCAGCATGATTACGTACAACGCTTCACCTGTAAGACGCTTTTCTTTACCAATATAGCTGCCGAAGACTGCCAGAGAGCCGATGCCCAGACTCAGGGTAAAGAAGGCCTGACCCATCGCCGCAAAGATTACTTCATTGGCGCTATACTGAGCCAGTCGGCTGAAATCAGGCAGCAGATAATACTCCAACCCTTGTTCTCCGCCGGGCAACAGGACAGAATTGACAGCCAATGCAATCATTAAAAGTAAGAGACAGGACATCATAAACTTGGTGATGCGTTCGACACCGGCCTGTACGCCTAAATAGCATACTCCGAAGCCGCTGACAACGGCTAACGCCATATAGCCTGTCATCGTTACAGGATCCGATACCAGCGCGCCTAACACGCCGCCGATCTGTTCGACAGATAAGCCGTTGAAACCGCCCACCAGCATTTTATAAAGATAATAGAACATCCAGCCGGTGATTGTGGTATAAAACATCATCAGCACTGTATTGCCGGCAATACAGCCGTATTTATGCCAGTGCCATTTCGTCCCTTTGGGTTCCAGCACGTCAAAAGATTTGGCCGGACTCCGAACACTGGCACGACCGACGGCAAATTCCGCGACCATGATTGGCAGGCCCAGGATGGTCAGAAACAGAAGATAAATCAATACGAAAGAGGCGCCGCCATATTTTCCTGTGATATACGGGAAACGCCACACATTCCCCAGGCCGATCGCGCAGCCGGCGGAAACAAAAATGAAGCCAAGTCGAGTTGAAAAATTACCGCGGTCCAAAATAATTCTCCTTTTTTCTGCATTAAATTACATGCTAAATCTACCTTATAAATATAAACCATTTCGGGGACTATATTCAATAGCTAAAGAAGGTGAAAATGGTTTTTTTCAAAAGTCAGGATACCCTCGTCCCGGAGTTTGCCTAAGGCAACGGATAGCGCGCTGCGGTCCACACAAAGGTAATCCGCCATTTGCTGTCTGTTCAGCGGCAGATTGAACACGGACGATTTGTTTTTCAGGGCGGCAGCCGATAAAAAGGAAAGCAGCTTTTCCCGAATGGTGCGTTGCCCCATGTGCGTCATTTTTTCATTAAATTGCAAATTCTTGATTGCCAGTTCCTGTAAAAAGTTACGAATGAAAAGATCTTTTACAGCGCTTGTTTCTGTAGAATGCAACAGTTCTTTAATGTAAAGCCACAGGACCTCACAAGCAGAAGAGGCTGTGACGCTGACATTCAGCGCTACTGTCTCGGCGCAGGCAAAGGATTCGGCAAAAATACTGCCGGGTCCCAGACGGTTCAACAGATTTTCATTGCCCCAAAAGTCATCTTTGATAATGGATACGTGCCCTTTTAACACCATTCCGACTGCGTTGGCCCGGTCGCCTGCATGAAGTAAAAACTGTCCTTTTTGGTAGCTTTCGCTGCGGGCCTGCAAGGTTTGCAGCAGCAGGGGAAGATCACGTTCCGGCAGATTTTGAAACAAAATGGAATGTCGTAGTATGGTCAGCGTGTCTTCTGTGATTTCAGCAGTCTTTTTTGCGGTTTGCAGTAAGGCCATAAAAGCTCCTTGTAATCTAAAAAAAACAAAAACAAGAAAAATTACGAAAATAATATAAAAACAGAAGTAATATAAAAACAAAAGTAATGAAATAAAATTTATTTCGTTGTTTTTCCAACGGATTTTACTTATACAGTTTAGTATAATATGTAGGAAAGGTCAAGCTTATTACGTGTATATGTACGAGAAAAGGATGTTTGAGGAGAAACGTATGGTAACAAGAAAAATTGTTCATATTGATGAAGAAAAATGTAATGGCTGCGGCGCCTGTGCGAATGCCTGTCAGGAGAGCGCCATCGTTATGGTAGATGGGAAAGCGCGTTTGCTCAGCGATGATTATTGTGATGGTCTGGGAAATTGTCTGCCTGCCTGTCCTACCGGGGCAATCACGATCATTGAACGGGAAGCCGCCGAGTATGATGAAGAGAAGGTGCAGGCCCGTCAGCGTTCTCTGGAACAGAAGCCGGTGGCAAGAGGCTGTCCGGGTTCTTTGGCCCGTAATCTGCAAAGACCGGGAGAAGCGGCAGGAAATCGCGAAGGAGAAAATCCTTGCAGGAATCGTACAAGTTACGGGACCGGAATGGTCGACGGCGCAGGAGCGGTAAAACAGGTAAGCCGCCTGTCCCAGTGGCCGGTCCAGATCCGTCTGGCGCCGGTCAAAGCGGATTACTTTGCTAATGCCAGACTGCTGATCGCGGCCGATTGCGCGGCTTATGCCCGTGCCACGCTGCACGAAGATTTTATGAAAAGCAGAATCACTTTGATTGGCTGTCCTAAGCTGGATCCGGTAGATTATGCGGAAAAACTGACCGCGATCCTGGAAAATAACACTATAAAGAATGTGACCATTGTTCGCATGGAAGTTCCCTGCTGCGGCGGCTTGGAAGTGGCTGCGAAAGAAGCCTTGCAGAAAAGCGGCAAATTTATTCCCTGGCAGGTGGTGACCCTGTCTTTAAACGGAGAAGTGTTGGAAGATTAGAAAAGGATGAGCATTGCCTTGTCTTTTTATAAAGCAGAATAGTCAAAACGATTTATCTGTATAAATACGGTTTGGAGCATTGACTAATTGCGACGGTTGTGGTTTAATCAATGAAGAATCGTTCTGTGTTGCGAAGGCAGGACGTTTTCCCAACATGAAGGCAATGTAAACAGAGAAATATTCAGAAGAAATGCGAGGAATCAAGATGAGTTTTTTTAGTGAATTCAAAGAATTCGCAATGCGCGGTAATGTAGTAGATATGGCCGTAGGCGTTGTAATCGGCGGCGCTTTCGGGAAAATTGTAACCTCTTTAGTTGACGGTGTGCTGATGCCCCCCCTGGGGAAATTGATCGGGGATGTGGATTTCAGCAACTTGTTTATTAATCTTTCCGATAAAAATGTTACGACTTTGGCGCAGGCAAAAGAAGCCGGTGCTGCCGTAATTGCCTATGGCGCTTTTTTCAATACAATTATTAACTTCTTGTTAGTTGCGTTTGCAGTGTTTCTGGTTATTAAACAAATCAATCGCATTCATCCGAAAGAAGAAGCAAAACCGGCTCGCGTCTGCCCTTATTGCAAGAGCGAAATCGCGGACGATGCTACTCGCTGCCCCCATTGCACCAGTCAATTAGAGTAGGATCCGCGGGCTGTTTCTTTGGTGGGAAACACTTTTCCTACTATTTTTAGCGGATTTACGGACAATCGAAAAGCAAATGTTATTATGGCTCTGCTCAGGCAGAGCCATTTGCTTATGGTTGACAATTATCTGATTTGCAACTCAGCAGGAGAGATGACACGGCTATGTACTTTAAAAACAGTCAGTCAATACGCATCGCGGGAAACGACCCTCTGCCGCTGCGGCATAAATCGGCAAAAAAGCTTGACAGTTTGTCTGAGTAGTGGTAAATTATTTGTGCGGTTAGTTATACCTAACCATTTTTTTAGTATTGCGGTTATCTTATGCTAATTACTCCGGTTCCCGCTTGTACTAATTTTTTTTAAACGATAAAGTTAGCTTGTGCTAATTTTTGGCTTGCAAAGTTTCTTTTTTTGCCGTCTTTTATCCGGAGAAATCCCTTCCAGGGATTCGTGTGGAGGGCTCGGCGTTTACGCACAGGTTAGCTAAAGCTAATTTTATCTATATTTTACGCAGGAGGTGAAACGATGCTCCCGTTGGTATCTGCAAAAGAAGGAGAAACAGTGACCATCGCCAAGATTACCGGAAAAGATGAGGTGCGTCAGCATCTTGCGGAACTGGGTTTTACGGTCGATACGAAAGTTACGGTCGTCAGTCAGATGGCCGGCAACATGATTTTGAAGGTTAAGGACAGTCGTATTGCTCTGGGGATGGAAATGGCCCGGCGCATTATGTATTGATATAAAAGCAATCAGAGTATGTGGGAACACATAGAAAGGAGCGTTGCCAAGATGACATTGAACGAGGTGCCGGTAGGCGAGGTGTGTACGGTTGTAAAATTAAACGGTACCGGCGCGTTAAAACGGCGCATTATGGACATGGGCATTACGAAAGGAACGGAGATCCAGGTTGTTAAAATTGCGCCTCTGGGTGATCCCATGGAGCTGAATTTGCGGGGTTACGATCTGTCGGTTCGGAAAAATGAGGCTGCCAGTATTGAGGTAGTCCGCTAATCAAAAGGTGACTATCTGTGCCAGTACGGCGCTTCTTCATCTGAGAAAAAAGGTTCGTATAATGGCGCGGCGCCTCAGAAAGACAGAGAACCGGAGATAGCCGGTGCGCCGTGTAAGTGTTTGCAGAAGAGACATTAAGTAAACTAGAGGAGCTACTATGGAAATCAAGATCGCTTTAGCCGGGAATCCTAATTGCGGTAAAACTACGTTGTTTAATGAATTGACCGGCAGTACGCAATATGTGGGAAACTGGCCCGGTGTTACGGTGGAAAAGAAAGACGGCAGACTGAAAGGCCATAAGGATGTGGTCATACAGGACTTACCGGGCATTTATTCTCTTTCTCCCTATACGCTGGAAGAAACCGTCTCCCGCCGTTACCTGGTCAATGAAAAACCGGATGTAATTTTAAATATCATTGACGGAACCAATATCGAACGTAATTTATATCTGACAACGCAACTGATTGAGGTGGGGCTGCCGGTTGTGCTTGTAATCAATATGATGGATCTGGTCAGAAAAAATGGCGATCAGATCGATCTTGAGAAACTGTCTGCCAAGTTGAATTGCCCGGTATACACGATCAGCGCCTTGAAAGGCGAGGGCTGCCTTGAAGCGGCGGAAGCAGCTCTGGCTATTGCCCGGACCCATAAACCGGCGCCGGAACTGCCCCATGTCTTTAATGGCAGTGTGGAACATTGTGTGGCTCATATTGAAGAATCCATTATGGGACTGGTACCGGCAGAAAACTTGCGCTGGTATGCCATTAAAATCTTTGAACGGGATCAGGAAATCATTGGTTCTTTGAATTTAAAAACAGAACTGCTGCAGCATTTGGAGGTTCATATTCAGGATTGCGAAAAGGAACTGGGAGACGACGCGGAAAGCATCATCACCAACCAGCGCTATGAATATATCGTTAAAGTGGTGGATGATGCTGTGCGCAAAAAAGCGCCGAAGCATGCCTTAACGGTGTCCGATAAGATCGACCGGGTGGTAACGAATCGTATTTTAGCGTTGCCTATCTTTTTCCTGGTAATGACGCTGATGTATTACATCTCCGTTACGACGGTGGGGGCCTGGGCTACCGACTGGGCGAACGATGTGTTGTTTGGCGAGATTATTACGGAAAATGCAACCGGCTTTCTGGAATCTATTGCGGCTCCGGATTGGCTGAGCAGCCTGATTGTGGATGGCATCATCGGCGGCGTAGGTACCGTGTTGGGGTTTGTGCCTCAGATCTTGTTGATTTTCTTCTTCATGTCTTTGCTGGAAGACTCCGGCTATATGGCCCGCGTCGCTTTTATTATGGACCGTATCTTTCGTAAATTCGGCCTGTCCGGTAAGTCTTTTATTCCGGTGCTGATCGGTACCGGCTGCGCGGTACCCGGGATTATGTCCACCCGTACGATTGAAGAGCCTCGTGACCGGCGCATGACCATTATGTTGTGTTCCTTCATCCCCTGTTCGGCCAAAACAGAGATTATCGGCATGGTGACAGCGATTTTCTTTCCGGAGTCTGTCTGGGTTGCGCCTTCCATGTATTTTTTAGGTATTGCGATCATCGTGTTAGGCGGCATCGCATTAAAGAAGACCCGGTATTTCGCCGGGGAACCGGCACCTTTTGTTATGGAACTGCCGGCTTATCATCTGCCTTCTTTTAAAGGCGTGCTCATCCATATGTGGGAACGGGCCCGGGGCTTTATTATCAAAGCCGGTACGATCATCTTCACCGTCTGTGTGATTATGTGGTTCCTGCAGGCTTATAACTTCAGTCTGGAAATGGTAGAAGACATCAATGAATCCATGTTGGCGGGCATCGGCAATGCGTTTGCCTGGTTATTCTCGCCCATCGGTCTGGGAGACTGGAAAAATACGGTGGCGGCAATCTCCGCATTCCTGGCGAAAGAACAGGCGATAGGCACCTTAGGTATTCTGGCCGGGGCCGATCCGGAAAGCGAAGAAGCGCTCATGTCCAGTATTGCCAAAATGTTCACGCCGTTGTCTGCTTTTACCTTTATGGTCTTGAATTTGTTTGACCCGCCCTGTCTGGTGGCGATGGCAACGACAGCCCGTGAAATGGGAGAAACCAGATGGGCTGCGCTGGCGATCGCGTTCCAGTGCCTGATCGGGTATGGTTTATCTTTTGTAGTCTTTAATCTGGGGGGCTGGGCTTTTTACGGCGCGCCATTCGGCGTAATGCAGGGTCTTGCCTGCGTATTAGTGGCTCTGGCTCTGTATTTCATTTTCCGCCCTGCTCCGAAGCCGTCGGGAACGTCCAGCGGTGAAATGAGCCATCAGTTGTAAGTCAGAGAAAGGGGGAACCCTGATGAATTTTGCGTCGTCTTTAGTCGTTACGGTTCTTGTTGTTTGTTTTGTGTTAGCTCTACGTTCTATTATTAAAAGTCAAAAAGCCGCACTGGCTGGCAAAGGCGGTTGCGGCTGCGGCAGCTGTGGAGGCAGTTGTTCCGGTTGCTCCGGTTGCCATGCCGACAGCGAGTCGGTTGTTATGCCAACACTGCCCAAAGAAAAAAAAGACTGATAAAACGAACCGCATGCGCCGCAGCAAAGGACGTTTCATATCTTACAATTTTAAAAAAAATATAAAATATTTTCCTGTTTTGTTAATAAAGATTGACAAAATGGAAAAATAAACGTACTATCTTCCTATCAATGTGTGAGCAAAACCTGCATTGACAGGAAGATTTTTTAGAAAGGAAGGGAGAGTATGAAAAAACTTATTTTAGGTATCTTGGTCTTGGCGTTAGTTGCGCTGGCAGTAGGCGGCTGTGGTGGTAAAGAGGAAAAGAAAGCGGCGGCTCCGGCAGGGGATAAGGGGAAGGTAGTCGTAAAAGTAGGCGCCACACCGGTACCTCATGCGGAATTATTGAACTTCGTGAAACCGGCGCTGGCAAAAGAAGGCGTAGACTTGCAGGTGATCGAATTTACTGATTATGTAAAACCGAACCTGTCTTTATCCGATAAAGAACTGGATGCGAACTTTTTTCAGCACATTCCGTACCTGGAAAAATTTGCCAAAGACAGAAATCTGAAACTGGTAGTTTTGGATAAAATCCATATCGAGCCTATGGGTATTTATTCCCGTAAAATTAAAGATTTAAAAGAACTGCCGGAAGGCGCCAAAGTGGGAATCCCCAACGATCCGACCAATGGCGGACGTTCGCTGATGCTGTTGGAAAAGGCCGGTCTTTTGAAACTGAAAGAAGGCGCAGGGATTAGCGCTACACCCAAAGATATAGTGGGCAATCCTAAAAAGCTCCAGATTATTGAAGTCGAAGCTGCAGCCCTGCCCAGGGCTTTGGATGACACGCACATTTCGGTGATCAACTCTAACTTTGCTATGGAAGCAAAGCTGAACCCGGTAAAAGATTCTCTGTTTATCGAAAAAGATTCCCCCTATGCCAACATTATCGCAGTACGGGCCGGAGATGAAAAGCGTCCGGAACTGCAAAAACTGGCCAAAGCGTTAAAGACTCCGGAAGTAAAAAAATTCATTGAAGAAAAATATAAAGGCGCCGTCATTCCGGCATTTTGAGCTAAGACGCAGCCTCTGAAGGTATCCGGTTGTTGGTAACAAGATAAAACTACAAATATTGTAAAGCCGAAGGCGCTTCGTAACCAAGGTCTTCGGCTTTTTTATTTAGGCAAAAAAGAAATATTTTATGCGTTATCTTATTTACACAAACAGTTGTTCGTGATATAATTTATTCATAACCATTGTCGTCATTGCCGCCGAGACTCCGCTCTGTTCAGGAAATGGCCGGGAACAGGACGGTGCGGTAGGGAGGAGAATATGGAACAAAGCAGTATTTTTGAAGACTATACCACGCAGCCATTGGCTTCGCGTCTGCGACCTCAGTCGCTGGACGAATATGTGGGGCAGCAGCATTTGTTGGGACAGGGAAAGGTATTGCGCCGGATGATCGAACAGGATCAGATTTCTTCCATGATTTTCTGGGGTCCGCCCGGTGTGGGAAAAACGACCCTGGCTCAGATTATTGCGCAGATGACAAAATCGGTGTTCATCACCTTTTCTGCTGTAACCAGCGGCATTAAGGAAATACGCAAAGTGATGGAGGAAGCGGAGCGAAACCGGCAGATCGGACAGCGGACGATCGTTTTTGTGGATGAGATCCATCGTTTCAATAAAGCGCAGCAGGATGCTTTTCTGCCTTTCGTGGAAAAAGGGAGCATTATCTTAATTGGGGCGACAACGGAAAATCCTTCCTTTGAGGTAAATGGGGCGCTCCTTTCCCGCTGCAAAGTGTTTGTGCTGCAGCCTCTTGCCACCGAAGACATTCAGCGTTTACTGCAGCACGCCCTGACCAGTTCCCGGGGATTCGGCTCGCAACAGATCGAGATCTCGGATGAATTGCTGCTGTTGATTGCCAATTTTGCCAACGGAGATGCCCGTACAGCGCTTTCGACGCTGGAAATGGTGGTCTTAAACGGAGCGGTGGAAGAGGGGCGAGTCAAAGTCACTAAGGAGATTTTAGAGCAGTGTATTTCTAAAAAGTCCTTGTTATACGATAAAAATGGAGACGAACATTATAATCTGATTTCCGCTCTTCATAAAAGCATGCGGAACTCTGATCCGGACGCAGCGGTATACTGGCTGGCCCGGATGCTGGAAGCGGGGGAAGACCCTTTGTACGTAGCGCGCCGGGTGACTCGTTTTGCCAGTGAAGATATCGGTATGGCGGATTCCAAGGCGTTGGAAGTAGCGGTGGCGGCGTATCAGGCCTGCCATTTTATCGGGATGCCGGAGTGTGCGGTACACCTGACCCATGCGGTGGTGTATATGGCAATGGCGCCGAAGTCCAATGCGTTGTATATGGCCTACGAAAGCGCCAAACGGGATGCGGTGACGATGCTGGCGGAACCGGTGCCGCTGGTGATTCGCAATGCGCCGACCAAACTGATGCGGGAACTGAACTATGGGGCGGGATATCAATACGCGCATAATACAGAAGAAAAACTGACCAATATGCAGTGCCTGCCGGATTCCCTTTTGGGGAAGAGCTACTACCGGCCAACGGAACAGGGGCTGGAGGGGCGTTATAAGGAACGGCTGCGGCAGATCAAAGAATGGAAACGCAAACACGGGGCCAAGTTTTAACAGCACCGGGAGAGCGCTTTGGAATGATGGTTGCATACGGTTCTTTCGAAACCTGTTTTCAAGTCACAGGAGGATGCGGCGGTTAGACAGGATGACGGAGAACCGATTTTACGGGAGCAAGTCTGTGGGAGAAGAGTATGGATGTAATGGAAAAGCTGGCTATTTTGGCAGATGCGGCCAAATATGACGCGGCGTGTACTTCCAGCGGCGTGGACCGCAAGGGAACCGGCTCCGCTATGGGGAATTCCCGTGCGGCAGGAATCTGCCATAGTTTTTCCGCAGACGGACGTTGTATCAGTTTATTGAAGGTGCTGTTGGCGAATTACTGCAGTTTTGACTGCGCCTATTGCGTTAACCGCCGCAGCAACACCACGGTGCGTACTGCTTTTTCGCCCAGAGAATTGGCGGAGCTGACCTGGCAGTTTTATCGGCGCAATTACATTGAAGGACTTTTCTTAAGTTCGGCTGTGTGGCGTTCGCCGGATTATACCTGTGAGCAGATGCTGAAAGTGTTGGAGATATTGCGAAAGGAATATCGCTTTGGCGGTTACATTCATGCCAAAGTGATCCCCGGTACGGACCCTCTGCTTTTGGATAAATTGGGCAGACTGGCGGACCGTATCAGCATCAATATAGAGTTGCCTTCGGAGGCGAGTTTGAAGCGGCTGGCTCCGGATAAAGCAAAGGAGAAGATCCTGCGGCCTATGGGGCAGATCTGCCGCAATATAACAGAGAATACAGAAGGGCAAGGCCGCTTTGGAGGAATCCGCCCGGTGGCCGTAGCTGATAGGGTTAACGGGGTTATTAACAGCGGGAAAACGTCAGCCGTTCCTTTCAGGCGGTCTGTGGGTGAAAACAGATCTTCTTTTGTGTCCGGACAAGTGAAGCGCGTGGCTGACCGCCGTCCTTTTGCTCCGGCGGGACAAAGTACCCAGATGATCATCGGGGCTACCGGCGAAACGGATTACCAGATTTTACGTTTGACGGAAAGTCTGTACCATACCTTTCAGTTAAAGCGGGTGTTTTATTCCGCCTATATACCGGTTGTAGAAGATTCCCGCTTGCCGACGCAGGAAACGCTGCCGCCGTTATGGCGGGAGCATCGATTGTATCAGGCGGATTGGCTTCTGCGGTTTTATGGTTTTGCGGCGGGAGAATTACTGACGGAAACCCAATCCCAACTGCATCCCTATCTGGATCCGAAGAGTCAGTGGGCGTTGCGGCATCCGGAATATTTTCCTCTGGAGGTGAATCGGGCTTCTTTGGCGCAGTTGCTGCGGGTGCCCGGTATCGGTGTGCGAAGCGCCCGGCGCATTGTACAGGCGCGGCGGATTTGTGCCTTACATTGGGGGGGATTGAAGCAGATTGGCGTGGTTTTGAAAAAAGCCCGTTACTTTCTCTTGTGCGGCGGCAAAAAGTATCCCCAGCTTTCCTCGGACCAAAATAAGTTTCTGGCTGCGCTGATGTCAGAACGGGAGCGGGGCCTCTATCGCAGGCAGGAAAAGGATCTGTATCAACCTTCTTTGTTTGAAGAAGAACACAAAACTCTAACGCAGTACGGCATGATGACCGGCGGGGCGGGGGACTTGTTACAGACAGGCGGCTCAGCGAAGCCCTTATTCACGGTTCCGCTCCTGACCGATGCGCAGAAGGAGGAATTGGTATGGACACCCATTCCCATCTTCGTCTGAAGTCCATTACACCGGAGCTGGTGTATCAATATGACGGAACGTTGGATGGTTGGCTTTGTTGTGTGTATGAAAGTTATCAGAAACGGGAAATACCAGCTACTGTCATTTCCGCGGCAGGCCCTATGGGTGCGGCGTCGAATTCCCTGTTCCCGCCTAAAATCATCCAAACGGACCTCCAGTCCGCCCGGCGGGTAAAGGAGGGCATCTGCAACCGTATCGGCGCGGATTTCTGGCAAATTTTGCGCCAGGCTTTTTTTACCTGCCTGAAAAATAAGGAAGAACTTATGCTGTTGCTGACCCGCAGAGGATTTTCGTATGGGGATAAGGTACTGCTGCTGACTGAAGATCCTGTGGTACAGCAGATCAATAAAAGCCTGCGTTTTCTGGGAACGGAGATCGACAAGTGGCGGGGATTTGTGCGATTTACAGAAATACAGGGGGTCCTGATTGCGGTAATCGGCGCCAAAAACTGTGTACTTCCTTTTATTGCGCCGCATTTTTGCCGGCGTTTTCATCAGGAACATTTTATCATTTATGATGAAAATCATCAGATGGCGTTAGTGTATCGGCCCGGAGAAAGGGCAATCGTTCCTTTGGAACGTTTTTTCCCGGGTGAAATTGGTGCGGAAGAAGAAAAATACAAAATGATGTGGCGAGCGTATTATGATTCGATTGAAATAAAACCGCGACATAATGAGAGATGCCGTCGGACACATATGCCTCAGTGGTATTGGGCGTATCTGACGGAAATGGCGCAAGATACAAAACCGAAGGAAAGGAAGCCGGAAGAAAAGAAACCGGGGGAAAGAAATCTGGGGGAGAAAAGCAGACTGCCGCAGGAAAAGTTGCGTCCTGTACCGTAAAGAATTAAAATAATAAGATAGAGATAAGGATGAGATACGATATAAGTAAAGACAGCGTATTGAAAAACGGATTGGGGGATATATGGAACGGCGTTCTTTCACAGGGTTTGTAAAACAGCATAAACGCTGGCTTTTCATGGTATTAGGGGTCGTGGCTGTTTTTGCTGTGACTTTCTTTATTCTGGCTGAAGTAGCCAGTCGGGGAGCGGCGTATATTTTTAACCGGGAGATAAGTCGACAGGATATGCTGCGCGGTACGATTACCGTGGAAAAAATCAAAGCCCATGTTAACGGCGATGTCTCGATTGAAAACCTGGTCTGGAAAGACCGGAACGGTAATCTGATTCTACAGGCGCCGGAAGGAGGCTTTCATGTTCGTCCCTGGGATGTGGTGATGCGCAACTTTAAATCGACAACCGTGCAGAAGCTTTATTTGAAAGACGCCTTGATTTCTGTGCGTTTTAATGAAAATATGCAGGTGGATTTTATCAATCCTGCGGCGCGAAAAAAGCTGACAGGGGGGGGCTCGGTGACCGGGGAGAATGAAGCTGCGGATCCGGGACAGGGGGAATCTTCCGCCGACAGTTCGGCTAACAAGACGAAACAGCTGGCTGCGCAGAAAAGACTGGAAGAAGGGTTGAAGAACTTTAACCGTAATGGACGTAAGCTGCGGTTAAATCTGATTTTAGACCGTTGTCGCCTGGAAGCGTATTACCGCAATCGCCATTATGTGTTTCACCAGGCTTCGCTAAATCTGGATCTGAATACAGAGGATGTTACAAAGATCGTTTTTGAGTCCGGTAAACTGGGCGGTACGATGCTGGGTGGCGGGATGACCATTGATGGCCTGGTGGATTTTCGGGGAACTGTGCCGGCAACCAATATTGATGTGGCCGTGCGGGAGGTAGATCCTTCTTCGCTGGGGTTTGGACTGAATGTCCATGATAAGATGACGTTGGTGGCTAAATTCCAAGGGCCTGTTACGCAGCCGGTCGGTACCGGTACTGTGCGTATGCAGGAGCTGCATATTCCCGCTTTGTATTTTACAGATGTGATCGGCGACATCGTCTATGAGGATTCTGTCCTGAAATTTTCCGATGTGCATGCGGAGATCTATCGCGGAAAACTGGTCGCCCGGGGGGACTACAATCTGGATACCCGAGAATATAATATTTACGGCAAGGGCACGGAATTAGACAGTCGTCTGGCCTTGAATGATCTGCGTTTTTCCTGTCTGGTGGACATGAACATCATACTGCGGTGTGACGGCAATCCCCGGAATACGCTGACGTACGGCGATTTTAAATCCGGCAAAGGACGCTACTCTCTGATACCTTTTGACAGTATTCAAGGGCGGTTCAGCAACCAATACAAAGAACTGGGAATTTACGACGTGCTGATAGCCACGCCTTTTGGCGACGTGTCGACGAATGCGCTGTATATATCTAACGGTAAGCTTAAGTTAGGCCGGATTACGTTGACCGATCAGGGGACAGGGGAAGCGGTGCATTTAAAATAGTCCCGGGTGCGGTGCAAGCTCATTTCATGTGTTTGCTTTTGTATTTCTACATGTATATGTATATATGTATCAAGGCAGCGGCAAATTTGACATAGTGCGGGACAGGAAAGCGCGGAATAGAAATGGGAGGCTTTATGATACATGTTGTGAGTTTGCCGATCGGCACCAGTGCGACCGATGAATTCATCGAAGGGGCTTTACAACAGGGATATGAACAAAGTCTGGTAATCACCTCATCGCAGTTTATGGTGCAAAAAGCCCGGCTCCGGGGTGTGAATGCCAGAAATTTTGACTATCTGGCGAATGATATTTTGCGCCAGTGTGCAAAGACGGATGTCAGACTGCTGAGCCGTAAAGCGCAGGCAATCATTTTACAAAAAATTTTACAGCAATTACAGGCAGAGAGCCGGTTATCCTATTACGTCCGTCTGCTGGATAAGAAAGGTTTTTTGCACTCCATGCTGTCGCTGATCGGGCAGTTAGGACGCAGCGGCGTGACGGTGCCGGAAGTGAAGACGGCGCTGCAAAGCTGGGACAGAAGCGGGAGCCGGGGTACGAAAGACCGGGAAACGGAACTGATTTACGAGCGGTATCGCGACTATTTGAAAACTCATCGGGTATATGATGTGGAAGGGCTTTACCGTTTGGCGGCGGAAGCTTTGCGTGAGCGGCTCCAGAAGGGCGGTTGTGTAAAATGGCGGGCGCTGTTTTTTACGGGTTTTTATCATTTTGATGCGCTGCAGCTGAAAATCCTGGCACAGCTTGGTCAATGCTGCGATGTATGGATTGCTTTGCCTTACGAAGGGCAGCGCCCGGAATTGTATGGCGTGACGGAATTTTTGCGGGCGGACCTGTTGGGGATACAGGACGCGGAAGAAGTGAGAAGAGAAGCGGTTGTCGGACGCGGCCTGGCAATTGAACACCTTTTACGGAATCTGCGTCGTGAGAAACCGACACAGATTCCTTGTAATGACACGGTAGAAATATGGGAAGCGCGCGACCGCAGCGAGGAAATGCGCACGGTCTTGCGTGCCGTAAAAACGCAGATTGCGGCCGGTAAAGTCCGGGCCGATCAAATTGGCATCATTGTGCGCAACCCGGAAGACTATAGCGGTTTCCGTCGTTTGTGCGATGAATATGGGATACCGGTTCAATTGCCCGGAACGGCCTCTTTACCTGCCAATCCGTTATTTACTTATGTTGCGGCGTTGTTCAGCACGGTCGGTCTGCGGGGACGGAGGCAGGTGGAAGCCTGGCAGACATTTTTTACCCATCCCCTGCAGGGATTGTTGTTCGGTGTGGCGGTACACGCTGCGGAACAGGTGGCGGCGTCCCGTTATTATACGAACCCGGAAGCTTTTACCGATACGGTACTGGCAATCCCCGGCTGGGCCGTGCTGACGTCTTTTGTGCAACGTTTTTCAGCATTGGGAGCGGGGACGGTCAAAACGTTTACCCAGGCGTTGGAGGCGACTCTGACCGAGCTGTCGTTGGCCGAAAAAATGGGCGTAGCGTACCGGGAAGGGCAGCTTTCGCTTCCCGGGTTTAAAAATCTGATCACCGCCCAAAAAGAAATGCGGGAGGTTCTGCGGCAGTTAGAAGCTGATTATGAAGCCGGAGGACTTTCTGATACCGCGATCAGCAGCAGCGAATTTTGGGAAAGCATGGCAGAGGGCGCCACGCATGTCACCTTGCGGCTGCAACCGGGACAGGAAGAAGGAGTGGCTTTGCTGGCGGCGGCCGATCTGACAGAAGAATCTTTTACGTATGTGTATGTATTGGGATTGCGGGAGCATGAATTTCCTTGCTTGAAGCATGAAAATTGGCTTTATGATGACAAAGAGCGGGAAGATTTAAAAGCATTGGGTTTGGATCTGCCCCGTTCTGTAGATAGCTATCAGGAAGATCTGTTTTTCTTTGCTGCGGCCTGCGCTGCGGCGAAAGAACGCCTTTTCCTGACTTATTTTACCGATGAAGAACATACGGTTTCGCCGTATATCGAAGAGGTCCGGACTGTATTCAGCGATTTAAAGATCCGGGCTCCCCGTTCGGCGGGGGAAAAAGAGAAGTCTGCGCTGTCCCGGGCGGAACTGGAATTAGCGTTGGCCCGGCAGGGCAAAAAAACACTGCTGCAACAGAGAACATCGCCTTTGTTGGTGAAAGCGGCGATTGTAGATACGGAACGCACCGGTTCGGGCAGAATGTATAATGGCCGGATCGAGGAAACTGCGGTTTTAAAGGCGCTGCAGCAAAAGATAGGGACGCAATTCAGCGCATCCAAGTTGGAAATGTATCTGAACTGTCCTTTTTCTTTTCTGGCTTTTTATGGATGGAACCAGGAAAGGGCTGAGTCGATGGAAGAGGACATGAACCCCATGACGCGGGGGAATCTGCTCCATAAGGTGCTGGAACAATTTATCGGTGCGCATCTGGGAGAAAAATTTACTTTAGCGCAGCAACCGGACTTGCAGCAAGAGCTGGATGGAATCTTTGACAGGCTCTGTGAGACGGAGGAAGCTGCCGGCAGAATCTATGCCGGGCCTTTCTGGCAGTATGATAAGGAACAACAGCGTAAACTGTTGCATTACTGGTTAAAAAAAGAGATTGAATATAGCGGACAAAGCGAGTTCCGGCCGGTGGCGGTGGAAAAGTCCTTTGGCCGGGGCAAGGCGGAGGCCCTGTCTTTGCAGGTAGGTCCGTGTCGGATCAGCTTAAATGGCTCGATCGATCGGGTAGACCGCTCCGGTAAGGATTATTTCGTGACAGATTACAAGAGCGGAAAAACACCGGCGCAAAGTGATTTTTTGCAAAAAGATCTGCAACTGCCGTTGTATTTGCTGGCTTTACATAAGATGCTGCAGGAAGAACCGGAGGCGACAGTGTCCGGCGGCGGTTATTATGCTCTGGCGGAAGGAGTGCGTAAAACCGGTTTTCAGTTTGCCGATAATAAGGCGCTGCTGCCGGTGAAATCGTTTCAGGAAGTGATACCGCCGGGAAAAACGGAAAAAGAGACTCTGCACCATATGGATGAACTGCAAAACATGATACAAGAAGCGATTCGCTCCTTATTGGAGCGGATGGCGGCAGGGGATTTCGCCCCTACACCTGCGCCCGGCTGTGAGCGTTTCTGTCCGGCTGCGGATATTTGTCGTTTTTGTATTTTACCGGGGAATGAGGAATCGGAGGCTGAAAATGGGGACGCCTAAGTTTACACCGGAGCAAGATCAGGCGATCCGCTGCATTGAGAAGAATGTGGTGGTGTCTGCGGGGGCGGGCAGCGGTAAGACCCGTGTACTGGTAGAACGGTTTCTCTATATCCTGGAACAGGGTTTGCAGGAAGCGGATAAGAACGTATCGCCCCGTACAATTCTGGCTGTGACTTTCACACGAAAAGCCGCGACGGAAATGCGGGACAGGATTCGCCGGAAACTGATGGAAAAAATCGAAGCAGAGCCTGACAATGCGATTTTCTGGCGGGGGCAGCTTAAAGAATTGTCCCGCGCGTCTATTGGCACGATACATAGCTTATGCAGTGCGATATTGCGCGCCAATCCGGTAGAAAGTGACCTGGATCCGGCGTTTTCTGTGATGGAAGAGCAGGAAACCAAAGAATTTTTCCAGGACAGAGCGCGCCGCTGGCTGCGGCAGCAGCTGAAGGCACAGGCCGAGGCGGCCGTTCGTCTGTGTGAGGAATATGGCAGTGCCGGTCTGCTGCGTCAGACCTTGTACTTGTTACAAAGCGGGGAAGCGCATTTTACGGCGGTTAATAACCTTGCCGACTATGAGTCTGCACAAAAAGACCTGCAGCAACTGGCAGAGGATACGGCGGTGTATTTTACGGATGCGTTGGTCGGGGACTGCGCCGCCGGCAATAAAAAAGCACTGTCAGGCTGCCTGGATGCGATTCGGGCGGCATTAGCCAATTTGGATGACGAGGCAAATATTGCGTTGTTGTCCGACGTGATTGGGCGTCTGCGTAAAAGCGGGAAAAACGCTGAAACGATAGGTCTGCTCAAAGAAAGACTGGGGCACATCGTTCAATATCCGGCCTGTGTACGGTCCGCAGAATTGATACCGTATTGGGAAAGTTACTTGGCGGCGTTGCAGCAGCATCTGGCTGCGGCAAAAAAAGAAGCCGGCGTTCTGGCTTTTGATGATCTGGAGCAGATGGCATTGGACTTGTTACGCAACCATCCACCGGTACTGGAGAAGTATCGCAGCCAATATCGCTATATCATGGTGGACGAGTTTCAGGATACCAATTCGCGTCAGCGGCAACTGATTTATTTATTGGCCGGCGGCGACGCACAGCACTTAAAAGGGAATCATTTATTTGTAGTGGGCGATCCCAAGCAGTCGATTTATCGGTTTCGGGGGGCGGAAGTCAGCGTTTTTGCCCGGGTGCGCCACGAAATTGAGAACAGCGGCGGTGTTTCGTTACAGCTGACAGATAATTTTCGTACGGTAAAGAATATTCTCTCCCTTTGTAATCACCTGTTCCGGACGCTGATGGGGGAAGATCCGGCGCAGGATGTATTTTATGAAGCGTTGCAGGCAAATAAAGAAAACGATATACGTCCTGAATTTTTGAAATTCAGCTATAGCGGGAAGAAAGAGGCCGGGACGGTGCGGAAAAAGGAAGCGCTGGGCCTGGCCCGACGTTTGCGGGAACTGCACGATACGGAGGGTTTTTCTTACGGGGGGATGGCGATCCTTTTACAGAACATGACCCATATTGAGGCGATGACCTCTGCTTTGCGAGACACAGGGATTCCCTATGCGGTTGTGGATGGACGCGGTTTTTATGACCGGATCGAAATCCGGGATATGCTGAACCTGTTCACTTTTGTGAGTGATCCCCAAAATGATCCGGTGTTGTTAGGCCTGCTGCGTTCTGTGTACGTGGGGCTTAACGATGCGTCTTTAACAAGACTTTTGCTGGCGCTGCTTGAGGAAAAAGAACAGGAGCGGGGAAACACAGTTGACGGTTCCCTTTCTTTATGGGATTTTTTGCAGCGGGGGAAACCCTTGTTGCCTGAAGCGGAACAAGCTTTGTTAGAACGCGGGCTCTCTCTTTTGGCGCTTTTGCAGCGGGAAGGACGCGCCCTGAATTTACCGGATTTTTGTCAGTTGGTAGATGATACGCTGCATCCGGAAACGGTGCTGGCTTTGCAGAAAAACGGGGAAGAGCAACTGGCAGACTATCGTAAATTGCAGCAGTTGGCTTTTGTGTTTGCCGCGCAAAAGCATGGTACTGTGCAGGATTTCGCGCGATATCTGCGGCGTATGCAGGAGGAAAAGGTGCGGGAAGCAGCGGCGTCTGTGGAAGCGGATGCAGCTGTTACGCTGTTGACCGTGCATAAGTCAAAGGGCCTGGAGTTCCCTCTGGTCGCTGTACCTTTTATGGATGTGGGTATGGTAGGGGACCGCAGTCCCATTGCCTATCTGCCGGATATAGGCTTAGGCATTTCGGTCCGGAGTGAAGATGGCAAGCTTGTGCCCGGCAACGTGCTGCAAAAAATTCGGGAGATCAATCGCCAAAAAGAAGAAGAGGAAAAAGCCCGTCTGTTGTATGTGGCAATGACACGGGCCGAAAAGCGTCTGCTTCTTTCCGGTTCGGAAAAAGAACGGAAAAAGCCGTCGGAAGCAAGGAACTGGTTCAACAGTTTTAACCTGCATATCCCCCAGGACTTCCCGGGCATTATACGCACAGAGATCGGCGACGGACAGAGCGGTGAAAATGAGCAGGAGAACAGTGCAGCGCCGGTTTCAGACCGGACGGGGATTTTTCCGGATCCTGATCGCAGGGAAGAAACATCTCTCCCAATAATTAGTGAAGCAACGGCCAATCCGGTCGCGTCGGGGGATTCCCTGATAGAACGGAACTTTCCGGCGAGTGGTGCAGCGCAGACATCGGAAATTCCGGAGTCGGTTTTGCAACAAACCGAGCCGTTGCCGGATTACGGTAAATTCGGCAGGAAGCGGTTTTCCGCTTCTTCCCTGCAAACTTATTTGTGGTGCCCCCGTCAGTACTATTATCAGGTGATCGAAGAAATGCCGGGGACAGAGGACACGGCGAGCATGGGTCACGAGCTGCCTGCCCGCGTGTTGGGGCAAATTGTACACCGGACATTAGAGCTTTTGGGGCGCCGGTATATGGAAGGTCCGGACGAAACAGATATACCGGAATCCCTCTGGCGTACGTTTTATGCCCGGGCTGTCAGGGAGTTGGCGGAGGGAAACGCATTGTTGGCGCAACCGGCGGAGCAAATGCTGGAAAGTTATTTGCAAAGCGCGGTATATAAAGAGTTTGTTTCACGCCAGAAATTTGCGGAATATCCCTTTCAAATTCCCTTGACAGCAGATGCTGACCGGACCTTTATCATTACCGGCGTGATTGACGCCATTGCGGAATTACCGGGAGATTCTCTGGAAATCGTGGATTATAAAACCGGTAAAGTGACCGGGGCGACGGCGGCAGAGCAAGGGTATGTCTGGCAGTTGGCTCTGTATAAAATGGCTGCGGAAGCTCGTTTTGGGAAAAAAGTGGGCCGGGCTTCCCTGCACTTTATCCGGGACCATACGGTCCGGGCGTTGCCGGAGAACAGCAGTGCGGCTTTTTATAAGGCGGATATCCTTGCGCTTTGCGAAGAAATCGGGGCGAAAAAGAGCGAGGCTGAGTTTGCCCTGCGAAAAGAGGATTGCGGCACTTGCCCTTTTACCTATTTTTGTAAAAAATTTAAAAAATCGTAAGGAATTATTAAATTATAAAATTTTGTGAATTCGCCATAAAACAGATATAATTTGTAAAAATATGGTACAATAAAATATAGTACGATAAGCATAGTAAAAATTTTGTTTGACTTTGAGGAAACGCTTGGAAAAAGCGATTTGGAAAAGAAGAGAGCCAGACCTTTTTATTTCCAAGAGCTGTCTCTAAGCACGTTTACCTCATAAAAGAGAAACTTTCAGTCTGATTTTAGCTATGGTTAAAACTGAGGAGTGATGCAACATGACAGAGATACCGCAGGAAACTATGATGTTTAAGCAGCATCGGGAAAAGTCCCCGGTGGCACAGACGATTCGGGAGGTTTGTCAGGCCTTAAAAGAAAAGGGTTATAACCCGAAAGATCAGTTGGCGGGTTATCTGCTTTCTGGAGACCCTACTTATATCACCAGCCATAATGACGCACGAAATAAACTGCGCCAGTATGAAAGGTATGAACTGCTGGAAGCCTTGTTGGAAAACTATCTGGAAATGATTGAAAAGTAGAGGGTCTGTATGAGGAGCATGTCTCTTGATTTGGGCAGCCGTACGATCGGTGTGGCTGTCAGTGATTTGACCGGATTGATCGCCAATGGCGTGGAAACGATCCGGCGTACTTCTCCGGAGAAGGACTTTCTTCGTCTGGGAGAATTACTGGACCAGTGGGAAGTAGCAGAAGTTGTCCTGGGCTATCCAAAAAACATGAATGGTACGATTGGGGAAAGAGCGCAGCTTACGGAAGCGTTTGCCGAGGAGCTGCGCCAACGTTTTCCTGAGATTACGGTGGTATTATGGGACGAGCGTCTTTCCACCGTGGCGGCGGAAAGGGTTTTGATCGATGCGGATATGCAGCGTAAAAAACGACGCAAAGTCATTGATATGATGGCCGCTGTTGTCATTTTACAAAGTTATTTGGACTGCAGGAATCGGAAACGATAGTTTGGACTACCTTACAGAGCAGTTCGAAGCAGCAGTTCGAGAATGCTTGATTCGAGCGTGTTTGAACGGAAAGTACGCTTGAACAGAAAGAATAAAGGTAACGCACCTTTGCAAAAGGCGGAGAATTTGCATGAATGACATTTCTACAAAAAAGAAAATTATCATGGGCGGCGCGTTGGGTATTTTAATCGTGATCGCGCTATTTATTAAGATGGGCGGCGGCGCGGCAGCAAAGTTGGCAGAACAGATGCTGCAGCATCAAAATCTGGCGGCGGGTTCTCTGAGCTACGAAAAAATTGGCGCCGGTTTCGCCGGAGATGTGGAGATCCGGAATATTGTCTGGAAGGCTCCCAACGGGGATGTAAAGGCGGAAATACCACTGACGACCATCTCTGTCAACTTTTTTGAAACGCTGCGCAAAGGCGGCGGCATTGGTTCCGTGACAAATATTGTACTCAATAAACCGCATTTTTACGGCGTATATGAAGAAGGTCAGGGCCTTGATTTATTGAATTTGGTAAAATGGGCCGGACAGACAAATAAACAGTCGCTTTGGGCACAATCAGAAAAAGATGTTAAACCTACGGAATTCAGGGGCTTAATAGAAATTAAAGATGGCGTTTTGCAATTAGTGTCCAATGGTAAGCGCGTAGAACTGACAAAGCTGAATTCCCAGGTAGCGTTTAAACAGTATCCTTTGCTTCGCGGGGGAGCGACCGGCAGCAAAGAAAGTTGTGATCTGGTCTTAAATATGACCTGGGAAGCAGGCAAGGCCAATGTGACAGGGGAAGCTAAAAATATGCCGGTGGCGGATCTGTTGGCGACCTATCCGGATCTGAAAAATATTATCGTGAAAGGGGGCGTCGTGCCCACGGTAACGATTCATGCATCGAAAGACGCAGGCGGCTGGCACATGGATCTGTCCGGCAAACCGAAAAATATCAGCGGTGAGATTTTCGGTCTTTCATTTACGGAAGGAACCGGCAGTTTTCGGGCGAACCGGGATGAAGCGGAACTGGAACAGCTGCAATTGAAAATCAATGAGATGCCTTTGACCGTGACCGGTAAAATACGCAGTGGGCGCGGTACGCCCCTGCCTCCCGGCTATGATCTGAGTTTCCGGGCAACCAATTTTAAAACGCAGGCCTTGAGCAGCGGCTTATTTTTAAAGGATGGAGCGGTAAATCTGGAAGGCCGCTTGACAGGCACTTCTCTGGAACCTACATTATCCGGTTCTTTTGCGGCGGATACGTTGGTACTGGCTCCCCTGCAGCTTTCGGCGGTCCGGGGCGGTTTCCTTTGGGATTTCGGCAAACTGCGTCTGCAGAATGCCGCAGCCCAATGCGCGGGCACGACTGTAAATGTGGAGGGAAGCCTCGATCTGAAAACCCGAGAGTATCAGTTTACGTTAGGGGGAAGCGGGCTGGACGCGGCGCAGCTAACAGATAATAAAGTAACGGGGCTCTTGGCCTTAGCTTTGGAAATGAAAGGTAAGAATCAACAGGACTCCGCTTTCGGCACCGGCTCTTTTGCCTTACAGAATGGCCGCTACTATTATATGGATGCGGGCAAGGAGAAAAATGAAGAAATTCGTTTTTTGCAGGGCGACATTGTAGTGGAAAACAGTAATTTTGCCACCCGTGGAGCGGAGATGAAGCTGGGCAGAAATAAGTACGGCGTTTCGGTTTTGCTCACAGAAGCAGGCAAAGTGGAAATAAAAGTAGGTGAAAAACGTTCCTGGTCCTTATTTTGAGGAAAGTCTGACTTTAGCAGCGCAGGATCGTATTTCATGCTGATTTTATCTGCTATACCCAAAGTTGCAAACAATCTGTTAAATCTTTGAAAATGGCGGGGTGCGGCAGGAACTGTAATTGACAGCTATCATTAAAATAGGGTAAAATGTTTGCGCATTAAAGAGCGCTGCAAGAGTAAAACGGAAAGGAGAGTATGATTTTTCTAAAAAGAATCATACAAAAGCAAAAATGACGGATAAAGAAGTTAAAGATGGGGAAGAAATCACTGAACAGGTTGTAGAAACATTAGAATATACAGATGAGGACGGGGTTGAACATTGCTTCGTCGTAGAAAGCAAATTCCCTGTAGGAAATGAAACCTTTGCCGCTTTGTTGGAAGTAGATCCTTCCATCTTCGATGAAGAAGCGCAGGAAGAATGCTGCGAACAGCATCACAATCAGGCGGGGCAGCCGCATCATACAGACGGTTGCTGTGAACAGCATCATGTAACAGAAGACGAGACCGAGGATGACAGTGAAGAGGAAGTCAATATCATTTTAGCCAAGATCATAGAAGACGAAAGTGGTGAAATCGATATACAGGTGCCTACCGATGCAGAGTTTGAAAAAGCCCGGCTTGCTTACGAAGCCCTGGCTGAAGAATAAAAAACGACAGTGCCGGGCTCCGGTCCGGCACTTATATTTCTTTTTTGGGGGAGCTGGAAGTGTTTAAACGCGTCATTCCTTTATTGACAGCATTAGTCCTGATGCTTGAGCTGGGAGCCTATTGGCTGCTGTACTTTACAGGAAATAATACAGAATATGCCAAGGGGCACCGTTATCTGGTCACCATTAAACCAGGGATGACCACGGCAGATATTGCGGATCTGCTGCATAAACAGCATCTGGTGAAGACGCCGGAGGCTTTTCGGATGGAAGCCAGGTTGCGTGGGCTGGCGGGGAAATTGGAAGCCGGGCGCTATGAGATTGAAGGCGGCATGTCCAACAGCCAGATTGTCGATATTTTATCTAAAGGACAGACATATGCGGTTAAGTTTGCTGTTCCCGAGGGATTTAATATCGTTAAAATCGGGCGCAAATTAGAGGCGGAAGGCTTGGGAAATGCCGCAAAGTTTGAAGAGGCGGCCCGTAATTATACACCTTATCCGTATATGGAAACGAACAACCCGGCTGTGATTTTTAAAGCCGAAGGCTTTGTTTATCCTACCACGTATCAGATCGATCCGGATCTGTCGGAAAAAGAAATCCTGGCGATTATGGTTCAGACCTTTAACGCAGAAATGAATAAGGAAAAAATTCCGGAACTTGCCAGACAGAAAGAAATCAGTTTACGGGATTTAATAAACCTGGCTTCCATGGTAGAGTTGGAAGCAGTGTTTGAAGAAGAGCAACCGCGCATTGCCGGTGTGTTTCTAAAACGGCTGCGCATCTTTATGCCGATTCAATCAGACACGACCATCCAGTACCTTCTGGGCGCTCAGAAAGAAGAAGTGACGATTGCAGATACAAAAATAGACAGCCCCTACAACACCTATCAGAATCAGGGGCTGCCGCCCGGTCCCATTGCTTCTCCGGGTATGAAGGCAATTAAGGCGACACTGTTTCCGGAAGAGTCCGAATACCTTTATTTTGTAGCCGAAAAAGACGGACATCACCGTTTTACAAAGACATATCAGGAACATATGCAGGCCATTGAGGAAATCCATGGCAAACAATGAGATCTCTTGCGAAACAGGGCTGCACTCCTGTCCGGGAAACCCGCAGCCCTTTTGTCTGCGGGTTTTGTACATAGGCAAAGAGCGATAGCAGGAAAGTAAAAGCGGGTTGGCGGAGGAACAGGTGAGAAGCCTGGTGAGCAGTAAGGCAAACAGGGTAGTCCCCGGACGCTGTTGATGGAGGAATCGATGAGAAACATAGGAAAACCGGAACTGTTAGCGCCGGCAGGAAGTATGGAAAAACTGAAAATGGCGTTATTATATGGCGCAGACGCGGTTTACCTGGGAGGGAAAATCATGGGTCTGCGCGCTTTTGCCGATAATTTTTCGGAAAGTGAAATGGCAGAAGCGGTCGCCTTTGCCCATGATCTGGGGAAAAAAGTCTATGTGACCGTTAATATTTTTGCCCATAACGAAGATCTGGCTCCTTTGCCGGACTATTTGCGCAACCTGGAAAAAATCGGCGTGGATGCGCTATTGATCTCCGATCTCGGGATCTGGTCCATAGCCCGGGAAACCGTGCCGAAGATGGCGCTGCATGTGAGCACCCAAGCGAATACCACTAACTGGGCGGGTGTCAAGGCCTGGGAAAATCTGGGGGCGGAACGGGTCGTTCTGGCCCGGGAGTTGTCGATCAAGGAAATTGCGGAAATCGCCTCACATACACAGGTGGAGCTGGAAGTATTCGTCCACGGCGCTATGTGCATCTCCTATTCGGGACGTTGCTGGCTCAGCAGTTATCTTACCGGTCGGGATGGGAACCGGGGCGCCTGTGCTCAGGTTTGTCGCTGGGCGTTCAATCTGACAGAAAAAAATCGTCCGGGGGAAGTCTATGATGTGGCGGAAGATGACAGAGGCACCTATGTGATGAATTCCAGGGATCTGTGTTTGCTGCCCTGTTTGCCCCGGCTTATGCAAGCCGGCGTAGCCAGCTTTAAAATAGAAGGGAGAATGAAAAGCGCACACTATGCGGCCAGCGTTGTCAGCGTATATCGCAAAGCGATTGACGCCTGTTGGGCGGATCCGGCGGCCTATCAGGTGCAGCCCGAATGGCAGGAAGAATTGGAAAAAGTATCGCACCGACCCTATACCACCGGTTTTGCTTTAGAAAAACCGGCGGTCTCTGCGCAGGAATATTCTTCGTCATCCTATTTTCAGACACACGATTTTGTCGGTCTGGTCCGTGGTTGGGAAAAGGGGCGAGTGCTCATAGAGCAGCGTAACCATGTAAAAGAAGGGGAGACCCTGGAGGTATTGCTGCCGGACGGCTCGTTGCGTAATTTTGTCTTAGCGGATATGCAGGATGAGGAAGGGCGATCCATTTCTGCCGCGCCTCATGCCCAACAGCTTTATACCTGCCGGAGCGGGGAATCTTTTCCGCCTTTTTCTATTTTGCGTCGTAGGGCAGAATAAATTTTTGGTAGCGTAATCGGCAATAATATGATAAAATATTACGGTACAATTATTGTGGTGGCAAAGAAGGTATAAAGTTATGGAGCGTACAGGCAGGATTTTTAAGTTCCTCAAAGAACATGAATTGGACTGCATTGCAATCAAGGATGCTTGCACGATTCGTTACCTTACCGGATTTACCGGGGATTCTTCTGTTTTATATGCGGATGACCGTAAAGTCATCCTGATCACAGACGGCCGTTATACGGAACAGGCCCGTTCACAGGTAAAGTATTGTCGTGTCCTGGAGTACAAAGCAAATCACAACAACAGCATATGGGAAGCCGTGGCGGAGCAGATTGGCGACAGGCATAAAGCGGGCTTTGACGGAGACCGGTTTTCCTATGAGGAGGCCAGGATACTGAAGGAACTTCTTCCTGCAGAGGTAGAAATGATTTCGGTCAGCCTGGGCAGTCTGCGCATGGTGAAAGACGACCGTGAGCTGAAAAGCTTGTGGAAAGCGTTTAAGATTGCCGATAGTGCGTTTGAAATGCTGTTGAAAGAGCTTGCCCCCGGCATGACGGAAAAAGAACTGGCCGCAAGGCTGGAATACTATATGCGCAGTCAGGGGTCGGAAGGGACTTCCTTTGACACTATCGTAGCTTCCGGTTACCGGAGTGCGCTGCCCCACGGCGCGCCTACAGATAAAGCAATCGAGATCGGCGATTTTGTTACGTTTGATTTTGGCGCGGTGTATGACGGATACCATTCGGATACGACCCGTACGATCGTTATGGGGATGGCTAATTCCTGGCACAGAGAAATCTATACTGTGGTGGAAGAGGCCCATTATCGGGGGATCAAGAATGCCAAACCGGGTATTACCGGCAAAGAGTTGGATCAGATAATCCGCAGCTATATTGAATCCCGCGGTTACGGTAAATTTTTTACCCATGGCCTGGGACATGGGGTGGGTCTGGAAATACATGAACTGCCCAATATAAACAGTCGTGGCGATATCCTGTTGGAAGCAGGCATGGTGTTTTCTGTCGAACCGGGGATCTACATACCGGGCAAGGGCGGTGTACGCATTGAGGATACGGTTGTTCTCACCACAGAAGGCGCCCGCAGTCTGACCGGACTAAAAAAGAATCTGACAGAAATTGTTTAACATTCCGATATATTTAAATTACATTTTATATATAACAAAAGGGAAACACAGGAGGGTTTATTTATGGTATCGACCAACGAATTTAAGACCGGCTTGACAGTTACGATTGACAACGATCCCTGGCAGGTTGTGGAGTTTCAGCATGTAAAGCCGGGCAAGGGCGCTGCTTTTGTACGTGCTAAAATGCGCAATCTGGCTACCGGGGCTGTGGTAGAACGTACTTTTAATGCCGGCGAACGTCTGCAGAATGCAACTATTGACCGCCGGATCATGCAGTACCTATATGAAGGGGACGGCACCTATGTATTCATGGACAACGAAACCTATGAACAGACGGAATTAACCAAAGAGCAGATCGGTACAGGAATCAACTTCCTGAAAGAAAACATGGATGTGAAGATTATTTCTTTTGAAGGACGTATTCTGGGGGTAGAACTGCCGAATACAGTAGAACTGGTTGTTGTTAAGACCGAACCGGGTATCCGGGGCGACACCGCAACCGGCGGCAATAAACCGGCGACAATGGATACAGGCTATGTGGTTAAGGTACCTTTGTTCATCAATGAAGGCGACCATTTACTGATCGACACCCGCAGCGGCGATTATATTCAGCGCGCGTAAGCCCGGTATAACGACAGAGCAAGAGCGGACTCCATCAGTAGTATCGGATTTTCCAAATTTAAAAGAAAGATACAAGGCTTCCGAAAAGGAAGCCTTTTTCTTTTATTCCTGTATAAACTATGGTATAATAATTCATAAATACAAAAATGGGGTAGAGTGACTCTTTTTGGGGAATCTCTGGTCCCGTAAACTGTTTCAGGTTGATTGACATTGGCGTAAACAGAGAAAATCGTAACAAAGGCTGAGGTCGTAACGGAGGGCATACGGATGGAAGAAGAAATCAAACAAAAGGATTCGCTTCCGGGAGCTCCTTCAGATACAGGACAGGAAGAAGAATTAGGCTATATTGAAGTCGCCGATGAAGTGATCGGCATCGTTGCCAGTTTGGCGGCGATGGATGTGCCCGGTGTGATTTCTATGAGCACCGGTTTTCGCGAAGGGCTCAATAACCTTCTGGGGAAAAAAAGTCCGGCTAAAGGGGTCCGGGTAAAAGTAACCGGGAGAAGCTGCCGCATCGCAGTGTATGTCACGGTGGAATATGGCAGCAATATTCCTGAACTAGCCATGAAGCTGCAAAAAAAAGTACAGCTGGCGGTCAATGAAATGACGGAATATAACGCAGAATTTGTCGATGTCCATATCGAGGGAGTAAAACGCCGCGAAAAGAGCGCGCTGGAACTGAGCTTCAGTAATCCGGAGGAAGAAAAGAGCGGCAGTATTTTTTAGCGGTGTCATGCCGGAGATATTATCATAAGGAGTGGAGTACATGGGGATAGCAGATCGGATCATTCTGACATTCTATACTTTTTTAATGGCGGTTTTTGCGATTTTACTTATTGCGGCGACGCTGGGGCTTCTTCCTCCGGAAGTATTTGTCAATCTTATTGGTTCTTTACCGGGAAACTGGGAGTTCGTAGTGGGCGGCATTCTGATTTTTGTGGCCAGCATTCGCCTGCTTTTGGCCGGTATCGGTGTATTTGGTGAAAGCAATACGTTAACACTGGCGGAGACGGAAGCGGGGAAAACGGTAGTTTCCAAGCGCGCGTTAGAAGAATATATCGCGGATATTGCGCAGGAACTTTATGGCATCTACGGCGTTAAAGTCGCGGTGACCACCGAGGAGAAAAACACGATCAATGCAAGGATCAACGCTTCGCTGGAACCGGGGGTCAATGTGTTTGAGATCACGGAAGAAGTAAAGGATAATATCAGGGAGACGGTAAAAAAGGTAGTAGGTCTTGAGGTCAAAAACATTGAAGTATACTTTAAAAAGATCAAGAACAGCGGGAAAGATAAAGGATAAGAAAGAGGGGAACGGCGATGTTCAAGGATATATTTAATGACATCTGGCTAAATTATCGCGGCCGTTTCTTATGTACGCTGACCGGCTTCGTAATTGCGGCGTTGTTTTTATTACTGGGATTCTGGCAAACTTTGTTTTTGCTTTTGTTTGTGGCCGGCGGCTTTTTTATCGGCTATAAAATTGACAAAAAAGAAGACCTGGTGGAGTGGCTGGACCGGCTTCTGCCGCCGGGTTACCATAGATAATTGGAGGCTGAACGTAGATGATTCGCAGAATAGCGAGAGAGATGGTATTGCAAAGCTTGTTTCAAATGGATTTCATTGATGCGGCGGAAGAGTTTCAGACGGTTTTGACCGGAATCCAAGAAAATTCTGAATCGGCGGCACTGCAAGACCCCGAGCAGGCTCCTGTGAAACAGCCCGCATTGGAGGACGCCCTACAGGTCGCGCTGGAAGTCCAAGCGGATGAAGGCAACGCGGAAGAGGCCCAAAAGGCCGTTCCTTACGCGAAATCCGTGCTTCAAAGCACGGTCGCTAATTTGGCACAGATCGATGCGTTAATCGGCAAATATGCGATCAACTGGGAAGTAAAACGCATGCCCGGTATCGATCGCAATATTTTACGTATGGCGATTTGCGAGATGCGGTTTGCCAGGGAAAAAATTCCGGTGACCGTGGCCATCAATGAGGCGGTAGAATTGGCGAAACTATTTGGTTCAGAGGCATCGGCCCGTTTTGTGAACGGGGTATTGGGAAAATTGATGCGGGAAGAAAAATGAAAGAAGAAGTCTATCTGGGCATTGATACCAGCTGTTATACTACGTCGATCCTGCTTATGAATCGCACAGGGGCAGCGGTAGCGGCGGAGGCCCGGCGTATTTTGAAAGTGAAACCGGGGCGCTGCGGCCTGCAGCAATCGGAGATGCTCTATCAGCATATTCGGAATTTGCCGGAGTTGGTAGAAGATGCAGTCAAAGACCATGAGTTTCGGATTTTAGGGATTGGTGTTTCAGCGCGTCCCCGACCGCGGGAAGATTCCTATATGCCCGCCTTTTTGGCCGGGCAGGGTATGGCCCGGGAGTTAAGCGCTTTATACCGCGTTCCCTTATGGCAGATCAGCCATCAGGAAAATCATCTGGAGGCTGCGGTCTGGTCCGCGCACGGTCCCTGCAGCAAACGGTTTTTGGCTCTCCATGCGTCCGGCGGTACGACCGACCTATTAATGGCGGAGCGGCCGGCGGAACAAGGGGAAAGCCTTTACAAAGGAAGTTATGTATTGACGGAGGTGGGGACGAGCCTCGACCTGCATGCCGGGCAGTTTGTGGATCGGGTCGGCGTGGCGCTGCAGCTTTCTTTTCCCGCAGGACCCGCGCTGGAAGTGTTGGCGGCAACTGCGCTGGAACGAGTGGAACTGCCTGTGTCCGTACATAAAACCCGGGTCAGTTTATCCGGTCCCTGTACGGCAGCGCTGCGTGCGCTGCAACAAGGCGCTGAGCCTGCACAGCTGGCGTTAGGGGTACAGTGGGTTCTGGCCGAAACATTTACCCGTATGATTCGGAATGCTGCTGCGCAATACGATGTGAAAGACGTTCTCTTAACCGGCGGTGTTTCCGCCAATCAGTGGATCCGGCATCAGGTAGAAGGAAAACTGGCAAAACGGCAGATCCGTGTATGGGTGCCGGAAAGCCGTTTCAGCGGCGACAACGCTGCCGGCTGCGCGCATTATGCGTATCGACAGGGGGAAGCCCATGACTGAAGCATATACCTATTCGGTCGGTGAATTAAACCGGCTGATCAAAGAACTGGTGGAAGGCAGCGGCGCTGTGGCCCACGTTCAGGTACGGGGGGAAGTAAGTAATTTTAAACGCTATCCTTCCGGCCATTGTTATTTTTCACTGAAGGATAAAACAGGCGTTTTAAAGTGTGTGATGTTCCGCCGCCAGGCGCTGCGTCTCACCGCGGATCCTGTGAATGGCGCTACCGTTGTGGCCATTGGCCGTATCGGCGTCTATGAGCGGGATGGCGCTTATCAATTATATGCAGACCTGCTGGTGCCGGAAGGAACCGGCGATTTGATGCAGGCGTACGAAAAATTAAAAAATAAGCTGGCTACGGAAGGTTTGTTTGACGAAACGCGCAAACAGCCGTTGCCGGCTCATCCGCAAAGGATCGGCATCATTACTTCGCCGGCCGGAGCGGCGGTGCGGGATGTGATCATAGTGGCCCGAAACCGGGACTCCGGTGTTCGCTTGCTTTTGTATCCGGTGCTGGTACAGGGGAAAGGCGCTGCGGCAGAGATTGCCCATGCGATTGATTTTATGAATCGGAAGCAGCTGGCTGACGTATTGATCGTGGGCCGCGGCGGCGGGTCCATGGAAGATTTGTGGGCTTTTAATGAAGAGCCGGTGGTGCGGGCAATAGCCGCTTCGCAAATTCCTGTAATTTCTTCCGTAGGACATGAAACGGACTTTACACTGGCGGATTTTGCCGCCGATAAGCGGGCGGCGACGCCCTCACAGGCCGCAGAGATGGCAGTACCGGACAGCAGTATACTGCTGCATACGGTGGTTCAAAGCCGTCAGCGTTTGGAACGGGCGCTGCTGCGGCAGTTAGACGAATGTAATGCGGCTTATCTCCGATTGGCGGCCAGTCCGTTGCTGCGTGACCCGACCCGTTTGCTGGAACGGTCCGAGGAACGATTGGATAAAGCCTTGATGCGCTTGCGGCAAACGTTGCCCCTTCGCTTAGAAAACAGAGCGTATCGTTTGCAGCAGGCTCTCAGACTGCTGCAGCGTCCGGAAAGGATGTTGCTTGAACGGGAGCAACGCTGGCAGTCTGCGGATAAAAGTCTGCGTAACGCAGCGGGCTTCTGGTTGGCAGGGGCAAGGCGACAGCAGGAAATGGAGACAAACCTGACGCGGGCGATAGAGGCAACGCTGCGGCAAAAACAGACAAGACTTTCTCTGTTAGCCGCACGATTGCAGGCTGTAAGCCCGTTAGGCGTTTTGGCCCGAGGCTATTCTGTTACTCTGGGGGAGTCCGGTCAGCTGATTAAATCAGTGGCTGACGTGGGCTGGGGCGCTGAGATCCGGACAAAACTTTATGATGGTACGATTTATTCTGTGATTCAGCAGGTAGAAAGGGATAAAGATCATGGCAACGAAGAAAACGGTGAAAAACCTTAAATTTGAAGAAGCCCTTGCGGAATTGGAAGCAGCGGTAGAAAAACTGGAAAATGGCGATTTGCCGTTGGAAGATGCGATCACCGAATTTCAAAGAGGCACCGAGCTCAGTAAAATCTGTCTGGAAAAATTGAATGCAGCGAAAGCGGCCGTAAAAAAATTAGTCGTGGATCCGGAAAGGGAAGATGATTTTCGGGAAGAAGACTTTGAAGAACCCGACTCTGAACCGGAGCGGGAAGAAAGTTCCGGCGCTGCGCTTTGGGAGGAAGAATAATGGATTTTCAGCAATATTATGACAGTCGCAAAAAACTGGTAGACAGTTTTTTGGAAAAACGGATGGGAAAGCCCGGTATTTCTACGGTAGATGAAGCGATGAAATACAGCCTTCTGGCAGGGGGGAAACGGTTGCGCCCGATCCTTTTAATGGCAGCGGCCGATGCCGTAGGGGCGAATGGTTATGATTATTTACCGGCAGCCTGCGCGCTGGAGATGATCCATACTTATTCCCTGATCCACGATGATTTGCCTTGTATGGATAACGATGATTACCGCCGGGGACGTCTTACCAATCACAAGGTATACGGAGAAGCGATGGCGCTTTTGGCAGGCGACGGGCTTTTAACACTGGCCTTTGAGGTTCTGTTGGAGCAACGCAATGTAGCGCCTTCCACACTGGTAGAGATGGCCCATGAAACCGCTATGTGCGCCGGTAATTTCGGCATGGTGGGCGGACAGGCTCTGGATTTGGCTTCCGAGGGACAGCAGATCTCGGCCAAAGAACTGAAGACGCTCCACGAAGGGAAGACCGGTGCTTTATTTATTGCGGCCATTCGGGGCGGCGCTCATTTGGGCGGCGCTACGGATGAGCAGCTTTTGGCGCTGACCCGGTTTGCCGAGTTGATCGGGCTGGCTTTTCAGATCGAAGACGATATTTTGGATGTGACCAGTACGGAAGCAGAACTGGGAAAACCCATCGGCAGCGATGAAAAAAACCATAAATCCACCTATGTTACGCTATTTGGTTTAGAAGGCGCTAAGAAAATGGCGGAAGAAACTACGGAAGAAGCCATGCGGTGCCTGGATTCCTTTGGCGAAAAAGCGGAAGCATTGCGGGAAATCGCCAAGATGATGTGTCATCGTAACAAATGAAATGTGTTGAGAGGCGGAGAGGAATGTCCACTGATAAAATCCTTGATCGGGTGAACAGTCCGATTGATTTAAAAATATTAACGATGGAAGAACTGCAGCAGCTGGCGGCAGAGATCCGTCAGCTGATTATAGAGGTAGTTGCCAAAAATGGCGGCCACCTGGCGCCGAATTTAGGTGTGGTGGAACTGACACTGGCTCTGCATCGGGTCTTTGATTCGCCGAAGGACAAACTGATTTTTGATGTGGGGCACCAGGCCTATATTCATAAAATTCTGACCGGCCGTAAAAATCGTTTTCCTACCTTGCGGCAATATAAAGGCCTTTCCGGCTTCCCAAAGCGGCAGGAAAGCGAACACGACGCATTTGGCGTGGGACATTCATCTACGTCTATTTCGGCGGCGGATGGGATTGCCACTGCCCGGGATTTAAAAGGGGAAGATTTCCATGTGGTGGCGCTGATCGGGGATGGCGCTATGACCGGCGGCATGTCTTTTGAGGCGTTGAATCATGTAGGGGATACAAGACGCCGCATGATCATCATCCTGAATGATAATGAAATGTCCATCTCGAAAAATGTGGGGGCCATGTCGCAATACCTCTATCAGTTGCGTACCGGCGAAACGTATAATCGCTTAAAACACGATGTGGAAGGGTGGTTGAACACCCTGGATTTCGGACAGGATGTACTGGGTGCGATCGAGCGCGTAAAAAGCGGTGTAAAAACACTGGTACTTCCCAGTTCCGTGTTTGAACAGCTGGGAATCAAGTATCTTGGCCCGGTAGACGGCCATGATATGGAGGCGTTGATTCCGCTGTTAATGGCGGCGAAAAAAGAAGAAGGGCCCGTGTTAATCCATGTGATCACCCAAAAAGGCAAAGGCTATGCGCCGGCAGAAAAAAGTCCCAATAAATTCCATGGTACCGGCCCTTTTGATATTGCTACGGGCAATAAAATTTCCAATCCTGCGGCTCCTCCCGCATATACCGATGTATTTGGCAGAACGCTGAATGAACTGGCGGAACAGGATCGGAGCATTGTCGCAATTACCGCCGCGATGCCGGATGGTACCGGTGTTTCGGGGTTTGCGAAAAAATTCCCGGAACGATTTTACGATGTAGGGATTGCCGAACAGCATGCCGTAACCTTTGCAGCAGGGCTGGCTACTCAGGGCATGAAGCCGGTGGCCGCGATCTATTCAACCTTCCTGCAGCGGGCCTATGATCAGGTGTTGCATGATGTATGTATGCAGCATTTACCCATCAAATTATGCCTGGACCGGGCCGGGTTGGTGGGCGATGACGGTTATACGCACCACGGAGTGTTTGATTACGCTTACCTGTTGCCCATGCCGCATATGGTCCTGATGGCTCCTAAAGATGAAAATGAACTGCGCCACATGTTGCTTACGGCGATGGAATATCAGGCGGGACCTATTGCTTTACGTTACCCCAGAGGCAGCGGTTTAGGCGTGGACTGTACCGAACCGATGCGCGTTCTGCCGATTGGCAAAGCGGAAAAGCTGCGGGATGGTTCTCAGGTTTCTCTGTGGGCGATTGGCACTATGGTGCAAAAGGCGGAAAAAATGGCGGAGTTGTTAGCCGCTTCCGGTATTTCCGCCGGTGTGATCAATATGCGTTTTGCCAAACCGCTGGATGAAGCGTTATTGCGGGAAGAAGCCATTGAGACACACTTTATCGTTACTTTGGAAGAAGGCGCTTTGGCGGGCGGCGTTGGCGCTGCGGTGACGGCTTCTTTAAACCGGCAGGAGCTGCTGGGAACCACCAAAATATTGAATTTTGGTATTCCGGATGAATTTGTGCCGCAGGGCGAAATTAAACAGTTGCTGCAGGATCTGGGACTGACCGCAGAAGAGATGGCGGCTAAGGTGGCCGACCATTTAACAAAATAAAGTTTGGGGATCTGTTATGGAAAAAAAAGCAAAACTTCGCCTGGATGCCTATCTGACGGAGCAGGGGCTGTTTGAGACCCGTTCCAGGGCGCAGGCGGCGATCATGGCCGGACAGGTCCTGGTAGACGAAATGAAGATAGATAAACCGGGCACTTCGGTCAAAGAGGGCGCGAAGATTCGTATTCTGGGCGATCAGTTGCGCTATGTCAGTCGGGGCGGCCTGAAGTTGGCAAAGGCGCTGCAAAAGTTCCCCGTTTCTGTTGCAGGGAAGGTGATGGCTGATATCGGCGCCTCAACAGGGGGGTTTACGGATTGCGCATTGCAAAACGGGGCCGTCCGTGTCTATGCGATCGATGTGGGCTACGGGCAACTGGACTGGAAGCTGCGGAATGATCCCCGGGTCATCAATATGGAACGCACGAATGCCCGACTGTTGGAGGCCGATAGTCTGCCGGAGCCGATTGAAGCCGCTTCCATCGATGTCGCGTTTATTTCCCTGGAGAAGATATTGCCTGCCGTGCGCAAGCTGTTGGCCGCGGACGCGTTTGTCATTGCCCTGGTAAAGCCGCAGTTTGAAGCGGGCAAAGAAAACGTGGGGAAAAAAGGTGTGGTGCGTGATCCGGCGGTACATAAAGAAGTGCTGCGCCGTATCATCGCTTTTGCGGAACAGGAAGGGTTTGGCATCGGCGGCCTTGACTATTCGCCGGTGAAAGGTCCGGAGGGTAATATTGAATACCTGCTCTATCTGACAGCAACGCCGGCGAAAAACGTTTCGGATACGAGGCTTTCCCTGGCGGATATCGATCGCCTGGTAAGTGAATCCCATGCGATTCTGGATAATAAAGGATAAAATGATGAAAGAAAATTTGCGGTTGGGAATTTTTCCAAATATGAATATAGTCAAAGTCCGGATTCATTTTGAGGCGGTCCTGGCTTTGTGTCGTAAATATAAAATCCATGTGGTACTGCCGGAAATGCTGGCTTCCGAATATCAAACGGAAACTTTTGCAGGGGCGTCTTCGGCTTTGGATGCCTCTGTTTCACTGGGCGGCGACGGCACTTTTCTGCGTATGTCCAGAGAACTGGTCCCGTTAGGTGTGCCGGTCTTTGGCATCAATTTCGGTCATTTAGGTTTTTTGGCGGAAGTGGAATTTGAAGGCTTGGAAGAGGCCCTGTCCAGATTGGTGGCGGGAAAGTATACGATGGAAGAGCGTTTTCTCCTTCAGTCCCAGGTCTTTGAGGGGGGAAAACAAAAATCCGGAACGGAATTGGCGATTAACGAATTTGTCGCGGCCCGCGGCAATCTTTCTACAATCAATCACATGGGCTTGTTTATTAACGGCAAACCCTCCGGACGCTACGCTGCCGATGGCCTGATCATTTCTACCGCCACCGGTTCCACCGCCTATTCCCTGTCCGCCGGAGGCCCTTTGGTGCAACCGGGGATGGATGTGATGATCATTACGCCAATCTGCGCTCATGATCTTTCCGCTCGACCGCTGATTATTCCCGCTTCGGAAGAAATTCAGATCCGCCTTTTGCCCAGAAATCTTTGTAGCTTAAGTCTTTCTGCCGATGGGCTTCCCATCTGTGACATAGAACAAAATGATGTGGTGAAGATCACGCGCAGCCAGTGTACGATGCGCCTGATCCGACTGATTCAGCGGAGTTATTACGAGACCTGGCAGGAAAAATTAATACGAGATATGTGAGGATGCGTTTATGAAAAAGGAAAGACACCAATTAATTCGTCAGATTATTGAAATGCAGAATATTGAAACGCAGGAAGATTTGGCTAAAGCGTTGTTGGAACGGGGTTATAATGTGACGCAGGCCACGGTGTCCCGGGATATTAAAGAAATGATGTTGATCAAAGTCCCCAATGTGCGCGGCGGTTACAGCTATGCCTTTCCCAAAGAGCGCAACCATTCCCTGACTCCGGAAAAACTGGAACGTACCTTGCGGGAATCTGTGATCAACGTGCGGTGCGGCGGTAATCTGGTGGTGCTTCATACGCTGCCGGGCACTGCCTCCGGCGTCGCTTTTGTCATTGACAGCATGAAGTGCCCCTCGGTCCTGGGAACGGTAGCCGGTGACGATACGATCTTCACTGCTCTGGATTCTCCCGACAGCGCGCCGGAATTTATCCGCTATTTTGGTCTGGAGCATACGACCGACCCCTTTACGTAGCCTGGCGGGCAAGCGCGTCCCGGGAGGAAAGCGGGGCGTTGACAACGGGGAAGAATAATTGCGAGAGCAAGAGCAGAATTACTATTACTAAAGACAAGTAAAAGAATAAATGTAGAAGGTAAGGATATTGAAATAATGTTGCAGTCTTTACATGTGCATAACTTTGCTTTAATTGAAGATGCGAAAGTGGCCTTTACCCCGGGACTTAATGTATTTACCGGAGAAACGGGGGCCGGTAAATCCATTTTGATCGATGCGTTCGGTATTGTTCTGGGCGCCCGCGCTTCCGCCGGAATGGTCCGCTCCGGTACGGAAGGATTCTGGGTACAGGCGGTATTTGATGGGGCAGCGGATGCCCGGATCGAAACTTTATTGCAGGAACAGGGCATTGAAGCGGAGGAAAGTCTTTTTTTAAAACGGCAGGTAACCGCGGCAGGGAAAAGCCAAAGCAGCATTAACGGCGTGCAGGTACCGCTTTCCGTATTGAAAAAATTCAGTTCTTTGTTGGTGGATATTCACGGGCAACATGAAAATCAGGCTTTGCTTCAACCGCAGACACCGAGGGAGCTGGTGGACAGCTTCGGTGGTCAGGAAACGCAAAATGCTGTGGCAGTCTATAAAGAAGTATATCAGGCGTTTTGTTCGGCGCAGGCGAAACTGGATGCTCTGGAAAGACAGGGAAGCGACAGAGAACGTTTGTTGGACCGTCTGGCATGGGAGATTCAGGAAATTGAAGCGGCCGGGCTGAAACCCGGGGAAGAGGAAGATTTGCGCCGGGAAGCTAAAGTGCTCCAACACAGCGGTAAAATCATGGAGGCCCTTCATGCCTCTCATACCGAGTTGGATCGGGAGGGCGGCGCCCTGGAGCATTTGGCGGAAGTCAGGGAGCAATTGTCCTGCGCTTTGCGCTACGATGAACAACTGCAGCCGCTTTACGAAGAAGCGGACAGCGCCTGGATCGCGGCGGATGACTTGCGAAGCCGACTGAGCGATCTTTTAGATCGGGGCGGCTTGGATGAAGCCCGTGTCGTACAGGTACAGGAGCGTCTGGACCTGTTATACCGTCTGCAAAAAAAATACGGCGCAGGGGAAGAAACCGTGTTGGCTTATCTGGCAACGGCCCGGGAGCAGTATGAGGCATTGCAGAATCTGGAAGCCGGAATCAGTAAGGCAAAACAAGAGGTGCAGATCGCCTTCTCCCATTTAGAAAAAGCAGGAACAGCCCTGACCAAAACGCGCAAAAAATATGCGGAACAGCTTTGTGCCGGCGTAGTGCGCCATATTCGCGATCTGGCTATGCCTGACGGACGTTTCTCCATTGGCTTTCAGGCAAAAGAAACCTTTGGCGAGATAGGCAGGGACCAAATGGAATTTCTTTTTTCCGCCAATCTGGGCGAGCCGTTGCGTCCTTTAGCGCAGGTCGCTTCCGGCGGCGAACTGAGTCGTCTGGCTCTGGCCTTGAAAACGGTACTTACCGATTTAAATAGTGTGGGAACGATGGTCTTTGATGAGATTGATACAGGTGTGGGCGGCGTTACTGCCCAGAAAATGGCTGAAAAAATGGCTTTGATCGCGCAGCGGGGACAGGTCCTCTGTATCACCCACCTGCCGCAGATCGCGGCTTTTGCCGACCGTCATATTCAGATCCGCAAGGAAGCGGAACAGGGACGGACGGCGACTCATCTGGATGTTTTGGGACAAGCGGGACGCGTCGAAGAACTGATGCGAATGACCGCGGGCGACCATGTGACGGAAGCTGCGCGCAATACGGCAAAAGAGCTTTTGGCAGCGGCGGAGAAGTGCAAGACACAGGGCTTTGATGCGGCCAGAAAGTGATGCGTTTATAAAAAACGTCGTTAACGGGATCGGAACTTCCCGGTATTGCCGGTGTCAGGCCACGATGTGTTTGGATTTCCCAAAAAGAGAGGAATAAGGGCAGTAAGATGAATCTGAAAAAATTTCATGATCCGAAATTAGATGAAGTTTTTGTCAGCAGTGAGCCGGTTTTCGCCGGCAAATTGCTTTATGTACATGTAGATACGGTGCGCCTGCCCAATGGCAATACGGCGACCCGTGAAATGGCCGATCATCAGGGAGCGGTGGCCGTCGTTCCTGTGTTGCCTGACGGCCGCATTATCTTTGTCAAGCAGTACCGTCATCCGATGGGCACGGTGATGTATGAGATACCTGCCGGCAAGATCGATCCGGGGGAAACGCCGGCACAGTGCGTTCGCCGGGAGCTGTCCGAAGAAACCGGCTACGAAGCGGATACCTGGGAATATTTGGGCCCCATCGCCACGACGCCCGGTTTTACCAATGAAGTGATTTATCTTTACGCGGCGAAAGACCTGCACAAACATGAACAGCATACCGACGCGGATGAGTTTATTTCGGTGGAAGCCATTCCCGTTGCAAAATTGCGGCCTATGGTGGAGGACGGGCTGTTATTTGACAGTAAGACCCTGGCTGCGTTAGGCCTTATGTATCTGAAAAAGCTGTTTTGAATGCAAGTTATCAATACGCCGGGCAATAATATAACCCCGATACTGTTACGTCCGTTACACTTTTGTAAAAATTAAAAAACTTACTCCCTCTTTTCCGCAAAAAGCAGGAAAACCTGCCTGTACAGCGAATATATTGCGTATAGAACATTTGCGAAAAAGGGGGATTTTTTATGAAAGCGTATACAGGCGACAAAATTAGAAATGTGGCCATTGTGGGACACGGTGGAGCCGGAACCACATCCGTTACAGAAGCATTGCTGTATCGCTCAGGCGCGATCGACAGAATGTGCAAAGTAGAAGATGGGGCTGCCACCACGGACTTTGAGCCGGAAGAAATTAAACGTAAAGTTTCTGTTAATGCGACGCTGGCGCCGGTAGAATGGCGTGACAGCAAGATTAACTTTATCGATACACCCGGTTTTGCGGACTTCGTAGCGGAAGTAAAGGGTGCTTTTCGTGCGGTAGACAGCGCGTTGATCGTAGTCAGCGCCACTGCCGGTGTGCAGGTGGGCACGGAACAGTGCTGGAAATTAGCGGAAGAAGCGCACTTGCCCCGCATTATCCTGGTCAATAAAATGGATCGTGAAAATGCTGACTTTGACAGTATCCTGAATAACCTGCGGGGTAAATTCGGGAAGAAAGTACTGCCTCTGGAACTCCCCCTGGGCAAAGAAGATAACTTTGAAGGAGTTATCGACTGCGTCAAGATGAAAGCCTATCGCAAAAATGGCAACGGTTCTGATGAAATTGAAATCCCGGAAGAATTAAAAGCGTATGCGGAAGAAATGCATGAAAAGATGGTAGAAGCTGCCGTAGAAGCGGACGATGACTGCATGATGCGTTATCTGGAAGGCGAAACCATCAGCGATGAAGAAATCCGTAAATGCCTGATCAAAGGCATCCGGCAGGCCATCATTTTCCCCATGATCTGCTGCAGCGCTGTGAAAAATATTGGCTTGGGTCGTACCATGAATGCCATCATCGATTATACATATCCGGCCATTCTGAATGACTTTACGGTGACCAATGTGGCGACCGGCGAAACGGAAATTAAAGACGCAGGCGCTCCTATGGCAGCGTTGGTATTCAAGACCACTTCTGACCCCTTTGTAGGGCGTTTAAGCTTTATCCGCGTGTTCTCCGGCACAATAAAATCCGACAGCACGGTGTATAACGCCAGCCGCGAAAAAGAAGAAAGAGTAGCCGGCGTATTTACCATGCGGGGCAAAAATCAGATTCCCATGACGGAAATCACCGCCGGCGATATCGGCGTAACCTCGAAATTGCAGTTTACGGCAACCGGCGATACTTTAAGCGATAAAAATACTCCGGTGCTGTTTGCGCCGATTGCGTTTCCGTTGCCTATGTACACACGGGCGATCTCTGCCAAGAAAAAAGGCGAAGAAGATAAGATTTCTAATGCATTGAGCCGTTTGACCGATGAAGATCCGACTATTATCGTAAGTCGCAATACGGTGACAAAAGAAACCCTGATCAGCGGCATGGGGGATCAGCATATTGAAATCATTATGGAACGCATGAAACGTAAATTTGGTGTCGAAGCCGACTTACGGGCTCCCGTCATAGAGTATCGGGAAACAATACGGGGCACCGCGCATGTACAGGGCAAACATAAAAAACAATCCGGCGGGCACGGTCAGTATGGCGATGTAGTGATCGATATGGAACCCCTGCCGCCGGGCAGCGGTTTTGAGTTTGTGGATAAAATTTTCGGCGGTGCTGTACCCCGCCAGTACATCCCGGCCGTTGAAAAAGGGATGATCGAATGCATGCAGCATGGTGTGCTGGCTGGCTATCCCGTAGTAGATCTGCGGATCACGCTGGTGGATGGTTCCTACCATCCGGTAGACTCCTCGGAAATGGCCTTTAAGATGGCTTCCAGCATCGCGTTCAAGAGCGCTATGGAACAGGCAAAACCGGTTCTGATGGAACCCTACTATAACCTGTATGTAAATTGTGCAGAAAGCATGATGGGCGACGTAATTGGCGACCTGAACTCCAAACGGGGCCGTATTTTAGGCATGCAGAGCATAGAAGACGGCATGAGCCGGGTAGAAGCGCAGGTGCCTTATGCGGAAATCATGGAATATTCCGTGGATCTGCGGGCACTGACCCAGGGCCTGGGTACTTTTGAAATGAAGTTCGATCATTATGAAGACGTTCCCGCTAAAATGGCGGAGCAGATCATTGCCGCAGCCAAAGAGAAAGAACAATAATTTGTGACTTGGATGACTTTGGTATCTGTTGCGCAGTACAAAAAATAAGTGCTTGCTATGTAAATTGCCTGCCATGTAGTTTGGCAGGCAATTTTAATGCGCCTTAATTTGAAAAATTTAGCTATTGGGTTAGTCAAGTATCCCTTGTTGCCTCTTGTAACAAATGTTATAATACTTATGTCTATAAATAAATTTTGCGCAGCAACTGTGCACTGTCTGTTTGGGAGGAAACAATGGAATCAATTCAGAAATCTTGTGTGGAAACATTGCGTTTTTTGGCTGCTGATGAAGTGGAGAAGGCGAATTCCGGGCATCCGGGTCTGCCGCTGGGTACAGCGCCGTTAATGTTTACGTTCTGGGATAAATTCATGTGTTATAATCCGGCTGATCCGAAATGGTTTGACCGGGATCGTTTTATTCTTTCCCCGGGTCATGGTTCTGCACTGCTTTATGCTATGCTGCATTTAGCGGGCTATGATCTGACCCTGGATGAATTGAAACAATTTCGCCAGTGGGGCAGCCGTACGCCGGGACACCCGGAATACAGCGTGACGCCGGGCGTGGATCTGTCCACCGGACCTTTAGGGCATGGTTTTTCTATGGGTGTGGGCTTTGCTATTGCCGAAACCATGCTGGCCGCTAAATTTAATAAGCCGGGATTTAATGTGATCGACCACTACACGTATGGCATTTGTTCAGATGGGGATTTAATGGAGGGAGTTTCTTCAGAAGCCGCATCTCTGGCAGGAACATTAGGCCTGGGTAAGATTATTTACATGTATGATGATAATAAGATTACCATTGAAGGCACTACGGATATTGCCTTTACGGAAAATGTGGAAGCGCGTTTTAAAGCTTATGGCTGGCAGGTTCTGCGGGTAGAAAGCTCCGAAGACCTGGCTGCGTTGGAAGCGGCGGTCAAAGAAGCCCAGGCGGATACGGAACATCCCAGTCTGATTATTGTACGGACGCACATCGGTTTTGGCAGTCCGAAGCAGGACAGTCCCTCCGCGCATGGAGAACCTTTGGGCGCGGATGCGTTGAAAGCGACAAAAGAGGCCGCCGGCTGGGATCCAGCCCGGAGCTTCGTGGTGTCGGATGAAGTAAAAGAATATTTTGCGGCAAAGGCCGCTGTTTGTGCGGAAACCGAAGCTGCCTGGAATACACTGGTCAAAGAGTATGGCGAACAATATCCGGAGTTGGTGGAGGAATTGCTGGCTGCGTTGTCCGGCAACCGTACGGTTGATTATGCGGAACTGGCCGCTTTATTTGCGGGAAAAACTTCCGTGGCCACCCGCAGCGCATCCGGAGATGTTTTGCAGAAGCTGGCGGAACAGATTCCTGAACTGGCAGGCGGCAGCGCCGATTTAGGCCCTTCCAATAAAACGGTGATGAAGGCCTGCAGCTATTATTCAAAAGAAAATCGCAGCGGTCGTAATCTTCACTTTGGTGTACGGGAACACGGTATGGGCTGTGTGGTAAACGGCATGGCGCTGCATGGCGGGCTGATTCCCTTTGGCGCTACCTTCCTGGTATTTTCTGATTTTCTGCGTCCTACGATTCGTATGGCAGCCTTGATGGGCATTCAGTCCATTTTTGTATTGACGCATGACAGCATTGCCGTGGGGGAAGATGGACCGACCCATCAGCCGATTGAGCAGACGATGAGTCTGCGGCTGATTCCCAATTCCATTGTTTTTCGTCCGGCAGATGCACTGGAAACAGCGGCGGCCTGGAAATATGCGGTGGAACATAAAAACGGGCCGACATCCCTGTGCCTGAGCCGTCAGAATCTGCCTGTATTGCATGAATATGCCGCTGCGGTAGCTGACGGAGCGTTAAAAGGCGGCTATGTGCTGAGCCCGGCTAAAGAACTGGCTAAAGCGATAGTGATCGCCACCGGTTCCGAGGTAACGATTGCCCTGGCAGCACAGAAGTTGCTGGCGGAAGAAGGCATTGATGTTGCTATTGTTTCCATGCCTTCCATGGAAGTATTTGAACAGCAGAGCGACGCTTATAAGGAAAGCGTGTTGCCGAATTATGTGCCTACCTTTGCGGTAGAAGCCGGTGTGACTTTGGGCTGGTCTCGCTATACCGGCAGTGAAAGCCGTGTGTTGGGCATTAACCGGTTCGGCGCTTCCGCTCCCGGAGACGTGGTTATGAAACAGTATGGACTTACCGGTGAACGGGTTGCGGCTATGGTGAAAGCGCATTTATAATTTGTAAACGATAGAGTGTCTTTGGGTACAGATTGAGATAAACAACGCTTGATTGCATATTGTGCAGGATCAAGCGTTACAAATTTGACGTAAGAAGATGGACATGACCTAAGACGACAGATCCTATAATTTTGCAATGCGAGGGGAGAGCTGCCATGCGGTAAGGCTCTCCCTTAGTTATAGCAGGATTCAGAGAGGGCGCAAGCCGGGCTTTCTTCGCTTTTACGTTGCGTGTCTTTTACTTTAAAAGAGTACGGGCCTTATTATTGAAACGAATTTAAACGAAATTATGTAATAAATAATGCCCTATTATCGTAGCTGTTTACGGAAAGGAGTTTTTATGAAACGACTGCTCACAATCGCCGGCAGCGACAGCAGCGGCGGCGCAGGGATCCAGGCGGATCTGAAGACGTTTGCGGCACACGGTACCTTTGGCATGAGCGTCATTACTGCGGTGACGGCGCAAAATACCTGTGGTGTGACGCTGGTACAGGATATCACGCCGAAAGTGATCACGGCCCAAATGGATGCCGTGTTCAGTGATATTCGGGTCGACGGTGTAAAAATAGGAATGGTATCCCGCAGCGAAAGTATCCGGGCGATTGCCGCGGGGCTTCGGAAATGGAAACCGGCCATTGTGGTGTTGGACCCGGTTATGATTTCGAAAAGCGGCTATCCGCTGCTGCAGCCGGAAGCCTGTCGGGCATTGGTTGAGGAACTGTTGCCTTTGGCTACGCTGGTGACCCCGAACTTGCCGGAGGCGGAAGCCATTTGCGGATTTGCCATAAAGACAGAAAAAGAGATGGAAGACGCTGCGCAGAAGATTCTTGCCTTGGGAGCAAAAGCGGTTCTGGTCAAGGGCGGGCACCTGGAAGGCAGCACGGCGGACGACTATCTGTTTAATGGGCAGGAAAGCCTGTGGCTGCCGGGACAGCGTATTGAAACGAAGAATACCCACGGTACCGGCTGTACTTTATCCAGCGCACTGGCGGCAAATCTGGCCAGAGGGTTATCTTTGCCGGAAGCGGTAAAATCAGCCAAAGACTATGTGACGACAGCAATCCGTTACGGCATTGAACTGGGGAATGGCTGCGGCCCTACCCACCATTTTGTCGATTTATATAAGAAAGCAGGGATATTGGAACCATGAATATGAAGGGCGAATTTAAACAGATCATTGAGGACTTACAGAGTGTGAAGCCGGTGCTGCACCATATTACAAACTATGTGACAGCCGGAGACTGCGCCGGTATTGCCTTGGCGGCAGGCGCGTCGCCTGTTATGGCAGATGCGCCGGAAGAAGTGGCGGATATAACTGCCGGCAGCGATGCGCTGGTGCTTAATTTAGGAACCTTGAGTCAGGATCGGAAAAAGGCCATGGAAATCGCGGCGGCAGCAGCTTCTGAAAATAAAATTCCTGTGATCCTGGATCCGGTCGGCGTTATGAGCAGCCGTACTCGTTTGGATTTTGCGCTGAAACTGTTAAAGGATCACAAAATCACTGTTGTGCGGGGCAATTACAGCGAATGCAGAGCCTTACTGCAGGAAGAAGCGCAGGAACGCGGCGTAGATAATCTGCGTACGCCGGATCAGGCGGACGCATTGAAGACGGTGAAAGAAACAGCGCAGAAATATAACTGCGTGGTCGCGATGACCGGGCAGGTGGATTATATCAGCGACGGGCTGCACGCATTGATGATCAATGGGGGACATCCGCTGATGACCCGCATTACCGGCGCAGGTTGTATGACGACGACCGTAGTGGCCGCCTGTGTAGCCGTAGCCGACGAAAAGCTGGAAGGGGCTATGCTGGGACTGATTATTATGGGCCAGGCGGCTGAGCTTGCAGCCGGTCTTTTGGAGAAAAAAGATGGACCGGGCCTGTTTAAAGCGCGTCTGTTTGACAGTGTGTACCACGTGATCGATAAATGGAATTTGATTATGGACAATTTAAATCCTGAACGGGCTAACTGAACAGGAAAGGACGGGAGTAACGACTATGGGGCAGGCGCTGAATGTAAAATTGTATCTGATCACAGATGAGGAATGCCTGCAGGGTAAAGATCTGTTCCGGACAGTGGAAGAGGCTTTGCAGGCAGGCGTGACGCTGGTACAATATCGGGAAAAGAACGGACAGGGCGGAGCCATGCTGCAAAAAGCCGTAGCCTTACGGACACTGTGTCATCAGTATGGAGTACCGCTGTTGGTCAATGACCGTCTGGATATTGCCTTGTTAGCCGGAGCGGATGGAGTGCATCTGGGGCAGTCGGATCTTCCTGTGGCGGAAGCACGGAAACTGGCAGGACCGGATTTTCTGATCGGCGCTACCGCTCATAACGTGGCGGAAGCGATAAAAGCGCAACGGGACGGGGCCGATTACCTGGGATGCGGTGCCGTTTTTACTACCGCTACGAAAAAGGATACCGTTCCCTTGGGATTGGAAGGGTTGCGCTTGATTTGCGAAACTGTGAAAATTCCGGTCGTGGGCATCGCCGGTGTGACGGCAGAAAATTATCCTGCTGTGTTGCAGGCCGGCGCTGAAGGAGCCGCCGTGATCAGCGCAATTTTGGGTCAGGCTGACGTAAAGGCGGCGGTGGCAACATTTCTGCAAGCTTTTGATCATAAATGACGGGCGCCTTGCCGGGCTCTGTCAGATAGGGCGTTAACAGCATGATGACCTCCGTTTTTGTTTTAACAGAATAGCGATGTTTAAATAATTCGCCGAGAAGCGGGATTTTGGAAAGTAGCGGGATTTGCTGCAGGCGGTTTTGTTCTTCTTCACTGAGCAGGCCGCCGATTACCAAAGTCTCGCCATTTTTCATGCGTACGTTAGTATCGGCGGTACGGCTGTTGATGCGGTAGTTTTTCAACTCGCTGACCAATGCCGGCGTGCTGACCTCGGTATGAACGGTCGCAGTGATCAGTCCATCCTGACTGACGATGGGGGTATAGGTTAACTTAATGCCGGCATCCAGATACTCTGTGGCATAAGAAGATTGACCATTGTTGTATTTTTCTGTGACCACGGGGATGTGACTGCCGATAAAAATACCGGCTTCCTTGCCCGGTATGGTGATAATGCTGGGGGTCGCCAGAACTTTGGCTTTGCCGCTGGTAAGAAGGGCATGCAAAGTGGCATAAAAATTAAATTGCGCACGGGTATTTTTTCCCAGACGTAAATGCCCCGGATAGTCATTGGCGCTGTCGGCGCTCTTTGCACCTCCAACGGCCTTGTTTTCCGAGGAGGCTGTGGGATAGCGAGGCAATATATCCCAATTCCAGTTAAGGCCCAGATCTTTTTCTGCGCTTTTGTTGATGGCCAGAATTTTGGCTTCTAACGTCACTTGCTGTCCTGCTTTATCCAATAGATTCAGCGCTTCTTTGAACTGTTTCGTCTGTAAGGCGTTACCGGTGCACAATACTGTATTGGTAACGGGGTCCGCCGCCAGTTTGCTGCCGGGAAAGAGAGTGGTCAGCACTTTTGCCAGTTCTTCTGCCCGGGCATAATTCAAGGCAGCGGTATGCAGCTGTTGACGAGTGCCGCTGTCATCGCTCAGTCTCCGAGAGCAGGCGGCAGTTTGCATTATAGCAGCGGTGGGGCCTGTGCTGCCGGTAGCGGGTGGAGTACCGGATTGTTCGGGATACGCAGCAGCACTTGATGATAAACCGGGGGAATTCTTTTTCTCTTCGTGTAAATAAGCGACGGGAGGGGTAAAAGGATCCCGCAGATCTGTAACAATGTTTTCAGGCAATAAAATACCAGAGCCCTTCTTTTGTAAAAAGGTCTCCGGTTTTTCTTTTTGGGTATTTCCCTGTTCACCGGTCGGTACTGTCTTGTCCGTCGATGCAGATTCTGAAGACATTTCGTTTGGCAAGGTGAGGGTCTGTTGCTTCGCAGAGGCGGCAGCACTTGCGGAAGGAGCGGCAAATGGGGTAGATTCCGTTGCCGGCAACGGGCCGGATGTTCTGCTTTCCGCATTTTGACAGCCAGTAAAAAGACTTGTGAAGAGCAACAAAACAAGGCCTCCCTGTATAACAGGAGACAGGAAAATAGTTGCAGTTTTAAGTAAACGCATGCGTGACCTCCCATGGTACGCACGCAATGTCTGTGTGTTGTTACGGTGGTTGGCGTAACAAATTTATTATAACAGGGATACAGGGAAAAGCAAAGAAGAATATATAAGAATTTATTTTAATTAAGTAATTAATTATCAAATAGTAAATTTTAATATGAAATACTGACGGATGGCAAAGCAGGCTTAAAACTGATATAATAAAATACAAACTTATCTTAGGAGGTGTTTTTTGGTTTTACAGGGTTCTACTAAATCAATTCACGAAAAGGAGGATTCTTGTATTGCTTAATTTACAACTTAACACAGAGGATGCGCCGATTTTACGTCTGCTGGATTCTATCATCGCACAAGGTGTGCAGGAAAATGCCAGTGATATTCATCTGGAACCGGGTACGGAAAAGAGCCGGATACGGTATCGAATCGATGGTGTACTGCAGCAGATGCAAAGTCTTTCCGGCGCGAGGCATAATGCGTTGGTTTCCTGCGTGAAACTGATGGCGGGAATGGATATCGCCGAAAAACGTCTGCCCCAGGACGGTCGTTCTCAGGTAACCGTAGAAGGGCGGAGGATTGATCTGCGTGTTTCTTCATTGCCCACGATTTTAGGCGAAAAATTAGTTATTCGCATATTAGACGGGGAAGCGCAAAAACTCAGTTTGGCAGAATTGAATTTTACTTCGGAAAATCTGGCATTATATCGTGCGATGTATCGGGCATCGCATGGACTTATACTCCTGACAGGGCCAACGGGAAGCGGCAAAACAACAACGCTTTACGCTACATTGATGGAGCTGAATTCTCCGGCACGGAACATTATCACCGTAGAGGATCCGGTGGAGTATCGCATAGACGGGCTCAATCAGGTGGCAGTCAATGCGCGGACGGGCCTGACATTTGCCAGAGGCCTGCGTTCTATCTTGCGCCAGGATCCCAATATCATCATGGTGGGGGAAATCCGCGACGGAGAAACAGCGGAGATCAGTATTCAGGCGGCCTTGACCGGACATTTGGTGTTCAGTACGCTGCATACGAATACGGCAGCAGGGACGATTGCCCGACTGCTGGATATGGGCGTAGAGCCGTTTCTGCTGGCTTCGGCCCTGCGGGGCGTAGTCAGTCAGCGGTTGGTTCGAACTCTTTGTTCTCGCTGTAAAGGAGTCTATTATGCGGATATAACGGGTTGGGAATATAAGTATTTCGGACTTTCCGCCTGTGAAAGACAGCAATTTTTTTGTGAAAACGGCTGTGCTGCCTGTCACGGGTCAGGATTTAAAGGACGGGTCGCAGTGCAGGAAGTGTTCCCGGTAGGAGAGCCCGTCAAAGAAAAAATCATACAGGGCGCCACAGAAACCGAGCTGCTGCAAGTTGTTAAAACAGCGTTTCCGACCTTTCGTACTCTGCAGGAAGATGGGTGCCGCAAGATACTGGAAGGAAAGACTTCGCCCAGAGAAGTATTGCGTGTCATAGGTGCGGCGTCATGAAAAAAGCGATGGATGATTTGCTGCAACGCGCTGCCGGGCAAAAGGCTTCGGATCTTCATGTAAGCGAACATACGCCTCCGGTGATACGGGTTGCTGGGCAACTCAGGCCTTTGTCTCCGGACAAAGATCGGGAGCAGTATAATCTGGCCGCAATGATAGAGGAGCTGCTGTCGGGAACGCAGCAGCAGGAGCTGAAAGAAAAAGGGCAGTGTGATTTTGCCTATGCAATGTCTGACGGCTCGCGTTTTCGGTTTAATGTATATCGCAGCGGCGGAAACCTCACTGCTGCCATCCGATTGATACCGGGGAAAATCGTCAGCTGTCAGGAATTGGGTCTGCCCGAAAGTATACGAAACTTTGCGTATTTGAAGGACGGTTTGGTACTGGTAACAGGAGCCACAGGTTCCGGGAAAAGCACCACCCTGGCTGCGGTTATACAGGAGATCAATCTACACCGCGCCTGTCATATTCTGACACTGGAAGACCCCATCGAGTACCGGTTTGCGCCGGTAAAGAGCCTGCTTCATCAGCGGGAAATCGGCAGAGATACAACAAGCTTCCCGGAAGGATTGCGGGCGGCGTTGCGGCAGGATCCGGATGTGATCATGGTAGGAGAAATGCGGGATACAGAAACCATGACAGTCGCTGTTACGGCAGCGGAGACAGGGCATCTGGTTTTTGCTACGTTGCATACCCGCAGCGCAGCAGAAACTGTGGATCGGATAATTGACAGCTTCCCGGAACAGAAACAAAAACAAATTCGTACCCAATTGGCTGAAAGTTTGCAGGCTATCGTTTCCCAGCAACTTTTATCAGGGAAAGAGGGCGGATTGGTTGCTGCTGTAGAAGTAATGCATCTGACACCTGCCATACGCAATCTGATTCGTAAAGGCGAGACGGGGCAAATGTATTCCTATATTCAGACCGGAGCGCAATACGGCATGCAGACAATGGAAAGTGCGGTCAACCGGTTAAAAAAAGAAGGGAAGATAGAATAGAAATAAAAATACCCCTGTAAGCCATTGTCGGTAAATGATATTGACCGCGGCTTGCAGGGGTTGCTTTTTAATCAGATTCTATTTATTCTTTAATCCGAATTTATTCATAAGAAAGTATTATAAGATTTACTTTGTCATTTTCAAAACCAAAAGAGCACTGAAAATTAGTTGAAAAGGGAAAGTAAATGTAAGTTAGTATTTCTACTTATTTTTGACAGGAACGTTAATTTTTAATATATATTCATTTTTATCTTTTGTATGCCAATGATTTTTTATACTGAGTATAAAGATATCGCCAATTATTTCTAAGTTATTAAGTTGAATGAAATTTAATAGTTTATGAATAATTGATGCCTTATCTTTATGAAAGTTTGAGTTGACTGCGATAGAACAATACATCTGGGAGGGGGATAAGATCCCGTTAGATGTGATTGCTGAGTCATCAAGTATTGCAAGATAATGAATTACTGTGGGCTTGTTATCAGGCTTAAAAGCATCTTGGGGAATAATCCATCCCCCTCTATTGATAATAAAAGCGGTTAAATTTGCTTTTTTTAAAAAATTTATACGAGCGCGAATTTTTTCATGACTGGGGATATTAGGTAATATTTCAGTGCTTTTGATGTAATAAAATTTTGGTTGTTGTTCAAGAAAAATTTGATTCGTAATAATGTTATCCATATACTCCATATAACTAAAATAGTTAGTTAGTGTGGTTGTATAGGTATTTAAAATGAATATGTCATGTTGATAAGAACTGATTTTTTTGGAAAGTATTTTTTTTAAGAATTCTATATCTCGATGATTTAAGTAGTCTTTAATTTCTTTAATTGAAAAATTCAATTTTCTAAGTTGGGTTACAATCTCCAAGATACGATATTGAGATAATGAGTAATAGTGATAGTTGTTATCTCCAATGTATTCTGGAGTGATGATATTTTCGCGCTCATAAAGGGAGATGGCCTGTTTGCTTATACCCAATAGTTTTGCAAATTCGCCAGAAGTAAAAGTTTTCTCATCCGGATGTATCATTTGAGCCTCCTAAAATTTGCTTGACTGCATACCAAGTATTTAGTTTATTGTACTATTAAAACACGAATAGTACAATAAACTAAATAGTATATTTATCTGATAACGTGTTTTGGAAAGGAAAACAAGATATGATGAAAAATTTTGGAAAAAGTCAGTTATCGGCAAAAGTAATGATGTGTTTATTGGGAGGGATGATTTTCACTGGAAGCTTGCCGTCCATGTCTTCGGCAGAAGAAGTAATTCCTGTAGAAAAAGAATTTATGTTAGATGAAATTGTTGTCACTTCCAGTAGGATAGACAATAAGAAAGTTGACATGCCTAATAGTATCAGTGTGGTTACGGCAGAGGATTTAAAAAATTTAAAAGTAAAAAATTTAGATGAGGCATTTATAAAAATTCCGGGGATTTATGTTCCAAGGTTGTCAGGAATTGGTTCAACCACATCGCAGATTGCGATGCGGGGGGTGAATGCCGCCAACTCTACGGCAGTTATGGTTAATGGACAGAAAATCAATGATTCTTATAATGGTTCTGTGACCTGGTCTTCTATTCCTGTTGATCTTGTGGAACGAGTGGAAGTTCTTCGGGGGCCGGCATCCAGTATCTATGGGAGCGGGGCAATGGGTGGTGTGGTCAATATTATTACAAAAGATCTTAATAAAAATACTGGCAGTGTAAGTATTTCTTATGGTACTCATGGCATGCAAAATCACAGATTTTTCTATAATGCTGCAATTAATGACAGGTTTAGTATGGCATTTAATTATGAGAAGAAAAAAACTAAAGGATATGTTACGGATCCGGCTATCTCAAAGACATATATAGCTGGGTCGGTTGAAAATTATACTAATAAGGGAAAGAAAAACTATATCATCGGTAATAAAGGGAAACGACAGTGGGACGAAAACAGTTATGGTATCCGGGCCAAGTATAAATTTGATGATGCGAAAAGCATGGAAATTTCTGCTTTAAAAAATGAGTATGAATACTATTATTCCCAGCCAACCAGTTATGTGGGGCATGATGTTGTAAAAAAGTATGGTACATATTTTAGTACGCCAGGCGAGAAGGCGATGAATTTATACAGCTTAAATTATAAGGATACAAAGAATGGCTGGAATGCTATTTTAGGATACAATGATCAATATAAACAGCATGATACAAGTATTTCAAAGGCCACGGATTCAAGTAAACCGAACACTCGTGTTTTTGCCGATATTTATAAGAATTTCAGTCTGTCTTCAAAAGACCGATCTGTAGCAGGAATTTATTTCAGCCGTGACAAAATGGATGCCCAGGTTTATAAATTATCGAATCGATTTGACAGTGACACAAAAAATGGTATTGAATCTTCTGCCAGTGCCAGAAATAAATCATTTGCTGCTTATATAAACAATATACATGATTTTAATGACAGATGGAAATTGAATTTGGGCCTCCGTTATGATCGATGGAACAGTGAAGGAAAAATTCTCCTTCCTAAGAAAACCGATATTATCCACTATCCGTCTAAATCATTTGATTATGTTAGCCCTTCTATTGCCTTGGAATATAAGCCTAACGAAACATCCGGCGCCTACATATCTTGGGGGAAAGCATTTGAGGCACCGTCTATGTACAGAATGTATTCATCCAGTTACAGTTCCGGTATTTATAATATTGGTAACCCGGATTTGAAACCTCAAAAAGTTACCAATTATGAAATTGGTTATAAAGCTACGCTAAATGGTAAGTCTGATGTGGCTCTGTCTGTTTTCCATGCAGAATATACTGATTTATTATATAAAAATAATATCGGTATGGTAGATGGAATGAATGCAAGTCGCTATGAAAATGCAGGCAAGGCAGAAGCCAATGGGTATGAGTTAGAATTAAACCATCGCTTTAATCAAAATATGTCTGCCTTTTTAAATTATACATATCAGAATTCCCGGATTAAAGAATGTGTGAAAGATAGTGAAAAAAATAAGTTAGTTACTGCTGTCCCTAAACATATTTTTAGAAGTGGCATTACCTATAATGACACCAAATGGCATAGTACTTTGTTGGGAGAATACGTGAGTAAGAGGTTTGGTTCTGCTGATAATTCAGATGTGGTAAATGAAGTTCATGGTTCGTACGATCCTTACTTTATCATGAATTTGAATATAGGGTATCACTTCAATAAAAATTGCGATTTGACTTTTGCCGTTAATAATATTTTTGACCGCGGATACTTCAATTATTATAATCCGGAAGGCCGTACGTTTGAAGCCGTGTTAACATATAATTTTTAAAGTGATGCTATACAGGAAAAGCCGATTATAATCGGCTTTTCCTGTATAAAGTAGAGTAAATCAATGAAAATGATTTTTAATGCTATTTATATAAAGAGTTTAGCATTTTTATTATTATTTTTAAGCAGTTGTGCACATGATGTTCATGCGTCATTTTATGTGCGAAGTTACATTTTAGGATCAAATCAGTCGCATATGGTAATAAAGGAAAATATCCCCTTTTTACTGGCAGTTGATATAGAAGGAAGTGCTGATGAAGCGGAAACTGTACCGTTAAAGATTCATTTATCTGGCGATCTTCAGAGTAAAGAGGACGGAGGGAAAAATCTGTCTGCAAAAGATACGATAGTACGCCCTATTAATATAAATAAAAAATATAGCTGTCAGATGCAAGTGTTCGAAATTATCCCGAAGAAAGTTGGCTTGCATGATATTAAAATTCAATTCAGGGATTACCAGGATAAGTTAACTGTAAGAGTTTCCCCAAATGCACAATTAAATGAAAATAATGTTGAAATTACAAAAGTTCAATTCCCTGTTAATGCAGAGGGGGAGGCAATGATTAACAGGGAGAGGAATAAAGTAATTTTAAAAAGGGATCGATTCAGTTCTCTGGCAAAATTTTTCGGTTTTCAGGACGGCGTAGCGGACCGTAATCCTGACATGTATTTGAAAATATTCTTGAGAAATAATACCGGAGCGACGTTTTTTATAAAGGGGGATATTATTCTTTGTGACTTAATTACGGGAAAAGATGTTCCAGGATTATATATCGTTGACGAAGAAAATCAGGGAACTATTTCATTTTCGCACATGGCAAGCGGTCAAAAAGAAGAACAATTTATTATCCCGGTTTATTTTGATAAGGATTTGGTAAAAGAAGGCGATTACGAATTATGTTTTCGGATAAATAATTTAAAAAAGTATGAGATACAGGAAAAACTGACTGTTATTAAAGATCAATCGCCGGAGGTAATTACTATTCTGGGGAGCGTTTTGCCAGGCATATTGTTTATTCTTTTTAAACGCCCACGAATTGTTAAGAGGATAAATGCGCTTAGCACACGTTGTCTCGTATTATCTTCTTTATTTTCTGTCATGTTATTTTTGTGTACTACGATTCCGGTAAATTTTTTGGGAGATATTGTAAAAATATTTACGGGTCCGTTTAGTTTTATAATTACCGGACTTTTTAGCAGTATCCTGTTTTATTCATTGCTGGTAGCAGCCATGATTCTTATGCCGTATTTTGGTACGGTTTCACTTATTTTACTCATTCGTTTTTTTATAGGAGCTGTATTCTTTGGCAGTATATCCGCATCCTCTATGCTTCATGTTTTTTATCAGATATTTCTTATGGAACTGGCAGCTTATTTTTATCGCAAGATGCAGGATAAGAACCTATATCTATGTGGTTTACTGATTTGCATATTAGATATTGTGTTGTTTTTGATTGATATTCAGGTGGCAAAACTATTTTATCGGATTTTCTATGCTGATTGGTATGTTTGGTTTGTCGCTTTTTTAAATAGTGGGGTGTACACGTACGCAGGCTTTTTATCAGGTATTCGTATCGGTAAGCTAATGACCAAAGTCAGAGGTGACTAACTTTGAAAATAGTCAGACTTGTAGATTTATGCTTTCGCTATCAAAACAGTGAAACAATCAATTTGCAGCACATTAATTTGGAAATAGAAACGGGAGAGTTTATTGTTTTTACAGGGAAATCCGGCTGCGGCAAAAGTACTTTGTTAAATATTATAAGTGGTGTACTTGCCAAAGATGGGAAGAATTATTTTTCCGGGAGTATGTATTTGAAACAAAATGCTGTCTTGGAAAACGATTTTGAAGAGTTGAGTCCATTGGTGGCAATGGTTTTTCAAAATCCGGAAGATCAGTTGTTTGCAGAAACCGTCTATGAGGAAGTTGCCTTTGCACTAAAAAATAAAAGGTTACCGAAGGAAGAAATCCATAAAAAGGTTTTAACTATCTTGCAGTTTGTTGGCTTGCAAGGGATGGAAGAAAGGGATATACGTCAATTGTCCGGGGGACAACAGCAGCGGTTGGCTTTAGCTTCTATGGTAGTTCACGAACCAGAACTGCTGATCCTGGATGAACCGTTAAGTCAGATTGATCCACAGGGAGCAAGAGATTTACTGACTTTGCTTTGTAAATTAATAAAAAAGTACAATATGACTATTTTGATGGCAGAACATAGGTTGCATGAGGTACTGGAATTTTGTGATCGCTTAATTATCATGGAGGGAGGGAAAATAGTTTCCGATAATTCTATTCAAAAGATAGTCGCCAATGCATTAATTTTGAAGCAATTTTCTTTACGGGTTCCACCGGCATTAATGATTTCTGAACATTTCTCAATTCAGCCTCCGACGATGGATCGCGAAATATTAATCAAAGAAATGCGTAAGAAGGAATTTCACATCGATCATACACTTCCGAGTGCGATGGAAAGGACAGGTTCTGATGCTCTCATACTGAAAAATATAACCTATAAATATGGAAATCATACGGGCATCAATGCGATATCGCTTTGTTTCAAATCCAATAGTTTTAATGCGTTGATTGGAGCAAATGGAAGTGGTAAATCTACGTTGTTGAAAATTATAGGTGGTTTGTTGAAACCGCAAAACGGGAAAATAGAAACGGGGTTACAGACCAGCATGATTCTACAAAACCCGGATTTGATGCTTTTTAATTATACGGTAAAAGAAGAAGTTCTTTGCGAAGCCTATAATAAAGGCGTTACGGTTTCTACTGAAGACTACGAGCGAATTATGGAATCTTTTTCTCTGCTTACGTTGGAAGAGCGCTTTCCCTTGTCATTGAGCAAGGGGCAACGCTTCCGCGTAGCTATTGCAGGTGCGCTGCTTTCCGGCGCAAGAATTTTATTATTGGATGAACCAACCACAGGACAGGATATTTATAATATTGAAAAGATTATGGAGGCACTGCTTCTATTTTGTAAAAATGGGGGAACGGTTATTTTTGCCACTCATGACTTGGATACGATTATTCAATATGCTGAACGAAGCGTTATTTTAAGCCGTGGGGTGGTACATTATGACGGCTTGACAAAAGATATGTTTGACAGTTTGGATAAGATTACGCGCATTCCAACAGTTCCTTGCGTGTCAAAAGCTGTTGTTGATGAATATTTTGTAAATGTTGAGGATTTTATAAAGTATGCAGGCTAAAAATTTTTTTTCCTTATCTAAATCAGAAAACTGGTTTATGGCTATTGATGTTGAAATAAGGATATGTATTGCCTTGTTTATTGCGTTCTTATCAGTTGTTATTGATAGTCCCCGTTCACTTTTATTGCTCTTTTACTTCTTGTTCGGTATTCATCTTTCTTTAAAAATCGAAAAAGAAAAACTGTTCATTTTAACTTCTATGGTTTTTCTGAATTTATGGGGTTTCATATTTACGCAGGCATTATTTTATTCCAAGATGCCTCGTACACCGGTACAGTGCCTTCTTTCGCCTGACTTTTTTCTTTTAGGATACTTGACAGATGGTATCTATGTTTATGCTGAGGGGATCATCTATGGAGCGATTCAAGGGCTCAGGACAAGCGTTATGTTATTAATGGGACTTTTGATTTGTTGGAATGTCGCGCATAGTGAACTGTTGCTCCTGCTTAAGCGTTGGGGAGTTCATAGAAAAATGATTTTTATGCTTGCCACTGCACTCCATTTTTTCCCGTCAATAGCGCATGAAGTAGACTTGGTCTGGCAGGCTTATGTGATAAAAGGTTGTAAAACAAAGGGAAATTTATTGCAACGATTAAAATTAAGTAAACAAATGTTGATGCCGGTTATTGCTAAATCAATTCGGCGTTCGTCAATTTTAGCTTTATCAATAGAAGGACGGGGATTTTCTCGTTCAAGTGCCGGGTCAGAGACCGGCGTCACCAGGAAAGTAGCTGTTTTATTGTTTATCATTTTTATTATTTTAATTTGTATTATGGTGGTGTTCTTAAAAGTTATGTTGTATGGATTTACCAGGGGATTATTGTATGTTGATATACTTCATGACTACTATTATTTAATTGAAATGTGGTTATAAAAAATGAAAAAGATACTTAGTCTTATATTTCTTACAGGTTTTATATTGTGCTTCGCCTATCTGACTTTCTATATTTTTACTGACGGAAAAGTGAATACTTACCAAATCCATAAACCTGCATATGAGGGATATGTATGTAAAAACAGATTTTCGTTAGGGGAGGTAATGCCTCTTTCATATGCTCAAATGGGATGTCCTCAGGGATACATTGCAGCTTCCTCAACTAAAAAATATATTGTTGTAGGAACTGATAATGGGAGAATTTTGCTTTTTGATAATCAGGGAAATTTGAAATGGGAGAAAGGGAATGCCATCGATAAAATAATGTCGTTTTCGTTTATGGGGGAGGAGCATCTTCTTATTGGAGAGGAAGGTCCGGGCGCGGCGGTAAAAATGCTGGAAGTTGACTCCGGCAGGGAACTTTGGCGCCTTAATCTTGGTGAATATATGCTTCGGGATATTGAGAATAAAGAATATCCCGGTGTTACAGATATAAAAGTTGATAAAAATGGAGAGATATTGGTTACGGTAATGAGTTATAAACTGAAACCAAGGTATGTACGTGAATACTATTCGTTGTTATTTTCTATCGGTCCTAACGGCACAATGAAACAAAGATACCCAAAAGATTCTTATATTGAAGGGTATATCAACGGGATAACAGTTGACAATGAAAATTCAAACATCTATCTGCCTTTAGCTAATTATTATGATCGATTATTTAAAAACGATTATTCAAGCCAATTATATTGTATAGATAAAAATCTGGATAAAACAATATGGAGACTAAAGTTGGAAAAAGTTAATCCCTTTAGGACAGCAGTTATAAGGACATTACCTTTAGTAGTAAAAAATCATTGTTTTGTATTGTATGGAGATGGAAGATGGCTGTATTTAACTAAAGATGGTTTCATAAAAGAGCAGGGACGGGTGATACAGGCGGATAACATGGGAGATTTTTTTATTAATGCAACTCCTGTAAAATTATTTTTGCACAAAGAGATGATTTGTTTTTCTACGAGCAATAGTCACAATACGATAAATTCAAAAATACCGGTAAATGTTGAGCAATCAATTGCGAATTCAATCTTTATCTTTGATGAAAATATGCAGTTTAAAAGGAGGGTCAAGATGCAAGGGATGATAGGAGGAAGAACCGGTTCCGTTGATTTTGAACAAGAATGTATGATTGTTCCGGTAGGAATGAATAATATTACATGTGATAATTCTGTTTTTGGTATAAATTGTATTGACTACATGACGGGAAGTGAAAAATTTAAGATACCCCTGGAAGGCCCCTGTTTAGCCGTGATGTCTACTCAAAACCAGAAGTACATATATGCGATTGAAGCGCCAATAAAGGGAAAAAACGGTGTAATTCATGGTGCTTATCAACTTCTGATTTTTGAAAAGAGGGACTAAATATGAAAAAATTTGTTTTCATTTCCAATCGTATTCCCGTGTTGGAAAATTTAAAGAAATGTTGGAACTTGATTGCATTAGAACATCAATTACCTTTGGAACAATATATTTTCGTTGAAGTAACCCCGGGCGATAACGAAGAAAATATTATAAAAAAAATATCTGTTCTTTCTGATGTAAATAGTATTTTTGTGAGCTGGATGGGTACGGCTCAGGATCCGATGATTCAAGAATTAAGAGAATACATGGATCATGCTCAGGTAGACTATATAATTCATTTTACAAGTGATACATATGCCTCATCCGGATTTTTTGATTGCGATCAAGCTATAAAATGTACGCAGTTTATTGATTATGGGGGAGAAAAAAATTTTTCAAATTTTATAAAATATTTTTTGTATTTGTATAAAGTTTTACGTGTGAATTTTATGGAACCGGTGGCATTACCCTGGAGCGGTATTTATTTTCCAGAGGCATCGCATATCATTGACTTGAATGAATATATTTTACATTATTGGGAAAACGATAAGCCGACAATTGCCATTTTTTTCCCCCGGGAAAATTGGGTATGGAATAACTTGTCTGCGATGGATCAACTGATACAGTGTTTAAAAGAAAAGAAAATCAACCCGTTACCGATATTTACTCATTGGATGAGGGATAAAAGCAAAGGGATTCCAGGGTTTGAAGATAATCTGGAAAAATATTGTAAATATCAGGGGCGTGTACTTCCAAATGCCCTGATTCAATGTTTATGGTTTTCAGTTAAGGTTGGGAGAGATGTTACCAATGAAAATTTTTTAGAAGAGTTGGATATACCGATTATTCATGGGGAAACTCTTTTACAGGATGTTTCTACTTGGAACGATTCATTGCAAGGCTTGAGTGACAGTGAAATACAAGCGAACATTATTATGCCTGAGTTTGATGGAGTGATTCATGGAGTCCCATATGCGACAAGGGATGTTGACTCGTGTACCGGATCCAATGCAATCCCCTTGGGAATTAAAGCGTTGGCAGAGAGAGCGTGTAATTGGGCAAAACTTTCCTTTATCACAAATAAAGATAAAAAAATTGCTATTATACTACATAATTATCCTCCGGATAATTCTAATATCGGTACTGCGATGGCATTGGATTCTATAACCAGTACGGAGATTTTAATACATTATCTGCATCATGACGGATACAATGTCGAGGAAAAGGAGGCAGAGGGGTGGCTGATAAATCAAATCACCTCAGGTCTTAGCAATGACAGGGAATTTATTGATTACGAACTTAAAAAAGGAGCACTTGCTTTTTCAAGTGAACGCTATGAAGAATGGTTTAATAACTTGGAAAACTGTGTACAAGAAGAATTAGAACATTTCTGGGGAAAATCTCCAGGAAATGTATTTGTTGCAAATAAAAAGATATTGATTCCGGGCATAATTAAAGGGAATGTTTTTATTTCAGTACAGCCTCCTCGTGGGTATGGGGAAAACCCGGATATTATTTATCATAGTAGCAAGATACCGCCAACGCATCATTATCTAGCATATTATGAATGGATTCGTTCTGTGTTTTGTGCCGATGCAGTTATTCATATGGGGACTCACGGAAGTTTGGAATGGTTGCCGGGGAAAGCGACCGGTCTGGATAATAAGAGTTACCCCTATATTGCGATTGGAAATTTGCCTAACATATATCCTTATTTAATCAGTGTCGTATGTGAAGGGGTGCAGGCAAAAAGGCGGGCCGGAGCTGTTATCATAGATCATTTACCTGCTCCTGTTGAAGAAAGTGGGTTATATGGCGATTTGCTTTTATTAGATAACGCCATATCCGAATTTTATTTGTACAGAGGTGTTGATGAAACATGTGAAAAAAAATGTTACCAGACAATATGCGATTTAGCTAATAAAATAGGGTTACTCTCTGAATTAAATTTGGAACTGCATGAAAAGTCTGAAGAAGTAGTGATGTCGTTGCATAATTATCTATCATCTATTTCTGATGCGCAAACAAGAGTGGGATTACATGTTTTGGGAAAGATTCCAGAAGGTGAAACGTTAGAGAAATATCTTCTCGCGATGACGCGAAATAAAAATGGGGAAAATCCTTCTTTACCGGAGATATTGGCAAATATATCAGGTATTGAGTATTATCGTGCGCTTGAAGAGAATAAATGGTATGAGATACATAAGATACGTAACATTTGCAGGAGTTTTATTCGTTGCCTTATTGATAATACATTTGTATTTCCTCAGAAAAACATAATATTTGAACTATTGGGAACCCCTTGCACTGATGAAGATTTAGAAAAATTAAAAAAAATTTGCTCCTATATTAAAGAAAAACTATATCTTCCGCTTCTGCTTACCAAAAATGAGATGGAGCATATTCTGGATGCTTTAGCAGGAAAGTACATTGAGCCGGGACCCGCTGGTGCTCCCACTGCAGGTATGGTAGATGTGTTGCCGACAGGACGTAATTTTTTTGGCTCTGACCCTCGAATTATGCCAAGTAAAAGTGCTTGGCTTCTGGGAAAGAATATGGCAGAAGAAATGATTTTAAAATTTGTCAGGGATAAGGGGAGCTATCCGAAGCGTATAGGAATGGTATTTTGGTCAGGGCATAATATGCGGACTCTGGGTCTGGATGTGGCTGAATTTTTAGCATTAATAGGGGTTAAACCGGTCTGGTCAGTAAATGGACGTGTTAGCGGTGTAGAAGTTATTGCACCGGAAGAGTTAAAGCGGCCGCGCATTGATGTTACCGTGCGAATGAGCGGCATGTATAGGGATTCTTTATGGCCTACTGTAGAGCTGATGGATGATGCGATTCAAGCCGTTATTCAATTGGCAGAGGATGATTCCATTAATTATGTAAAAATGCATTATGGAGAAGAAATTCAGAAATTTGGAGAAATAAAAATGGATCAAGTTCAAGCTCACAATTTAGCGTCAGCAAGAATTTTTTCCAGTCAGATGGGAACTTATGGTGCGGGAGTCAATTTGGCTTTAGAAAATAGAAATTGGAATACCATTGATGATTTAGGAAAAATATTTGTAAATTGGGGTTGTTACGCATATAGTAAAACAATGAAAGGAAGTTTTGCTCCAAAATCTTTTGAATATCAGCTTGCTACAATGGATCTTACAATAAAAAATGAAGATAATTATGAAGTGAATATGTTAGACTCTGATGATTATAATGCGTTTCATGGTGGAATGATTGCTGCTGTACGGGCGTTACGCGGCAGTGTTCCGGAATCTTATTGTGGAGATACGTCAGATGGTAGTTCTCCAAAAATACGAACATTGAAAGAAGAGTTGAAATGGCTTTATCGAACGCAGGTCTTAAACCCGAAGTTTATTGATGGAATGAGAAAACACGGATATAAGGGTGCTGCGGATTTAACTTCTTTGGTCAGGCATTCATTTCAATGGGATGCAACCAGTGATATTATGGAAAATTTATTATATGAACAGATTACACAAGAATATGTATTTAATGAAGAGGTAAATCACTGGTTGCGAGAAGTGAATCCTTGGGGACTGAAGAAAATGGCGGAGATACTTCTTGAGAGCATACAGCGAGGTCTTTGGGAGGCGAAACAGGAAACTTATGAGCACTTAAGAAAAATATATATGGAATTGGACGGAGAACTGGAAGAGTTGGCAGATCAGTAATTAACCTTTAAATAAAATTTTCAATAGTATTGAAGAAGGTAGGATTGTCCGTTTTATAAAAAGCAATATATTGTAGATGGACAGAAATAAAAATACCCCTGTGAGCCGCTGTCAATAAATTATTTTGACCACAACTTACAGAGGTTGCTTTTTAAATCAGACTTTATTCATTTTTAACCAGAGTTTATTCGTACGAAAGTATTATGGTTGATACTTTGTCATTTTCAAAATTAAAGCCTAAATTACCGTTTTTAGTAAAATAAACATAGCGGTTTTCTTCACTATAAGGTGGGTCGTACGGCCCATAGATAGCGAGAACGTCGGCTTTAGAGGAGCCGATGCCGATTTTATCGGGAGTGCCCCATTGGCTGTTGCTGGTTACACGCAGAAATATAATACGCCCTTGTTTGCGGGAGACGCACAATTCATTTCCGGTACCATAGTATTCAAAGCGGCACTCTTCCTCTTGTTGTTCACTGTAGGACCAGGCTTCGACACGAGTTGGTCTGCCGTGCAGGTCACGCACCATTTTTACTGTATCCCATAGATGAATTCCGCCAACCGCAACACGGTCTGCCGGTATATCTTTGCCGTAGGCAAAACAGATGGAGGAAAAGAACATAAGACAGACTGTGAATAATAACAAAACCCTTTTCACAAGGTTCATCTCCTTTCGGCAACTAAATTATGTACGGTAAAATTTGAGTTATGTCAATTGGAGAAAGTTTGTTGCAGTACCAGACCGTTACAGTGAAAGCACTTCTTATTTATTTTATTATCTCATTTATTCTTTTGCATGGCAAGTAGGATTACCGTCACAATAATACAAATCATGCCTGCATAATCAAAACGTGTCAGTATCGTGTCCAGAAATACTACCGTGCAGGTGATGGAACAAAGCGGTTCAAAACAACTGAGCAGGGATGCTTTGGTAGGTCCGATGGCTTTTACACCGATGAGAAACAGTGTGAAAGGCGCCAATGTGCCTAAAAAAATAATGTAAAACATAGCTCCTGCGGAATATAGGTCCCAGTGACTTATACCGGAGGCGGTCAAGTGGCAAAAGGGCAGCAATAAAAATGCGGAAATCAGTTGCCCCCAGCCCATAATTACGGTGGTCGAAAAGCGTTTCAGTATGGTTACGGGGCAGACAGTGTAAATTGCCAGCGTTAGAGCGGAAATAATGCCGGAACATAACACCATGGGAGAGATTACCAGATGGGCCGGATCACCGTGGGTGCTGATTAAAAAGACGCCGGTCATAGCTAATAGTACGCCGAATATTTCTCTCCCTTCCGGCAGGCGCCGGCGCAGAAAAGCTTCCCACAAGACGACAAAGATGGGAGCCAGATATTGGAGGACGGTTCCGGTAGGCGCGTTGGAGAGGCTGATTGTCAGGTAAAAACCATATTGTGCGCCCAACAGACCCAAAATAAACAGAATGAGTTCGTGCAGGTTTTCTCTGTTGCTGTGCCAGATTGTAAAAATCGGTTGCCGTGTCACCACCAGATAACCTAAAAATAAGATCCCTGCTACTAATTGACGCACGGTAATCAGCCAGGTTGGGTCCGGATGGTAGTTTTCAAATAAAAATTGACCGCATACGCCGCTGATGCCCCACATGGCGGCAGAGAGTAAAACAAATACGGCGCCTGATGATTTGTTCATTATCTATACACTTTCATTTAAGGCTTTAATGCTTGTAAAAAACAGAAACGGGCTGGTTACTAAAGCATATAGATTTTAGCATATTTTTGCAGTTTTGCAAGTTTGATATGGTATAATATGAGCGTAAAAAGGAATATTCTGGGATGCCGTAGTTTTATGTAATCATATTGTAATTTTAAAAAAAATTGGACAAGATAATTGGTCAATGCTTCGTTGATTGATTATAAATGATGTGGAAAGAGAAAAGTAGAAGTGAAAGGTTTTTAGCGAAAGGGTGGTGCATATGAAAAAGCTTTTTGCCATGTTCTTTTTGACGATGACCGTCTTGTTTTTGGGGATGGGCAGCTATGCCGATGCGAACGTCAGCCCGTCGGAGAGTTCCATTGCGAAATCTGTGAAAAGCAGTCCGATCATGAATTCCATGGAAACCGTGAGCGGACAGTTGGAGTATCTGAGCGGAGACTGGTATTTTATGGACGGACGTTATGCTTTTTCTGTAACGGGTGAAAAGTTTAATGGCTGCCCGGTTGTAACAGGATATAATTTTGTAGGGGGAACTTCTTTCGGCGCCGGTATTTTTCGGGTAGAAGAAGCTTCCGGTTTAAGAGACATCCCCTGGTCCACTAAAGGAGAAGATGCGCATAGCCTTTTAATCTTAAATGGCAATGAAGTGTATCGTCGCACTGCAAAACAACAATATCAGGAATCCATCGGCGGCGTTTATTTAGGGATGACAGCTCAGGAAGTGTTGGCAAAATTAGGCGCTCCTCCGGTAGCAGAAAAAGAAGAAACACGATGGGTTTATCCGGAGTTGGGTCTGGCTGTTGAGTTTGAAACCGGGGTAGCGTACAGTATTTACATTATTAATGAAAACGGCCGTTTTGACGGTACCGGTCTGGGTTTGTTCAGCAGTGACAAAGCGCTGCAGGATGCTTACGGTCTGCAGGCACAGGACTTTCCCGAGGCTGCCGGTACTACGTATCAGGGATTCATAGGCAAAGGCGAGAAAATGATGATTCTGGATAATCCCAGATCCATCTGCCTGACAATCTATATATACTGATTTCATCGTGATTGGTGCCTGCTTCATCGTAAGCGGTGCGTGAGTTTTAAGCCAAATTGTTTCTGTTTACAAAGTTCCTTTTGTATTTGCCATGCGAAGTATGCGCTTTGGGGAAGGTATCAACTACAAACTCAGATAAACTCACAATAAAAAAACAGGTCTTTTGCGATGGAATCTCGTCGCCTGAGACCTGTTTTGTATCGTGCTTGAAGAGAGCATGGCAGGAAAGCTACGTTGCACTTCCGCGTTGTTTGTTGTAAAATATAAAGAACAAATGTTTTATTTATTTTAAATGTTTATTAGCTATCTACCTATCTATACTATCTCTCTATCTATATATGATTATCTATCATATATTATGGAATGAATGCTGAATCAGAAAGGAAACGGCTATGGTGGATCACGCATTGATGCCCGGAGCAGGAGCCTATTATCTGGATGGGAGCCGGGATCATTGTGTCGTTCTGGTGCACGGTTATACGGCAACGCCCGGAGAGCTGCGTCTTTTAGGCGACGAACTGCAGCAGTTGAATTTTAAAGTGATGGGTGTGCGTTTACCGGGACACGGTACTACGGTGCAGGATCTGGCAAAAACAACTTTCCGGGATTGGTGTGATGCGGTGGAAAGCGATATCCAAAGAGCCAGAGGATTGGCGGATCAGGTCACGTTAGTGGGCAGTTCTATGGGGGCGGGAGTTTGCCTCAAGGTTGCCACGGAAACGGAGCTGGATAGTCTGGTCGTTATGTCAGCGCCCATGCGTACCTTTGATGACCGGTATGAGGATGCGGATAAGTTTGTAAAACAAATGTCGTATATGGAAAAGCCGGTTCGCCACTTTGATTTACCAAAAGTGTATTCGCAGGCGTATCATAGTTACCCTTTGCAGCCTTTAGTTACCGCCTTTACGGCGATCAGAGAAATGGAAGAACATGAATTAAACAGGATTTCGTGTCCTATTCTAATCATGCAGTCTAAAGTGGAAAAAACGGTATGCCCGGTAAGTGCTGAGATCATCTATGATAAAGTGTCCTCGAAAGATAAGGAACTGGTCTGGTATGAATATTCCGGCCACTTGCTGGCGTTGGGGCCGGAACGGGAAAAGGTATATCAGCGTATTGAACAGTTTTTAGTGCATTAAGTGATAGATTGGGCTCGGCTAAATTATCAATCGACTTTGCTGAATTGGCTTGTGGAAAAGTCGTGGAAACGAGTGATTTTCCAATCATTATATAGTAATTCATTTTGCTGATTCGATTTGGCGTAGTTGCGGCAGGAAGGGGAAAGACAATGTTCCGTTGGGGAGCGCGCAGTATGAAAAAGTTAAAATGGTTTTTGTTGCGCGTCACGATCCTTTGCCTGGCAGCCACGTACGGCTTGGGACAGTTAGGTTTGAGTCAAAGGAATATTGATGCTTTTGGTAAATTTACCTATACACTGAAAAATGGCGGTACGCTGCAGGAAGCCGCGCATATTCTGCAGGGTGAGTTCACGCTGCGATCCCGTATTCCGGAAATACAGAATACGGGGGAAAAAACACAGTCTCTGGCGCAGGGCGCGCCGTTAATTTCTCTGGACACGCTGCCGGAATATACGGGCCGCAATTTTGTGGTGCTCAATGGCAACGAGCCTAATTTTTCGTCTGAGTTAAAAGCCGGAAAAAATGTTTTTTTAACCTTTACGCCTTTAGATGCATTGGGACGCTGCGGCACAGCGTATGGGAGACTGGGGCCGGAACTTCTGCCGGTAAAGCCGCGAGAGCCGATCGGTATGGTTAAACCTACCGGCTGGCGCTATAGTAAATATGACACAATTGATGGGAAATATTTGTATAATCGCTGTCATTTACTGGCGTTTCAGTTAACCGGAGAAAATGCAAACCGTCTGAATCTGATTACAGGAACCCGGCATTTTAATGTGATTGGGATGCTGATGTTTGAAAACCGTGTAGCGGACTATATTCGTCGCACCCGTAACCATGTGTTGTACCGGGTGACGCCGCTTTTTAAGGGAAACGATCTGGTGGCCCGGGGCGTGAATATGGAAGCGCTCTCTCTGGAAGATGAGGGCAGGGGTGTTCATTTTAATGTGTTTGTGTATAATGTGCAGCCCGGTATTGAGATCAATTATGCCAATGGGGTGAACTGGAAAAAATAAAGGATGGAATAAAAGCAAGAACGAAAGAAGGAAAGATGGAATGAAAATAAGAACAAGAAAATCGCAGAGGAAGAATGGAAGATTATCTTATATAGGAAGCAGTATATGAAATATGTATTGGTAGCAATTAATTTGCCGGTTAAAAATTTGTTCAGACAATTTATCTATAGCCTGCCAGAAGCTTTGGATGCCGTATCCGAAGGGTGGCGGGTTATTGTTCCTTTTGGCCCGCAGCAGTTAGAAGGGTTTGTCGTGCGCTGCGTGACCCGGGCGGAGGCTGTGACATTGCTGCGCCGGGAAAATCCGAAATTAACATTGGAGCAAATGAAAGAGGTAACGGCCACTCTGGATACCCGTCCCTGGTTCTCCCCGGAAATGCTGCGTACTGCCGGTTGGCTGGCGCGTTATTATATGTGCTCTATGGCGGAAGCGATGCGGCTTTTTATTCCCGGAAAAAGCAGTCTGAAACGCCGGCCGGTGTATCTGAATGGGAAGTTGACGGCTTATGAACTGGAGGCGCGGCTAAAACCGCGCACTCTGTTGGCTTATACGATCACGGAAGAAGGACGGCTGCTGTTAGCGCAGGAAACCTTGCGGGCAAAAGCGCAGCTGGCCGCTTTGCGCTATCTTGCGGCGGCGTCGGAGGCCGTCACGGTAAAAGAGGCTGAAAGTCAGCAAATCAGCGCTGCTGCCTTGCGCACTCTGGCGGAAAAAGGCTGGGCGGAACGCAGTGAAAAAAGGATTTTGCGCAATAGTTATGATCGGGAGACGGAACAACAGGAAACGCTGCAGCTAACACCGGAACAGAAAGAAGCGGTGAAGGAACTGCAAGAGGCTATTGCTGTCTGTGCCGCAACGCAGCAGGCCGACAAAGAACAAAACGAAAAACAAACCCGAACCGTTCGGGAACAAGGCAACTGTTCCGTCCCACAAGAGTTTCTGTTGCAGGGCATTACCGGCAGCGGCAAGACGGAAGTGTATCTGCGAGCGGCGGCTCATGCACTGCATTTGGGTAAACAGGTGTTGGTACTGGTGCCGGAGATTGCTCTTACAGCGCAGATTGTGCAACGTTTTCAGACCTGGTTCAAGGACGAAGTGGCGGTTGTTCACAGTAAGCTTTCGCAAAACGAGCGAGGCGATGTGTGGTATAAACTTCGGACAGGTGAAGCCAATATTCTGATCGGGGTCCGCAGCGCGGTGTTTGCGCCCTTTAAGGATTTGGGACTTGTTATTATTGATGAAGAACAGGAAAGCAGTTATAAACAGGAAGAAAGGCCCGGGTATCACGCCCGGGAGGTGGCTCGCTGCCGTTGCGAAAACACCGGCGCCGTGTTGCTTTTGGGCAGTGCGACCCCTTCGTTGGAAACCTATGCCCGGGCTCTTTCCGGCGACACGCGCCATTTGCGTTTGACAGAGCGGCCTACCGGAGCACCTTTGCCGCAGGTAGAGGTAGTTGATATGCGGGCTGAGTTGGCTCAGAAAAATTTTTCCGTAATTTCCCGCAAGCTGCGCCGGGAATTGATTGCGACAGTACACGAGGGACAACAGGCAATCGTATTGCTGAATCGCCGCGGTTTTTCTACGTTCGTTCTGTGTCGGGATTGCGGGGAAACCTTGACCTGTCCGCATTGTGCTGTCAGTTTGGTATATCATGCGGATGAAAGCCGTATGCGCTGCCATTATTGCGGCAATGTCTATCCGATACCGACTGTCTGCCCGTCCTGCGGCAGCAAACGAATCAAATTTTTTGGCAGCGGTACGCAGAAGGCCGAGGCGGAAATCAGTCAGATGCCCGGTGTGAACGTGCTGCGTATGGACCAGGACAGTACCGCCGGGAAGTTGGCCCACGAAACAATACTGCGGCGTTTTGCCGCCAAAGAAGCCAACGTGTTATTGGGTACGCAGATGGTGGCGAAAGGGCATGATATCGCCAATGTGACGCTGGTTGGCATCTTGGCGTCTGACAGCACATTAAATCTGCCTGATTTCCGCGCATCGGAGCGCGGGTTTGCTCTGCTGACGCAGGCGGCAGGCCGTGCGGGGCGAGGGGAAGAACCGGGTACGGTGGTGCTTCAGACCTACGACCCGGAAAACCCGGTGATCCGCCTGGCGGCCCGGCAGGATTATGACACCTTTGCCCAGCGGGAATTAACCTTGCGTAAGGATCTTTTCTATCCGCCGTACAGTGAGATACTGAAATTGACAGTGGTAGATAAAGAAGAGGAAAAAGCCTGGGAACTGGCTGACAGATTGGCGGATTTCCTGCGAGAGATAATACCGCAAATGCCGGAAAAAACGGAAGTGATGGGGCCGTTTCCTGCCGGTGTCGCGAAAGTGCGCGACTTGTATCGGATGAGTGTGGTGGTTAAATCCGCCGCTATGGAAAAAGTCAAGGAACAGTTGCTGCAAAGCGAATTCAAAACGATGAAAAATATCTACTTTGACGTGGACCCGGTCAATTCGATCTGACGTATGGGAACAATGTTTGCGACAGGATTGTGCAGAGTCGTTTACTTTCAACCCGGGCGTTTCCCATGAGGTATGTGTCGGCAGCAGTGAAGATGGCTATGGAGATGGAGATGGAGTTGCTTCTGATTGGCTGTCTCGCCACTGTATTTAAAAAACACAACGAGTTGTGATATAATATATAATACACAAAAATGTGACTGATTATTCAGGGAGGAACTATGTCTGTTTTACGGATTCATACGGCGGGGGATCCGGTCTTAAAAGAAGTAGCAAAACCGGTGAAACGCATAGATAAAAAAATTAAACGGGCCTTAAAGGATATGGCAGATACATTGTATCGTTCTAAAAACGGGATCGGCCTGGCTGCGCCGCAGGTAGGCATTTCTCAGCGCATGGTCGTAATCGATTTACAGGACGGTCAGGGACTTTTGGAACTGATCAACCCGGTCATTACCCGTAAGGAGGGGTCGCAGATCGTAAGCGAAGGCTGCCTTTCCGTGCCTGATTTTGAAGGGGAAGTGGAGCGGGCGGAATATGTAGAATGTGAGTACACGGATCCCCAGGGTAAAAAACAATTTATTGCAGCGGACGGTCTTTTGGCTATCTGTTTGCAGCACGAAACGGATCATCTGGATGGAGTCCTTTTTATTGATAAAGCGGTTACGGTTTCGCTGAAAGCGCCGGAGGCATAAGTAATGTGGAATGTAGTTTTTATGGGTACCCCTGATTTTGCGGTGCGCTCCTTACAGGCGCTGTTGGCATCAGGTGAATATCAGGTGCAGGCGGTAGTTACACAGCCTGACCGTCCGAAAGGACGCGGCCAGAAAATGGTGGAAACGCCGGTGAAGGCTTACGCATTAAGTCAAAATCTGCCGGTATATCAACCGGAAAAAGTAAAAGATGCGGCGTTTGTCGAAAAGCTGAAAGAGTGGAAACCGGACTTTGTTGTGGTGGCGGCATTCGGTCAGTTCCTGTCCCAGGAAATTTTGGACATTCCCATTTATGGCTGTGTGAACGTCCATGCTTCTCTTTTGCCTAAGTACAGAGGGGCTGCGCCGATTCAATATGCGATTCTTAAAGGGGAAAAAGAATCCGGCGTTACGATCATGCGCATGGAAAAAGGCATGGATACCGGCGCCATGTATAATAAAGTCGTCGTTCCTATTTCGGAAGAAATGAATTTTGCCCAGTTGCATGACGTGTTGGCGGAAAAAGGCGCAAAGCTCCTGGTAGAAACGCTGCCGCAGATTGCCCACGGACTGTCCCCGGAAAAGCAGGACGAGAAGCTGGTTACGATGGCCACGCTCTTGACGAAGGAAATGGCGCGCATTGACTGGAACCGTAAGGCGCAGGAAATACACGATCTGGTGCGGGGGTTCGATCCGGTACCCGGGGCGTTTACCTGTTTGCCGGACGGGAAGCTGTTAAAGATATGGGAGACCCGTGTGACAGGAAATCCCGCCAGAGAAAAGCCGGGAACCGTGACCGCATTGGATAAGCAGGGCTTTACTGTGGCCTGCGGTGATACGGAATTACGTGTCCTGACCGTACAGCCGGAGTCGAAAAAGCGTATGGCCGCTGCTGTTTTCCTCAATGGGAGAGGCGTCGTGGCGGGGGATGTATTAGGTTAAATTAACTCACATATAGTAGCTGATTGAAGCAAGGCTGCAGGTTGAGTGATGCAGTTTGAGCAAGGAGAATTTAGTTTTATGATATCGGCAGCAGATCTGTCTATTAATCCTAAAAAGCGTATTTTTTTGGCGCTGGTCTTATTCAGCGCCATGGTTACGGCCCTGATTTTGTTTTTTACCTGGAAGGTAACGTATCTGGGCTTTGAATCTATCAGCAGAATACTGCCTGCGGCTTTTGGCGTCTTGATCAGCGGGGCGGTTTTCTTTCTGTTTGCAGGGGAATTAGCCATTGTGTTGGCGATTTTGGGAATGCCCCTGCCGAAAATTTTATACTTCTGGTCTTGGAAGGCCATTAACTTCCTCTTTCCTTTTGCGGTGGGATTAGGGCGCATTCTGAATATTCCCCGGGGCAAAGTGGAGCAAAGTTTTGTCGCTGTGAATAATGCTCTGGTAAGGCAACATCATGTGAGGGTGCCTTCTGACCGTCTGTTGATTCTGACGCCTCACTGTCTGCAATTGGATACCTGCCCCCGTAAAATTACCCGGGACATCGAAAATTGCGCCCAATGCGGCGCTTGCAGTGTGGGCGGCTTGTTGGGCTTATGTCACAAATATCATATGCATTTTGTCGTGGCTACCGGCGGCACCTTAGCCCGCCAGATGGTAGCGAAGGCGCGTCCCAAGGCAATTATTGCCGTGGCCTGCGAGCGAGACCTGACCAGCGGGATCCAAGATGTGTTTCCGATTCCCGTAATAGCCATTTTTAATGAACGGCCTTTTGGCCCTTGTTTTAATACCCGGGTGGATATAAACAGGGTGGAAGAGGCCATTAAGATGTTAAGTGAGGATTTACCTGCCGATGACGGAGAAGAAGGGAAAAACAAGTAAATTTAAAAAGCCTGCCAATGGAAGGGAGGCTGCTTTAGTAACCTTGTTCCAGGTATGGGAAGAAGGCGGGTACGCCACGCTTGTTTTGCAAAAAAATTTGCAGAATGCCGGTCTGGAAGAAATGGACCGCCGCTTTGCGACCGAACTGGTCAATGGGGCGGTGAAAGCGAAAGGCACGTTGGATTTTCTGGTGCAGCAACTGGTCAATCGCCCCTTACAGAAACTGGAACCCATCGTCCGTTACATTCTTCACCTGGGACTGTATCAGATTTTTTATCTGGAACGGATCCCCGATTCCGCTGCCTGTAATGAAAGCGTCAAACTGGCCAAAAAATACAGCCATAAAGGCTCTGATAAATTTGTCAACGGCGTACTGCGCAACAGTGTGCGTCAAAAAGAGGCCTTATGGGAAAAGGTGCAGTCGGATCCGGCGCTGAAATATTGTCATCCGCAATGGCTGATAGAGCGCTGGACAGCTTTATTAGGGAGCGAAGAAACGCTTGCGTTATGCGAATGGAATAATCATCCGGCGTACCTTTCACTGCGTCTGCAGCCAACCGCCACAACACGAGACGCGTTTTTGCAGGATCTGCGGGAAATGGGTGCAGAGGCAGAGGTTTCCGCCTGGTGTCCGGATGGTGTGATCATCATCAGATCACCGGGTGTGACAGCGTTACTGGCAAAATTCCCTCACAGTTTTTATATTCAGGATGAAAGCTCGATGCTTCCCGCGCAGGTATTACAGCCTCGACCGGGGGAGAAAGTTTTGGATATGTGTGCAGCCCCCGGCGGCAAGACGGCTCACATGACGGCGCTTATGGACGATAAGGGAGAAATAGTCGCCTGTGATATCTATCCTCATAAATTGAAATTGATTCAGGAGAATGCAGCGCGTCTGGAACTGAAAATGATTCAAACTGTATTACAGGATGGCGCTAAGTTTCGCTCTGACTGGGGAAACCGGTTTGATCGGGTTTTGGTGGACGCTCCCTGTTCCGGATTGGGGGTATTACGGCGCAGGGCGGAGGCCCGCTGGACCAAAACGCCGGAAAGCCTTGCCTCTTTTCCCGCGTTACAAAAAGCGATTTTGGATAATGGGGCCCGTTATGTAAAGCCGGGCGGATTTTTGTTGTATAGCACCTGTACCATAGAACCGGCGGAAAATCAGCTGCAGATCGCCGATTTCTTAAAACGACATCCGGATTGGCAGCTGGCCGGTTTTCCCCACCCCCGCACGGGAGAGCGGGTGAGAGAATTGCAACTGTATCCGCAGCGGGACGGAATTGACGGATTCTATCTGGCGCTGCTGCAAAAGCCGGAAAAACACGAAGATATGAATAGGAAAGTCCCTAAAATAGACAGATGAAACAAGAAATTTTTGGCTTGTCCCTGACAGAACTGCAAATTAGACTGGCGGAAATGGGTCTGAAGCGATTCCGCGCCAAACAGATATTCAGCTGGCTTTACCGGAAATGCGTATTTGATTTTTCGGCGATGACCAATTTAAGTCTGGCGGAGCGGGACACACTGGCAGAATATTTTTCCATTCTGCCGGGCGAGATAATCTGTCTGCGGCAGTTGGATTCGGCGGATGGCCTGACACAGAAACTGCTTTTACAGCTGTTGGATGGCAATACTATAGAGACTGTGCTGATGCACCATGATTATGGTTACAGCGTTTGCGTATCCAGTCAGGTGGGTTGCGATATGCATTGTGCGTTTTGCGCCAGCGGCCTCAACGGCGCGGTGCGAAATCTGACGCAGACTGAAATTCTGGCGCAGGTCTATTTCTTTAATGCGCGGCTTGCCGCTGCAGGACAAAGAGTAAGCCGCGTAGTTGTCATGGGCAGCGGCGAACCCATGTTGAATTTTGACAATGTGTTTGGCGCATTGCAGTTTTTGCACTTGCCGGAAACTGCCAATATGAGTTATCGGAATATGACTGTTTCCACCTGTGGCATTATTCCGGGTATTGAGCGGATGCAGCAACTGGCAGCGCCGATCAACCTGGCGATTTCGCTCCATGCGGCACAGGATGAGCTCCGTACTGCTTTAATGCCGGTGAATCGGGGTTACCCGTTCCCTGCTGTGATTGCCGCGGCGGAAGATTATGCGCTGCACAGCGGACGACAGGTGACCTATGAATATATTTTGTTAGATGGAAAAAATGACAGGGAGGAGGACGCCTTGCTTTTGGCTGAATTCCTGCGTCATAAAAAAGCAAGCGTGAATGTGATCCCGGTGAATCCTATTCCGGAAAAAGGCTTCTTTCGGCCGTCGGAAAAACGTATTGCTCACTTCCTGAACGTTTTGCAACGGCAGCATATTAATGCGACTGTTCGCAAAGAAATGGGACAGGATATCAGCGCGGCCTGCGGGCAACTGCGCGCTTCATTTAATGACAAGGTAAAAAACGGGTAACGTTCATGGAACGAATGTCCGAGATATATTACAGAGCAAAGAAAGTGTGAGAGTTCGCAAAATGAAAGAAAAAATTATGGATGCAGAAATGCAGATGCCGGCAGTTACAAATGTGGCGGCAGAGACTCGTACACATGTGGGAAAAGTGAGGGAGAACAACGAAGACAGCATGCTGTTGAAAGCGCCCCGCTTATTTGCCATTGCCGACGGTATGGGCGGCTATAATGCGGGAGAAATTGCCAGCCGACTGGCGTTGGAGCAGTTGGAAAAAGCGGCAGACACCTTATACGGAACGCCTTTGTCACAACTGGAAACCGCTCTTCACAGTACCGTAGAACAAATCAACGGCACCGTTTATGAAAAAGCGCAGTCTGAAGATCAGTATGAGGGCATGGGCACTACGCTGACAGGCGTGTACTTTGCAGATGCAAACAAGGCTTATGTATTTAATATCGGGGACAGTCGCCTGTATTTGTTGCGAAACGGTGATCTAAAGCAGGTGACCCGGGATCATTCTCTGGTAGCGGAAATGGTGGAAAAGGGAGAAATTACCGCAGAAGAATCCTTTTCTCATCCTAAGAAAAACATCCTTACCCGGGGGATCGGTGTAAATGCAGAAGCAGAAGCGGATATTTTTCTGCTTGAAACAAAAATCGATGATTTATTTCTGCTTTGCAGCGATGGTTTAACGGATATGCTCCATGACAGGGAGATCGGTACGATTCTGCAACAGAATGAATTGCCCGCAGCGGCGGACAGACTCCTAAAAGAGGCGCTGGATCGGGGCGGCAAAGATAATATAACGTTTATTCTCCTGAAAATGGGGCGGAAGGAAGTGGAACATCATGGTCGGTAATATATTAAACGGACGCTATGAAATTTTAAAATCCGTGGGATTAGGCGGCATGGCGGAAGTCTATCTGGCTCAGGATGTCCGGCTGGACCGCAAAGTCGCCATTAAAATATTGCGAAAGAATTTGATGAATGATAAGCATCAGGCCGAACAGTTTCAGCGCGAGGCCCGTTCTGCTGCCCGTCTGATTCATCCTTCCATTATCAATATCTTTGATGCTTGCGTTGAGGATGATATGAGTTATATTGTGATGGAGTATGTAGAAGGGGTTACGCTGAAGGCTTTTGAGGAACAAAACGGGAAAATGGACCCGGCTTTGGCGGTAGCTTTGGCGGCGCAGCTGGCTTCCGCTCTGGAACACGCCCATAATCACAATATTATTCATTGTGATATAAAACCACAGAACATTGTGTTGACAGAATCCATGATCCCTAAAATTGTGGATTTCGGTATTTCCCGCATTATTTCTAATGAAACTATGGCCTTCACAGCGTCTGTGGTAGGCTCCGTCCATTATTTTTCTCCGGAACAGGCGCAGGGGATTCCTGTAACCGCTCAGTCGGATATCTATTCTTTGGGAATCGTGTTTTATGAAATGCTCACGGGCCGGGTTCCCTTTGACGGAAGTAACGCAGTGGCAGTGGCCCGGATGCAGATCGAACAAACACCGCCGCCCTTGACTCAGTTCTGGCCGGAAGCGCCGGCGGAGCTGCAGCGGATCATTGATAAAGCGTTAGCCAAGCGCCTGGATGAAAGATATACTTCGGCAGGTGACTTTAAGCAGGATCTACTGGATGCGAAAAATCACCTTTATCCCAGTAAGAACAGTCATACTTTTTTGGATGATACACAGCCTTTGCAGGCAGTCGCAGGTACAGCCGGCGCTTTAGCGGCAACACAGAACGTATCGACGGGCGATCCGACGTTAGAGAATGCTCCGGCAGATTCCGCTGCTACATCGGAGAATATCAGCGCGGGCCAAACGATCATTATGCATTTACCGGATTTTTTGACCAAAGAAGTGGATGATGATACGGCCAGATATCATAGAAACGAACTGAATGGTAACGGTGTCAGTGAGGACACTGATAGTCAAAGTAACCTTGCGCCGGCAGCAGCGGGGGCTGTGGCCGCAGGTATTGCTGTTGCCGCAGGCAGAAATGCCACAACGGGAATAGAAGGCAACGGGGCGGCCGAAACTTCGACTCCTGCCGCAGAGGGTGAAGCGCTTGCCGCGGCAGAGTCTGTCGCTGAAGCAACGTCCGTATCGACGGCAGAAAATACGGCGGGAGTTGCGTCACGGGATTCGATTACTGAAGCCTCTTCGGTAACTCCGCCGTTACAGACAGAAGTAAATTCTTCGGTGAAGAGGCCTGTTTCTGAGACAGCGCCTGACAGCACTGATGTTTCGGCAAAAGGAGAGGCTGCGTCCCCAAAGAAAAAACGCGGTCTTTTCTTCCGTATTGCGCTCTATGCCCTTATGGCATTTGTCCTTTTGCTGGGGGCCGGAATTTATTATTTCAGCAGTACTACGCCGGATATTATTGTTCCGGATGTAAAAGGGATGACGGTGGCCGAGGCGCAAAAAGCACTGGAGGAAAAAGGTTTTAAAGTAAAATTGGAAGAAATGACCCAGGAAGGCGCCGTGCCCGGAGACGTGATCCGCATTGACCCCGTGGCGGGCACGAAACGAAAAGAGGGCGCCAAGATCACGTTGCTGATCGCACGAGGACTGAAACTGGGAACGATTCCTAAAGTAGAAGGCTTTACGCAGGAACAGGCCGCGAAGATTCTGGAAAAATTTAAATATAAAGTGGGGAAAATCACCCATAAATGGGATTCAGGGAAGCCGGAAGGACTGGTTTTGAAACAAATCCCTGCGGCGGGTGATAAAATGGAAGAAGGGAATGGCGTAAATCTGATCATCAATCAGAAGGATGAGAAAAATGTGGCGATTCCCAGTCTGCAGGGGCTGACACTGGAAGAAGCCCGGAAAAAGATTGAGGAAGCCAAGCTTAAGGTGGGTTCTGTGAAAACGGTGGACAGTGACCTGGAAAAAGACAGCGTTGTAGCTGTTTCGCCGGAGGCGGGCATGGCTGTCGGTGAAGGTTCTGCTGTTGATCTACAGGTTTCCAACGGCAGCGGCGCATCCGGGAAAGTGGATGGAGGCGGTACAGGAGACAGCGGGTCTGTTTCTGTCAACAAATCTTCTTCCGGTACCCGGTATGTAGAATTTGTTATTCCCGGAACGGGCAATCATGAGGTTCGTATTGTTTCCAGCAACGGCTCCCGGCAGAATGTAGAAGTTGCCGGAACCTATCCCGGCGGAGCGCGGCTGCGTACAAAAGTTGACAACGGTGTAAGACGGGTAAGTTTTTATGTAGACAACCGCCTGGTTGAGGAGAAACAGTGGTAAAAGAAGGACGTGTGCTGCGCTCGTACAGCGGCTATTATTATGTGGATTGTCAGGGATCGCTTTTGACCTGCAAGGTGAAAGGTCATATGAAGCAGCAGCGTTTCTCTTTGTGTACCGGGGATCTGGTATGCGTGGAGGAAGTGCCCACTTCGGCCGGACAGGAAGGCATGATCACAGACGTGCTTCCCCGTAAAAATTATATGCTCCGTCCCACGGTAGCGAATCTGGATCTGATGGTGCTTACGCATTCTGTTGTGCAGCCGGATTTCAGCTGCTTGATTATGGATAAACTGCTGGTACTGGCAGAGAAGGCGGGTATTCCTGTGATCCTGGTTTTGACAAAGACGGACCTGGCGGAACCGCAGCAGATGAAAGAGATTCAGGCTGTTTATGCGCAGCTTGGTTATGAAGTGTTTCCCGTCTCGGCTAAGACCGGACAGGGCATTGAAGACCTCCGCCGCAGGATCGAAGGTAAAATTACGGTGTTCGGCGGTCCCAGCGGCGTAGGTAAATCGACTACGCTGAATGCGATACAGCCGGGTATTCTTCGGGTGACAGGGGAGATCAGCGAAAAGATCCGCCGTGGAAAACATACGACGCGATTTACGGAACTGGTACCTTTTAATGGCGGCTATCTGGCCGATACGCCCGGTTTCGGCAATGTTCTGCTGGAGGCGTTGCGTCCGGAAGAACTGGCAGACTGTTATCCGGAATTCAGAACGTTTGCCGCGTTTTGCCGTTTTCACCCCTGCAGTCATACCCATGAGCCGGATTGCAGTGTGAAAGAAGCGGTGACGAAAAAGAGTATTGCGCCTTCACGGTATGAGTCATATACAGCTATTCTGCAAGAACTGAAAGAACTAAAAGTGAGGAATCGAAAATGACAATAGTAGCTCCTTCTATTTTATCGGCTGATTTTTCCTGTCTGAAAGATGAAATTTTAAAAATTGAAGAAGCAGGCGCCGACTGGGTTCATATTGATGTGATGGATGGCAATTTCGTACCCAATCTGACTTTTGGCGCGCCGGTGGTAAAACAAATCCGGAAGGTGACAAAGATGTTTTTTGACTGCCATCTGATGGTAGAACACCCGGAAACTTATATTGATGATTTTGCGGCGGCGGGAGCGGATATGGTCGTGGTACACGCCGAAGCGACCAGGCATCTGCATCGTTGCATTCAGGCGATTCATGCGAAAGGCATACGCGCGGGCGTGGCTTTGAACCCCGGCAGTCCGTTGGCATTGATCGAAGAAGTACTGTCGGATGTGGATATGGTCCTGATCATGTCGGTGAATCCCGGTTTTGGCGGTCAGAAGTTCATTCCTGAAGTCTTGCGGAAAATCAGCCGTTTGCGCCGTAAACTGGATCTGGCAGGGCTTAGAACGGACATTCAGGTGGATGGCGGAATCAATGCGGAGACCGCGGCGCAGGTTGTCGGAGCCGGGGCGACCGTACTGGTGGCGGGTTCCTACGTGTATGGTTCAAAAGACGTAAAAGCGGCCATTGCTTCACTGCGTATTTTTTAAGCAAGGGTAATAACTTTTTGTGAAGAATAAGATTTTTTGATTGACAAGAAGAACGCCTTGAAATAAACTAAATAGAGTAAATCGTCTTTGGGGCAGGGTGAAGTTGTTTTCGCATAAAATATGGAAAACGGAACATTCCCAACCGGCGGTATAGTCCGCAAGCAGGGTGCAGCTAATGCTGTGTGATGCATGATCCGGTGTGATTCCGGAACCGACAGTATAGTCTGGATGAGAAAAGACGGGTATGGTTGTTGTTGCGCCATAGGAAATGCCTCAAAGTATTTCCTGTGGCTGTTTTTATTTGGAGGCGAAAAAGTTGGAACAAGATGAGATATTTATGCATCGGGCGCTGGAACTGGCTCGCCGGGCGGAAGGGAATACCAGCCCGAATCCCATGGTGGGCTGCGTGATTGTAGCGGAAGACGGCTCGATTGCCGGAGAAGGCTGGCACCATAAGGCCGGCGCCGCCCATGCGGAAGTGAATGCCCTGACGGCAATGCGCGAGCAGAAGACGCACGGACATACAGCTTATGTAACGCTGGAACCTTGTTCTCACTACGGGCATACCGGGCCCTGCTGTGATGCCCTGATCCGTGCCGGAATCAAACGGGTTGTGGCAGCGCTGGAAGACCCGAACCCTAAAGTGGCAGGAAGAGGCCTGAATCGTTTGCGGGAAGCCGGCGTCAAAGTGGAAGTGGGGCTTTGCGCTAAAGAAGCGGCGGCGTTGAACGAAAAGTTTTTTGTCTGGATCACACAGAAACGTCCTTTTATCAGCCTGAAATTTGCGGAAACGCTGGATGGCAAGATTGCTACGGCAGACAGGGATTCTTTTTATGTTACCGGACAGGAAGCGCATAGATACAGTCATTATCTGCGTAAAACCCATGATGCGATTTTGGTTGGCATCGGTACGGTGTTGGAGGATGACCCGGAACTTACTACCCGTTTAGTGGAGGGGAAAAATCCCCTGCGGATCGTGCTGGACAGTAAAGCCCGTATTCCGTTTACGGCCAAGGTATTGAATGCTGCGGCAAACACATTGGTGGCAGTGGGGCCGGAAGCAGATAAGGAAAAAATAGCGAAGTTGGCAGCCATGGATGGTGTGGAAGTTGTTACCCTCTCTTGTGAAAACGGGCAGGTGTCGCTGTCGGAATTACTGGCGGCGCTGGCAAAAAGAGAAGTGACTTCTGTCTTGGTAGAAGGCGGCAGTCAGATTACCGGCGCTTTTTTCGATGCGGAATTGGTGGACAGAGTGTATGCGTTTGTGGCGCCTAAACTGTTGGGTGGGGATAAGGCTCTGCCCGCTGTCGGCGGCAAGGGTATACCGACAATGGGGCAATGCGCTTGTGTAATCGACCCGGAGTTTAAAACACTGGGAGCAGATTGGCTGATTACAGGGCGGGTACGTTTTTCTGCCCATTAAAACAAATGTCGATGCGCAAAGGCAGTAAAATTTTGTGAGGCTGAAGTTCCGTCCCGGGACAGCAGGAGAGAGTGTGCCGAGAGGGCTCTGCTGCAGACCGGTGAGTGCTGAAGCATCACCGGATAGCGGATAAAGGAAGAGAAGTAGTATGTTTACAGGTTTGGCAGCCGAATTAGGATCAGTGGAACGCCTGGTTGAAGGCGACAGTTTTTTTCGTTTGACTGTGCGGGCGCAAAAAATCTTAACGGATTTAAAGATCGGCGACAGTGTGGCGGTCAACGGCGTCTGCCTTACGGTGACTGATTTGAACAGTAATCGCGGGTTTACCGCAGATGTTATGCCGGAAACCGTGCGTAGAACCACGCTTTATCGGTTACAGCCCGGCGATCCGGTGAATTTGGAAAGATCGCTGCGGCTTATGGATGGTTTGGACGGACATATTGTCCAGGGACATGTGGAAAGTGTCGGGCAGATTTTATCTGTTACGCCGGAAGGCAATGCATTGCTCTATCAAATCGCGACGTCGCCGGATATCCTGCGTTATGTTGTCGAAAAAGGGTCTGTGGCAGTGGATGGGATCAGTCTTACGGTGACCCATGTGACCGCCGGACAATTTGGCGTATCCCTGATCCCCCACACAGCGAAAATGACGACGTTGGGCCATAAACACGCCGGCGATCCGGTGAATCTGGAAACAGATATTCTGGCTCGTTATGTGGAAAAAATGCTGGGCTTAAATTCCGGTGAAGGAGGCGGGGGAGATGCTTCTGCCGCAGGTAAAGGGGGGAGATCGGAACAGGCAGGGAATCCTGCGGTGTTGCAGGGAAGCACCGCCGAGTTAACGAGGGATTTTTTACAGAAAAACGGCTTTTGATAAGAGGTACTATCCTGTTTATTGCTATTTGTATAAGGATAGTTGGCTAACGTAAGCGACCTTTGATTTGAACAGCCGACCTGGTCCCGGTTGTTCTTGCAGGGTAGAAAGCAAGTGCTGTGGGAAAAAGAAAATCATGTACGAAGAAGATTGCGTAAAAAAGAAAGGAAGGGTGTCTAATGGCAAAGTTTAAATTTAATACAGTGGAAGAAGCCATTGCAGCAATTAAAGCAGGGAAAATGGTACTTGTCACCGATGATGAAGATCGGGAGAACGAAGGCGATCTCATCATGGCGGCAGAATTTTGTACCGGCGAGGCTATTAATTTTATGGCAAAAGAAGCCAGAGGTCTGATCTGCATGCCGGCGGATGCTGAAATTATGGATAAATTGCAGTTCGATGCCATGGTAAGTCATAATACCGATAATCATGAAACCGCGTTTTCCGTTTCTATTGACCATAAAGATACGACCACAGGCATCTCGGCTTTTGAACGGGCCTATACCATGAAAAAAGTGACGGAGCCGGGGGCGCAGAGCATGGATTTTCGGCGTCCCGGCCATGTGTTTCCGCTACGCAGCCGTGAAGGAGGCGTATTAGTGCGGACCGGCCATACGGAAACCACTACGGATTTATGTAAGCTGGCAGGTCTGAAGCCGGTTGGCATCTGCTGTGAGATTATGAATGAAGACGGGTATATGATGCGTACGCCTGAATTGATCGAGTTCGCGTTGAAACATGATTTGGTATTTATTACGGTGGCTTCTCTGGTGGCGTATCGTAAACGCCATGAAAAGATGGTACATCGCGTGGCAGAAGCTAATTTGCCATCTAAATACGGTACCTTCAAAATCATTGCTTATGAAAATGATTTGGATGATTTGTGCCATGTGGCTTTGGTCAAAGGTGAAGTAGCCGGGCAAAAAGACGTGCTGGTACGGATGCATTCGGAATGCCTGACGGGGGACGCTTTCGGCAGTCTGCGCTGCGATTGCGGCGATCAGTTGGCTACGGCGCTGCGCATGATTGAAAAAGAAGGCTGCGGCGTGGTAGTATATATGAGACAGGAAGGACGGGGTATCGGTCTGGCCAATAAAATCCGCGCGTATGCGCTACAGGATCAGGGCCTGGACACGGTGGAAGCCAATGTTCGGTTGGGGTTTGCCCCCGATTTGCGTGATTATGGGATGGGGGCGCAGATCATGGCAGATCTGGGTCTGAGCAGTATCCGGCTGATTACGAATAATCCGGCCAAGCGAGCGGGTCTCTCCGGCTATGGAATCACGATCACCGACCGTGTTCCGATTGAGATCAAGCCCAATCAATATAACGAATTTTATCTGGAAACCAAGGAAAATAAAATGGGGCATGAGCTGTCTGATCTGCATCTGGGCTGCAGTTGCCATGGCGGTCAGAAATAACGGGCAGAGCAATAGTCAGATCCTGTTATGCAACATGTTATTAATTTTGTCAGCATCTTAAATTTATGATCAGCATTAATGAGTGGGAGGAAAAATCATGAAAGTAATAGAAGGAATGTTATCGTCAAAAGGTTTAAAGATGGCTATTGTAGCCGCCCGTTTTAATGAATTTATTACGGCGAAACTGCTGGACGGGGCGGAAGATGCCATCCGTCGTACAGAAGGCGATTTGGACGATGTGACCTTAGTTTGGGTACCCGGTGCGTTTGAGATCCCGCTGACAGCACAAAAGCTGGCGGACAGCGGTAAATACGATGCGGTGATTGCTTTGGGAGCTGTGATTCGCGGTGCTACGCCACATTTCGATTATGTCTGCGCAGAGGCGGCCAAGGGGATTGCGCAGGCTTCGCTGAAGTCCGGCGTTCCCATTGCGTTTGGCGTGCTGACTACGGAAAATATTCAACAGGCCGTGGAACGGGCCGGTACCAAAGCCGGTAATAAGGGCTATGATGCGGCTATGAGCGCGATTGAAATGGCAAACTTATTCCGCAATTTGTGATGCCCGGTTAAGAAGAGGATACCATGACAGAAATTAAAGAAACCTTAAAGGATGAATCTATCCATAACGATACAGAGAATCAAAGTAACAACGCAGAAAATAAAATCACAAAAGAAAATTTTCAAAGCGGTCAGGATATTCTGACCCGGGCTACCATTGGGGATGCGCGGATCTATGTAGCGCGTACGACCCGCTTAGTACGAAAGATGGCGTTGCGTCATCGAACCTCCCATGTGGCGACGGCGGCTTTGGGACGTACGGTAACCGGGGCCCTTTTATTGGCGGCGACCATGAAAAATAATGAAGGTGTCGGCATTAAAATCAAAGGCGACGGCCCGCTTGGCGGGATAACCGGGGAGGCGCAGGGAGGCATTGCCAGAGGGTTTGTTGGTGAACCTGATGTGTTCCTGCCGGTAAAAAACGGACATTTGGACGTAGGCGGTGCTGTGGGGACCGGTACATTATCTGTGACCCGTTACGGGGAAAACGGTAAACCCTTTACCGGTACCTGTGAGTTGGTAGACGGGGAGATTGCCGATGATCTGACGCAGTATCTTTTTACCTCGGAACAAACGCCTTCATCTGTGGCTCTGGGCGTATTAGTGGATGCGAAAGGGGATGTGCAGGCTGCAGGAGGCTGGTTTATTCAGGCGTTGCCGGGCTGCAGTGACGAAGTGCTGGAGCAGTTGGATAAGAATGTGCGGAACACTCCCTATATTTCCAGTCTTTTGGATATGGGTTTTACACCCGAGCGCATTATAGGTATTCTGGGTAAAGGGATGAATGTAGAGATTCTGGACAGCTATCCCCTGCAATTCGGCTGTCGCTGCAGCAGAGAAAGAGTGGAGGCTGTGTTGCATACGCTACCTGCCAAAGAGCTGATGCAGCTGGCAAAAGATTCGCATACAGAAATTACCTGTCCGTACTGCAATGCAAAATATGAATTTTCCCAACAGGAAATAAAGACTCTGGCAGGGCAGGGGAAATAAGACACAACATTGCCAATGGGAGTCAGGCTTGAAAGTACTCTGAATTGCAACTTCGTTTTCGCTATAGTTAGCTGTTATCTGAAAAGAAAGAAGGATTCGTATGCTGATACAACTTTCATTATTTGCCGCCAATACGAAAGGGGCGCTGAGTAAAATTACCTCCGTGTTGGCTGCCTCTGAAATAAACATTTACACTATGCTGGCTACCGACAGCGCGGAATTTGGTATTGTCCGGTTAATCACGGATAAACCGGAGTTGACCAGGGACGCTTTGGCAAAGGCCGGCTACCAATGCCGCCTGGATAAGGTCATCGCCATCGATATGGCATCGGATAAGCCCGGTACCTTGAATCGAATCCTGTCCGATCTGCAAAATGCCAATGTGATGATTCGTTATCTGTATATTTCTTTCGACCGCAAAGACGGCACGCCAATCGCGGTGTTCTGCACCAACGAGCCGGAAACGGAAACCTTCCTGAAGGGGAAGGGATATCGGTTACTGGACCGGTTTTAATCAAACACTGTGTGCGTGACAGACAGGGAGCCTCTATCTTTGAAAAGTATGAGCAATATGGGAAACGGGCATATACGAACCGGTCATAGCAGAGACGTCTGACAATAAGGTTGTTACACCAGTTCCGCCAGATCCATTATCAGGCGTTCGCTTTTGGCCCAACCTAAACAGGGGTCTGTGATAGAACGGCCGTAAACGCCGCCGCCGACCTTTTGACTGCCATCCTCAAGATAACTCTCGATCATGAGTCCTTTTACCAGACAGCGGATCTCATTTGAAACCTGGCGGCTGTGCATCACATCTTTGGCGATACGAATCTGCTCCATAAATTTTTTCCCGGAATTTGAATGATTGACATCCACGATTACAGCGGGATTCTTAATTTCCCGCTCGTGGTAAGCGTCCAAGAGCCCCTGAAGATCTTCGTAATGATAGTTCGGCATATTGTTGCCGAATTTGTCCACATAGCCCCGCAGGATGGCATGAGCCAGCGGATTGCCCCTGGAACGGACTTCCCAGCCGTGAAATAAAAAGCTTTGTTCGTGCTGAGCCGCTTCAATAGAGTTCATCATTACGCCGATGTCTCCCGCAGTAGGGTTCTTCATGCCTACGGGAATGCCCGCCCCGCTGGCGATCATACGATGCAGCTGGTCTTCTACTGAACGGGCGCCAATCGCCGCATAGGAAAGAAGGTCGGAAAGATAACGATGATTTTCCGGGTATAATATTTCTTCGGCGCCGGTAAGGCCGGTTTCCCGGACGACACGCACGTGCATTTTGCGGATTGCGGTGATTCCCGCCAGCATATCCTCTTTTCCTTCGGGGTCCGCCTGGTGAAGCATCCCCTTGTAGCCGATCCCGATGGTACGGGGTTTATTTGTATAAATCCGCGGGATGAGAAAAAGTTTATCCTGTACTTTTTCCTGCACAGCAGCCAGACGCTGAACATAGTCTAAGACAGCTTCTTCGTTGTCAGCGGAACAGGGGCCGATGACCAAAATAAAACGGCTGTCTTTGCCGGTGAAAATCGCTTCAATTTCTTCGTCCCGTTGATTTTTTCTTTGTGTCGCCGCTTCCCCTAACGGAAATTCTTCCATCAGTTCCTGGGGAGAGGGCAGTCTGCGAATAAATTCCATCTGCATTTCCATAATGCGTCCTCGTTTCCTGACCCGTGTCATAATAATGCCATGTGTTATCCAATGTCTCTCTTTAAGCAATACCTGTTTTGTAATGTTCTTGTGGGAGTTCGGCTTTTTATCCGCATCCCCCGTCGGGCATAGTAGGAGATAAAAGTAATTGTCTATATAATAGCATAAAATCAAGTGATTCGGTGAAGATAATGTGCTAAAAAAGTTACAGGAATCAATATTTGACAAAACGAACGGTTGTTTGTATAATAAATGCAAGACAGTTCTCGACTTTACAGGAGGTTTTCAAATGGCAAACGGTTCGAATGATAAATTACGTGCGTTGGACAGTGCGATGCATCAGATTGAAAAAGATTTTGGCAAAGGCTCGATTATGAAATTAGGCGAAATAAGCGCCAAAATGAATGTGGAGACGATCCCTACCGGGGCGCTGTCGTTGGACGTGGCTCTGGGGGTGGGCGGTATTCCCAGAGGCAGAGTGATAGAGATTTACGGACCGGAATCTTCCGGCAAAACTACCGTGGCCCTGCATATGATTGCAGAAGCCCAGAAAATGGGCGGCTATGCAGCCTTTATTGATGCGGAACATGCACTGGATCCGGAATATGCCCGCCGTTTAGGCGTCGATGTGGACAATCTTCTGATCTCTCAGCCGGATAATGGCGAACAGGCTTTGGAAATCTGTGATGCCCTGGTACGCAGCGGCGCCATTGATATTATTGTCATTGACTCTGTGGCAGCGTTGGTGCCCCGGGCGGAAATAGAAGGGGAAATGGGCGACAGCCATGTGGGTTTGCAGGCTCGTTTGATGAGTCAGGCGCTGCGTAAGTTGACCGGTATTATTGCCAAGTCCAAGTGCGCTACGATCTTTATCAACCAGATCCGGGAAAAGGTCGGCGTCATGTTTGGCAATCCGGAAACAACAACCGGCGGGCGTGCTCTGAAATTCTATTCTACGATTCGTTTGGAAGTAAGACGGGCCGATACGATTAAAAACGGCAATGAGATGATCGGTTCCCGCACTCGTGTGAAAGTAGTTAAAAACAAAGTAGCGCCGCCTTTTAAACAGGCGGAGTTTGACATTATGTATGGGGAAGGGATATCCAAAGAAGGATGCCTGGTGGATCTGGGTGTAGACCGGGAAGTTATCCAGAAAAGCGGAGCCTGGTTTTCTTACGGAGAAACCCGGATCGGGCAGGGGCGTGAAAAAGCCAAGGAGTTTTTGCGTGATAATTCGGAAATTGCCGCAGAAGTGGAGAAAAAAATCCGTGACCTGACTGTAAATAAAATGGCGAAACAGGAAAATCCCGAAGGAGTGAAAGCGGATGTTCCGGAAGTCCAATAAAACGCTGACAACGGCCGACGAAGCGTATGAGTACGCGCTAAGCCTGTTGGACCGCAGGGAACATGGCGAAAAAGAATTAAGCCAAAAACTGAAACGCAAAGGTTGTACCGTTCCTCTGATCTCGGAAACTTTGGCTAAACTGAAACGTTTTGACCTGTTCAATGAAGAACGCTATGCCAGACGTGTCTTTGAACTCTGGCGCAATAAAAGGATTTATGGCCGCTTGCATCTGCAGGCGGAACTGGCAAAAAAACAGGTGGCGGATACCTATATCAGTTTGTTTCTGCAGGAGTTTACAGAAACTGAGGAAGAAGAACATGTGTTGGCAGCCTGTGATATGCTATGTAAAAGACATGATGCCAAGTATGATGTAACGACCGAAAAAGGGGTGGCAGCCTTTGTCCGTTATCTGACGGCCCGAGGTTTTGGCACACGTATGATTCGTATCGCTTTGGAAAAAGCTAAAGCGACGTTACTGGAGTAAAATTTCCCGGTATGTTATACGCCACACTCAATAAGTCTGTTTAATGAGTAAATTTGCTAAGCGCTTATAATCAGTGCCTTTTGATTAGTATATTTGGTTAATGTATTGCAATAAGCATCTTTCAATCAGTAAAACCTGGCGGATACATTCATAAGTGCTTTAAACATGGCATTCCTACTGTTTTTTTGATTCTTATATCCCCGAAAAGCAGGGCTTCTTCCTTGACTTTTTGGGGATTTTTCATTACAATTAAAGTGTCCAATCGTGTATAAAAAATTGAAAATGAAAATGTTTTATCACGAGGCGAACCTTCGTATTGTTTGCCTCATTTTTATGTCATAGAGGACGGGAGGTGAAAGAAAATTATAGAGATAGTGCTTGCTGCGATTGTAGCTTTAGCAGTTGGCGGCGGCGCCGGGTATGTTCTGCGTAAAAACGTGGCGGAAGGAAAATTAGCTACGGCAGAGGAAAAGGCTGACCGCATGATTAAAGAAGCTGAAGAATCGATCGAAGCGAAAAAGAAAGAATCCTTGTTGGAAGCAAAGGAAGAAATTCATCGTCTGCGCTCTGATATGGAGCGTGAAAATAAAGAGCGGCGCAATGACTTGCAGCGGCAGGAACGCCGTCTGGTGCAGAAAGAGGAGAATCTGGACCGCAAAATAGATGCCTTTGAAAAAAAGGAAGAAAATTTAACGGTAAAAGAATCGAAACTGAACGCAACACAGGAAAAAGTGGATGCTCTCTATCAAAGACAGCTGCAGGAGTTAGAACGTTTGTCCGGCTTGAGCAGCGAAGATGCGAAACAGGAACTGTTGGCCGCAGTTCGTGATGATGTGCAGCATGATACTGCCGTCATGATCAAGGAAATGGAACAACAGGCCAAAGACGAAGCGGATAAAAAAGCGCGGGAGATCATTTCTCTGGCGATTCAGCGTTGTGCTGCCGATCAGGTGGCAGAGACTACGGTTTCCGTGGTCAATTTGCCGAATGATGAGATGAAGGGTCGTATTATCGGCCGCGAAGGCAGAAACATTCGTACTCTGGAAACCCTGACCGGCATAGATCTGATTATTGATGATACGCCGGAAGCGGTTATTATTTCCGGTTTTGATCCCGTACGCCGTGAAGTAGCGCGTATTGCTCTGGAAAAACTTATCAACGACGGTCGGATCCATCCGGCTCGTATTGAAGAGATGGTTGAAAAAGCACAAAAAGAAGTGGAGCAAAACATTAAGGAAGCCGGTGAACAGGCGACCTTTACTGTGGGTGTCAACGGGCTTCGTCCTGAGCTTGTAAAATTATTGGGACGGTTAAAATATCGTACCAGCTACGGGCAGAATGTATTGAATCATTCTGTGGAAGTAGCGCAGTTAGCCGGTATTATGGCTGCGGAACTGGGTGTGGACATAACGTTAGCAAAACGTGCCGGTCTGCTGCATGATATTGGCAAAGCAATTGACCATGAAATGGAAGGTTCCCATGTGGAACTGGGTGTAGAAGTCGCTAAAAAGTTCCGTGAATCCGCGCATGTCATTAATGCGATCGGAGCCCATCACGGGGATGTAGAGCCGACGTGTGTGGAATCCGTTTTGGTTTCTGCGGCGGATGCGGTTTCGGCCGCTCGTCCCGGTGCGCGTCGTGAAACGCTGGAAAGTTATCTGAAACGTTTGACACGATTGGAAGAAATTTCCGAGTCCTTTGAAGGTGTGGAGAAGTGTTACGCCGTCCAGGCAGGACGCGAGATCCGCATTATGGTAAAACCTGATATCATTGATGATACGAAAGCCGTTTTATTGGCGCGTGATATTTCCAAAAAGATTGAGGAAGAAATGGAATATCCGGGCCAGATCAAGGTAGTTATTATCCGTGAAACGCGGGCGGTGGATTACGCAAAATAAAGGATAGCCGCAGACCGAAAGGCCTGCGGCTATTTTTAAAAATCGAAAAAATTGCGAAATCAGTTAGAAAATTTTGGTAAAATCCGTTACAATAAAGGTAGATGAGGCGAGGGAAATCTCCCCAAAAGATGGAAAGGCAGGGAACCAGTTATGCGTATTCAGGGCGCTGGCGGTGTACAGGATAACCGGATTTATGAAGTGGAATTTAAGGATGCCTGGCGATTGATTTTTGATTGCCTGAATGATATCGGCATTGATATAGACGAGCGGGATGAAACCAATTTTGTCATTCACGCCCATAAGGGGAAAAAGTTTTTTGATATTACCCTGGAAGATTTAGGAGATGGCGGCGTACAGCTGTATTTTGACCAGCATAAAAAGTATCTTGAAGTCTATACCTGGCGTCCGGACTACAGTGATGTGGATGCGTTTTACAAGTTGTATGAACAACGTCTGATAGAAATGCGCGCTTTTGTCCGCTGCACAACCTGTGGCTTCAAAGTTCGGGCGAATACAAAGTTTTGTCCGGAGTGCGGAACGCGTCTTACATTTAACGAAGATGCCACGGACAATTCAAGTGAGAAAAAGGGCCTGTTCGATTCCATTTTTCGTCGCAAGGGCGATTGAACATCCGTAAGGGCGATTGAATGCAGCATCAGGGAAAAGGGCAACAAAAAAGCCGTTCTCCTATAGAGAACAGCTCATTGTATCATTTCTGATTATGCGCGGGTAATTTTGCCGGAACGCAGGCAGCGGGTGCAAACATTTACACGTTTCACTTCACCGTCTACCACAGCGCGTACGGACTGCACATTGGGCTTCCACGCAGCTTTGGTGTGGCGGTTGGAGTGGCTGACATTGTTGCCGGACATTACACCTTTACCGCATACTTCGCAATATTGTGCCATTGAGTTCTACCTCCTTCACAGAATCAGCATATCGCTACTTGTTACAAATTTAACATGAGTATATTACCATATACAGGCTTGAAAAGCAAGTGCTTTTCTAAATGTAGCGTTAATTTGTCACAGGCTTCCGATACATAGCGGACAATGGGTGCGGATAAGAAGTGGTCTGCTAAAATTTATGCAAAGAAGTCGGTTATCCTTGGAATTTGAAATAAAGAAGATTAAAGTAAGAGAAGGTAAAGCAGAAGAAGCTAAGGAAGGAAAGATATAATATCCTAAAAGCTTAGCAGAGGAGGCGTATAGTATGCAAAAAAATAAGCACAAGAAATGGCTGGGCAAAGGAATTCTGTTAGGAATCGGTCTTTTGGTCGGCGGAATGACTTTTGGAACCGGTCTTATGGGCTCGGCGCAAGCGGCTTCGGACAGTTCGTCAGTGACCATCGAAGCTTTTCCCGCCACGCTGGCGGAATTTTCCGCCATGCCTCAGGCAACGAATCTGAGTAAGCCGGAAAATACCTGTACCCTGCTTCTTTGCGCTCTTGATCTTTTTACTAAAGACCGGGCCAGCGGTGTAGAGGCTCTTAACAAGCTGCGGGGTCCCAGACCTATGTCGCCTATGGATGTGCAGTTTGTAAGGGACCGTCTCATGGATAAGGCGTATTTACCCAAAGCGTATTTTGACGGCGCTACGCCGCAGAATAATTACACACCGTCTCTGCCGTATACGGTACATTTTTATCCGGATCCCCGCCCCCAGGATATGGGAGAAGGCTATATGCGCTTATTCCTGCGCACGCCCGGGGCGGATTCGCCACGACCGATCCGTCTGCGCCGTAAAGGAGATCAATGGTTTATTTGGGATTATCCGGGCATTTTATCAGGTATCCGAATTCCTGCCAAAGAGGATCCCTGGCAGTAAGTGTGTTTGTTAAACAACAGGGCGCTTCTTCTCCTCTTGACTGAGTAAGAAACAAAGGATAGAGGGGCAGAAGCGTTCTTTTCCTATTAGTTTGCAAAAATGTCAAGGGAATTTAAGACGAGAATGCTATAATCTAAGTATAGTTGAGAAAGGGGGAGCCGGCATGGAAAAATGGTGGGAGCAGCCGGTGTCTGCGTTAAAAGGCGTGGGACCGAAGCGGGCGGAAGCTTTTGCCCGTTTAGAAATTACCACGATTGGCGACTTGCTGAATTTTTATCCCCGTCCTGACAGCTATATTGATTATTCCCATTTGTCTTCTATCCGGGAATTAAAAATAGATGGATCCCGTCAAATTTTTGCCGGTGAAGCGCTGCGGGCTACGGAACGGTTTTCCGGAGGCGGAAAGCGCTATGGGGTACTTACTGTAAGAGATGAGACCGGTTATGCCGAGGTTTATTTATTTGGCGCTCAGCGTTATCAGCTGCGTCGGTTTAAACCCGGCAGCAGGTTGTTGATCACGGGGAGAGTAAAGCCGGGGCGCAGCGCTGCGAAAATGGTAAGCGAGGCGTTTGTTCAGCCATTTAGTGAAGACAACATCGAAAACGCCACCGGCATCGTACCCGTTTATAATCTGACAGAGTCTCTGACCCAACAGAATGTCCACGCTGCGGTTCGCCAGTCGTTAGCACTGGCGGAAGAAAAAGGCGTGGCAGAAACGATTCCGGCCGCGATACGCAAGCGGTATGGTTTCATTTCCCGACTGGCTGCCGTACGCAATATTCATTTTCCCGAGAGCTTTGACCACTTTCAAAGCGCCCGGCGGCGTTTGATTTATGAGGAACTGTTTTTATTGCAATGCGGTCTTTTGTTAAATCGGGAACAGAATCATGATGGGCGTCCGGGCGTGAAGCATGCCCGGGATGGTGAATTAGTTCAGGCTGTGCTGCGGAATCTGCCGTTCACGCTGACACAGGCACAGCAAAAGGCCTGGCAGGATATTTCTTCCGATATGGAAGATGCCCGTCCCATGCATCGTCTGCTGCAGGGGGATGTGGGCAGCGGTAAAACGATATTAGCCGCACTTTCTCTGGTCAAGACGGCGGAGAATGGGTTTCAGGGCTGCATCATGGCGCCTACGGGAATCCTGGCGCAGCAGCATATGGAGACGCTCAGTAAATTTTTTGCAGGTACCGGCGTCACGATCGGCCTGTTGACCAGCAATACGAAGGCAGCGCAGCGAAAGCAGCTCCTGGAGGAACTGAGCGAAGGGAAATTGCAAATTCTGGTAGGTACCCATGCTTTGTTACAGGAAGATGTGGTATTTGCCCATCTGGCAATGGTAGTAACCGATGAACAGCATCGCTTTGGTGTGGATCAGCGGGCGAAATTGGTGAATAAGTCCGAGTATGCGCCGGATGTGTTGATCATGACTGCGACGCCGATCCCCCGCACGCTGGCACTGACCGTTTACGGCGATGTGGAGACATCTGTGATGCGCGGCTTGCCGCCCGGGCGTAAAGCTATTGATACGCTGTGCTATACAGGCGATATGCGGCAGAAGGTATATGCGGGGATGCTGCGCCAGATTCAGAGCGGACGTCAGGTGTATGTGGTCTGTGCTTCCATTGAAGAATCGCGGGCGATGGAAGGGATCCGCAGCGTTACCGATGTGTATGCGGAATTAAAACGTACCTGGCTGAAGGATGTTCCCTGTGCGTTGCTGCACGGGCGTTTAAAACCGGCGGAAAAAGATAAAATTATGGAAGCGTTTGCGGCAGGAGAAATCAAATGCCTGGTCACCACTACGGTGATCGAAGTAGGGGTCAATGTGCCCAACGCTACGCTGATGATCGTAGAAAATGCGGATCGCTTCGGTCTGGCCCAACTGCATCAGCTACGAGGGCGTGTGGGCAGAGGTGATAAACAGTCTTATTGCGTACTGTTGACGGACAACCAGGAAGCCGACAATCTGGCTCGTCTGACGGTACTGCATAACTCTAATGACGGGTTTGAGCTGGCGCAGAAGGATCTGGAGCTGCGCGGGGCCGGACAGTTGTTTGGTCTGCGGCAGCATGGGTTACCGGATCTGCGTCTGGCTGATATACTGAAAGACACCGATATATTGCTGACGGCCCGCAAAGATGCGCAGGAAGTCTTAGCGCAGCCCGCTTTGCGAAAGCAGATGCTGGAGGGCGCGTCCCATTTATTTGATCAGCGTTTTGCCGGAATTTTTAATTTCTGAACAGGTGCGGAAGAAGGCCTGCCAAGAGGCGTATAAGGCAAGAGACGCCGCTTGGTATAGTGGAAAGATCCGTTTCTGTTTAACACCTGCGGGGAAAAGCGTATTTGCCGAATCACAGCTACAATACGAAAGAGGTATAAATCTTTTATGACAGAGGAAAAAGAACAACTGAGGGAAAAAGAGGGGGCACGCTGGTACCAGGATCCGGATGGGATCACCAAAGCGGTAGCGTTAGCCGTCCTGGTCCTATTGTTTGCCGGTCTGTATTTTTTTGCGGGGGATTTTGTCCGCAAAACTTTTGTTCTGGCGGTCAGCGGTAATGTAACGGAACTGGCGGAATATTTTCGTTCATTTGGCCCCTGGGCGATTCTGATCAGTTTTTTAATTGATGTACTGATCAATGCAGGCGGCGTGTTTCCTTCCATTTTTGTCTCTACCGCCAATGGGCTGATCTTTGGCCTGCCGGTGGGGATTGCCGTTTCCTGGCTGGCAGAGACTACCGGCGTAGTAATCAGTTTTTTACTGATGCGTTTCTTTTTCCGCAACAGTGCGCAGAAATTGATCCATAAAGCCAATCGTTTACAGGATATTGACCGGGCCAGCGAAAAAAATGGGATATTTTGGATGACATTTGCCAGGATGCTGCCCTACTTTCCCTCCGGCATTTTAACGGCGATCGGGGCTCTGAGCCGTATGAGTGTGAGAGACTACGTGATTGCCAATCTGATCGGAAAATTCCCGTCCACGGCCTTGGAAGTAGTGATTGGGCATGATGTGGTAAATTATCAGGATTCTACCATGCGTCTGACCTGTTTAGTGATTGTAGCCGCTGTAGCCGTCTATTGCGGCAGAAAACATATTTTTGGGAATAAGACGGATTCGGCGTCAGCGGACACGGACCCAACGGAAGAAAAAAGCGAAAAACCGGGAGAGTGAAATTCACTTCTGCCCGGTTCTTTCTCTTATCTCAGCCTGGTGTTTACTCTTATCATGAGCTTGCATCAGCTAATACATTTGTTTTCACCTCAATCAATGAGTTTGTTCCACTCAAGTTGCCTGACTCGGTCAATACTTTTGTCTCTGGCAATATTTCAATACAATGTTGCCTTACTTTAGCTTTCAGAGTTTTTCCGCTAATTCAGGGAACACACCCAGCGCTCGTTTTAAGATACCTTGTGTATAGGCGATACAAAGACCGTAGTTTGTCATAGGTACCTGCTGTTCTTCGGCACAGCGATAGCGGTACTGCATTTCCCGTTCATTCAGCATACAGCCTCCGCAATGGACGATTAATTGATAGGGGGTAAGATCCAAAGGGAATTCCGTGCCGCTGGTCCAGGTAAACTGTAATGTTTTACCGGTTTTTTCCTGCAGCCAGGCAGGCAGTTTTACTGTACCGATATCACCGCACTGGCGATGATGTGTACAACCTTCGGAAATAAGCACAAGGCCGTTATCCTGCAAGTGTTTTAAAGCGACGATCCCGTTGACAGCGGCTGACAGATTCCCTTTATGGCGGGCCATCAGAATGGAAAAAGAGGTAAGCGGTATTTCTGCCGGTGTGTCTTTCGCCACTCGTTTGAAAACCTGACTGTCTGTAATGACAAGAGCCGGGGGCGTTTTCAAATTATCCAGCGTACGCTGTAAGCCGTCTTCCCGGGTAACCAGTGCGCAGGCCCCGGCGTCGATAATTTCGCGTATCGTCTGTTGCTGGGGCAGGATCAGCCGTCCTTTGGGCGCCGCGCTGTCGATGGGTGTGACCAGGATGACCGTCCGGCCCGGCTGCAATAAATCGGCGCAAAGGGGAAATCGTAATTCCTGTTGGGGCAGTTGCTGTGCCAGCAGATTTTTTAACTTTTCTATGTTTTGACCGGTTACTGCGCTGACTGCGATGTGAGGGAAAGGCAGGGAGGCCGGGGGCGTTTTTGCTTCTGCCAGTTCGGATTTTGTAAAAACAATAAGGCAGGATACCCCTTTTTCCTTGATGCGCAGCAAAAGTTCTTCATCCTCCGCGCGAATGCCCTGTGTACTGTCGATGACCACCAGCGCCACATCGGTTTTGTTTAATATTTGCCGGGCCTTTTGGACCCGCATCTCTCCTAAGGCGCCGCTGTCGTCCAGGCCGCCGGTGTCGATGAAAAGGACGGGACCTAAAGGCAACAGCTCCATGGCCTTGCCCACCGGATCCGTGGTGGTGCCAGGGACGTCCGAAACAACTGCCAGTGATTGCCCTGTCAGGGCATTGATCAGACTGGATTTACCTGCGTTGCGGCAGCCGAATAAACCGATATGAACCCGTTCGCCGGCGGGAGTGGCATTTAAATTACTCATCAAGGGGCCTCCTTGCAAATTTTCTTCAGGTATTATATAGTGAACCGTGACTTGCCATTTTGTACGGGCTGTTATGACACTGCAAACTATTATGACATTGCAAACTGTTACAAGATTCCAGGCAACTATAACGTTATAAACCATTATAACATGTTGGGAGTAAACGGGAAATGAAAGCTGTTGAAAAAAAGATAACGCGCATCCTGATTCTTTCAGCCCCTGTGGGCAGTGGGCACAAAATGGCTTCCCAGGCTTTGGCGGAGGCTTTTTCCGCCATGCCTGATACACTGGTCACACAAGGGGACGTGTTTACTTTTTTCCCTGCGTTCCTGGGCAAAAGTTTCCTGACCTGTTATAAAGCGATCCTGCGGTTTTGTCCCGGCCTGTATGCACTTTCCTACCGCTGGGGCAATGCCGGTTCCGGTTCGCTTTTTCTGCGTAATCTTATCAACCGGGTGCTCCTCCGGTGCGGGAAAAACTACCTGACTGATGTAGCTCCGGACGTGGTTCTCAGCACCCATGGTACGCCGACAGGCATTTTGTCACTATATAAGAAAAAATATGCGCCGCAGCTGCGTATTGGCGTAGTCGTGACAGATTATACGGTACATCGGTGGCTGGTCTATCCGGAGGTGGATGTTTATTTCATCGCGGAACAGGCCCTGGAGGAGCAGGTGGCGAAAGCGTTGTCGACACAGGAAACGGGGCCGTCTGTAAGCCGGGCCTTTGGTATCCCGGTACGGGAGATGCTCCTGCCTTTTTGTGTTGCAGTCGGCCGACAGGAGGCGCGGCGGGAGATATGCCGGGGCTTTGGTTGGCCGGAAGATGTGTTTATCGTTCTGATTTCCGGCGGAGGAGAAGGGCTGCTCCCTATGGAGGAAATCATCTCCTTGCTGGCTGCGGAATCCCACACAAAGCTGCGCCTGATTGCAATAACAGGGCATAACACCCTTCTGCGGGAACAATTGCAGGAAGGGCGTTATGGTACGAATTTCCGATTGGAAATTTTAGGTTTTACGGAAGAGTTGCCTAAATTGATAGGGGCAGCGGACTTAATGATCGGCAAGGGAGGCGGTATTTCAATTGCTGAATGCCTGGCGCTGGGAACACCCCTGCTTATCTATTCTCCTTTGCCGGGACAGGAACAGAAGAACACAGAATTTTTAGTGCAGAATCAGGGGGCCGGGGTTGCTTCTACAGTCGAAGAAATTGCCGCAGCGGTCCGGAAAGAAATGGCTAAAACTCCGGCTGAACGTGAAAGGGAGCGGGAAAGTCTGCAACGCCGTCTGGGGCATCCTGAGGCGGCGAAAAAAATTGCCGGGTTCACAAAAAGTTTAACAATATAATAGTAGAAACTAAGAAAAACCGATTGACTTTTTTTCTGCCCTTGTGCTATGAATATTAGTAATGCGTGTAGTTTTTCGCGCAAAAATCAAAAACAAAACAGTCAGACGCCGCAAAATGCATCAAATCTGAGAAAAAGAGGTGTATTTATGGAACAATTTTATTGGGCGGCGTTGGGTGTTGCCAAAGGAATCGAAACAGCGCAGCTTGTCGGTTTAGTCGATTTCTTTGGCAGTGCCCGCGCTGTCTGGGAAGCAACGAAAGAAGAACTTATGACAACGGGTTTGTTGTCGCAAGACCAAAGCAGGAAGTTTTGGGAAAGCTGTCGCCAAAATGCTGCTTTACCGGAACGATTGGCGGAATGCTGCTACAAGCAGGATATTCAGGTTTATCCGATCCGGAAAAAAGAATATCCGGAACGTTTACGGCAGATCCTGCATCCGCCGGCTGTGTTATATGTGCGGGGGCAGATGCCGGATTGTCAATACAGCGTGGCAGTAGTAGGTTCCCGACAACCGGAAGCCTATGGCCGTAAGGCCGCCTGTTGGTTTGCGGAAGAACTGGCCCGGGCCAGTGTGGTGATTGTAAGCGGCGGTGCACGTGGTATCGACACGGCAGCCCATGAAGGGGCGTTGCACGGTGGGGGTAAAACCGTAGCAGTGCTGGGCTGTGGTGTGGATATCGCTTATCCGCAGGAAAATCGGACCTTGTTTGCCAAAATTGCGGAAACAGGCGCCGTGATTTCCGAGTACATGCCGGGAACGCCGCCCTGCAAATTCCGGTTTCCGCAGCGTAACCGGATCATCAGCGGTATCAGTCAGGGTGTGATCCTGGCGCAGGCTGCGGCACGCAGCGGCGCGTTGATCACGGCCGAATTTGCTTTGGATGAAGGGCGGGAAGTATTTTGCATTCCCGGTCCTATCTTTTCTTCCCACAACGCCGGTTCGCATAAACTGATCAAAACCGGCGCCAGATTGGTAGATGCGCCGCAGGATGTTTTGGCGGAACTGTTTCCGGAATTGGAAGGGACTGCCCATTCCAATCTTTTCCCTCTGACATCCGGCGCTCCGGCTGCTGCCTGCTCCGCTGTCCAGAAAAAATTGCTGGATCTGCTGACGCAAGGCCCGCAGACCCTGGAAGAATTGACCGAAGGGGCGCAATTGGATGTAGGCACGGCAAGCCTGGAACTGTTGTCGTTACAGCTAAAGGGCTTTGTGGATACCGATGCGGCCCGGCGTTATATCCGTACATAGAAATAAAACTCGCAGCCTGAAAACAGGCGCAATATAGGGGGACTATATGAGCAGCAATTTGATCATTGTCGAATCTCCGACAAAATCCAAAACCATTACCAAATTTCTCCGGGGCAATTATACCGTAAAGGCCTCTATGGGTCACTTGCGAGACCTGCCCAAAAGTACTTTGGGCGTTGATGTAGACAATGGCTTTGAGGCAAAATATATCAATATCCGGGGGAAGGGCGACCTGATCCGGGAGTTAAAAACGGCTGCGGATAAGGCAGATAAGATCTATCTGGCGACTGACCCTGACCGTGAGGGCGAAGCGATCAGCTGGCACTTGGCGCATATCCTGGGACTGAATGAAAAATCCGCCTGCCGTGTAGAATTCCATGAAATTACGGCCAATGCTGTAAAAGAGGCCCTGAAACATCCCCGTGTCATTAATAATGCCATGGTGGACGCGCAGCAGACCCGTCGTATCATTGACCGTCTGGTGGGGTATAAGTTGAGCCCTCTGCTTTGGAGTAAAGTCCGCAAAGGATTGAGCGCCGGACGGGTACAGTCCGTGGCTGTGAAAATTGTGGCGGATCGGGATAAAGAAATTGAAAACTTTGTCGCAGAGGAATATTGGACGGTTGCCGTCAAATTACGGGAAAACGCGAAGGCACCGATCTTCACGGCGGATACCGTGAAAAAAAATGGCGCTAAACTGAAAATCAGCACCGGCGAGGAAGCGCTGGCTGTAGTTAATGATTTGAATAAAGCGGCGTACCGGGTCGCCGATGCAGTGCGTAAAACGGTATCGCGTAAGGCTCCGGCTCCCTTTACTACCAGTACGCTGCAGCAGGAAGCCGCCCACAAATTGAATTTTACGACCCGGCGCACCATGATGGTGGCCCAGCAATTATATGAAGGCGTAAGTGTAGGAAAAAGTACGGCCGGTCTGATCACCTATATGCGTACGGATTCCACCCGTCTGGCGGATGAAGCGATTCGTGACATTCGCAGCTTTGTCAGCCAGATTTTTGGCGCGCCCTATTGTCCCGCCAGACCTAACAGTTTCAAAAATAAAAGCAATGCGCAGGATGCCCATGAAGCCATTCGTCCGACCCGAATCAGCCGGACGCCTTCGGAAGTGGAACCATACCTGACTAAAGAACAGTTCCGCCTGTATCAGTTAATCTGGAATCGTACTTTGGCCAGCCAGATGGCGGCGGCGGAGTTCGAGCAGACCAACCTTACCATTTCGGCAGATGCCTATGAATTGAAAGCCGGCGGTTCGATTCTTACCTTTGACGGTTATCTGCGTCTGGCGGATAAAAAGGAAGTACAGGAAGAAAATTCCGGGAAGGTGCCTTACGTGGCGCCGGGGACGCCTTTGCTGCTGCATAAGGTCATGCCGGGCGAACAGCATTTTACGGAACCGCCGGCCCATTATACAGAAGCTTCTCTGGTAAAAAAGATGGAAGATGAAGGCATCGGCCGTCCTTCCACCTATGCGCCGATCATTCAGACGATCCAAACCCGCGGTTATGTGGTCAAAGAAGGCAAAAAACTGCTGGCTACCGAGCTGGGCATTAAGGTAGTGGAGCTTCTTACTTCTTACTTTGGGGAGATCATCAACATTAAGTATTCTGCCCAGATGGAAACTGACCTGGATGAGATTGCCGAGCATAAAGAAGAAAAAGAAAAAGTCTTAAAAGAATTTTACGCTCCTTTTGAACGCTTGTTGACGGAGGCGGAAAAAGTGATTCCCAAGGATCCGCCACCGTTGGAAAAGAGCGGCGTGATTTGTGAAAAATGCGGCAGGGAAATGGTGATCAGGGAAGGCCGTTACGGGAAATTCCTGGCTTGTCCCGGATTTCCGGAGTGCCGTAACACGAAACCGCTTTTGGAAACGATTGGCGTGAAGTGCCCTGATTGCGGGGGTGATGTGACGATACGCCGCAGTAAAACGGGACGGATCTTTTATGGCTGTTCCAATTACCCGGAATGCAAGTTTACTTCCTGGGATAAACCTACGGAACAAATCTGTCCTCTTTGCGGAAAACAGATGGCGGAACATGCCGAAAGAGGCGGCAGGACCAAGATGGTCTGCCTGAATCCGGAGTGTGAAAACGCACTGCCTAAGCGTACGCCCCGGGCTAAAAAAGTTACAACGGAAAGTTTGCTGGGCGTTGCCAAGGTCGTAAAAAAAGGCAGTGCCAAAACGGCAACTGGGGCGAAGGCAAAGGCGAAAAAAACGGCAGGCAAGGCCGTTACCGGGAAAACGGGAAAAACTGCCGCTCAAAAAACGAGTACGAAAAAGAAATAAACCAGAGAGAAATAAACGATAAAGAAGTAACAAAGAAATAAGCAATAGAAGAACACATAGTGGAAAAATAAATGCTGCAAAGATAAATAATGCAGAAACTGACAAGACCGGTGAAATTAATAGTAATTGCTGTTCACAGGAGGACGCTGGTTCCTCCTGTCCGTTTTTTAGGAGTCAATGATGGAAACTATCAACAAAGATAATAGAGCAATAGCCAAAGGGCAGATCCATGTGATCGGAGCCGGTCTGGCCGGCAGTGAGGCAGCCTGGCAGATAGTCCGTCGAGGCGTATCTGTGATTTTGCATGAGATGCGTCCGGCGCAGTCTGATCCGGCTCACAAGACGGGAGATTTTGCTGAATTAGTTTGCAGCAATTCTCTGCGATCGGCGAGCGTGGAGAACGCAGTGGGACTTCTGAAAGAAGAAATGCGTCGCTTAGACTCCGTCATCATGCGGGCGGCAGATGCAAACCGGGTACCGGCAGGCGGCGCTTTGGCGGTAGACAGAGAAGGCTTTGCCCGGACTGTGACCCGGTTGATTAAAGAGCAGCCTTTGATTACGGTGGTGGAAGAGGAGGTTACCGAGCCGGAAAAACTGGCAGGCATTGTGATCTTCGCCAGCGGTCCTCTTACTTCGCCTGCTTTGAGCCGCGCCATACAAAAGCTGGTACAGGCGGAATATCTGTATTTTTTTGATGCGGCGGCCCCTATTGTGGAAGGTGACTCGCTGGATTATGATGTTATTTACCGGGCTTCCCGCTACGATAAAGGCGAGGCTGCGTATCTCAATTGTCCTTTTTACAGCAAGGCGGAGTACATGGCTTTTTATGAGGCGTTGAAAGCGGCAGATACGGCGGAAATAAAAGATTTTGAACATAATGTATTTGAAGGCTGTATGCCCATCGAAGAAATGGCCCGACGGGGCGAAGACACCATGCGGTTTGGCCCTTTAAAACCCATTGGTCTGCGTGACCCGCGCAATGGCAGAGAAGCCTATGCGGTAGTACAGCTGCGGCAGGATAACGCAGCGGGTACGTTGTATAATCTGGTAGGTTTTCAGACTCACCTGAAATGGCCGGAACAGCGTCGTGTCTTTGGTATGATCCCCGGTCTGGCGAACGCTGAGTTTGTGCGCTATGGTGTGATGCACAAGAACACCTATCTCAACTCGCCGAAGCTTTTACAGGCCGATTTTTCCCTTCGTTTCTGCCCCCGTTTTTATTTTGCCGGTCAGATGACCGGAGTAGAAGGTTATGTGGAATCGGCGGCTTCCGGTTTAATGGCAGGGGTGCAGGCTGTACGGTCATTACAGGCTCTGCCGCCGTTGAATTTCCCGGAGATTACCGCTATGGGGGCTCTTTCTCACTATATCAGCAATACAGCCATAGAGGGCTTTCAGCCGATGAATATCAATTTTGGTCTGCTGCCGCCTTTGGACAGAAAGGTGAGAAAAAAGAAACTCCGCAATGAGCAGTTAGCTCAAAGATCTTTGGAAGCATTTTCCCGCGTAGTGGATAGTTGTAACGAAAATTTAGTATGCACAAAATAAAGTTTTTGAAATTTTATCGAAATAGTAGACAATATCATTGCCTATCCTGCCTATAAATGGTACTATAAACTTATAAAATTAAGCGTTGTTGAGCTAAAACCCGGTAATGCTGATTGAGGCGCCAATGCGCCTTTGCTAGTGCATGATAAAGGGTGACGCTCAACGAAATGACCAAGCCCTTGTGAGGTGTCAACGCGCCTCCGCAAATGCATGATGAAGGAGTGATCCCATGACAGAAGACGCGTTGCGCAAGTTATGGGCAGGACGCTTTATTTCCTATCTGTTGGTGGAAAAAAACAGTTCCGAACTGACCGGAGCTAATTATAAACGGGATATTAGAGAATTCGAACAATTTATGCTTTTGAAAGAAGGCGCCACATTTTGTTGGGAGCAGATTCAGGTTCCCCATATTCGTTCCTATCTGGCGTACTTAAATCAGAAGGCCTATGCCAGAAGAACGATTGCCCGGCGGATCTCTTCTTTACGTTCTTTCTACAAATTTTTGCTCAGGGAAGGACGAATCGAACAGAATCCGTTTACCAAGGTGCGGACGCCAAAACTGGATAAGCGTCTGCCGGTTTTTCTGGAAGAAACGGAGATCGAGGCCATTTTGGAATTGCCCGATAAGACGCCGCTGGGTCTGCGTGATCAGGCCGTGCTGGAGCTTTTGTATGCCACCGGCTGCCGTGTTTCGGAGCTGGCCGGTTTGCAGTTGCAGGATGTGGATCTAAGCAGTCTTTTTGTTCTCCTGCATGGGAAAGGCAGTAAAGACAGGATCGTACCGGTGGGACAGACTTGTAAGGCGGCCTTTTTGCGGTATTATGCGGAGAGCCGTACACTGCTCATGCAAAAATACCACGCAGAAGAGCATCCGTTTGTCTTTGTTAATAACCGGGGCGGCCCATTGACCGATCGCAGTGTGCGCCGTATTCTGGATAAATATGTACAGCAGCTGGCGCTGCAAAAAAACGTAAGCCCTCATACGATCCGTCATACTTTCGCGACACATCTGTTGGAACACGGGGCGGACTTACGGGCGGTACAGGAGCTGCTGGGGCATGCCAGCCTTTCAACCACACAGATCTATACCCATATTACAAATGAAAGAATCAATAAAATATATGAAAAAAATTTTCCAAGAGCGTAATGGAGGAATGAGCAGATGAAATTATTAGAAAAAGCCAGAAAACTGAATAAATTGGTGCAAAACGGTGAAAGAGTAAAATACAGGGATGTAGCTGAATTGCTGAAAGAGCTGATTCACTGCAACACCTATGTGATCGATACAGAAGGAGCTGTTCGCGGTTATGCTTTGCAAGATAAATTTGAATGTGAGATTATCCGGGACATGGTTTTAGAAAAACATCGCTTCCCGGCAGAATATATGGATTTTGTTACGGAACAACGGGAGACGGCGCCGAATATCAGTCATAAAGAGCATATGTGTCCTTTTGTTGAGAATAAGCCCTGTTCGTATGGGGATAAACAGACGACGATCGTCCCCATTAATGGGGATAGAGAACGTATCGGCACTTTGATCCTGGCCCGCTATGATCGGGAATTTGATGATGATGATCTGTTGCTGGCGGAATATGCTGCCGCAGTGATCGGCGTGCAGATCCTTCACGAACGCGAAGCAAAAGTGGAAGAGAGCGCCCGGAAAAAAGCCATGGTACAGATTGCGTTCTCGACCTTATCTTTTTCCGAGTGGGAAGCGATTGTCAATATTCTGGCAGAATTAAATGGTAACGAAGGCATCCTGGTGGCTTCTAAAGTAGCTGACCGGGTTGGTATTACGCGTTCTGTCATCGTCAATGCCATGCGGAAATTTGAAAGCGCGAACCTGATAGAGACCCGTTCTTTAGGTATGAAGGGAACGTATATTAAAATTAAGAATGAGTTTTTGCTGGATGAAATTAAAAAACAGGAAGACTGATTTTTTCTATCTTCCTGAAGGAGAAATATAGGTTATATGCGATTTTTTTATTTGTCGATTCTTGTGTTGGGTGTGGTACTGACAACTTTATATTGGTGTATGTATCGACGTGGTTTTTCATTTTTGAACCACGTCTCTGTTTTATTGCTGTTCCTGCTGTTGCCTTTTCTTTTCGCGCTGGTGAACGGTTTCGGAACGCTATGGAACATCATTCATCCTGGAGTGTTACGTCCGCTGGCTTTTCTCAGCGGTTATTGGCTGGCTTTTTTCCACTATTCTTTTTACGTGGGTCTGTTTTATGGACTGCTTCGTTTAGCTGCGCTGTTTTCCGGCAATGGAGCAGGATGGCAACATGTCTATACGCTTTATGTCAAGGGCGCTTTAGTGTTGGTGCTGGGCCTGATCGCCTGGGGCGGCTGGAATGCAGTCCACCCTGTTGTAAGGGAAGTGGTGCATGACACAGGGAAACACCTGCCGCAGCCGGTAAAAATCGTTTTGGTCACAGATATCCATCTGGGGCCGTTATTCGGTTCGCATTACGCAGCAAGGCTTACGGAGCAAATCAACCGGCAGAACCCGGATATTGTGGTATTTGGCGGCGATCTGATCGATCGGAGTATTGATTATCTTTTATTGGAGAAGAGCCATGTACCTCTGGCGAATATCCAAAGCCGTTACGGTGTTTTTGCTGTGATGGGCAACCATGATCATTTCGAACTTCGGACGCAAGAGGAAAAGCGCCTTTTCGAAGAAGTGGGCTTTCGCTTTCTGGTGGATGAAGCGGTAGATCTGCCATGCCGGATCCGCCTGGCAGGCCTGGATGATTACCGCGTTCATTCCGACAGCAGGGCCTTAGAGGACCTGGCGGGGAAAGATCCTTCGGTTGCGAATTTGCTTGTCGATCATCAGCCGCGGCGCTTTTTGGAGGCGGAACGGGCCGGTTACGATCTGTATTTGGCGGGGCATACTCATGGGGGGCAACAGGCGCCTTTAAACCTGGTTACGCAGCGCATGTATTTGCTGGATTATGGCAGTAAGCGTTTTGGTCAGATGCTGGGCGTGGTTTCCTGCGGCTACGGCCTTTGGGGATCGCCTGTACGCATCGGCAGTACGCCGGAAATCGTAGTGATCACTTTACGCTGAAAAATAGAGCGTAAAAGCTTGCGGGGGGCTATTTTCTTTGCTGGCGTAAATACATAAAAAATAGTATAATAACATAATATGGACGGCTGGGACCGTTGCTTCGGTACATCTGTTCCGGCAGTTGTCCCTGAAAACAGTAAGGGTGCGGTTGGCCAAATGACCGGAAGTTGCCCCTGAAAACAGTAGGGGTGCGGTTGGCCAAATGGCTGACAGTTGTCCTGAAAACAGTAAAGCGCAGCTTGTAAAACAGCTGAATTTTGAAAGGCGAGGAGTGTTCGTTTTGACAGAAGAAATGAAACAGGAAGGACAGAAAACAGAAAAAAAGAAAAGTATTCTCAGCGGGATTCAACCGACCGGAATTTTCACGCTGGGTAACTATATCGGGGCTGTGCGCAATTGGCAGAAATTGCAGGAAGAATATCAGTGCGCGTATTTTATCGCGGATCTGCATTCGCTTACGATCCGTCAGGAAGGGGCTAAATTACGCAAACAGAGCCTGGAAGCCTTTGCGTTGCTGCTGGCCTGCGGCATCGATCCTAAGAAAAGTCTCATGTTTGTACAAAGCCATGTGCACAATCATGCGGAGCTGGGCTGGATCCTGGCCTGTAATTCGCTCTTTGGGGAATTGTCCCGCATGACGCAATTTAAAGATAAATCCGCCAAGCATGCGGAAAATATTAATGCAGGCTTATTTACCTATCCGTCTTTAATGGCGGCGGATATTTTATTGTACCAGGCCGATTATGTGCCGGTAGGAGCGGATCAGACGCAGCATCTGGAATTTGCCCGCAATGTGGCGCAGCGTTTTAATAACCTTTACGGCAACACCTTTAAATTGCCGGAAGCTTATTTACCGCCGGAAGGGGCCAAGATTATGTCCCTGCAGGAACCGACGAAGAAAATGTCCAAGTCTGACACTAATGTGAAAGCCTTTATTTCGATTTTGGATGACCATGACACCATTCTGCGCAAATTCCGTAGCGCAGTAACGGACAGTGAAGCGAAAGTTGCGTTCCGGGAGGGCAAAGACGGTGTCAATAACCTGATGACGATTTATGCGGTAGTCACCGGCAAAAATTATGAACAGATCGAAGATGAATTTACCGGCAAGGGCTACGGCGATTTTAAAACGGCCGTGGGCGAAGCCGTGTCCGAAGAACTGCGCCCCATCCGGGAAAATTTTGCCCGTTTGATGGAAGATAAAAAATATCTGGAAGAAGTATATAAAGCGGGTGCGGAAACAGCCCAGCGCATTTCCGGACGGACGCTGACAAAAGTTAAGAAAAAGATTGGTTTATTGGCTAACCCCTTTTGCTGATGGAGGTAGACACAGTTGTTAGATTTTGCAAGCTTTATGTATCGTGTCCCGGCCTTATTGATTGCCCTGACCTTTCATGAGTTCGCTCATGCCTGTGTTTCGGACAGTCTGGGCGATCCCACGCCTGAGATGCAGGGCAGGCTTACGTTAAACCCGTTAGCCCATATGGATATCGTGGGCACGCTTATGCTGGTACTGGTCGGCTTTGGCTGGGCCAAACCGGTGGAAGTGGACCCCCGTTATTATCAGAATGCCCGTTCCGGTATGCTGAAAGTATCGCTGGCCGGTCCGGCGGCCAATCTGCTTTTATGTTTTTTGGCGGTCGCCGTGATGGCGCTGCGTGCGCATCTGGGGATGTCCAGCGTCTGGGTCAACCAGTTTTTATACTGGACGATGTTGTATAACGTCTGGTTTGCTTTCTTTAATTTATTGCCGATTCCTCCCTTGGACGGCTCTAAGATCTTAGCATCGTTTATGGACTATGAAACGGCCTATAAATTTGAAAACTTTGTCGGGCGTTATGGCTTTTTTATCCTTATCGCCATTGTTTACAGCGGCATTTCCGGTATGATCATCAGCCCGTTGGCTTCCTGGTATATCCATATTTGTTCATCGATCGTGGGGATTATTTTATGACGGAACCAGTGGTAAAGGTTCTCGACTTTGAAGGTCCGTTGGATCTTCTGATCCACCTTATTGAAAAAAACAAAATGGATATCTATGATATCCCTATCGTTTCGATTACCGATCAGTATATCGAACAGTTGCATTCTCTGGGAGAACTGAATCTGGAAACAGCCAGTCAGTTCCTGGTCATGGCCTCTTTGTTGCTGCAGATCAAATCCCGTACCTTGCTGCCCGCCAGGGTAAGCGAAGAAGGGGAGGAGGAAGATCCCCGGGAAATGCTGGTACAAATGCTGGTTGAGTATCGGTGCATCAAAGAAGCGGCCGGGCAACTGGAACTTATGCGGCAGAAAGCGGCGCTTCAGCACACCCGCAAATCATTGTTTGCCGGCAGTAAATTGCGGCGTCTCCATTCCTACCCGGTGCAGGACCTGTTGCTGGCGCTGGCCGGCATGACAGGGCCTTTACGCCAACGGGTGGCCATTGTGGAGCGTCAGGAGTATGACGTAGGCGCTAAAATGGAGGAGATCGTCGCCCGGTTGAATCGCTGCCCGGAAGGAATGGAGTTCAACCGTTCCTTTGTAAAAACGGACAGTCCCAAAGAGCGGGTGGCTTCTTTTTTGGCAGTGTTGGAGCTGCTGCGGCTAAAAGTAATTTATATCAGTCAATCCAAGGCCTTTGCGCCTATTTACTTATTTTTACACACGGGAGGAAAGAACGATGCAGCAGAAGCATAGACTGGGGTCGTTAGAAGCCCTTTTATTTGCTGCCGGCGAACCTCTCGGCGTACCTCAGCTGGCAGACCTGTTGGGGTTGAGCAAACCGCAGACCTGGGAGCTTTTGAGCTCGCTGCAGGCGGTTTATCAAACGGAGGACAGAGGCCTGGAACTGCGGGAAGTGGCGGAAGGCTGGCAGCTTTGTACGAAAGCCTGCCATCATGAGCTGATCTCCCAATTAGCCGCGACCCAGGAATTGAAGCTTTCCAATGCTGCGATGGAAACGCTGGCGATCATTGCTTTCCGTCAGCCGGTCACCCGGGCGGAGATGGAAGCCATTCGCGGCGTCAAGGTAGACGGTGTGGTGAATACCCTGTTGGACTGGGAGCTGATTGCGGAAGCAGGGCGGAAAGAAACCATTGGGCACCCGATCCTATATAAAACAACGGCCCGTTTTTTAGAAGTCTTCGGTCTGCGGTCTTTGAAAGATCTGCCGCCGATGCCGGAAGTCCTGTCGGAAGAGGCGGCCCGTCATCCGGAGCAGATGGTGCTTTTACCTATGGAAAATGAAGAATCGGATCCTGATCCGGAAGAAACAGAGGAACGTGATTAATGGAAGAACGTTTGCAGAAAGTACTGGCGCAGGCCGGTATCGCATCGCGCAGAGAAGCGGAAAATTATATTACCGGCGGTCGGGTCAAGGTCAATGGTAAGGTAGTGAAAGAATTGGGAACCAAAGTAGGTCCCAATGCTTTTATTATGGTGGACGGCAACCCGATCCGACGGGGAAAAAAGCTGTATTTGTTATTTTATAAGCCGCGGGGCGTGGTTACGACGATGAAAGATCCGGAGGGAAGGCGTACCATAGCTGATTTTGTCAGGGATATTCCCCAACGTGTCTACCCGGTAGGGCGTTTGGACTATAATACCGAGGGGTTGTTGCTCTTGACCAATGACGGGCAGTTGACCCAGGCTATGACGCATCCCCGGCATGGCGTAAATAAAACTTATGAAGTGACCGTACCCGGGATCGTGCCCCAGGAAAAACTGGATCTTCTGCGGGTCGGCGTCAAATTGGAAGACGGACTTACGGCGCCTGCGATTGTAGATCTTTCGTCTTACGATTATGATCGCAACCTGACAAAGTTTTCCATAACCATTCATGAGGGACGCAACCGTCAGATTCGGCGGATGTGTGATTTTATCGGGTTCCCTGTACGGTATCTGAAACGGGTAAAGATGGGGACCCTTACCTTACACGGCTTGCGCCGGGGCGACTGCCGTGAGCTTTTTGACGAAGAAGTGGAATTGCTGCGCAAAGAGTGCGGCTTACTTTCCCAAACGAAGCGGAAACGGGAACATCATGACTAAAGTAATCGTAGTCGGCGGCGGCGCCGCAGGACTTATGGCCGGTCTTACCGCGGCCCGTAACGGAGCGGAAACGATCCTGTTTGAGCGCATGCCGGAACCGGGCCGTAAAATGCGGATCACGGGGAAAGGCCGCTGTAATATCACGAATGCCTGCCCGATGGAAGACTTTATTCCGAATTTACCGGGAAACGGTAAATTTCTTTTCGGCGCTCTGAAAAAATTTACCAATGAAGATTTGTTGGCAGTATTCCGGGAGCAAGGCCTGGCAACCGTGACGGAGCGGGGCGGGAGAGTGTTTCCGGCCAGCGGCAGGGCGCAGGATGTGGTGAACACGTTGGTTGACGCTTTTGTCCGGGCAGGAGGCAGGCTGGAAACGAATACGCAGGTCACCGGTTTTGTAATGCAGCCGGGTAAAGTGACCGGCGTACGGTTTTGCCGCGTGAAAGATAACGGGCGCAAAGCCGGTCAGGATTTTCGCAGTCAGGTGCAAAGAGACGTGAAATTGGGACCGGAGCATACCCTTGCGGCAGATGCCGTAATCGTCTGTGCGGGGGGCGCTTCTTATCCCGGTACCGGTTCGGACGGTAATTTTGTGCCGGTCCTGAAAAAAATGGGCGTTGCAGTAGAACCGTTGCTGCCGGCTTTGGTATATCTTCAGCCGGAAGACGGCTTTATCGAGGAGTTGGAAGGGCTGGCGTTAAAAAATATAGAAGCCTGTATCCTGGCTGATGGAAAGCCTGTCGCCAAAGAATTTGGCGAACTGCAGATTCTGCGCGGTACTTTAGCCGGACCGGTCTGCCTGACGTTAAGCCGCAAGACAGCACAGTTAGTGCAGCATGGTGCGCAGGAGCTGGAACTCTCTTTGGACTTGAAACCGGCCTTAAACGAAGAAAAATTGCAGGCCCGTCTGTTACGCGACCTGCAGGACTCCGGTAAAAAAACGTTAGGAGAAGTGGTGCGGGGACTGGTGCCCCGGCCTTTAGTGGAACCGTTATTGGACCGTGTGTTTTTAGCAGCGGATAAAACAGTCAGCCAGGTGACAAAAAAAGACAGACTGGCTCTGGTACAGGCGCTGAAGCACTTTACCATTCCCCTGCTGGGAACCGGTTCTCTGGCAGAGGCCATCGTGACGGCAGGGGGCGTGTCTTTAAAAGAAATCGACCCTAAGACCATGGCGGCAAAACGTTTTCGCGGACTTTATTTTGCCGGCGAGGTAATCGATGTAGATGGTTATACAGGCGGTTTTAATCTGCAGGCGGCTTTCAGTACCGGTTATGTGGCAGGACTGCGTGCAGCGCAGCAGAAAACGTAGAGCGACGCTCCACAGGCAGTGTGGGCGCCAGGAAAGTTTCGGGGGACACATTGTGCCGCAGAACGTGTGAAATGACAAAGAGCAAAAGACTGCTTTAACAGTGCAGTAATAAAATACAGGTTTCGAAGGAAACCGGAGACAGGTGAACGTAGTGGAAAAAGGGTTTGTAGTAGCGATCGACGGACCTGCCGGAGCAGGAAAAAGCACCATTGCCAGACAGGTGGCCGGTAAATTGGGTTTTGCCTATATTGATACCGGAGCCATGTATCGGGCGGTGACCTGGAAATTATTGCAGACCGGCGAGGCGTTTTCGCCTGCGTTAGCCGGTGAACTGGCACAGCGCATCCGCATTGTTTTTGTACCGGAAGGTGAGATCAATCGCGTGCTGGTAGATGGCACAGAGGTAACCCGGGCAATCCGCAGTATAGAGGTAACGTCGCTGGTTTCTAAAGTTGCGGCTGTACCGGCAGTGCGGGACGCTATGGTAGCCCAGCAGCGCCGGATGGGGATGGAAGGCGGCATTGTAATGGATGGCAGAGATATCGGTACTGTGGTATTTCCTGCAGCGCAGTGCAAAATCTTCCTGACGGCCAGTGTAGAAGAACGGGCGTTGCGGCGCGGCAAAGAGTTGGCCGCCAAAGGTGAAGCCGTAAATTATGAACAGTTGCGGACTGCGATTGCCCGGCGGGATAAAGAAGACAGTGAGCGTGCTGTCTCCCCGTTACGGCAGGCGGAGGATGCGATTTATCTGGATACGACCGAAATGGATATTACCCGGGTTACAGAAGAGATTTTGCGGTTGGTCAATCTGGCGCAGATGGCGCATTAAGATGTGTCAGGATACATAAAGAAGTACCCAGGGGCGCAACCCCGGGACACAGCGCCTTATGATGGGGAAGCACTTCCGCGTAAAGGTTGAATTTTATGTATCGAATTTCCTATATGAATCGTATCTGAATGAGGAAAAAAACCATGTCTTTTTATGGATTTTGCCACGTTATATTTCCCTGGCTGTTTAAGCTGTGGCTGCGCTGGGAAGTTTTCGGCACGGAGAATATTCCGGCTACAGGCCCCGTGGTGATCGCAGCGAACCATCTGAGTTTGCTTGATCCTCCTGTACTGGGAGCCGCGGCGCCGCGTCCGGTGCATTTTATGGCGAAAGCCGAATTATTTAAACCGGCCTGGTTCGGCTTTATTATCCGCAAACTGGGCGTTTTCCCCGTAAAGCGGGGCGGCGCCGACAGGGAAGCGATTAAAACCGGTTTGGCCTACTTAAAAAATAATGAGGTTCTGGCGGTGTTTCCGGAAGGAACACGCAGCAAAACCGGTGCTTTGGGAAGAGCCGGCGGCGGCGCTTTTATGATGGCGGTAAAAATGAAAGCAACGATTATTCCGGCATATATCTACGGTACGGACCTGAAACGGCATCCGGGCTGGCCGAAGGTTCGGGTGATCTTTGGCAAACCGTTGCCCTATGATGAAAATGGGGGAATCGCCCGGGAAAATTTAGAGGAACTGGGCGCCCGGTGGCGGGAGGAAGTTTTGGTTCTGCGAAAGGCGGTAGCATTACAAAATGGAAATAGTTGTCGCTGATCCCTGCGGATTTTGTTATGGAGTAAAACGGGCGGTAAAAATAGCCGAAGGCGCCGCGGAAAATTTACCGGCAGCTACATTGGGACCTTTGATCCACAATCCCCAGTTTACCGCGGAATTAGCTGCCAAAGGAGTAAGCTGCAAGGATTCGCTGGGCGATTTTCTGCCCGGTGAAACGGTTATTTTTCGCTCCCACGGCGTAGGTCCGGAAGTTTATCAGGCGGCAATTGAAAAGAATTTGAAAATTTTAGATGCCACCTGCCCCAATGTCCGAATCAGTCAGAAAAAGGCTGCACAGGCGGTGGCAGACGGTTATCTGCCAATTATTGTCGGAGAAAAAAATCATCCGGAAGTAAAAAGTATATTGGCATTTGCCGGAAAAAATGGTATTATAATAGAATGTAAAAGGGATATTGGCGAAGTGCCCTTTGTACCCAAATATTGCGTCATTATTCAAACAACCTTTGAACTGGCAAAATTTGAGGAGATCCTGGCGGCGCTTCAATCTGCCCGACCCGGTGAATATCGGGTGGAGCGGACTATCTGTCTGGCCACGAAAGAACGGCAAACAGCCGCAGCCCGGTTGGCGGGACAGGTCGATGCCTTTATTGTCCTCGGCGGCAGGAACAGTGCCAATACAAGGCACCTGACCGAACTGGTAAGCGCCATCTGCCCCCGGTGCTATCAGGTGGAAACCGCTGCAGAACTTTCTCCGGAAATGTTCTCTGGGTGCAGTAAAGTAGGTATTACGGCCGGAGCTTCTACTCCGGATCGCATAATTAAGGAGGCTGTCATAGCAATGGAAAACATGGAAAACAAGAAAATGGAAGGCAATGACTTTGCTGCGATGTTAGATGCCAGCATGGAAGATTTCGGAGTACACCCGGGAAAGCTGGTAAGCGGTAAGATCAGCCAGGTCGATAAAGACGGTGTGTATATTGATTTTGGTTATAGACGTGACGGGTTGATCGTATGGAATGATTGGGCTATGGAAGCCGACCCGGACGAATTAATGAATACATTGAATATCGGCGATGAAGTGGAAGCGGTCGTAGTGCCCAGCTCTTCTTCCGATGATTTTATCCGGTTGTCCAAGATCCGCGCAGAAAAAGAAGCTGCCTGGAAAACCGTTGCTCCCCTGGCAGAAGGTGAAAAACGTCCGACCACAGTTAAGGTATTGCGTGTGATCAAAGCCCGCAATCGTGACCGCAACAATGATAAACCGAAACAAGTGGTAGGTCTGGCTGTGGCGGTAGAAGGCGTGGAAGGGTTTATGCCCGCTTCGCACGTGGAATTGCGCCATATCGATGACTTCACTCCTTATGTAGGAAAAGAACTGGAAGCTGAAATTATTGAAGTAGATGCAGAGAAAAAACGGATCGTGGTTTCCCGCCGCGATCTTCTGAAAGCGGAAAAAGCACTCAAACATCAGGAATGGCTGGCAAACCGTGAAGCTCGTATTGCCGCCGCCAGAGAAGCTCGTGCGGCTAAGGAGGAAGCTGCTTACGAACAGATCGCCGAAGGCGAGACTTATGAAGGCAAAGTAGTTAAGGTAGCTGAATTCGGCCTGTTTGTGGAAATCGTCGAAGGCCTGGTTGGTCTGGTCCATAACAGCGAATTGTCCTATGATCGTAGCGTGAAAGCCGCGGATGTGGCTACGGAAGGCGATACTGTCAACGTCTTTGTTAAGAAAATTGACAAAGAAAACCATCGTGTGTCCCTGTCTATTAAAGCGACGCTGGAAGATCCCTGGGTTGCCGCTGCCGCAGATTTCCGGGAAGGTGACATTGTGCAAGGTACTGTTGACCGTTTCCTGCCTTTCGGTGCCCTGGTAAAATTAAATGATAAAGTGGAAGGCATGATTCATGTTTCTGAATTAGCGGAAGAACGGGTAGAAAAACCGGAAGATGTGCTCCAGTTGGGGCAGGCCGTAGAACCGATGATTATCAAAATCGATCGTTCTCACAGAAAGATTGGATTATCCCTGACCCGCGCGAAAAAGAATGCTGAAAAAGCGGAAATGAACGCGTATATGGAACAGGGTGACGAAGGCTTCTCTAACAATGCCATGGCAGAACAGCTGGAAAGCCTGAACAAATAAGCAAGAGACTCTTGAGGACGGTGTTTGCCGTCCTCTTTTTTTACCATACGGAAGAAATATCTTTCGGCTGTCCCATACATTCGGATAGAGAATGGTCAGACAAGGATAAGATAACGGACAGGTGATATAATAAGATATGGATAAGAACACACTGCGGTCAAAGCGTAAACTGGATCATATAAAATATGCGCTGGCGACAGGGGATGGCGAGCGGCGCACCGGTCTGGAGCAAGTTCGCTTTTTACATAACTGCCTGACTTCTGTCGACCCGGATCAGGTACAATTACAAACTCATATCGGCAGCCTGAAGGTACCGGTACCGTTATTTATTGATGCGATCACCGGCGGCACGGAGGCCGTCCGGGAAATCAACGGCAAGTTAGCCCGGACCGCCCGTCTGGCGGGAATTCCTATGGCCGTGGGGTCACAGTACGGTACCGTAAAAGACGGCAGCGCTGTTGCCAGCTATACCATTGTGCGGGAAGAATACCCTGAGGGTCTCCTTTTTGCCAATGTAAGCGCTTTGGCGACTCCGGAAGAAGCGCTGAAAGCCGTTGAAATGATCGGGGCTTCGGCTTTGGAGGTTCATTTAAATACAGCACAGGAATTACTGATGCCGGAAGGGGACAAAGAGTTTGCTCATCTGATGGAGAATCTTTTCCGGCTTCAGGAAGCGTTGGAGATCCCTCTCATTCTGAAAGAAACCGGCTGCGGTATGGCCCGGGAACAAATTCAGGAATTACATGGTTTGGGTTTTACCTGTTTCAATGTGGCGGGGCTGGGCGGCACCAGCTTTACGGCCATTGAGGCCAAGCGCAGTAAAGTGCCGCGGCATAAAAAATTTGCCGACTGGGGCATACCCACAGCCTGGAGCGTAGTGGAAGCGGTGCAGGAGTTGAATCCCCAGGATACGCTGATTGCTTCCGGAGGCATCAGAAATGGCTGGCAGGCCGCGCAATGTCTGGCGTTAGGCGCCGATGCGGTGTCTCTCAGCGGCGTTGTCCTGGCCAAAGTATTGGAGCAGGGAGAAGAAATTGCTGCGGATTATTTACGGGAGATTCTGGACGATATCCGGGATATTATGGTCCTCACCGGCAGTCGGTCCGTGAAAGAATTGCAGCAGATACCTTTGGTTTTTACAGGGGAACTGCTTGACTTTATGCAAAGCCGCGGTTACAGTACCACGCAAAAACGCAGAAAGACCCAGAGAACAGCCGGATTTCATACGGTTTGAGCATAGAGGTACTAAAGAAAGGGGTTAGGAAAATGAATCATTTCAGTCTCCCGTTATTTATGAAGGTGGGACCTAATGCGATTGCGGAATTAGGGGAAAATCTGGATTATTATCTGCCTCGGGATACAGAAGGAAAAATATTGATCCTGACCACGGAAGGGTTGCTGCAATTTTTAGAAGATAAAGTCAGCCTCATGCTGTCCCAGTTAAAGCATTACCAGGTGATCACGGTCGAAAGAAGCTCCTTCGATTTCGCGGTGTCCGTGGCGAAAAAAGTCAGCATGGAAGGGATTCGTATCATTCTGGGATTTGGCGGCGGGACTGCGCTGGATACGGCGAAATATGCGGCGTTTGTAGCGAATATACCCTATATTGCTATTCCTACGGCATTGAGTAATGACGGTGTTTGCTCCCCGGTTTCCGTATTATTTGCCAAAGGAGGAAGAACGCACAGCTTCACTTCTAAAACACCGGATGGACTTTTAATTGATACGGATATTATTTTAAAATCGCCCCGGTTGCTGTTACAGGCCGGGGTAGGCGATATGATCAGTAACTACACAGCCCTGTATGACTGGACTTTGGATTGCCGGTTCAACGGAACCCAGCCGGACGACTTTGCCTATATGCTGTCCGAACGGGCTCTGGACGCGTTGTTGTATTCCAATGTAAAAAGCTTTGAAAACCCGGCCGGAATCAAAATGCTGGCCCAGTCTCTGGTGCTGGGAGGCTTAGCTATGCAGGTGGCAGGCAGCTCTCGACCCTGCAGCGGCTCGGACCATTTATTCTGTCATGCCATGGATGAATTATACAATCATGATCTGCCCCACGGAATCGTTGTAGGCATCGGCACCATCGGCGCGGCCTGGCTGCAAAAAAGAGATTATCAGATCCCGTTGGATTTCTTAAAAGCCTACGGTATCGATATCAACCCGGAACGCCGGGGCATTACGGAAGAAATGTTTGTGAATGCCTGGAGTTTTGCCCGGGAAGTGCGAAAAGAGCGGTATACCATTCTAAATACCATGGATATGGAACCGGAGCGGTACCGCAAAGACCGCTTTAAAGAAATTTATGATTTTATGAGAAAAATTTAAAAGATTTAACGCAGATGAAAGATTCAACGCAGAAATAAACAGGATGAACGAAAGGAAGCGTTTTAATGAAACAGAAAAATACTTGGGAAACTTATACCGCTGCGCAGTTGAAGGCCTGTGATGAATTTTGCAGGGGCTATCTGGATTTTTTGAGCAACGGTAAAACGGAACGGGAATGCGTCAATCTCATTCATGCAGAAGCAAAGAAGGCCGGCTACCAAAACCTGGACGACTGCATTGCTGCCGGCAAGCCGCTTAAAGCAGGGGATAAAGTCTATCGTATCAATATGAAAAAAGGCGTGGTTCTGTTTAATATCGGCAAAGATCCCATTGAAGAAGGAATGAACATCCTGGGGGCCCATATTGATTCGCCCCGGATGGATATAAAACAAAACCCCTTATATCAGGATGGGGGCTTTGCCCTGCTTGATACCCACTATTACGGCGGAATCAAAAAATATCAGTGGGTCACGATCCCGCTGGCCATTCACGGCGTCATTGTGAAAAAAGACGGTACTGTCGTAAACGTAGCTGTCGGCGAAAAACCGGAAGACCCGGTGTTTTTCGTTTCGGACCTTCTGATTCACCTGGCACAGGAGCAAATGGTCAAAAAAGCGGCTACCGTCATTGAGGGGGAAGCCCTGGACGTGATTGTGGGAAATCGTCCGTTGAAACTGGGGCGTAATGCCAAAAGTGAGACGAAAGAAACTGACGGCAAAGAAGCTGTGAAAAAAGGTGTCCTGGCCATTTTGAAAAAGCAGTATGGGGTAGAAGAAGAAGACTTTCTTTCCGCCGAGTTGGAAGTGGTGCCCGCAGGTCGGGCCCGTGAAGCCGGCTTTGACCGCAGTATGGTCTTGTCCTACGGCCAGGATGATCGGGTGTGCGCCTATGGTTCCTACAAAGCCATGCTGAATGTTACAAAAGTGCAGCGGACCTCCTGTTGTATTCTGGTAGATAAAGAAGAAATCGGCAGCGTAGGCGCGACCGGTATGCAGAGCCGGTTCTTTGAAAATACCGTAGCGGAACTTCTCGCCCTGTTGGGCAAAGAAAGCGAGTTGGCCCTGCGTCGTACCTTAGCCAACAGCACCATGTTATCCAGCGATGTGAGCAGTGCCTTTGACCCCTTATATGCGTCTTCCTTTGATAAGAAGAACGTGGCTTATCTGGGCAACGGCATGGTGTTGAATAAATTTACCGGTTCCCGGGGCAAATCCGGCTCCAATGATGCTAACGCAGAATATATCGCCCATATCCGGGATATTTTTACCCGTGAAAAAGTGAATTTCCAGATGTCCGAACTGGGGAAAGTAGATCTGGGCGGCGGCGGTACCATTGCCTATATTATGGCCTTGTACGGGATGAACGTAATTGACAGCGGCGTGGCGGTCTTAAATATGCATGCTCCCTGGGAAGCCACCAGTAAAGCGGACATTTTTGAAACAGAGCGCGGTTACGAAGCTTTTTTAAAGTTTGCAAAGCGGGTGTAAATTATGAGCAATGAAACAGACAAAGTGCAGAATAAGATTTTAGTAGCGTACTATTCCTGGTCCGGCGTAACGGAAAAAGCAGCCAGGGAAATTGCGGCGACAATAACAGGGGATACCTATCAAATCGTACCGCAAGAACCTTATCCTTCCGTGTATGCCTTGTGTGTGGCGAAAGCCGGTATGGAAAAAGCAAGCGGCGCTCGTCCGCCGATTGCCGGAGAACTGCCCGATATTGGAAACTACACAAAGATAGCCGTAGGTTTTCCCATCTGGTGGTTCAGTTGCCCCATGATCATCCACAGCTTTTTAGCAAAGCTGGACTTAAAAGATAAAAAAGTATACTTATTCTGTACCAGCAAAAGCAGCGGACCGAAAAACAGCGCGCAGGATATAAGAGATAAACTCCCCGGCGTTACGGTGGGAGAATGTCTGGATATCCGTAAACCGGAAGCGTTGGAAGAAACTGCGATCCGCAGTTGGCTGGAAGAAGCGTAACAAAAAAGAAACGGTATCTGACGGTTAAATCAGGTACCGTTTTTTATAAATTGCTCTGGGATTGAGAAAGCAAATTATTAGCAGAATCACTTTGTTTTTTTGTTATTTTAGATGAAACTTGAAAACATATCTAATGGACAATATTATTTACAACGAGCTGATTTTCTGTTGATGTCGGCGTTTTTGAAGTTTACGTAACGGAAGAAAATAAGAATATAAAAAAGAAATGGAAATAGACTTCTTTGCCAAATATAGAGCTTTGGGAGAATATACGTTTTGGATAAGGAAACGAGTATCTGAAATTTTAATGAAAAGAGGCACCGCATGGATTTTATTGCACATATTGATAATAATAACAAGGTACAATTGTGTGAGGACCATTGCATAAATACCGCACAGTATGCAGAAGATGATTTAAAGTGTGTAAATCTTGAAAAAGCGGGTTACCTTGCAGGGTTACTACATGATGTAGGAAAATTTTCTTCTGATTTTTGTGAGTATATTTTGAAAGCAGTACAAGGAGAAAAGACCTCTAAAGGTTCCGTGATTCATACTTTTGCAGGAGCGAGTTTGTTATTAAGAAAATATCATAAAGTAGAACAACAACTGACCATTGAAAACATAAGTGCAGAGTTGTTGGCATACGCTGTTGGAGCACACCATGGTTTATTTGACGCAGTAGATGAGAACTCCCGAAATGGATTTATACACAGACTTGAAAAGCAACCTGAATACGATAAGAAAACAATAGAAAATTTTTTTCAGAAATGTTGTTCAGAGCAAGATCTGGATGGTTATTTTGAACAGGCAAGCAAGCAAATTGGAAAAGCCCTGTGTGCACTTTCTAAAATGGATGATTCCGAACCGTCTAAACGCTATCAAGAAGTATTGTTTTATGAGGGACTTCTTGCACGGTTAATCCTTTCCGCCGTTGTTGATGGGGACCGGAGAGATACAGCTGAATTTATGGTTGGGAGAGATTTTTCACCTATTATAAATACTGACAAAGAGTTATGGGGTGAATGTCTGCACTCGTTGGGAAAAAATCTCACTAAAATGGAAACAAAAACAGATATTCAAAAAGCGCGTAAGGAACTGTCTGATATGTGCGCGGCATTTTCTAATCATCCAACAGGGATTTATCGCTTAAACCTTCCGACTGGTGCAGGGAAAACTTTATCAGGTATGAGATTTGCCTTGGCGCATGCTAAAAAATATAATAAAAGCAGGATTTTTTATGTTGCACCTTTAATAAGTATTATTGAGCAGAACGCAAAAATCATTCGTGAGGCAATCGGCAATGAAGATATTGTACTAGAACACCACTCCAATCTTGTGGTTGATAGTTATGATGAAGAAAAGCTTGATATACATGAATTGTTCTCGGAAACATGGGGAGCGCCTGTTGTTATTACCACTCTCGTACAGTTTTTAAATACTTTATTTGATGGAAAAACGACTGCAATCAGGAGATTTCATTCGCTTTGCAATAGTGTCATTATTATTGATGAAGTTCAGTCAGTACCAACAAAGATGCTAAGCATGTTTAATTTAGCAATAAATTTTTTGATGAAAATATGCAATGCGACTATACTGTTGTGTTCTGCAACGCAGCCTTGCCTTGAGCATACAAACCATAGTATGAATATCAGTGAAAAAAGTGTTGTTCCGGCCGCACTTAAAAATAAATTTTTACAAATATTCAGAAGGACTAAGATACACAATGCTGGTCGCTTTAGATTGAAGGATATACCTGAAAAAATTACTATGTGGAGTCATGAAAATAAGAGCCTGCTTGTTGTTTGCAATACAAAAGCGGAGGCCAAACTATTATTTACAGAGTTAAAAGACAACGTGGAAGCAACCTGTTATCATTTGACGTCAGGCATGTGTATGGCGCATCGTAAGGACGTGTTCAAAAGCTTAAAGGGTGAACTTGAAAACGGGCATAAAGTAATATGTATTTCTACACAGGTTATTGAAGCAGGTGTTGATATTTCATTTGAAGCGGTTGTCAGATTTCAAGCAGGGATTGATAATATTGTGCAAACGGCAGGGCGATGTAATAGAAATGGAGAAAGCTCTGAAGTTGGTAATGTGCAGATAATAAACTGCATTGACGAAAATTTGACGTATTTAAGTGAAATCAAGGATGCTAAGATGGCGACAACGGACTTGCTTACGGAGTATGAAAAAAAACAGGATGATTATAAAAATGATCTTGCTTCAGATGAATCAGTTAATTACTATTATCACAGCTTGTATCGCAATATGAAGCGAGGACACCAAGACTATGTTGCAGATAAAAGATACCCAAATTTATTTGCGTTACTTTCCAGCAATGATCAATATGTAGATGGAAATAAAGTACATGATGAATTTATGACTCATCAGGCTTTTAAAACCGCTGGACTACTTTTTAAAGTGATTGATACAGAATCCAGTTCGGTAATCACCCCGTATGGTGAAGGCAGTGATTTGATTGAACAGTTATGTTCGGAAAAGGCAAAATACAACTGGGAATATAGAAAAAAATTAATTAATGAAGCCAAAGAATTTTCTGTGACCTTATTCAAGTATCAGGAAAAGAAATTAAAAGAAGCAAAAGCCATCCATTCTATTTGTGAAGGGTTACTATTGGTATTGGATAAAGAATTTTATGATGACAATCTTGGTTTGATCGAAGAAGGAGGTAATAATGTATGCAACACCCTAATATTGTAGAATTTGAGGTATATGGAGACTATGCGTTGTTTTCCGATCCGGTCATGCGAATTGGGGGAGAAAAATGCAGCTATCAAGTGCCGACATACGAAGCGTTGAAGGGCGTACTTTCTTCAGTTTATTGGAAACCGACATTTATTTGGTTTATTGACAGCGTACGTATTATGAAGCGGATTCAGATGGAAGTGAAAAGTGTGCGCCCTGTAAAATACAATGGTGGTAACGACTTATCTTATTATACATATTTGAAGGATTGTAGGTATCAGGTTCGGGCCCATTTTGAGTGGAATGAAAACAGACCGGAACTTTTTAACGACAGAGATGAAAATAAGCATCATGAAATTGCGAAGCGGATGATAAAAAAGGGCGGAAGACGGGACATTTTCTTAGGGACGAGAGAATGTCAAGGATATGTAGAACCCTGTATTTTTGGAGAAGGCAAGGGATATTATGATGGATTACCTCAGTTAGATTTCGGAATCATGTACCATGGTATAACTTATGCGGACGAAGCGTATTCTGAGGCAACGTTAGAAAAGATGACAGTAAATCTATGGCATCCCGTCATGAAAAATGGTGTAATAGATTTTCTGAGACCTGATGAATGCTTGCCTCATATGAAAAAGACTATTAAAAACCTGGGTATTAAATCGTTCGGCGAAAATTTAGGAAATTTTTCGGGTATCGGAGAGTTTGAGGAGGTGAGATGATGGGATTATTGCAAAGTGCGATAGAAACATTCAATCGCATGGAAGCTGAATATGCAGGTGTAGAATATGAGGGGAAGGAGACTCTGGCACCTATTGCGCATATTATGGCAAAACCCCAGGTTGAGATTACGATAGATGAACAAGGCAATTTCTCAAGTGCGAGAAAATGTGACGCGGAAAAGAAAATTGCTATTCCGGTGACGGAGGAATCTGCGGCAAGATCAAGGGTTGCACGAGCGCATGCGTTATGTGATCAGATTCAGTATGTGACCGATATTATAAAAGAAAAACATGAGCTATATGTAAAACAATTAGAAGATTGGTGTAATTCATCTTATTCCCACCCCAAAATAAAAGCAGTTCTTTTATATGCCCAAAAACATGATGTAATCAACGATCTTAAACAGGCAGGACTGCTTGAATTCGATAAAAATGGAAAAATAAAAAACGAAAAGGATTTAATTTGTTGGAATGTTGTTGGTTTGGGGGAGAAAAGCGGCCCTGTTTGGTGTGATTTGGAGTTGATGAAACAATTTGCTCGCTATTACGCTTCGATAACTGAAAGCAATTCAGAGAAACTCTGTTTTCTAAGCGGAAAAAAACAGAAGATGGCTAAGTTCCATATTAAAGGTGTTGTAGCGAACAGTGGGAATGCAAAGATTATTTCAGCAAATGATACAGAAAATTTTACATATCGTGGAAGATTCGTAACGGCAGAGGAGGCGCTGACAGTCAGTTATATTTCGTCACAAAAAGCACATAATGCCTTGAAATGGATTGTCGCAAATAATGGTGTGTCTGTAGGGAACAGAACTTTTATTTGCTGGAATCCCAAAGGTTACTCAGTCCCCCATATAGTTAATCCGTTATTAGTCAATGATTCGGCAAAAAGTAAGCCGACAGAATATCGAGAGAATTTGCGGAAAGCAATAGCAGGGGATGCAAGGAAATTGCCGCAAAATGAATCCGTTATAATTGCCGGATTTGATGCAGCAACCGCCGGACGCTTGTCTATTACGTATTATAATGAGTTATTGGGATCCGATTTTTTTCAGAGATTGCTTGAATGGGATGAAAGTTGTTGCTGGTATGATTCGTTCTGGGGGGCCTCTGCGCCTACATTAAAAAGTATTATTACCATGACATATGGAGTACAAAAACATAGTAACGAAAAATCTACTATGGAGTTGGATACAAAAATAGTAGGTCAACATATGCAGAGATTAGTCCATTGCAGGATTGATAAAGCGCTGTTACCGACGGATTTGATGATGCGAATTGTTCAAAACGCAAGCAACATGCAGACTTACACAAAAGAAAACAGAAGAAAGTTATTATTTACAGCTTGTGCAGTCATAAAAAAATACAGGTATGACCATTTTAAGGAGGAGTGGAATATGGCGTTGAAAGAGTATCGAAAAGATCGAAGCTATCAATTTGGCAGGCTCCTTGCCATCATGGAAAAAATTGAGAAGGATACCTATGAATCTGATGAAGAACGCGAAGCAAATGCGATTCGAATGCAGACGGTTTTTGTTCAAAGGCCTGGTTATGCAACAAAAATTATATTGGGACAGTTGAAAAATGCATATTACCCAAAGCTTCCTCCAGGCCTCAGAGGTTATTATGACAAGATGATTGGACAAATTATGGAAATCATATCGGCATTTGATGAAGAATATAATAAATCGCTGAGTGAAACGTATTTATTGGGATATTATCTGCAAAAGAATGCACTTTATACTAAAAAAGAAAAGGATAATAATTCGGAGGTGGAACAATGAGTAATTTTGAAAAGAAAGTTGATTTTGTAGCATTTGTATCAGTGAAAGAGGCAAATTCCAATGGTGATCCGTTAAACGGGAACCGTCCGCGTGCGGATTACAACGGATATGGTGAAATCACGGATGTGTGCATCAAGCGTAAAATTCGCAACAGGATGCAGGATATGGGAAAACGTATTTTCGTTCAGTCAGATGACAGATCGGATGACGGTGCAAAAAGTTTGAAGGATAGGGCAAAAATCCTTGAAAAAATTAAAGATGCAGACGAATATGCACAAAAGGCCTGTGAAAAATGGCTTGATGTTCGAAGCTTTGGTCAGGTTTTTGCATATGGGGCGAGTGGAGGGAAAGGCTCGGGTGTTTCAGTGGGTGTAAGAGGTCCAGTTTCTATTCATCAGGCGACGAGTATTAATCCCGTGGAAATTGTTTCTCAACAAATTACTAAAAGTGTCAGTGGTGAAAAAAAGGAAGGCAAAGAGCGCGGTAGTGATACTATGGGAATGAAACACTTTGTTAAGTTTGGATTGTATAAAATCAAAGGAGCAATCAATGTACAACTTGCGGAAAAGACAGGATTTTCCAATGAAGATGCAGAGACGATAAAAGAGTGTCTTAGAACTTTATTTGTTAATGATGCGTCTTCGGCCAGACCAGACGGTTCTATGGAAGTCGTTAAACTTTATTGGTGGCAACATAATTGTAAAGATGGACAATATTCTTCAGCAAAAGTTCATCGTAGTGTTAATGCTAAGCTGAAAGATAATGTACTTGTGCCGACCTCATTTGATGATTATGAAATCACTATGGAAGAACTACCCGGGCTTTTACCTGAGGTAATCGATGGAATTTAAAGAATATCTCATGATATCAGGCGTACAGCATTTTCTTTTCTGCAAGAGGCAGTGGGCGTTGATTCATGTTGAGAATCAATGGGATGAAAACGGTTTAACTGCAGAAGGAAGAATCATGCATAATCGTGTGCATGATTGTATGGAACGAGACGTGAGAAAAGGGATTGTTACTGTTCGCGGTTTGCAGGTAAAATCAGAACGATATGGTATCACAGGTGTATGCGATGCAGTTGAATTACTACCGGATGACAAGGGTATAAATTTTTCAGTACTCAAAGGTACGTGGCGTGTCCGTCCTGTTGAGTATAAGCGCGGGCGCAGTAAAATTGATAACTGTGACAGGGTGCAAGTTGCGGCACAAGCGCTTTGCCTTGAAGAAATGTTAGCATGTGAAATCAAGGAAGGGGCAATTTTTTACGGAGAAACTAGGAGACGTGAAACATTTAAAATTACAGATGAGTTACGGGAAGAAACTAAAAACGCTTTTTTAGAGATGTGGAATTACTATGAAAGAGGATACACTCCAAAAGTTAGGAGTACTGTCAAATGCAAGAGTTGTTCTTTGAGAGATATTTGTTTGCCGGAACTCTTACGGGGAGGTGGAAAGAAATCTGTTGAAAAATATATTGTAGAACACATGGTAGAGGAGGACTGATATGCGAAAGCTCCTAAACACCTTGTATGTTACCTCGGAAGATTCTTACTTATCATTGGATGGAGAAAACGTTGTGGTAACGCTTAACCATGATGAAAAGCATAGAATTCCGCTTCATACATTAGAAACTATTATCAGTTTTTCTTATAAGGGCGCTTCGCCGGCTCTTATGGGTAAATGTGCTGAGGAAAATATTCAGTTATCTTTTTTTTCTCCACACGGAAAATATCTGGCGAGTACAATAAAAAACACAAGCGGCAATGTTCTTCTTAGAAGAGAACAATATCGGATGGCTGATGATGACAATACTTCTCTTTTGTTTGCAAAGTCGTTTATCTATGGAAAACTTTACAATGAGAGGTATTTACTTTTGAAATTCAGTAGAGATTATTCGCTCAGAATTGATACCGCAAGACTTCGTGTGACGGTAGAAAATTTAAAGGAACAGATGGAAAGAGTGAAAGAATCCAAATCCAAGGATGAGTTGAGAGGTATTGAAGGCAACGCGGCGACAGGATATTTCGGGGTATTTGATGAATTAATTTTACAAAACAAAAACGATTTCAAATTTAAATCGCGAAATCGAAGACCGCCCATAGACAATGTTAATGCGTTGCTTTCCTTTGCTTACACATTACTAGCTAATGATTGTGCGGCGGCATTACATGGAGTTGGGTTGGATCCTTATGTAGGATTTTTACATGTGGACCGTTCTGGACGCAAATCTCTGGCGTTAGATATGATGGAAGAACTTCGTTCAGTTTATGCTGATCGTTTTGTTTTAACATTAATCAACAATCGAGTTATAGCTAAAACAGATCTAGATGAGCAGGAAAGCGGCACCGTACTATTGAATGAAGGTGGTCGCAGACGCTTTTTTGAAGAATGGCAAAAAAAGAAAAAAGATTCTTTAAAGCATCCATTTTTAGAAGAAAAAATGTCATGGGGATTGGTGCCACATATCCAGGCAATGCTAATGGCACGCTGTCTGAGAGGCGATCTCAGTCAATATCCTCCGTTCTTTTGGAAGTAGGTTGATATGCTAATTTTAATAACGTATGATGTTAATACGACTTCAGCATCGGGGCGAAGAAGGCTAAATAAAATTGCAAAACTGTGTTGTAATTATGGCCAACGTGTACAGAATTCTGTATTTGAATGTGCGGTAGATTACGCAAAATATCTATTTTTAAAAAATGAACTTTTGGATTTATATGATTCTGAAGAAGATAGCATAAGAATCTATAATTTGGGGAATAACTACAGTAAGAAAATAGAGCATTTTGGGATAAAAGAATCATATGATCCGGAAGGAATTCTATTGTTATAATTGTGATTTTAGTATTGTGAACCGGTGCGAATATGAAGCTGTTCTAAGAATTATGAGAGGTTCGCACCTAAAATAAGGAGTTTTAAGAATAAATATTGTGAAGAATATTTTGAAGCATTGCAGAATATTTTAAAATTCACATAAAATGTACTTGGGTATTACAAAATATTCTATTAAAAAATACAAATTTATGTAATATCCGCTGTCGCAGTCCGCAAGGACTGCGTGGATTGAAATATCAATGAATAGGACAAGACCGAAGCAGATAGTTGTCGCAGTCCGCAAGGACTGCGTGGATTGAAATAGTTGTTCTTCCAGTAGTTTCCGTTCCTGGTCTTGTCGCAGTCCGCAAGGACTGCGTGGATTGAAATCGGTATGTTTTATTAGATGACATGCCGTGGCGCGGTCGCAGTCCGCAAGGACTGCGTGGATTGAAATACCGAAGACCTGTTATCAATGGTCAGAGATGACGGTCGCAGTCCGCAAGGACTGCGTGGATTGAAATCTTTTCGAGTATGATCTTCTCTAATTCGTCCACGGTCGCAGTCCGCAAGGACTGCGTGGATTGAAATATATTTCCGTTGGCTTGCATGGCAAGGTATAATACGTCGCAGTCCGCAAGGACTGCGTGGATTGAAATATTAGACAACCCTCGCCATTCCGCACCACCTAAGTCGCAGTCCGCAAGGACTGCGTGGATTGAAATTGCTTTCTTTGTACCATACCATGCGTACGCTTCGTAGTCGCAGTCCGCAAGGACTGCGTGGATTGAAATACCTTGCAACTCGGCAAGTTCAGTAGCATAGCCGTCGCAGTCCGCAAGGACTGCGTGGATTGAAATATTTACCATAGCAGAGTAACGATATGGAAAGATGTCGCAGTCCGCAAGGACTGCGTGGATTGAAATAAAACGTGTTTACAACTTACAAAATAATAATAAAACGTCGCAGTCCGCAAGGACTGCGTGGATTGAAATTTTTTTATCTCGTCAAAATATCTTTCGACGCTCTGTCGCAGTCCGCAAGGACTGCGTGGATTGAAATGGTTTCGGCGGGGCCGGCTTGTTATACGTAAGTAGTCGCAGTCCGCAAGGACTGCGTGGATTGAAATTATGCGGCCGCTGATAGGCTCACAATACGAGATTGTCGCAGTCCGCAAGGACTGCGTGGATTGAAATATGATGATTTTACCTATCCCGGTAAGGCATTGCTGTCGCAGTCCGCAAGGACTGCGTGGATTGAAATCTGTTCCGTTTGCGCGGCGTTGATAGCATCTTGAGTCGCAGTCCGCAAGGACTGCGTGGATTGAAATTGATATATCTCAAATCAGACAGACGGCAACATCAGTCGCAGTCCGCAAGGACTGCGTGGATTGAAATTCCACCATGTTGGGCAGCGCGGAGCGTGGTAAGGTCGCAGTCCGCAAGGACTGCGTGGATTGAAATGCACAGGCGTATGGAAGGGGTTCTTGTGAATTGGGTCGCAGTCCGCAAGGACTGCGTGGATTGAAATATAAAGGGTTTCACCTGTTGCCTTAATAATCACAGTCGCAGTCCGCAAGGACTGCGTGGATTGAAATTAACAACAAATTAAGAGTAAGAATGGGGGTATGGTGTCGCAGTCCGCAAGGACTGCGTGGATTGAAATTCAACGGACGCGGTTTACACAGCGGGAAAAACAGGTCGCAGTCCGCAAGGACTGCGTGGATTGAAATCTCAAGCGTGGCGGACTGTCGGAAATCAAACAAGGTCGCAGTCCGCAAGGACTGCGTGGATTGAAATTACCTGAGCGTAATATCGCACGGACGTATGACCGGTCGCAGTCCGCAAGGACTGCGTGGATTGAAATAACAATCGTTGCAGGATACTGGTACTTGTCTGCGTGTCGCAGTCCGCAAGGACTGCGTGGATTGAAATGCTGTTTTGGGGGTTTACTGCCCCTCTCCGAGGTTGTCGCAGTCCGCAAGGACTGCGTGGATTGAAATTTTTCTCGCTTGAATCTCAATGCTTCGTGTTTTGGTCGCAGTCCGCAAGGACTGCGTGGATTGAAATTCCCCCTCTCCAGTAACCCTTTTTCGTTCAGCCAACGTCGCAGTCCGCAAGGACTGCGTGGATTGAAATATGGATATGGGGCTTGGTAAGACCGTTTGCAGTCTGTCGCAGTCCGCAAGGACTGCGTGGATTGAAATTTAAAACGCTGCGAGAGGCCGTAACGAGAAAACGTCGCAGTCCGCAAGGACTGCGTGGATTGAAATCTTTTCTGTCTTCCAGCGTTAGATCCAGCGTATGTCGCAGTCCGCAAGGACTGCGTGGATTGAAATAAGAATATCATTGTACTTTAAGTTTAACTGTTTAAGTCGCAGTCCGCAAGGACTGCGTGGATTGAAATTTGTCAAGTCGGACAAAGACGATATTATTATTAAGTCGCAGTCCGCAAGGACTGCGTGGATTGAAATTGCAAATATAGGGCGGAAATCGAAGATGTAAGAAGTCGCAGTCCGCAAGGACTGCGTGGATTGAAATCTATTATACAAAGAATAGAAGAAGGGGAAGAATATGTCGCAGTCCGCAAGGACTGCGTGGATTGAAATCTGCCGGGTGTGTAGGAATGGTGCTATATATAGAGTCGCAGTCCGCAAGGACTGCGTGGATTGAAATACGCAGTTGGACGATGCAATCAATCTGCGAGTGGTCGCAGTCCGCAAGGACTGCGTGGATTGAAATTATGTGCGCTTGCGTCTGTGTTATGAGCTACTACGTCGCAGTCCGCAAGGACTGCGTGGATTGAAATTTGCTCTTGCTCCTGATGAAGAAATTTTTGCATTGTCGCAGTCCGCAAGGACTGCGTGGATTGAAATAACGACCTCATGCAAGTGGCCAGCTTGGTTTTAGTCGCAGTCCGCAAGGACTGCGTGGATTGAAATTTGTTTGATTGCACCGTTCGTCCCGCGTAAAGAGTCGCAGTCCGCAAGGACTGCGTGGATTGAAATGCTATGTAAATAAAGTGCAGTGGTCCGGTGTGACGTCGCAGTCCGCAAGGACTGCGTGGATTGAAATTAACCGGTTATCCTGCGTATCAACCGCCGCCGTAGTCGCAGTCCGCAAGGACTGCGTGGATTGAAATAAAATGGTGAGTGCAAGATGAAAACAGTAGACGCAGTCGCAGTCCGCAAGGACTGCGTGGATTGAAATATTTGTTTATGATAGCCTTATAACAGGTGATTACGTCGCAGTCCGCAAGGACTACGTGGATTGAAATATCAGATAAAGTGTATGTACCGTCAGATATACTGTCGCAGTCCGCAAGGACTGCGTGGATTGAAATAATATCCACTGCACAAATACACATGTTTTACAACAGTCGCAGTCCGCAAGGACTGCGTGGATTGAAATGGAATAAAACCCAAGTATGAAATCCAGCCCCTTGCGTCGCAGTCCGCAAGGACTGCGTGGATTGAAATACAACTTACCCCCTCTAATATCTATCACCTATAGTCGCAGTCCGCAAGGACTGCGTGGATTGAAATAGGAAACCCCGGATGAAAGCGCAAGAACGGCAATGTCGCAGTCCGCAAGGACTGCGTGGATTGAAATTTTTTCCATCGATACAACAGATAATGGCTTTGAGTCGCAGTCTGCAAGGACTGCGTGGATTGAAATACTTCAAACACACACGTTACCCCCATCTGGCGGAGTGTCGCAGTCCGCAAGGGCTGCGTGGATTGAAATACATGGCGGCGCTAAAAAATCTTTCGCAAATTATAGTCGCAGTCCGCAAGGACTGCGTGGATTGAAATTTTTATCTACCAAATGTAAAATAGTATTGGGTATGGTCGCAGTCCGCAAGGACTGCGTGGATTGAAATTTATCTTGAACAAAAGGTCACGGGATTGATACCGGTCGCAGTCCGCAAGGACTGCGTGGATTGAAATAGGCTGCTATGTATATGGCACATTTAATTTGGGAGTCGCAGTCCGTAAGGACTGCGTGGCCTAAATTTGTAGAAAAAATTTGCAGTGAGAGTGTATCAGTGAAGAACAGTTTGAAGAGAAGTCTGCGGTTATAGGAAACTTGCAAAGCAATATCGCTGCTTTGGGACCTTTTAAAAACCGTATATAAAAAAATAAACTGATGACTTAATTTAATGGATACTTGTAAAAATTCAACAAAACAATCAGTTTGTGCATAGAGAAATAAGTTGTTCAAGCTATCTTTATGAGTAATCATTCACACATTATACTTTGAAAAATCGAGATTGAATTACGAAATCGAGGACTGTACGAAGCTTGCGCAGCAAGCAAGTTCCGCAGATTTCGGCTAATTCAACGAAGATTTTGGAAAAGTAGGTGTGTGATTACGAATAAAGATACTTGCAAACTTTACACACATTACATGTAAAATCTCCTTATCGGATAATTTCTCTCCAAAAAGGGCATACTAAAACCGCCGACAATGCCGGCGGTTCATTTTTCTACGCATATTTAGATGTTCGCCCTGCTACTTCTTCGCTGCCGCGACCTTGGCAAACGCAACCTTTGCTGCGGCGACCGTGGCGGCAAAATCCTCTTCGCTGTGAGCCAACGAGATAAAGTTCGTTTCAAACTGAGAAGGCGGAAGATAGATACCCTGTTCCAGCATACTGTGGAAATAAACGCGGAACGCATCCTGATCACAGGCGGCTGCATCCTCATAATTTTCTACTTCCTTATCCGTAAAGAAGACCGTGAACATAGAACCCAGGTGATGGATGCAAACCGGGACCCCGGCTTTTTTAGCAGCCTGTTTTAAGCCGTCCGTCAACGCCTTAGCACGTTGCGTCAGCGTAGCGCACACATCCTGTTCCTGCATATAGGTGAGGGCCGCAATACCGGCAGCCATAGCCAAAGGATTGCCGGACAAAGTGCCGGCCTGATACATGGGGCCGGCAGGGGATACCCAATTCATGATCTCCCGTTTTCCGCCGTAAGCCGCTACCGGCAGACCGCCGCCGATAACCTTGCCCAGACAGGTAATATCCGGATCGATCCGGTAGATGGACTGACTGCCGCCCTGCGCTGCACGGAAGCCGGACATCACTTCATCGATGATCAGCAGCGCACCGTGCTTTTTCGTCAGTGCGCGTACCGCCGCCAGATACCCTTCGTGCGGTAAGACCAGGCCCATATTGCCCGGCGTCGGTTCCATAATTACGGCCGCAATTTGACTGCCTCGTTCGGCAAATACTTTTTCCAGCGCCGGCAGGTCATTGAAAGGAACTGAAATAGTCGTTTCCGCCGTTCCTTTTGTGACTCCGGGACTGTCCGGCACACCAAACGTAGCCGCACCGGAACCGGCCTGCACCAATAAAGCATCGCTATGTCCATGATAGCAACCGATAAATTTTATAATGTACTCCCGTCCGGTATAAGCCCGGGCCAGCCGCAGGGCAGACATGGTGGCTTCCGTGCCGGAGTTTACCATGCGTACCATTTCCATAGAGGGAACCAGACGGCAGACCAGTTCAGCCAGAGTGACTTCCGCCGGAGTGGGAGCGCCGAAGCTGGTACCTTTAGCCGCTGCGTCCTGTACTGCTTCTGTCACTACAGGGTGGGTGTGACCTAATAACAGAGGACCATAGGATAACACATAATCAATATAGCTGTTGCCGTCCGCATCATATACACGGCTGCCCCGACCTCCGGTGATAAAAGGCGGGGTTCCTCCCACACTGCGGAAAGAACGTACCGGACTGTTTACACCGCCGGGAATGATTTCTTTCGCCTTGGCAAAGACCGAGGCCGATTTCGTTAATGCAAGCATTGTCATTCTCCTTATTCTTCCCGTAACCATTTTGCAACGTCCAGCGCATGATATGTAATGATCATCTTAGCGCCGGCCCGTTTAAAGCTGAGCATGGTTTCCATAACGATACGTTTTTCATCGATCCAGCCTTTTTCCGCCGCCGCTTTTACCATCGCGTATTCACCGCTTACATTGTAAACGCAAAGCGGACGGTTAAATGTTTCAAAGGCGCGCCGCGTCACGTCCTGATAGGCTAAAGCCGGTTTGACCATGACAATGTCAGCGCCTTCTTCTACATCCAGTTCAATTTCCCGCAGGGCCTCATCAGTGTTGCCCGGATCCATCTGATAGCCTTTGCGATCGCCTTTTCCGGGAGCGGAATCTGCTGCCGCGCGGAAAGGACCGTAGTAAGCGGAAGCGAATTTAGCGCTGTAAGCCATGATGGCTACCTGCGTATATCCGGCTTCATCCAGGGCTTTGCGCATGACGGTCACATAACCGTCCATCATATTGGAGGGGGCGATAATGTCAGCGCCGCAGCGAGCCTGACTTACTGCCAATTTAGCCAGATTCGGCAGTGTCTTATCGTTATCTACCGAGCAGCAGTCTTCTGTCAGAATGCCGCAATGGCCGTGCGTAGTATATTCGCAGAAGCAGGCGTCGGTAATCACGACCAGTTCCGGATATTTGGCTTTGATGGCTTTGCTGGCCATCTGCACCGGCTCGTTGTCATCCCAGGCGCTGCTGCCTTCCTCATCTTTGTAAGAGGGAAGTCCGAACAGCAGGACTGCAGGAATGCCGGCGGCCACGGCTTCATCCACAGCCTCCATTACCCGGTCCACAGACCATTGATAGTTATTTTTTAAGGTTTCTATTTCATTTTTTACATTGGAGCCGGGCACAACAAACAAAGGAAAAATCAAATCTTTTACGCTGAGGCTCGTCTCACGGATCATACTGCGTAAATTTTCCGTCGCCCGCAGACGGCGGGGACGATAAATGGGAAAACCTGCCATAATGGATCACTCCTTTTTATAAAATTCTTCTAATGCTTCCATCAGTCCTTCGATGGTATAGGTTTCGGCTGTGATAGTCGGTGTCAGCCCATGCTTTTTCATAGTCTGGGCGGTGATGGGGCCGATGGCCGCCAGTGTTGCGTCTGCCAGCAGAGCGGCGTCGTTGTCCAATGCTTTTAGCAGATAGGTTACGGTGGAAGAACTGGTGAAGGTGATACAGTCTACTGCTTTATTTTTCAATGCGGCGACCAGCTCCGCTTTATTTTCGCAATCGGCGACGGTTTGGTACACCGGCACCACGTCCACTTGCACGCCGGCTTTTTTCAGCGCATCCGGCAATACGTTGCGGGCTTCTTTCGCCCGGGCCAGTAGTACTTTTTCCCCTTGTTTCAGTTGCGGCAAAAGCGTTTCTGTCAAATCTTCCGCCTTATAAGAAGCGGGAACCAGATCCGCAAGCAGGCCGTACGCGTTCAACATATCTGCCGTGGCGGAACCGATCGCGGCCAGTTTGCAATCAGCCAGAACCCGGGCATCTCTGCCGTTTTGGAAGAGACGGTCGAAGAACAGGTCTACGCCGTTGGCGCTGGTGAAAATGATCCAACTGTATTGTTTCAGATTTTTCTGCGCCTCATCCAGGGGAGCAAACGAATCCGGCTCTGCGATTTTAATAGAAGGAACTTCCAGTACTCCGGCGCCTTCTTTTTCCAGTCGGGAGGTAAGGGCAGAGGCCTGAGCCCGCGCCCGGGTCACCACAAAGGTTTTGCCGAACAAAGGCTTCGTTTCAAACCAGCTTAACTGATCGCGCAATTTGACCACTTCGCCTACGATAAAAATGGCGGGCGGTTTCATGCCGGTCCGTACCACATCCTCATAGGCATTGCCTAAGGTGGTGATCAACGTACGTTGTTCCGGATGAGTGCCCCAGCGGATCAATGCGGCAGGGGTTTCGGCAGGACGGCCATGCTCAATTAATCTGGCTGAAATGTGTTTCAGGTTTTCCACGCCCATTAAAAAAATAAGCGTATCCACACCCCTGGCCAATCCTTGCCAGTTAATGCCGGACTGTTCCCGGGAAGGATCTTCGTGACCTGTGATAACCGCAAAAGAAGCGGCCACTTTGCGATGAGTTACCGGGATGCCGGCATATTCCGGGACGGAGATCGCGCTGGTGATGCCGGGGATAAATTCAAAAGGCAGTCCGTTTTCTTTCAATAACAGGGCTTCTTCGCCGCCCCGGCCAAAGACAAAGGAATCGCCGCCTTTGAGCCGGGCTACGATTTTGCCTTCCGCAGCCAGTTTTACTAACAGTTTGTTGATGTCTTCCTGTTTCATTGTGTGTTGGGCGGAAGCTTTCCCCACATAGATTCGTTCTGCTTCAGGACGTACCCAGCCCAGGATACGGGGATCCGCCAGGCGGTCATAGACCACGGCGTCTGCTTCTGCCAGGCAGTCCCGGCCTTTTAAAGTCAATAAGCCCGGGTCTCCGGGACCGGCGCCGATTAAGTACACTTTACCTTGTTTTTTCATAGGACGGTTTGTATGATGTGTTCGGGAGTCAACACCATACGTCTCCTTTCTTTATTATACTTGTCGATCTGCTAAATTATGCGCCTTTTATACGCATTGTATATCTGTTTATAAAATAGCGGCTAAAATTTCTTTGCCTCCATTTTTTAACATGCGGTTGCCAAGAGTTTTTCCTAAATTTACGGCTTCCTCAGGCAGACCCCGGATGGAATCCCGCAGCAGGGTTTTGCCGTCTAAAGAAGCGATAATCGCCTCAACCTGCATGGCCTTTTCATGAATCTCCGCATGGACGCCGATCGGTACCTGACAGCCGCCTTCTACCAGCCCTAAAAAGGCCCGTTCGGCATCAGTGCAGCTTTTGGTGGTTGCGTCATTGAGAAAAGCCAGCATCGCACGGACTTCTGTATTGTCTTCCCGACATTCGATCGCTAACGCTCCCTGACCTACGGCGGGAATGCAGACCGTGCAGGGGAGTGTTTCCCGGATCCGATCGCCGTAGCCCAGGCGGTTGAGACCGGCAGCCGCCAAAATAATCGCATCGTAATGGCCTTCGTCTAATTTACGCAACCGGGTGTCTACGTTGCCGCGCAAATCGCGGATATCCAGATCCGGACGCTGCGCCAACAACTGGGCTTTCCGCCGCAGACTGGATGTACCCAATATCGCGCCTTGGGGCAGTTCCGCAAAAGAACGGCAGGTATTGCTGACAAACGCGTCGCCGACTGACGCACGCTGTGTGATCGCGGTGAGACATAAGCCGTCCGGTAATTTAGTCGGCATGTCTTTTAAGCTGTGAACAGCAAAATCCGCTTCACCATTCAGTAAAGCGGTTTCGATCTCTTTGGTAAACAGTCCTTTACCTCCGATTTTTGACAGAGGGACATCCAATATTTTGTCTCCCTTTGTCACTATATGTTGTAACGTAACCCGGATTTCGGGATATTCTTCTTCCAGACGCTGTTTGATGTAGTTGCTTTGCCATAAGGCAAGCATGCTTTTTCTAGTCCCAATAGTTATGGTTGTTTTCATGGCCCCATTCATCCTCATCTTTCATATCTAACATAAATAAGCGACTGATATGTTTCCTGGTCGGCGCTTCCGCGGTGGTACCGGCTGCCTTATTCATGGTGATCATAGGTTCGCGCAGAAATTTATACAGAAGACGCTGGCTCATCACATCGATTTTACGCTGCTGTTCTTCGGTAAGCTCCGGCATTTTGCGCAAGGTTTTCGCCAGGATTCGCTGGCGCAGAAAGTCGAATTTATCATGCAGCTGCACCATGACCGGACGCAGGGATAAATACCGCAGGCGTTCTTTCAAGGTCAGAATATCTTCTTCGATGATCAACCTGGCTACTTCGGCATCCTGATTACGCAGGCTCTTGTTTGTTTCCACCACATTCTGCAGGTCGTCGATATTGTACAAAATCAGGTTGGGTAATTCCGTGACCTCGGGGTCTACATCACGGGGCACTGCGATATCGATCAGAACGAGAGGATTCGGCTTCAAGCGCTCTTCCAGAGCCAGGGCCATCACATCTTTTTGAATAATGTAGTGGGGAGCGCCGGTAGAGGTGATCACAATATCGGCATTGGCCGCATGATCCAGGAACTCGTTAAAGCGGATCACGGAACCGTTAAATTTATCGGCCAGCTCCTGCGCATGGGCATAGTTCCGGTTGGCGACAAAAATGGACGGCGCCCCTTTGTCCAATAAATGGCGGGCGGTTAATTCTCCCATCTTGCCCGCGCCGATCACCAAAATATCCGCAGAGGAAAGATTGCCCAACACTTTCATCGCCAAATCGACCGCCGCAGAGGAAATGCTGACACTGCGGTACGCAATCTGCGTACGGGTGCGGATTTTTTTACCGGTAGAGATGGCTTGGTTAAATATGGTATTAAATAAAGTCGAGGTCATGCCGCTTTTGCGGGCCAGATGATAGGCGTCTTTGACCTGGCTGAGAATCTGTCCTTCGCCGATCACCAGAGAATCCAGACTGCTGGCTACCTGCAGCAGGTGGCGTACACATTCCGTGCCGCTCAGAAGATAAAAATACTCTTTCTTAAAGTCTTTGCCGGCAATTCTCGCTACGCCTTTTTTTAATTCGGGTACATCTTCTTCTGAATCCACCGCGACCAGATAAAGCTCCGTACGGTTGCAGGTAGAAATCAGGACTGCTTCCGAAAAGTTATCGGATTGTTTTAAGAGGCGCAGTATATGTTTGATCCGGCTGCGGGAAAAATTAAATTTCTCCCGGATCTCCACCGGAGCGGTTTTATGATTCAGACCTAATACGATCAACTGCATGTATGATAATCTCCTTTGCCTGTTCCAGTTTTCCTTCCCTGACGTTCTGCAACAGAGTACTTGTGAGAGTGTTTTGCCAGAATAATTGTCTTGCTGAAGAATCGGGTACTATTTTTTTGACACGTTTGCGCTGTTCTTCCAGAAAAAGATTGAAAGCATTCAAAGCAGGGCCATAGCTGTTTTCCAGATCTTTCAATAATAAATGAGTCAGGCGGGGGTTGCCACCGGTAGAAACGGTAAAGCGGACGGTTCCGACAGAGTAGCTCCCGGCTACGGAAAAATTACCTGTCCGGGGAGCGTCCGTCACATTTACCAGGCAACGGTTGGCAATAGCTTCTTTTGCTACAGTTTGATTGACGGCGCTGTTGTCCGTAGCGGCGATGACCAAAAAGGCTCCCTCAGTATCGCCGGCTTGAAAGGAACGTTCTTTAAGCCGCAAAGTGCGGTGTGCTAAAGCTAAGGCCGTAAACGAAGGCTCGAACCGCGGCGCAATTACGGTTACATTGGCGCCGGCGGCTAATAATGTTTTTGCCTTACGCAGCGCTACCTTGCCGCCGCCGATGACAAGGCAGAAGGTGTCGTGCAGATTCAGTTGTATGGTATAATTAAAACTGCCCTCGTCCATAAAGAGCCTCCGGTCTTTTCCAGATATCGCCGGCTGAAATGAACGGTTCTGTGAATAGGTACAGGCGATATTTCAGCGGCAGCGTACTCTTATTATTCTAACATAAAATACTAATTAATGTTAGTAGGAAATGTCAAAATTTCTTTACTGGGAACAAGACCTGATAATTCTTTCACCGTATTACCGACATTTTGTCAGATGGATATAATCCTGCTGAAAAATGAATTTTGGTGCATTGAAAAGTGAATTTTTTGTTGCGATATTACCATTTATTTTAAATCGTGCTATAATAAACGGGCTACAGCAAGGGTTATAAAGTGTGGTGGCGGAAGCAAAACAACGGGATCGTTTTGATCCAACCCGCATTCATGAAGTAAACTGAAACATCGCTGCCTGAAGAACTTCCTGTCTACGGCCTGCCCGGCGAAGGGAAGTTCTTTTTGTTTGAGTGTAAGAAAGGGGTACGAAAATGATTATTACGCTAGCGCGACAGAGGGGGAGCGGGGCTGCGCAGATCGGCAAAAGCCTTGCTGCGGAGTTTAGCCTGCCGGTCTATAATTTACGAGAGCTGATCAATCTGGCAAAAGGCAAGGGGCTGCTTGCGCAATATCCGGAGTTTTTTTCGGAACAGCCGCTGAACAGTCTGCTCTCGGTTATTTCGCTTACGGATTCGCCAAAGGAAGTAAGGGAACTGCCGCAGCTGATTTTGTCACAGTTATTGCCCGCAGATGATTTCATTTTGATCGGGCGGTGCGGCAACGTAGTGTACGGAAACAGACCGGACTGTGTGCGTATTTTTTTAAGTGGCGCCCCGGAGGTACGGATAGAGAATATCATGTCCCGTTATGACCTGCCGCGTAAAGCAGCGGAAAGCAAGGTGCGGGAGTCAGATGAAAAGCGCCGTTACTATCATGAATACTATACAGGGAAGCCCTGGGGACAGGCGGATCAATACGACCTGTGTTTGGACAGCGGTAAGCTGGGGCTTGCGGCAGCGGAGAGCTTTATTAAGGAATATGTTGCCTGGGTAAAGCGTCATATGGAACAGGAATAGGGAAAAATCTTGAAATATTTAAAACAATTCGGTATTATTTTAGCTTTATCTTTTGCCGGGGAAGTGCTGCATGCGCTGATTCCGCTGCCTGTGCCGGCTAGCATTTACGGGATCATTATCTTGTTTGGTTTGCTGGAACGCGGCATTTTAAACCTGAATGACCTGCGGGAAACAGTTATGTTTCTGATTCAGATTATGCCGGTTTTATTTATTCCTGCGGCAGCGGGACTGATTCAATCCTGGAGTCTGGTAAAGAACGCGCTGCTGCCCTATTTTCTCATTACAGTCCCGGTAACTTTTCTGGTTATGATGGCGGCCGGTTGGACCACGCAATTTGTAATTCGCCGCCGCCATAAACATAAGGCGGACAGACAATACGAAAAAGAAGGGACGAAAGAAGATGAATGATTTTTGGGCAAACTCCGTTTTTTTCGGCAGTCTGATCACGGTGGCTTTTTATGGGATAGGAATATTGCTGAAAAATCGTTTTCACAACCCTTTGTGTAATCCTCTTCTCATAGGCATCAGTCTTACCATCGCCTTTTTATTGGTCTTTCGGATCGACTATGAGGTCTATTATGCCAGTGCCAAATATGTCAGCTACCTGCTGACGCCGGCAACTATTTGTCTGGCGGTTCCGTTATATCAGCAGTGGGAATTGTTGAAAAAGAACTGGCAGGCGGTGGTGGCAGGAATTACTGCCAGCGTGATTACCAGTATGACAGCAGTGTTGCTTTTAAGTTTACTCTTCCGGTTGGATCGTACGGGTTATGTGACCTTATTGGCGAAATCTATCACGACGGCAATCGGCATGGGCGTTACGGAAGAACTGAAGGGGAATATTGCCATTGCGGTCACATCGATTATTCTCACAGGGATTACAGGCAATATGATCGCGGAAGAACTTTGCCGTATTTGCAAAATAAAAGAACCGATAGCGAAAGGGATCGCTATCGGCGCTTCCAGTCATGCCATAGGTACGGTAAAGGCGATGGAGATGGGGGCGGTAGAAGGGGCGATGAGCTCGCTGGCAATTGTCGCAGCGGGGATTCTGACCGTTGCCTTAGCCCCTATTTATGCTCTTTTTATGTGAGCAAAAAACTGATGAACCGCAAATGTCAGGGAGTTTTCTGCAGCAAGGCTTTAATATAGGCTTCGTCCGGCGTAATATAAAAGGTTGTTTGGTTTGTAAAAATAACGAATCCCGGTTTGGCGCCGGAAGGCTTTTTTACAAAACGGCGGGGCACGCAGTCCACAGGGACCTGACTCCCGCCACGCGCTTTACTGAAATAGGCCGCCAGTTGACAGGCCGCTTGCAGGGCTTCTTTTTCCGGTTCGGGCAGAAGGGTTTTTAGCAGGACGTGACTGCCGGGGATTTTTTGTACATGGAACCATAAATCTTTACCGGAACCGATTTTAAAGGTGAGCTCGTCATTCTGACGATTATTTTTCCCCACATATAATGTGGTGGTGTCGGAGAAACGAATAGACAGCGGCGCGGATTTGGGGGCAGCGGCTTTCTTCTTTTTGCCTGTAGGCAGGATGCCGCTTTTTTCCAATTCTTCTTTAATTTCCTCCACTTCCTGTCGTGTAGTGGAAAAAGTAAGACTTTCCTTGATACTTTCCAGATAGGCGAGGGATTCCCGTGTTTCCTTGAGCTGCAGTACCAGCTCGTCCTGCGCCCGTTTCAGTTTTGTATATTTTCGGTAGTAGCGCTGTGCATTTTCGGCCGGGGAAAGACTGGGTGAGAGGGCCACGGTAAACAGCTGGCCTGTGTAAATATTCGGCAGAGTGCATTGTGTATCACCCTTTTTTATCCGGGGGAGAAAGGCCATAATGCTGTCGGCGGTAATGCGTTGCTCTTCCGCATTATGCGCCTGTGCTAAATCGTTTTCCAAAACCCCTGTTTTTTTCTGCAAACGGTGTATCTCGTTTTCTGTGATCCGCTGCAATGTCTCATGTTCCGGCAGTTGGATCGGTTCCAGGGCGGCTGCATAACAAAGCGCCTGATTGATGTCAGGAAAGTTTTTTTTATGCATGTCGGGAGGGACGTAAGGCGCCTCGAAAGGAAAAATCGTCTGGCAGTGATTGGAGCGGGTAACAAATACGGAAAAAACTTTATTCTCACTTTTGACCGCTTTTTGCAATTGTTTTATCGAAGCGACTAACCGGGTACGGTCGGTGGGCGTAAGATAAGAAGCGCTTAATGGGATCTGGGCCGGAAAAAATAACTGCTGCGCCGTGGCTTTGCCGATCCCCGTCGTATTCTTTACTAAAACCGACCAAAGTTTTTGATTTACTTCATCCGGCAGGCTGCTGACAATGTCTTTCGGTTTTGCCTGAAGAATGTTCAGGCCGCTTTGCGACGGAGGCGGCAGATATACTGCCCCCGGCTGAATAGTGCGGACGGAACTCATGGCAGCAGACACATGTTTAAGGCTGTCAATGATTTTGCCTTCTTCTGTAAAAATCAGGTTGGCATTTTTGCCGGTTAATTCTACAATAAGCTGCTTTGTAATAATACGGCTGCTTCTTCCCAATAAACTGATTTCCAATTCGATCACGCGATCCAGACCATATTGCTTAATACGGGTGATGCGGCCTTCCTCCAGATGTTTGCGCAGCAGCATGCAAAACGCGGGAGGTTCGGCGGGCGTTTCCGGCGTCGTATCTGTCAGGCAAAGGGCGGGAGCGGCGCTGTTACAGTTTGCCAGCAGCGTAAATGTTTCTGCGCCTTGCCTTAGAAACAAGACGAGGGAAAGCGGGGTGGGCATAGTAATTTTGTAAATTTTACTGCCTGAAATTTTCCGATTTAAGTATTCTGTAACTGTGTATAGAGTAATTCCTTCTAAATTCATGGATTTTCTTCCTTATGCTTTCTTTTTCCCTTATTTTGTTGCACTTGGGAGTGTAATAGTTTATAATGTGTTTAATCTTGAATAATTTGTGTCATACAGTTTCTCTCTCAAGTATAACACAGTTTGAACGTAAATAATCAGGGGGCGGGAAGATGCGAATTTTTTTCTTAACACTGTTTTGTTGCAGTCTGTTGCTTCCTTGCTTTGCGCTTGCGCCCATTACCGATGCCAATCTGACGAAAGCAGTGAACTACGGTATTTCCGGTAAACAGGATAATTTGACGTTACGGCAGTTTTTGCAGCCCTGGGTAATACCGGAGGAGCTGCAGAAAAACCCTTTTCGCAGAAGAGAAAGCGTGGTGCTATATACGCCGTATTTACTGGCGGCGATTCATGCACGGGATCAGATCGCTGAACAGAAGCTGCCGGATCTGGCGGAGATCAGAGAAAATGTGGCCGAATATGAGGGCATCACCTTAATCGGCGCGGTCCTTAACTGTCCCATAATGCTGGAAAAGGACGCGTTTAAAGTACGGTTGCTGCAAAATGAGAAGGCCATCGAACCGTATGCAGTCACTTTCCTGGCAGGCAGCACGATTGATATGGAAGAGAAGACGGAAAAATCGGTGGGAATCAGGCAGGGCAGGGCCGATGTGTCCGGGAAAACAGCGGAAAAACCCAAGGTTGCTGTTGCTAAAGAACAGAGCCCGCGATTGATTTCGAAGAATAAAGCCGCTGAAAACACGTTGACCGATATGAAAAAATATGCGGTGCTGCAGCTGCAGTTCTATTTTGATCAGGCGCAGTTTATTCCGACGGAGAAGTACAGCATATCCGTTGCGGATGAATATTGCGGCGAGCGTCGATTTGATATCGATCCTGCGCAGCTTCAGTAACCGTAAATAGCGAAATCGCAGCCGCTGAAACAAGGAAGGCCGCGGCAGATCCCTGCAACATTTGAAATCAGGTAATTTTGCGGAGTTTTCAGGGCTGAAAAAAGGAAAGCCGAGGCAGATTTCTGCAACAGCGGGGGCAGGCCGGTTCAGCGGGATTGCAGTCGTGATTATGTAAAAAATCAATTAAGGACATGGTGGGAGGCCTGTTTTATGATCAAAAGCATGACCGGTTTTGGCCGGGGAAGCTATGAAGAAGAAAATTTTTCGGTAACGATAGAGATAAAAACGGTCAATCACCGTTATAATGAAATGGCAATTCGTCTGCCGCATTTTCTGAATCCGCTGGAAGACAAGATCCGCAAAACGATATTGGCTTCGGTCAGCCGCGGTCGTATCGATGTATTTGTCAATGCCCATTATACAGGGGCCGACGCAGTAAAAGTCACTGTTGACAAAGGGTTGGCCATGGCGTATCATCGCGCTTTGTCTGAGATCGGGCAGGCGATCGGCATTGCCGGACCGACACTCAGTGAGCAGGCGGAGATCTTATACCTGGCTCGCTGCCCGGAAGTGGTAACGGCGCAGGAAAGCCTTTTTGACTGCGATACGTACTGGCCAAGGATCAAAGAAGCTGTGGATCAGGCCGTCAATATGTTGGTTGCCATGCGGGAAACGGAAGGGCAGAACATCGTTGGCGACTTTTATCAGCGATTGGATTTCATCGAAGAAAAAGTTAAGGAAATAGAAGTTCGGGCGCCGGAAATTGTGGCAGAGTATCAGGCCCGGCTTAATGAGCGCTTGACGGCGCTTCTGGAAGAGAAAAATATTGCGTCTGATCCGGATCGGGTGCTGCAGGAGGTCGCTATTTTTGCCGATCGGGTAAGCATCACAGAGGAAATCGTGCGGCTGAAAAGTCATTTGACGCATTTCCGTTCCATTTTGGAATCGTCGCAGCCGGTAGGGCGTAAGTTAGATTTTTTGATTCAGGAATTTAACCGGGAAGCCAATACCATCGCGTCCAAAGTAAATGATTATAAATTGGCGCAAAAGGCGGTGGAAATCAAGGCGGAGATTGAAAAAATCCGTGAGCAGGTTCAGAATATTGAATAACAGGCTGAACCGATATAGTGCGGAAAAGGCGGCAAGGGTACACTGGCAAAGGAAGACAGGAGAATTGTATGGAAATTAAGTTGATCAATATTGGTTTTGGCAATATTGTATCCGCCAACCGGATCATTGCAATTATCAGCCCCGAGTCGGCGCCGATCAAGCGGATTATTTCTGAGGCAAGGGATAAGGGCGTTTTGATCGATGCGACCTATGGGCGGCGGACTCGCGCTGTGATCGTTACGGACAGCGGCCACGTAATTTTGTCCGCAGTACAGCCGGAAACCGTGGCAAATCGGCTGAATTCTGATACGGAAGAAGACGAAGACTGATGGAAAGAAAATTAACGAAACCACAAGGTTTGCTATTGGTGGTGTCCGGCCCCAGCGGCGCCGGTAAAGGTACGATCTGCAATTTATTAAGGGAAAAGCTGCCGGAACTGGCCTATTCCGTTTCGGTTACTAGCCGTCAGCCCAGGCCCGGAGAAGTGGATGGGCAGGATTACTTTTTTAAAACAGTGCCTCAGGTCAAGGACATGATTTTCCGGGGCGAATTATTGGAGTACGCGCAAGTCTACGGGAACTACTATGGCACACCGAAACCCTATGTCCAAAAATTGCTGGATGAAGGCAAGGATGTGCTCCTGGAAATTGATATTCAGGGCGCCTTGCAAATCAAAAAAGTATTCCCGGGCGGTGTGTTTGTGTTTGTGGTGCCGCCTTCATTGGAAGAGTTAAGCGCCCGCATCTATAAGCGGGGTACGGACAGGGAAGACGTGATCCGGCAGCGTCTGGCCGCGGCTACCCATGAATTAGTGTATGCCAATGAGTATGATTACATTATTGTCAATGATGTGGCGGAAAAGGCTGCGGAGAGGGTATTGACACTGTTGGAAGCAGAACGCTACCGGGCGGCAAGAACGTATTTTGTCGTGGATAAGATCATTCATCCCGGCGCGGATAAGCAATAAGCGCTATACTGGAACCCCGGTTCCGTGTATTCAGGATAAGATCATCCATCCCGGCGCGGATAAGCAATAAGCGCAAAAAATAAATCAAATAAGTAAGGCCTGATACAGGCGCAGACTAACGGAGGTAATAATATGAGCATGGTGGATCCTTCTATTGATTATTTGGCTACCTTAGTGGACAGCAAATATACATTAGCTATTCTGACGGCGAAACGGGCCCGGGAAATGACAAAACCCGGGAGAGTGCTGCCGGAAAAAGAAGTAAGTATTGCGTTAAAAGAAATCGGCTCGCACAAAATCACCTATACCCGAAAAAAATAAGCAGGACAGCAGTTTGATCAAAGACTCCGGTTTGTCTGTAAGGCGAACAGGAGCCTTTCAGGAAGCGGGGAAAAGCAATGTTGAAGGGGAAAAAGATCGTTCTGGGCGTGTCCGGGGGAATTGCGATTTACAAAGTGGTCGATCTGGTCAGCAAATTACGCAAAAAAGGCGCTGAGATACGTGTGGTGATGACAGAAAACGCCGCAAAATTCGTGTCGCCTTTGTTGTTTGCCGAAATCAGCGGTCATAAAGCGGCTGTTTCCATGTGGGACGGCAGAGATGAATTTAATGTGGAGCATATCGCGCTGGCCAATTGGGGCGATGTGCTTTTACTTGCGCCGGCGACGGCTAATATTTTAGCCAAAATGACCTATGGTCTGGCGGATGACTTATTGAGTACGGTGCTATTGGCCGCGCCCTGTCCGAAAATCGTTTGCCCGGCAATGAATACAGGCATGTACGAAAATGTGGTCACGCAGGCCAATTTGGCTCTATTGCGCAAACGAGGCGTAGAAATTATGGAGCCGGGCTGCGGGGAATTAGCCTGTGGTACTACCGGCGCCGGACGCCTGCCCGAGGTTCCGGAAATCATAGCGGCATTGGAACGCTTTTTTGCTTTGCGGGAAGGGGCGATGCGGGGCGTTAAAGTGATGGTTACCGCGGCCGGAACCCGTGAACCGATCGATCCGGTACGTTTTATCGGCAACCGCAGCAGCGGCAAGATGGGTTATGCCATTGCGAAAGAGGCCTTGCTGCGTGGCGCGGAAGTGGTTTTGATCACGGGGCCGTCAGCTCTTACGCCGCCGCCCTATGCCAGGGTGATAAACGTAGAAACGACGCAGCAAATGATGGATGCCTGTATGGCGGAGTTCCCCGCGGTCGATGTAGTGATCAAAGCGGCCGCTGTGGCGGATTTCAAACCGCGGGAAGTAGCCGGTCAGAAGATTAAAAAAATCCATCCGGAAGATGGTATGACCGTTATACTGGATCAGAACCCGGATATTTTAAAAACCTTAGGTAGCGTAAAGAAACAACAGTTTTTGGTAGGTTTTGCCGCGGAAACACAAAATCTTCTGGAAAATGCGGCGGCTAAAGTGAAGAAAAAGAATCTGGATATGATCGTTGCCAACGATGTTTCCATGAAAGGCGCCGGTTTTAACACAGATACAAATATTGTCAAGTTTCTTTATCCTGACGGGAAAATTGAAGCGTTGGAAATTTTATCCAAAGATGATGTAGCCGAAATTTTACTGGACCGGGTGATGGAAAAACGCAGCGGTAAAGCGAACGGATGAGGCATGGACGCTTTCCCTGAAGATTTTGGACAGATTTTTATCTGCATGACTTGTAATTACTTGTGAAAAAAATGTGAATGGCATTGCAATGCAGGTAATTATTGATATAATAATTAAGGCAAGTTAATATTACTCATCACGAGCGGTGGAGGGAACTGGCCCGGTGAAGCTGCAGCAACCATTACGAGAGGGTAGCCTCTGGCAAACGGTGCTAAATCCTTACGAGAAATCGCAAGATGAGAATACGTCTGTAATTCCGGATGCTCTCACAAACGCGAGAGCATCTTTTTTCTTTCTTCCGGAAGGGTCAGGACACAAAAGTTTTCTGCCGGAACGACCAGTGGATTCCGGCTTTTTTATGAAAGGAGCATAGGAGTATGCGCAAATTATTTACTTCTGAATCGGTAACGGAAGGGCATCCTGATAAAATTGCCGATCAGATTTCAGACGCTGTGTTGGATGCGATTTTAGAAAAAGACCCCCATGGTCGTGTGGCCTGCGAAACATTGGTGGCTACGGGCCAGATCCATGTAGTAGGGGAAATCTCGACGGAATGCTTTGTGGATATTTCCAAGATCGCGCGGGATACGGTCTTGGAAATTGGCTACGACCGGGCAAAATATGGCTTTGACGGTTCGACCTGCGGCGTGCTGCTGTCAATCGACGAACAGTCCGGTGATATCGCCATGGGTGTGAACAAATCTCTGGAAGCCAGGTCCGGCTCTGCCGCAGAGGATGAGACAGGCGCCGGCGATCAGGGCATGATGTTCGGTTATGCCTGTGACGAAACGCCGGAGCTGATGCCGTTGCCTATTTCTCTGGCCCATAAGCTGGCCCGCCGTCTGGCTCAGATCCGCAAGGATAAAACCCTGTCGTACCTGCGTCCGGATGGAAAGACCCAGGTGACCGTAGAATATGAAGATGAAAAACCGGTACGTGTTGATACAGTGGTGATCTCTACCCAGCATGACCCGGAAGTAACCCGCGGGCAGATTGAAGCGGATATGATCGAACATGTAGTGAAACCGGTGATTCCGGCAGAACTGTTGGATGCCGAAACAAAGTATCTGGTGAACCCCACCGGCCGTTTTGTCATCGGTGGCCCCCAGGGGGACAGCGGTCTGACCGGCCGTAAGATTATTGTGGATACCTACGGCGGCATGGCTCGTCATGGCGGCGGCGCTTTCAGCGGCAAAGACCCCTCCAAGGTGGATCGTTCGGCGGCGTATGCAGCCCGTTATGTTGCCAAGAATATTGTGGCGGCCGGCCTGGCCAGACGCTGCGAGATTCAATTAGCCTATGCGATCGGCGTAGCGCAGCCGGTTTCCATTCTGGTAGATACCTTTGGTACGGGAAAAATTGCCGATGACAAGATCGTCGCTTTAGTTCGCAGGAACTTCTCGCTCAGCCCCACGGGGATTATCCGCAGTTTAGATCTTCTGCGTCCGATTTACAAGCAGACGGCTGCGTATGGACATATGGGCCGTACAGATATCGACCTTCCCTGGGAACATACGGATAAAGCCGCTGCCTTAAAAGAACAGGCAGGGATCTGAATTAAATAAAAAGAACGGGGCTGTAACATTCGTTACGGCCCTTTTCCTGTTAAACGTCTTGCGGCAAAGCGATTTTCGTTACGCCGGAATCCTGTGTAAGGAGAAACAATGTCCTATTTTGTCTATATTCTGCGCTGCGCAGATGCTACTTATTATACCGGTTATACCGATAATGTAACCAAACGTCTGGCAGCCCATAATGCCGGTAAAGGCGCTAAATACACCCAGGGACGCGTCCCCTGTATTCTTGTATACAGGGAGTCCTTCGAGGATAAATCAGGTGCGCTGAAAAGAGAGTGGCAGATCAAACATAAAATGACGCGCGCACAAAAAGAAGAACTGATTCGCGCCTATGAAGAGAATAGTTTACAAAATTGCAAAAAAGTATTATAATCAGCGTATATTGAATCAAAATAGTGCATCAGATATCAGGTGAATTATTATTTCTCTTGCGCTATTTATCGGCATGCGGAATGATTTTAAGGGATTCTTCTGCCTTGCTGCAGGGTTCGATGGATTGTGACTTTTGACGACGTTGGAACTTACCCGTGCGAGAAAGGACTGATTAAAATAGGATTGACATCAAGGCAAAAACAGATTGCAGAGATCGTAAGACTGGAAGGACCGATCACCGGTCAGCATATTGCCGATAAGTTGAGCGTGACCAGAGCTGCGCTGCGCTCCGATCTGGCGATCCTGGTTATGAGCGGCATCGTTGACGCGCGTCCTAAAGTGGGGTATTTTTTTACCGGAAGAAGTACGTTGGGGTTACTGACGGAAGAAATTTCTGATATTACCGTAGCGGACATTCAATCCATGCCGGTAGTAGCTAAAAATACACAAAGCGCCTATGAGGCGATTGTCAGCATGTTCGTAGAGGATGTCGGTTCTGTCTATGTAGTAGATGAAAAAAATTTACTGACCGGCGTGGTCTCCCGCAAAGATTTGCTGAAACTGGCGGCTAATAACAGCGGTGATTTAAAATCAGTGCCGGTGGTGATGGCGATGACGCCGTTATCGAAAATGATCATGGTTACACCGGAAACAACGGTGGCCGTGGCGGCCCGCAAAGTAATCGACAATCAGATCGACAGCCTGCCTGTGGTCAAATGCGTTGATGAAAAACAGAAATGCTACGAGGTATTAGGACGCATCACCAAAACTAATTTTACACGGTTATTCGTTGATATCGCAGAAGGAAGGGGCGTGGGTTATCATAAACGCTAAAAACCCGGCTATTTATGCTTTGTCTGATTCTGTAGGAGGAACCGCGGAATCAGTGATTAAAGCGACCACCAGTCAGTTTACCGAGACGCAGTTTGATGTGGTAAGGGTTCCCTATGTAAACAGCAAAGAACAGATTGATAAAGTTTTGCAGGAAGCTTCAGAACATCATGCCGTCGTTTGTTATACTATCGTCAGTCCGGATTTACGGGAACATCTTGTAGCCCGTTCCGCCGGTCTTGGATTACAGGTAGTGGATGTGCTGGGACCCATGTTGCAAAGCATCGCCGAACAGTTTGCGCTGCACCCCAGAAACCAGGCCGGCTTAATGCACACGCTGGACCATGAATATTTTAAACGGGTAGAGGCAATCGAATTTGCCGTTAAATACGATGACGGCAAAAATCCGTTAGGACTTTCCCAGGCGGATATTGTTCTGATCGGGGTCTCCCGTACTTCCAAAACGCCTTTATCCATGTATCTGGCAAACAAACAGCTGAAAGTGGCCAATGTGCCTTTAGTGCCGGAAATTACACCGCCGCCGGAACTGTTTAAAGTGCCCCATAACCGGATCATCGGTTTGTTGATCGATCCCTACAAACTGATTGATATCCGGTGTACCAGACTGCAGACCATGGGCCTTTCCGATAAAGCCACCTATGCGGATATCGATCGCATTAATGAAGAATTGGAATATGCCAAGGCGATCATGCGCCGGGTGCATTGTACAGTGATTGACGTGTCCAACCGGGCGATTGAAGAAACAGCCGGCATTGTGCTTGATTATTATTACAAGAACAACACGAAGCGCGCCTGATTGTGTGATTCGGAGCGATTGGAACAAAGTAGCATCGGTTTGCGCGGTAAAAAGCGTCTGACCGGTTCATCACGATTAGAATCGCAAAATTGATTAAGGACAGTATTGATTAAGGACAGTTGGAATCGTATAATCCGATTAAGCGGACACGATAAATCGAAAAACCTCTGTTTGCTGTACGGTGACTTGACCGTAAGGCGGACAGAGGTTTTTAGTTGTAAATCGGATAAAAAGTAAGAAATTGAGAAAAAACGCAGTAATTTTAAGGAAAAAGAGGATTTTTTCCCCTAACAGAGAATATAGCTATTGTAAGAGCGATGATAAGGAGCGGAGCATGGACCAGAAATATGATGATTTTAAACGCCGGGTAAAGGAAAGCTCCGACATTGTGGAAGTCATTTCATCCTACATCTCATTGCAGAAACGAGGCCGCTATTACTGGGCCTGCTGCCCCTTTCACGGAGAAAAGACGCCCTCTTTTTCAGTGGATAAAGAACGGCAGTTTTTTTACTGCTACGGGTGCCATACCGGCGGAGATGTATTCAGTTTTGTAGAAAAAATTGACAATTGCTCTTTTTCCGAAGCAATCAAGGCGCTGGCCAATCGGGCGAACATTCCCATTCCGGAAACGCACCGGAGCCGACAGGATATACTTCGGGAAGAAAAACGTAAGGAACTATATCAGGTCAATGAACTGGCCTGCCGCTATTTTTCCGCGTGTCTGGAAAAAACCGAGTACGGGAAAAAGGCAAAAGACTATTTTCATAATCGGGGGATAACCGACGAAATCATCAAACAGTTTTCTTTAGGCGTATCCTTACCGGGCTTTCATTCGTTGCAGCTGAATTTAAGCAAAAAAGGCTGCAAACCGGAACAAATGCGGGAAGCTGGGTTGATCCGTTCAAAGAACGGTCGCGATCTGGATGCTTTTATCGGGCGGGTGATGATTCCCATCAAAGACCCCCGCGGACGGGTGATTGCCTTTGGCGGAAGGGTAATGGGAGAGGGGCTGCCCAAGTATCTGAATACAGGGGAGACGGAGATTTTCCCCAAGCGGGAGACCCTTTTTGCCATGGATGTAGCGGTAAAGGCCATACGGGAAGCTAAGGAAGCGATCGTAGTAGAAGGCTATATGGATGCCATAAGTCTTCATGCCGCCGGTATCAATCGTGCGGTGGCATCTTTGGGTACCGCATTTAGCGAGCAGCATGCCAGGCTGCTGCACCGGATCACGGATACGCTTGTGTTTGCGTATGACAGCGATGACGCCGGACGACGCAATGCCGTTCGGGCGGTAGGGATCGCCAAAAAAGAAGGCCTTATTGTTAAAGTCCTGAATGTTCCGCAGGGAAAAGATCCGGATGAGTTCGTCCGGCATGCGGGTAAAGAGGCCTTTGAAAAGTTGGTTAAAGAAGCCCGGGATGGAACGGAATTCCAGATCCGCTACACCATCTCGCAAAATAATATTTCGGAATTAGCAGGAAAAGTGCAATGTGTGTCGAATATAATCCCGTATCTGCGTGAATGCAAAACTGACATTGAAGTAGCAGGTCACATAAAGTTCTTAGCCCAGCAGCTGATGATCGACGAAGGTCTTATTTTCGGGGAATATCGTAAAAAAAGCGGCGCTGCGGCAACAGGACGTGCATCTTCTGCGGTGCCGGTTCTGCCGGAGACAGGAAAGACGAAAATCGATGCCTTAACCCAGTCGGAGAGCAAGTTATTAGCGTTATTCTTCCGGTATCCGGAGCTGCTGGATTTTTACGGCGACAGGCTGCAGAAGACCGGTTTTGTTTCCCCCGTTCGTCAGAGCATATATGAAAAACTATGGGAGATGAAGGAAAAGACCTTCTCTGACATACAAGAGGCTCTGTTTCTGGAAGGGGACGAAGCGATCTGCAGGGAGACCGCCAGAATATTAGCCGAATCAGATCGTCCTGTGACAAAAGAAGTGCGCGTTCAGGCCGCCGAAGATTGTCTAAGGAAAATGGAACGTAGCGCTTTGCAGCAGAAGTTTGAGAAACATCGGCGTTTGGCCGAGACGTACAGCAGTCTCAATGATGCCAGATACATTGAAGAATTGAGAATTTGCAATGAATTAAGAGGGAAAATCACAAAGCTTTATGGCAACTAACAGAAAAACATCCAACAAAAAATTGAACACGGAAACCGCCGCAGATTTGAACAAAATTTCCCGATCCGCGAAAAAGACGGAGAAGAAAGGGAAAAAGATTCTGACGCCTGTGGCAGAGGAAAAAGCAGAAATTTTGCTGCCTGTGGAAGAGCCTGCCAAACCGGTAAAAAAGAACAATAAAGCAGGCAAGGACAGTACCAAATCCACAAAGAAAGCAGAAACGCCAAAAACATCCTCTAAAGCAGGCAAAGAAGTGCGGGAAAAAGCTGCGGATCACCCATCCAAGACAGCGAAAGAAGCTAAGAAAACGGCGGAAAAGAAAGCGGGTTCTGGTATTGCTTTGCCTAAAACAAAAGCAAAAGCAAAAGTGGAACGGGTAACATCTGCCGCCAAAGCTGTCAATCCTAAAAAGAAAAACGATAAACCGCAACAGGCGGCAGAAGAACAAGGTGTGAACGAGGTGAAAGCGGCATTCTCCGAAGAATTGCTGGCGGCAATGCCGGAAGGCTTTCCGTTAGATAAGCTTCTGGAGCTGGAAGGCCGGGCGAAAAATAATAATAATATGATTTCCGATGAAGAAATAAACGACGTTCTGCCGGAAGGCATTAACACATCGGAAGCCGTAGAATTTGTGATTGATTGTTTGCAGAGCAAGGGCATTAATATAAGCTATTTCAAAGACGATGAAGACAGTGATGACGCGTTACCTCCCGCGGAGGATGAAGAAGCTGTCAAAGAAAATGAAGAAATCACGGAAGCGGAGTTAGCAACTTCCATGTCGGTACCTGACGGTATCAACATCGATGATCCGGTGCGTATGTACCTGAAGGAGATCGGCAGAGTGCCTTTGCTGCAGAGCGAGGATGAAGTGGAACTGGCTAAGCGGATGGATAAAGGCAAACAGGCAGAATTCGTTTTAGCCGGTAAGTCCGTCGCCGCCGAAAATACTGCATTTAATGCAAAAACAGCGCTTACGAAAATGTTGCAGCGTCTGAATGAACTTTTGAAGACCGAATGTGCCGCGGCAGAGTTGCGCTCGATTCCTTTTGCGTTCCGCAAGTTTTCCGCTAAACGGGCAGCCGGTGAAGAATATACAGCCGAAGACTTTGTATCTGCTGCCGAACTGTTTACGAAAAGTGAACGGAGCCGCATGCTGAGCCTCTTGGAAGAGGAAGGGGTCGACTGCGGGGATTGGGAAAAATTCGTGCAGCCCAGATCAGAGCAGATCGAGCCGGAGCCGGAGAATATTTATGAGATTCGAGCCATTTTAAATTTATTGGAAGTTCGTTTGCAGAATTCAACGAATAAAACCAATTTGAAGAAGTACGATACGGCCAAAGAGAGCTATGCCAAACTGTTGACCGATCTGAAAGAGCAGGGAGATGCGGCAAAACGCTGTTTGTCCGAGGCAAACCTGCGCCTGGTGGTCAGCATTGCCAAACGTTATGTAGGGAGAGGTATGCTCTTTTTAGATTTAATTCAGGAAGGAAATCTCGGGCTGATTAAAGCGGTTGAAAAGTTTGACTATAATAAAGGGTTTAAATTCAGTACCTATGCTACCTGGTGGATCCGGCAGGCCATTACCCGCGCCATCGCCGATCAGGCCCGTACTATCAGGATCCCGGTGCATATGGTGGAAACTATAAATAAACTGATTCGTGTATCGCGTCAGTTGCTGCAGGAATTGGGGCGGGAGCCATTGCCCAAAGAAATTGCGGAACAAATGGAAATTACAGAAGAACGGGTGCGGGAAATTATGAAGATCGCCCAGGAACCGGTTTCTCTGGAAACCCCGATTGGCGAAGAAGAAGATTCGCATTTAGGCGACTTCATTGAAGATCATGACGCGCCGGCGCCTGCCGATGCCGCTTCTTTTGCGCTGTTGCGGGAGAAACTGAACGAAGTGCTGAATACGTTAAGTCCTCGTGAGCGTGAGGTATTGGAGTTACGCTTCGGTTTAAAAGACGGCCGGCAGCGTACATTGGAAGAAGTGGGACAACACTTTGGCGTGACGCGGGAAAGGATTCGTCAGATAGAAGCCAAGGCCTTGCGTAGATTGCGCAGTAAACGATGCACTCAGCTGCGTGATTTTGTAACAGACTGATTCCTGCTCTCTGATCCGCTCTATAAATAGTAATCTTTCTTGACATGAGCAATAAGTTCGAGTACAATATTTATTGTTCGACACGGGCCTATAGCTCAGTTGGTCCAGAGCCGGCGGCTCATAACCGCTTGGTCGTAGGTTCGAATCCTACTAGGCCCACCAACAAGGCTGGTAGCCAAACCGCTCACCTCGTCAAGGCTGATGCGGGTTTCGGCTTTATCCATAGAGTATCTGACAACAAGATAGTCCTCAAAAAGGTACACCTGATCGGCAAATGCTTCAATCAGTTTTCCAGAGTAAGAAGGATTGGAAATTTCCCCGTTCTTATATCCGGAAAGAAACGCAATCACATCTTGCTCTGTGAATCTTGGAGCTTTAAGCTGTTCGGTAGCAATCATGCCGAGCAGCTTTTTTTCTTGGCCCTCAAGCTCGTGTAATCGTTTCTGCAATGAAAAAGTTTCTTCTAAGGTTTCCGCTCGGATCGCAGGGGAGTGATTGAGACCTTTTCCCTTGCACCGGTAGTAGCGGTACTTATTACCTTGGTGACCACAGCCGGAATTACCGACCAGCATCTTGCCACAGTATCCGCAGAATGCTTTTTGGCTAAGCAGGTATTTCTCCGGCTTAGCTTTTGGATAGTTGCCCCGGCGCACATTCTCCGATAAGTTTTCGGAATACATCTGCGCCATGGACTCGTAGAGCGCTTCCATAACAACGCCGCCCGGACCATCCGGGATAGGTTCTTTCACCGGGACGACCTTCACCCCATAATCTTTTAATTTCTTTTTATAGATAGCCGCATCGAAACGGTTTCTGGCAAAGCGATCCGTCTTGTAGATCAGCACCTGCGTAAACTGTTTTTTAGCAGCGTCCTTAATCATCAGCTGGAACTGGGCACTTTCGTCCGTAGTGCCGGACAGCGCTCGGTCAGCATAGGTTTTAATCACAGTCAAGGAATTAGCCTGGGCGTATTCAGTGCATTCCCGGATCTGGTCCTCAATGGAAGCATCGCGCTGTTTATCGGAAGAATATCTTGCGTAAATTACTGCGTTTTGCATAGTTGTCCATGACCTCCTCCTTAAGATAAATAAGTTTAACAAACTTTTTATAATGTTGATATTAAGAATTTAGTTAGAATAGTGTATAATAAGATATAAAATAAAAAAGATTATACAGTACGGATGGTAATGTTGTATGCAGGGCTTCAAAAAAAGACTATGGTTAATTAATCGAAGTAAAAAACTTTTAATACGGAGAACTGAGAAGAAAAGAAAATGTAAAAATTTACGTCGACATAATGGTGGAAAGGATGTTATAACTCATGACGCAAATTTTTTTAGCCTAAAAATAGCTGAGCAGAAATCGCGTGTAAATTTTATAGCACCCAAATCATTTTCTATAGAATCAAATGGTGAAGAAACTCTTGAGTTTTTCTCTAACTTGATTAGCTTTGTTGAGAATAAATATGAAAATACTGAAGAAAAAACATTGTACATAGATTCCTCGCAGGTCGTCGATGTCACAGAAAGCACATTAATGTATTTATTTGCGATTGTAAGTGATGCGAAAGCCGCTAATTTTGATATTGGAGGCAATCATCCTAAAAAAGAGAAAATCAGGCGTTTATATAAGCAATGTGGATTTGATAGAATTATGTCAAAAAAATCATTTACTCAACAATATTTTGATGACAATGAGGTCTTTATTGTTCGTGGAGAGAAAATCCCGACAAAAACAGTTGCGAATATATGCAAATTTATCCGAAAAGAAACAGGAATTGAAACTAGATCGTTATATGAAGCTTTAATTGAACTCATGGGGAACACAACACAACATGCCTATTACGAAGATGATAAACTGGAAAAAAAATGGCAAATTTTTATAAAAAATAGCTTATCAAAAGTACGATTGATTTTCTTAGACACTGGAAGGGGAATTCCAAGTACCGTTAGGAAAAATTGGAATGAAAAATTACGCAGTATTTTTCCGCCTGTTTTGGATGTTAAAGAATCAAAGATATTACAATCAGCGTTTGAAGGTAACTTTAGAACTAGGACGGAAAGCCCAACAAGAGGGAAAGGACTTCCACAGATATATAGGACGATGTGTGAGGAGTATATAGAAAGCGCTTTTACATATTCGGGAAAAGGTGTATGTATTATTTTTAAGGATTGTGCTCCCCAGTATTATGATAGGCAAAGAGAACTATATGGTACTCTTTATGAATTAAATATTTTAAGGAGAAAACTATGATGAAAAGAATAAATCTATCAATATCAAAAGACTTTTCGCCTACACCAGGTGGGCGTTATAAAGCAGAGGGAGATAACTCAGGAGAAGAATTTAGAGATTTATTGTTGTTCCCAAAATTCAAAGAAGCGATGGAGAAGAAAGCGAAGCTCATGATTGATCTCGATGGTTGCATGGGTTTTCCATCATCGTTCTTGGATGAAAGTTTTGGTGGATTAGCGCGTAAATTGAACTTAAAATCTGATAAGATTTTAGAAATAATTGAATTTAAGTCTGATGACCAACCAAGTTTAGTGAAGGAAATAGAGAAAATTATCCAGATTAGTGTTCATGGACGTGGTTAATGAAAACAATATTAAATTTACTACTTATCGCATTGGCTATTTTGGCGTGTTTAAGTGCATTTTACTTACGGTGGTTGCCGGAAGCCTGTATATGGAAATACTTTTTTGTGCCGTTTCATGAGTTGTTGAGCATTGGTGTAGCAGGTATTGTATTCTACTTGTATGTAGAATACAAAAATGATATTAGAAGCAAGAAAAAACTTGTTGAAAATATTGCGGATCGAGTTATTCAACACACTGCAGATCCTTGTATATATCGTATAAAAGAGACTCAGAGCATAAGACATGCTCTTATTATTCAAAGAACTATAGAAAATGAATTAAATCTTTTAGAAAAATATTCTTCTGAGTTTGGTTTTGTGGACGAGATGAGTTATTGTAAAAATATGTTAAATGAATATAAAAATTTGATTGGAGAGTGCGTCCCGGATATTAAAAAATTTAGAGAAAAAGAAAATGAATTAGAAGATAAAACGACTAAATTAGCAAATAAGATGGAGTGCATAATTTCAAAGCTCTATAAATAGAAGAAAGTATGAAAAAAAGTCTGTAAAATCAAAGTAGGTCTTGGGTATATAAATAATCCGGGTATATAAATAATCCTGTGGTCGGACCTTTAACAAGTCTGTGGTTACCCTATAAATAATCTTGTGGTCAGGCTACTACATTTTGTGGTTGGGCTATAACAGTATTGTGGTTTCAGCGGGAAAACGTAGCGAAAGATACGTTTTCCCGCCTTTCTATTTTTAAAAATGGTAGTTATCGTTAGGATTAAGACAATAGAGGATTCTTTTTCTAGTTCGTTGGAAATTACTAAAGCCATTGCTGTTATACAACAGCTTTTCTAAAATCCTGTTTTTCGATTCCATAAAGCTGTTGTTAATGCGAACTCCTTGAATTGGAGTAAAGGAATTTGCTATCTCGGTATGCCAGTTGTTAAGTAATACGGAAAAAGGTTCTAATTCTGGAATACCGGCATCTGCAAATTTTAACGCAGCTTCTTCTATCGCTTCCGGTGCAGTATGGATTGAGCAGGTGTTGTTTAGCCGGATATAATATTCCTTGAGCTCATAGGCAGTTTGGAGTTCTGGAAAAGAAGAGAACATCAAATCCCTTAACTCACGGTAGTTCAGATAGCGACCTAGTCGTTTGTTATATTTAGGCTCATTATCCAGAAATGTATTATGGTGGAATACAAATCGAAACTTGGAAAGCAGGTACTGTAAGTTTTCGTTTTCCGTCCGTCGGCGACAGCGCAGCAGGACATCCCGGAAGCAAGTTGTCAGGTTTTTAATAACATGAAAGCTATCAGCACAGACCTGTGCCTTTGGAAAATAGATAGAGGCAATATCTTTATAGGGTTCATGCAAGTCCATAGAAACATATTTCACATTATCTAATTCACTTCGATGCGTTGTATAATCTAACGTTTCTCTTTTTATCTTACTGAAATATTGCATCAGATATCGCTTTCTTCGATCTGGAAGAACATCGGTGACTTCTCCTGTTGTAAAATTCATAAGCAGACAGCAATACAAGGAGTCGTAGTCCGATTCCGGAAAATAGTGTTCATCTATAGAGAGAACTTCCGGCAGAGGTTTTCGGGGAATGGTCACGTAAGCATCAAACAAACGCATAACTTTCGTGATCGAGACATTATATCGTCTGGCAACGGAAGTATAGGTTGCCTCCGGATACTTTAGGTCTTTCAACACATTGACCT
>UQUU01000001.1 GCA_900544275.1 uncultured Succiniclasticum sp. | reverse complement strand
TGCTGATGCATGCCATGGGCCCCAACGTAGCAGGCGTTATCGGTACTGCGGTAGCGGCAGGCACCATGCTGGCTATGATCGGACCTGCCGGCAAATAAGGGTAATACTCACACCGCAGCGGGCGTGACTATTATAAAACTAACTTCACTCCTCCTGCAGAAAGGACTTGAGACACCCTTCCTGCGGCTAACGGCAGATTGAGCGTCCTCCGTGAAGCTGAAGTTAAATATCTTTTAAAAACACCCTGTGCATTTCCGTCAGCGCGGATCTGCGACAGGGTGTTTTTTCCTGTAGGTTTCTGTTTTGCGGTGTTCTCTATTTACTTAATTTACAATGCGTCGTTTTGACCGGTTTGGTCCGGTCAGTTAATTTTGCACAGCCGCCGCTTTTTGACAGCCCTTTTTGACGGGGCGTCAGTCAAACCGCCCTTTTTTGCTGTCGGACTTTTTCTCTGCTGCGGCCTTAGTCTGTACTTTTGCAGTTTGTACTTTCTTATCCTGTACTTTCTTATCCTGTACTTTTTTATCCTGTAAAATGTCCTGCAAACGCCGCTGTACTGTCGCAGCGTTGGCAACCCCGTTCAGCGTCATGATGGGCTGGTCCCCCACCATCAGCATATGGGCTCCATTGGTCCAGACAGCGCGGGAATTTGCTTTGTTATGGTATACAGCGGCCAGATTGCCGGCAATCAGATAAGCCTGTTCCGCGCTGCTCAGAGACGTTGTTTTGGCGGGGGTATAAAAATGTTTTCCCTGTACCGTGATCGCGCCCGTGTCTTTTTCTACCTTCACGGCATTTCCGCTCCATTTGGTAATGCGGCGGCTGTATTCGTCCCGCCGGGATACACTGGTGGGATGATCGTTAAAAACAGAAGCGAAACCGGAACTTTCTTTGCCGTTGCGCTCCAGAATGTGCTGCCACAACGCGGCTCCGCCGCCTACATTATATCCTGCGGCTACCGCGTAATCGAAAGCCAGACGGTCCGCTTCTTTTTCCATGGGCAGAGTCACAAGACGGGCCGTTCCCAAAGCATTGACCAATGTGGCCCCGATAATGGAAGCGGCATTGGGGTTCTGACTGGAGTACAAGGCGGCTAAAAGAGAGAGGGGAAGCCCCCGCTTTACACCGGCCGCCGGATGCTGCTTCTGACCGTGACCGATTTCGTGGGCAACGACAAACGCGATTTCGTTTTCATTATAATTTAATTTATCAAAAGTCCCGATGTTGACGCTCAGGTTATGACCCACTGTGCAAAACGCATTGAAAGACTTTTCATTGTTAACAAAGTAATTGTAAGGCTTTTTCGTAATGGAAGGGTCGCTTAAGGCGATGGCGTCCGACAGGCGCCCCATTATGCGGTCCAGCATGGCGTTGGCGGCAGGATCCTGATTTACGCCATACTTGTCTTTGATCTGCGCCATATGCTGATTGCGTCCCTTGTTGTCCAGATAATGGATCTGCCTGTTCAGATACGCGTATTGAGCGCCTACCTGGAACACTGCCGCACCGGCGGAAAGCCAGTCCCAGGCCAGAACCCGGGCCGGCAGTAAAGCACCGGCAGTCACCGTCAGACAAAGGGTGGCGGCCGCCGCTGTTTTAAATACAAAATCTTTTTTCATTGCAAGCTCCCTCCTCCATTAGGAAAATGGTTTTGAAACTGCTCTGTTTTTATTTTTATTATACCATAATTCCAATCCTTAGTTGTTGCGGAAATATGGCAAAAACCTTTTTCACAAGAGCGGAAGAAAACAAAATAAAAAGATAACACAACATGAAAAAAAGCCTGAAACGACCGGCTGAACAGGGGTAAAAGTGTGTCGGGAATCCTTATTTTAACAGTTAAATCCGTGAATTGCCGGAAAAAGATGCGTAAAAAGAACCTTTCTGCGAAAAAAAGCTTGCAAAAACCTGTATTTATGCTATAATGCAACTGTAGAGATGTGTTAGTTCCCCGGGCGGGCAGTTGGCATAAAGTCTGCCGGCCGGGAAAAGTGCATTTCTTTATTCCCTATGTATTATAAAACACCGGAACGAGGATGACGGAGTTCGCGCAGGGCAGAGGAAACAAGGCGACTCGCGCCGCCATAGCGAACAGAAGGATTTCTCCGGAAGGATGTTTTGTAATAAATACAAATCGTTTTTCTAAAAGGAGGAAAACACTATGAAAAAATCTTTAGTATTAGCAATGGCTATGGCGTTGGGCGTAACCGCTTCCGCGTATGCAGCCAATCCGTTCAGCGATGTACCGGCCGGTCACTGGGCTTATGACAACATCTCCAAACTGGCTGCTGCCGGCGTAATCGAAGGCTATGGCGATGATACCTTCCGCGGCGATCGCCTGATGACCCGTTACGAAATGGCTCAGATCGTTGCGAAAGCAATGGCTAAAGGCGCTAACGTAGATCGTCTGGCTGCTGAATTTGCTGACGAACTGGATGCGCTGGGCGTTCGCGTAGCCGCTCTGGAAAAGAAAGCTGACAACGTAAAGATTGCCGGCCAGATCCGTTATAGCTACAAATCCCTTAAGGAAGAAAAACCCGGCGCTGCTGACTGGAAAAACAGTGAAGCCCGTCTGCGCACCCGTCTGATCTTCACCGGCAAAGTAAACGATAACTGGAGCTTTGTAAACCGTCTGGAAAACAACCAGTACTTCCATAATGATAAGGAAGAGGACAAAGACTTCAAAGGCGAAGATACCGACGTAAAAATCAACCGTGCTTTCATGACCGGCCGTCTGGGCGGCGCGAAAGTGGATGCCGGCCGCGCTGCTATGTACTTGGCGGAAGGTATGATTTATGATGATACCTTTGACGGCGTTTCCGTAAAATACGGCGACAAAGTAAAACTGGGCGGCTACTACGGCAAACTGACCGAAGCAAAATACAATGCGAAAGATAATGACAAGGCTTGGGGCGTAAACGCGAAGGCTGCATTAGGCGATAATGTGGATCTGTTCGGCGGATATGATACCATGTCCTTTACTGGCGACATCAAAGATGATCTGCATATTACCAATGCAGGGCTGAAATTCAAGTTTAATAAAGATATCGCTCTGACGGGTATGTGGCTGCACACCAATGAAGGCGAACACAAGAATGGTGCTGACGCTATTCTGGATCTGTTCGGCGCTAACTACAAAGAGCCCGGCTCTTTCGGCTTGCAGGCCGTGTATTACAACCAGCCTTCCTACTCTGCGGAAGCGCACACCATGAATGGTGACTATGGTCGGCAGACCCTGTGGGCTGACGGTTTCAAGGGTTACAGCGTAGCGGCTTCTTACACTGTAGCTAAGAACATGATGGCCAGCGTAAAATACTACGACCTGAAGAGCAAAGAAGACAGCGACAAGAAAGAAAAGACGCTGTGGAGCGAACTGCAGCTGCGCTTCTAATCTGACTTTTGTCAATCGTAGTAATGCGATGATCTGTCAGTCGCAGCGTGGTGTTGGATTGATAGAAGAATCGTGATAACGTAATTACTAAGCAGGACTGTTTCGGCAGTCCTGCTTTTTGACGTTTTTGTCAGGATCGGGGGAAGGGCGCAGGGAATCGTATCGCCCAAAGCAGTGGCTTCGTTTTTTCAAATTTTTCCGGCGCAAAACCTTTGGGAGTACATAGAGCGCGATTTCTCCGGTAGTCACAGAAAATTTTCGATTTACAGCTGGTGTAATCCTGAAAATTGTGGTATCATAAACCGTAGTAAAAGCCTGCCGTCAGGGATGGCGGTCAGTAGGAGGAGAAAAAATGAAAAAAATAGTTGCATTTTTGTTTGCTGTCATGGCGGTTGTTTTGCTGAACACGCCTCTGACCGGGACGGCGGAAGCGGCAAAGGTAGCGGTAGTACCAATTCAGGTCAATGAACAAGAAGTAGAGCGGGCCGGTGATTTTAACAGCTATTATTGGGATATCATCATTAATAAGCTGGAATACCCTGAGTTTGAATTGTTAGATGAAGATGTCGTGGCGAAAGCGGTGCCGGAAGAAGGCCTGAAATCTTTTGACAAGACGTCTTTGATGCAGGTCGCGTCGCAGACCGGGGCTGATATTGTCATCGCGATGCGGATTGACAGAGTACATGAGAGGTTTTTTAATTTCCGCACGGAATCCATGATCGGTATGACGGTACGGGGCGAATACGCTTCTTATAACGGTGTGACCGGCAAATACTATGATAAGAAGATTCGCTATTACGATGAAACCGAAGACGCGTATCTGATCCGAACCGATTGGCAGCAGCGGTGGTTTGTAAGTGAGCTGCGCCGTTATCTGGGACGCACGATCGCTGTAAAATAAGACAGAGGCTTTTCAGTTCCGGTACGAGGGAGCCTGTAGGGGTATAGCAATCGGATTCTGGGGCGGTGGAACCGGATTACAATAACGGCAGCCCTGCGTCTGTATTGTTATAGCAATCGTACTATGGAAGTACGGCAGATAAGTTTGTAGAGGCTGAAGGCATATGTGCTTTCAGCCTTTTTGCATAAGTGTTTTGGACCTTTTGACAAGCCGGGAGTCAGTATGCCTTTCTTTCCTAATTACTATGTCAGTTTCGGCTTATGGTTTCATACCCTTTTCACCGTCTTGCCGTTCTTTTCACTATCTTTTTATGATTTTATCTGGTATAATAATATGGCATATTTAGTAGGTTTTACCGGGCATTGCCAAAGGATTTATACGGTATTGGAGGGGAACTTTTTGAAAGTAAAAGAGATTTGCCGGGAGACGACCACCCGCGGCGGCGGCAAAATGGGGTTTGCCTATCTGGTGTTGCTGGTGATTTGCTGCAGCTGGGCCTATGAGGCGTATCGTTTCAAGGCGACAGGCGTGTTCAGTCCGGTGGGGCTGGGGATGAATCTTCTCTGGCTGGGTCTTTGGATCTGGAAGGTTTTTTATCGCTATGAGCTGATTTTGCGCCGCAATGAACTGGAGATTATTACGATAGGGTTATGGAAGCAGGCTCACTATATTGTGGATCTGACCCGGACGGAAAGTTTTGCGCAGCATTATCGCCGCAATTTCTTCCGTCGTACACGGATCAAACACTATATTCATCGGTATAATATGGCGGATGCGAATCCCACTCGTATTCTGGCTTTTAAAGAGGGCAAAGGCCTGGCGGCTGTAATCTTTTGCTGCAGTGACGAGTTTCTGCGGGAACTGATACGGCTGATGCCGGATAAATATCTGGAATTTTGACGGCCGCAAGAGCCTGAAAGGAGTAAGAGGTCATGGTTGATTTGTCTGCGGTGCCGATGGAAGCCTTTACCGGTCGGCTGCTGACAGTGTTTTTTCTGTCTTTCTTTATTATTATCGCAACGGCCCGGATCATTGGCAGCGAACGTAAGGCGCGCTGGTTTAAACGCCGCACGAATTATACGCTGTTGAACCGGCGGGGTATTTTCGGCGAATATCTGAATTTTGGTTATCCCCGTACCTGGGAGGGACTGGCAGTGTCTCTGCTGATGTATGGCATTATTTTCGGCATCGGCCTCTGGTATCTGTGTTTTTATCCGTATGCCTGAGGGTGTGAGTGAGGAGTTGGAAAGTGATTAAAGGAACTGTATTGGAGACTCATGGCGAACGGGCCAAGGTCAGAGTGAACTTTAAAGAGACCGATGAACGGGGGCTGCGGGCTTACATCGACTGTTGGAATCCCATCAGCGCGCATCCCGGTGATAATGTGATTATTGAATATCGCAAGGTGGATGAAAAGAAGGCGAAATTATTCCAGATCATTCTGCCTGTTATTTGTCTGCTTGCCGGCGGTATTTTCGGCTATGTGATGGCAGATTATTTTAAGCTGGAGTTCTGGTTCTGGCCTTTCGTGGCAGGCAGCCTGCTGGTGTGGCTGTTTGTGGCGTATAATTATATTAAAATCTTCCGCCGGGACGCGATCAGCAAACAGGAGCAGCTTACGGTAGCCAGTCTGGAACCGGTGACTTTTGAGATCAATCTGGACGAAAACGGCGAAGAAAAGGACGAAAAACCGCAGTCCTTTTTATACAGCGGCCGTTAAGCCTGACGCTATGCGGCAGGCATTATAAAATATAATTATAGGGAGTGTGATGTTTTGGCAGAGTTTATGATGAAAGACATGGCGGCGGAAGACAGACCCAGAGAACGGTTATGCCGGCTGGGGGCGGCGGCGCTTTCCAATGCGGAGCTTTTGGCGGTATTGGTGGGCAGTGGTACAAAATCCCGTTCGGCGCTGCGGATCGCGGAAGAAATGACGCGGAATGAGGGTCTGTATCGCCAGGTGGCCCGCTGGCATAAGGTACAGGAGTTTCGGCAAATCAAAGGCCTGGGCGTGGCCAGAGCCTCCCGTATCCTGGCGGCGTTGGAATTGGGCAGACGCGTGGCCTGCGCATCAGCTGTTGAGTATGAGCACATTACTTCACCCAGTGATGGAGCACAGTATCTGATGGGCAGACTGCGAAATGAGAATCATGAACGGTTTCTGGTTTTGCTTCTCAACACAAAAAATAAAGTGATCAAGACGGAGCAGGTGGCCGAAGGTTCGTTAAACAGTGTGGCGATCCATCCCCGGGAAGTGTATGCGCCTGCTGTTTTGGCTCATGCGGCCTGTATTCTGGCGGCCCATAACCATCCTTCGGGGGATCCGGCGCCCAGCGCGGAAGACCGGCATTTGACAAAGGTGTTGTCTCAGGCCGGCGAGATTTTGGGGATTCCGTTATTGGATCACCTGGTGATCGGCGATGGCTGCTATTACAGTTTTAAAGAGCATGGCGATTTATAGGCCGGCTGCGCAGGCTGCGGAAACAGTGGCATCCTGCTGTAGGGTCGGATATATGAGGTGAAATTTTTTATGTTTACTATTTTCAAAAACTTTTCCCATGATCTGGGGATCGATCTGGGCACGGCAAACACGCTGGTGCATTGTAAGGGGAAAGGCATTATTATCCGGGAACCGTCGGTGGTGGCGGTGGACAGCGAGACGAATGAGGTGCTGGAGATCGGGGCGGAAGCCAAGCAGATGATCGGCCGTACCCCGGGCAATATTGTGGCGATCCGCCCCATGAAGGACGGGGTGATCGCGGATTTTGATATTACCCAGTCCATGCTGAAATATTTCATTCATAAAGCGCTGGGGAATCATTCGCTGATCCGCCCCCGTATCGTCATCGGGGTGCCCAGCGGCGTTACGGAAGTGGAAAAACGGGCGGTGGTGGATGCGGCCCTGCAGGCCGGCGCCCGCGAAGCCTATCTGATTGAGGAGCCTATGGCGGCGGCCATCGGCGCCGGGCTTCCCGTACAGGAAGCTACCGGCAGCATGGTCGTCGATATCGGCGGCGGTACCTGCGAAGTAGCGGTGATTTCGCTGGGGGGGATCGTTGTCAGCCGTTCCATCCGTACCGGCGGGGATGCCATTGACGATGCGATCATCCGCTATATTCGCAAGACGTTCAGCCTGCTGATCGGCGAGCGTACGGCGGAGCAAATCAAGATCACCCTGGGGACCGCTATGTTTGTGGATTCGCCGGAAACGATGGATATCCGCGGCCGCGATCTGGTCAGCGGCTTGCCTAAAAATTTGCAGATCAATGCCAATCAGGTCTGCACCGGTATTGCGGAGACGGTGGCCAATATTGTAGACGCGGTCCGCAATACGCTGGAAAGAACGCCGCCTGAGCTGGCTTCGGACATTATTGATCACGGCATTATCATGACCGGCGGTTCTTCTTTACTGCGCAATCTGGATAAACTGCTGTCGAAAGAAACCGGTATGCCGGTTTTTGTCAGTGATGAGGCTCTGGCCTGTGTCGTATTGGGAACCGGCATTTGTGTGGAAAATATCGATGTATATAAGAAAGGGTTCATGAATTCCAATGCTAAGCTGTAAGGAGCGTTGAGGGATACCCTATGAAGAAGCAACAATTTTTAGCGTTGCTGGCGACAGCGGCCTTTCTTCTTTGTACGGTGCTGGCTGTACAGCAACGCTGGCGTTTTCCGTTGGTTAATGCGGCAGTGAATTCGGTGTTGCTTCCTTTTAACCGGGCGGTGCTGTGGGTGCATGATCAAACCGCCGGTTTTATGGAGGAGCGCCGTACCAATGCGTCACTGAAAGAAGAAAACGCCGCTTTAAAAAAAGAACTGGCTAATTTTCACAGCGCGGAATTTCGTCTGGCCCGTCTGGAGGCGGAAAATCAGCGTTTGCAGATACTGGCTGATTATAAACAGACTCATCCGGAGCAGAAATTGTTGCCGGCCCGGGTCCTGGGAGTCAGTTTAGGTGATCTGCACGAGTATTTTTTTCTGGATAAGGGCGAGGCGGATGGTATCAAACCGGACCTGGTCATTATCGACGGGGAAGGCATGGTCGGCGTCGTGGATCAGGTATATCCGCATTACAGCCGTTTTATGCTGCTTTCCGGCAACCGTTCCCGCATCGGTGTGAAGGTATTGCGGGCCACGTCGAAGGCGGTGGGCGTACTGACGGGCAACGGCCCCCGGGGCGCCTTGCTGCAGGCGCAGTATTTCGGCCGTGATGACGACATTCAAACAGGCGACATGCTGGTGACCAGCGGTATCGGGGGAAAATACCCTGCCGGCCTGTATATCGGAAAAGTAGTGGATTTGAAGGGAGACATGACCGGGCTGCAGAAGGTCGCTTTGGTGGAACCGGCTGCCGGCCTGGGTTCGCTGGACAAGGTGTATGTGGTGTTATGGGAGGATGAGAGCCTCCGTTTAAATAAGGAAAGGAAAGAGGCCGGGGAGGCGCTGCCATGAGAATGTGGTCCTGGGTTGGAGCAGCCTTTATTCTGTTGATCTTACAGACGACTTCTTTGGGCTATTTCAGGGGCAATCTGTATTTTGACTTGCCCTTGCTTTTTATTTACGGCATCGGTTTGTTTTACGGTCCTGCGGGGGGGGTGCTTTGCGGTTTGACCCTGGGCTTGCTGCAGGATACGGCCGCGCCGGATTTTTTCGGTTTTTACCTGTGTACCCGGGGCCTGACGGGCTATGGCTTCGGGCGCATTAAGGAAATGATTTTTAAAAACAATTACCTCTACCATATTCTGATCATAGGGGGCCTGAGCCTGCTGTTGCGGCTTTTGTACGGTCTTTCTCTGTTTTGGCTGAGCGGCGACTGGACTTCCGCTTTTGCGGCCTATGGGCGGGAGACGGTAGGGTATTGCCTGGGAAATATGCTGTTGGCAGCGCCGGTATTTTGGTGTATGGAGCGCCTGCGGCGTTGGGTGGCGGAGGAAGATGTGACCTATCCGGCGGAAAAACACAGGAAAAAGAAGCTCGAGCGTTGATGTTTGTCGGGTAAGAGACTGTTTGTTTAGCAAAAAGGAGAGGAATATTTCTCCGGAAAGGGAGTCGCCGTGCAGAACAAAATTCCGGCCGGAAGGCTGCAAAAAATGTTGGCCCTGGCTCTGGTCATCTTTTTGGTTCTGGCAGGGCGCATGGCCTGGCTGCAACTGTATAAAGGACTGTACTACGGGAAGCAGGCGGACGGCAACCGGATGCGCAGTACTTTGATCGTGGCGCCGCGGGGGCGGATCATGGATCGTCATGGCAAAGTGCTGGCCGACAGCGCTCCGGGGTATGTGTTGTACATCCGGGCCGGTCAGACCATGCCCCCTGCGGAAATGCAGCGACTGGCGCAGTTGCTGAAGCTGCCTCTGGAAAAAGTAAAAGGCAAGGCGGCCAAAGCGGCCAGGACCTCTGAAGCGATCCCGCTAAAGCAGGAGCTGACAGCGGCGGAAATTACCGCCTTACAGGAAAATTCCCTGGAGCTTCCCGATATCTCTTTAGATCTTCAGCCGTTACGGCGTTATGTGATTCCCGGGTTGGCCGCTCATGTGCTGGGCTATGTGGGGGAAGTTTCGGAAAGTCAGATGACGCAAGGCCGTTATAAAGGACTTCCCGCCGGCAGCATCGTCGGGCAGGGCGGCTTGGAAATGGCCTGTGACGCGCTTTTGCGCGGCGTGCCGGGACGGAAAAGTGAAGAAGTGGATGTGCGGGGCAAGACTGTGCGTACGCTGGCCGGGCAAGCGCCGGTCCCCGGTAAGGAAATGGTGTTGACGCTGGATTATCAGCTGCAAAGGAATCTGGAAGCGGCGCTGGATAAACAGCTGGAAGCTCTGCGGAAAAGCGGTATCGCGCCGAATGCCTACGCGGCGGCGGCTGTCGCCATGGATCCCAACACCGGCGCTGTACGGGCGCTGGTTTCCCGTCCGGGATTTGACCCCAACTGGTTTGTGGGCGGCATCTCTACAGCGCATTGGAAACTGATCAATGAAAATACATTTCACCCCCTGAGCAATAAGGCCATCAGCGGGGAATATCCGGCCGGCTCCACTTTTAAAGTGGTGACCGGGTCGGCGGCGCTGGATCTGCATAAGGTGACACCGGAAGAATTGATTTATGACTCCGGTACCCATTGGCTGGCTGATATGGGAAATGCCGGCGGGGAAGCGTTGGGCTGGATCAATTTTCAGACGGCGTTTGCCATGTCGGATAACGTCTATTTTTATGAGTTAGGACGCCGGGCAGGAATCGAAGGGCTGAATACCTATGCAGGTTATTACGGTTTCGGTAAAGCGACCGGCATTGAACTGCCGGGGGAGATGAAGGGGCTGATTGCCGGTCCGGCGGCTAAAAAGAAGATTTTTGCGGAGGACTGGACTCTGGGGGATACGTTCAATGCTGCCATTGGGCAGGGACTGACGCTGGTGACGCCGTTGCAGATCTGTCAGATGCTGTCTGCGGTAGCGGCTGACGGCGTAGTGCATCCGCCCTATCTAATCGAGCGGTTCGTGAATCAGGACGGAAGCACCTATTCCGTGCCGGAACGCCCCGAACCGCGTAAGTTGCCCATTTCGACAACCACCATACATCTGCTGCAACAGGGGTTAAAAGGGGTGACTCAGCCGGGCGGTACGGCAGCCTGGTTTGCCGGACTGCCGGTACCCGTAGCAGGGAAGACCGGTACGGCGGAAAATCCGCACGGGCAGGATCACGGTTGGTTTATTGCCTATGCGCCGGCGGAAAAACCGCAGCTGGTCATTGCCTGCATCGTAGAGCAGGGGAGTTTCGGCGCGACCGCAGCGGGACCTGTTGTGTATGATGTGTTGCAGGCCTGGCTGACAGGGACTAAACTATATAAAGAAGATAAAGATAGTAAAGAGAATAAAGGTAGTAAAGAGGAATAAGTTTCTCAGCAGGCGAAGTATAGCAATATACAGGAAATATGACGCAGGCGAAAGATCACATGGAAGAAATAGACTACAGACAAAAGATAACGCAGGCGAAGAATATAAGGAGAAGCGTTGTTGCGGCGATACATTCGTAATCTGGACTGGATCTTAATATTGACAGTGTTTCTTCTGACCGGGGTCGGTCTGGTGCTGATTGCCAGCGCGACGCATACCGAGGCCCTGCGGACAGGGGTGAATTACTTTGTGCAGCGTCAGGGGCTGTTTCTGGCCGTGGATGCCTTGTTGGTGATTTTGTTGCTGCGTCTGGATTACCATGTGTTAAAACAGGTGGCGCTGCCTTTGTATGTGATTACCTTGATCTTGCTGTTAGGCGTCATGTTTTTCGGTCATTCTACCATGGGGGCGCAGCGTTGGATTCGGTTGGGGCCGGTTATTTTCCAGCCCAGTGAGTTCTCCAAGGTGTTTATCATTGTCTGTCTGGCTGCTTTTCTGGACAAGCAGGCTGGCAGCCTGGAGCATTGGAAGGAGTATTTGCCGGCGGGACTTTTCCTGTTGGCGCCCTTTGTCTTAGTCCTGCGCCAGCCGGATCTGGGTACGGCGCTGGTTTTTGGCGCCATTGGTTTCTCCATGTTCTGGGTCTGCGGTTTTAAAACCCGGTGGATCGCCTGGATGACCGGCGTCTTGATCTGCCTGTCGCCCTTGATTTGGCATTTTTTGCACGAATACCAGCGGAATCGGATCCGGGTATTTTTAAATCCCGAGCTGGATCCGTTCGGCGCGGGCTACCATGTGATTCAGTCCAAAATCGCGATCGGCAGCGGCCTGTTGTTGGGAAAAGGCTGGATGCAGGGCACCCAGAGCCAGTTAAACTTTTTGCCGGAAAATCATACGGATTTTATTTTTGCTGTAGCGGGAGAAGAATTCGGTTTTATCGGCGCAGTGGTCATTTTATTGCTTTATCTGATTTTGATCTGGCGGGGACTGACGATCGCCCTGAATGCGGAGGATCGGTTTGGTATGCTGCTGGCGACCGGCATCACCGGCATGTATCTGTTTCATGTGTTGGTGAATATCGGGATGACGGCGGGGATCATGCCTGTGACCGGTGTACCGCTGCCTTTTTTGAGTTATGGGGTTAGTTCGCTGACTACCAATATGTTGCTGGCCGGCTTGCTGTTGAATATTAATCTGCGTAAAACCAGACTGCAATTTTAGAAGTTGGGGGGACTCTCGGATGAAGAAAGATTTAACGATTGACATGCTGGCTGCCGTAAAAAAACCGGCGCGTTATACAGGCGGTGAATTCGGCAGTATTTTCAAAGAGGAGGCGGAAGTCCGCCTGGCTTTGGCTTTCCCCGATGTGTATGAAGTAGGTATGAGTTATCTGGGGTTTAAGATTCTGTACCATCTGGTGAATCAGATGGAAGGCATAGCGGCGGAACGGGTTTATGCGCCCTGGATCGATATGGAACAGCTCATGCGGGAACGTGATATCGTCCTCACTACGCTGGAGACGAAAAAAGCGCTTTGTGAATGCGATATCGTGGGGTTCACCCTGCAATATGAGCTGAGTTACACCAATATTTTAAATATGCTGGATCTGGGCGGTGTGGCAGTCTTCGCCAAAGACCGCAAGGCAGAAGATCCGTTTGTGCTGGTGGGGGGACCTTGTGTTTTCAATCCGGAGCCTTTAGCGGAAATCTGTGATTTCGCGCTGCTGGGCGAAGGGGAAGAGGCGCTGCCGGAGATCCTGACCTGTTATAAAGAGTGGAAAAAAGCCGGGCGGCCCGGCGGCAGGCAGGGCTTTTTGCATAAAGTGGTGCGAATCCCGGGGGTCTATGTACCTTCGTTTTATGACGTGACGTACAATGACGACCTTACGGTGCAGGCTGTTACATCCAATACACCGGATGCGCCGGCGACCGTGACGAAACGGGTGGTAGCGGATCTGAATACGGTGGATTTTCCTACGGCGCCCATCGTCCCGTTTGGGGAGATCGTACATGACCGCGTAATGCTGGAAATGTTCCGGGGCTGCAGCCGGGGCTGCCGTTTCTGCCATGCGGGGATGGTCTATCGTCCGGTGCGGGAGCGAAAACCGGAAATACTGCGTGAAATTGCCCACCAACAGATTAAGAATACGGGGTATGAGGAAATTTCCCTGGTGTCGTTGAGTACGGCGGATTATTCCTGCCTGGGACCGTTTTTAGATGAAATGATCGAGGACTTTAAAGAGAAAAAAGTCAGCGTGTCTCTGCCCAGTTTGCGTATTGATGCCTTCAGCGTCGATGTGGCGAAGAAGGTGCAGGCGGTGCGGAAGAGCGGGCTTACTTTTGCGCCGGAGGCCGGCAGTCAGCGAATGCGGGATGTGATCAACAAGGGCGTGACGGAAGACGACTTGCTGCAGGCGGTCAGCGCGGCCTTTGCCAATGGCTGGAAAAAGGTCAAGCTGTACTTTATGATCGGTCTGCCGGGTGAGACGGACGAGGATGTAGTGGCCATTGCGCAGTTGGCCCGCAAGGTGCAGTGGAAATATAAGGAGATCACGGGGCAGGGCGGTTGCCAGGTCACGGTCAGCGTTTCTTCTTTTGTACCAAAGCCCTATACCGCGTTTCAGTGGGTGCCGCAGGATACGTTGGCAGAGATTCGGAGAAAACAGGGACTGCTGATTGAAGCGACCCGTGTAAAAAACATGTTCCTGCAATACCATGACGGCAAGACCAGCATCATGGAGGGCGTGTTTGCCCGGGGCGACCGGCGTCTGGGACAGGCTTTGTATCTGGCCTGGCAGCGGGGACAGCGCTTTGACGGCTGGTCCGATGTCTTTGATTTTGACCGCTGGCAGCAGGCTCTGGCGGATTGCGGTCTGGATCCTGATTTTTATAATCATCGGGCGCGGAGTCCTCAGGAAGTGTTCCCCTGGGAGCATCTGCAGCCGGCGGTGAACCGGGCGTTTCTGGCGCATGAATATAAAAAGGCGCAGGAGGCTATGTTGACGCCGGACTGCCGTTTGGGGAACTGTAATGGCTGCGGCGTCTGTCAGCGGCTGGGGGTACCGATTATGGACGGCAGCGGCAGAGCATACGATGCTTCGCAAGAAGCCGGCTTTGCTTCTCTGGCTGAAAAAATGGCCGGTTGTGATAACGAGAGCTATCGGGCGGCAACGCAACGGCCCGGTTTGCCGAAAGAAAGAGGTGGGGCCTGATGAAGCTGCGTTTTCAGATCACGAAGGAAAAAGAGATCCGGTTTATTTCCCATCTGGAATATTTGCGTACCATCGGTCGCGCGTTTCGCCGCGCCGGTTTGCCGGTAGCCTATTCTCAGGGCTTTAATCCCCACATGAAATACTCGCTGGCGTCCGCTTTAGGGGTGGGCGTGGTCAGTTATGCGGAATTTGTGGAGTTGGAACTGACGGAACCGGTAAATCCGCTGGCGGCGGCCAATGCCTTTCGCAAAGCCTTGCCCGGAGGCATTCGCGTGTTGGCGGTAGACGCGGTGGAAAATCAGGCGCCGGCTCTGATGAGTGTAGCCGGCGGGGCGGAGTATCGGGTGACGCTGCCCTGGCAGGGCGCGATCGCTTCGGTCATAGATGAGTTCAATCAGGCATCGTCCGTGGTATATGTGAAGCAGGCGCCTAAGACGAAAGCCAAAGTGAAAGAAATCAATGTGAAAGAGTATGTTCCTTTTTTGGAGGCTTTCCAGACGGGGGGCTCTTTGCAGTTGCATTTTCATTGCCGCATCACGCCGGAAGGAAGTATGAAAGCGGTGGATGTAGTGAATACCCTGAATGAGCGCTACGGTCTGGGTCTGCCGGTGGAAAAGGCGGATATTGAACGGCTGGATCTGTACCGCGTGGATGAGGCGGGAAATAAATGGCCCATGCTGGACAGTCTGTACCAGCACGATTAAAGTAAAGGGGGGGGCGTACCCTATGCCGCAGAAGATCATTATCAGCAGTATGCCGGAAGAAGCGCGGATGGGTCTGATAAAAGATGATATGTTACAGGAATATCTTGTAGAGCGGTCCTTGTCGGCCCATTTAGTGGGCAGTATTTTTCTGGGCCGGGTCAGCAATGTAGTCCGGGGCATTCAGGCCGCTTTTATTGATATCGGTCTGGAACAAAATGCTTTTTTATATCTGGGAGAGACGCAGGATCTGACGGAAGGTTCTCAGGTCTTGGTGCAGATCATCAAAGATCCCCGGGGCAGCAAAGGACCTACGGCCAGCCGGGAAATTACTTTCCCCGGTCATTATGTGGTTCTGTTTCCTTTTGGCGACTATATCGGCATATCACGTAAAATTACAGACGCTGCTGAACGGGACCGCCTGCATGCCCTGGCGGAAAAGCACCGGCCGGAAGGCGTGGGGCTGGTACTGCGGACCGAAGCGGAAGGCATACCGGAAGAAGTACTGGCGGCAGATATTACTGCGCTCCTGGCGGAATGGAATGTGGTGGAAACAAAGTCCCGCCGCACGAAAGCGCCGGCTTTTCTGCATCGGGAGTTAGATCTGTCTGTGCGGATGGTGCGGGATTACTTTACCAAAGACGTAGAAGAGATCGTGGTGGACAGCCGGGAGGCATTTCACCGGATTGAGGAGCTTTTGGTCAAAATGCCCCAGGCGGCGCAGACCCGACTGCGTTTTTGGGAGGGCAATGAAGATGTATTTGCGGCGTTTGGTTTCAGTGATACGATTGCGGCGTTATCCGACCGCAGGGTCAATTTGCCCTGTGGCGGATATCTGGTGATCGACCATACGGAAGCGATGACGGTCATTGATGTGAACAGCGGCAGTTACAGCGGTAAAAGCAATTTGGAAGAAACCGTTATGGAGATCAACCGGGAAGCCGCCCGGGAAATTGCCTATCAGTTACGCCTGCGAAATATTGGCGGCATTATCGTAGTAGATTTTATCGATATGCACAGCGAGACCAATCGTCAGGAAGTGCTGACGGTCCTGGAAGAAGCGTTCGCAGGGGATAAAATGCGCCCCCGGATCCAGGACATTACGGTCTTAAACCTGGTGGAGATCACCCGTAAAAAATCACGGCAGAATCTGGAAGCGGTGCTGTATTCAGATTGTCCTACCTGCAGCGGCAGCGGCAGAGTGCAGTCAAAAGAAGCCATCGCGTTGGAAATCAAGCGGCGCATACGTACCTTGTTAAAAAAACAGGGCAGCGCGAAAGAAATTTTAGTGGTGGCCCATCCGTTGACAACGGCGTATTTACAGCAGCATCAGCTCAAAGACTGGAGCCGGGAGTTAGCCTGCCGTATTACGGTGGAGGCAGACCCTGCGCTGCACGTGGAAGCATTTATGATTTTGGATAACAGTACGAATGAATAGGTGAGGAGAGAAGATGGATCAGACTATATTGCGTGAGGTGGGGCACCGCTTGTACCAGACAGAGCGGTTAAAAGAGATGAAACGCTATCTTGTGTTTCGGGCCCGTTGCCGGATGCATGAAAAAGACATCAACGGACTTTTGGACTTTTTTGCCGAAACACCGGAACGGCAGGCGATACTGCATGGCACGCCGGCCTTTGTGGAACAGGCGACCCGCGCTTTTTTTTATAAAGGTTCGGATTATGCGGATCGTATCGCCCTGATAAAAAATCACGTGTTATTTATGGAACAACATTTTACTGCGGCGGCTGTTTCCGCTTTGTATGTTGATGTGGACACTGCGGTGAATGAAGGGAAACAACTTACTCTCTGGCAGGATATGTTTGAGGATGAACCTCTTTCCATGAAGCTTTGTTTTAAGTCGGGGCAGCGTAAGGAAGGGTGTTTATCGTTGATCCTTTCCTGGGCTGACCAAAGCCTGTATCAGATTATGTTCTGGTTTGGGCCTGACCCGGCAAAAGACGGAACGGCGATCTGGATCGGCGCGTTGCAGGGGATGCCCAATGGCGGGGACGTGATCAAACGGCTGACCAAAGCCTTTTTTGGCTATCGTACTAAAAATCTGATCTTTTATGGTCTGCGAAATCTGGCCCGCTGTCTGGGCATTACGCAAATTTATGCGGTGACCAATGAAGGCTACTATGCGATGAATCATATCCGTAAAGACCGCAAGCTGAAAACGGATTTCGGCGCTTTCTGGGCAGAATGTGGAGGCACTCTCCGGGCAGAGGATCCCCGATTCTTCGCCATACCTGTGGCAGAGTACCGTAAGGATATGAGCGAATTGAAGCCCTCCAAACGGGCGCAGCACCGTCGGCGCTTTGAAAAATTAGATGAAATTAATGTGGCTTTTGCTGAGAGCTGTAAAAAATATCTGTTGCAGGGGCACTAAATATGCTATAATATCCATATAATCAATCTACCTATAGAGGTTTGGGAGAATTTACCTTATTGTTTATGGAGGGAGCAGGGATGAAAAGATTTTTTTCTCTTATAATCAGCCTGGCACTTTGTCTGGGGTTGGCAGGCGTGGTGTCGGCAGAGGGTACTTCTTATGTGGCGTCGGAACAGCTGGATGCTGTGGAGACAACGTTGTATGGCACCCATCAGAGCAACTCCATGATGGAGCGGATGGAAAGCCTGGAAGATGATATTTACGGCATGCCTGACGCAGGACGCAATATTCTGGATCGGATTCAGAGCGTGTATGACTATATTTGCGGGACAAACGGCGGGAATGGCAGCTTCCTGCAAAAACTGAACGCAGTGGACAGCCGCTTTAATTCCCAAATCACCCCCGGTCCGGCCAAGACGCGCATCGAAAATATGGAAACGACGATTTTTGGCCAGATTCAGGGCGGTAACCTGAACGACCGTCTGGAGCGCTTGGTGGAAACAACCTATAGCGGCGGTCAGGTTCCTGTGCAGGCCGTAGTTCTGCCGAAAGATTCGCTGGTTAAAATTGAGTTTACAGCGCCATTATCCAGTAAAACTGCGCAGGCCGGAGATCCTGTCTATTTTAAGGTGGCGGATAATCTGTACGTAAATGACGTACTGGTATTAGCGAAGGGTTCTGACGGTGTAGCCGAAGTGGAAAAAGTGGTGCAGCCCCGTAGCTTTGGCCGGGATGCCCGCATTGATGTGAAATTCAGCCATGTGTTGGCGGTAGACGGGAGCAAGGTGCCTGTATATATCGGCAAGCTGGCCAAACAGGAAGCTAAAACCGCAGCGGGCGCAGCGGGCGCTTCTATTGGCGGCATGATTATCCTGGGACCGATTGGCGCGGTAGGTGGCGCTTTTGTAACCGGAAAATCGATCATGATTCCGGAAGGCGCTACTTCTTACGTGCAGGTAACGGCCGACCAGAGCATCAGTGGCATTGTTTATCAGCCGGCGGAATAAGACGCAGTTCCTGAAAGGAACGAGAAGACGCGAAGGCGCAGGCTTCTGTATTGTGAGCCTTCCGCGGGTTTATTCGCGAACAGAATTCAAAATACCGGGGGAATGCCGTTCCCTCGGTATTTTTTTTTGTCTTTATATGGTATAATATTTACTGGCTATTTATTGAAAAGTGGAGGCTTCCATGAATAAAAAATTAGTGGCATCCGTATTACTGGCAGGGCTGGCAGCAGCTTACCCTGTCTATGCGGAAGATGATCGGACGCCGGATGAATATAACCCTGAAGCAAAATATGTTTCACCTTTGGCGGAACCGCCTCGTCGTGCTGTCAATGACAGACGTGCGATACAGCAGTCGGAAAGCGATGTTGTGCCGGAACCGGGGCTGTCCCCGTTGCAGCAAAACGGGGCAGCGGTCAATCGCGCAAGGTCGGGACAACCCAATGGTGCGGATCAGGCCAAAGGGGTAAGCCCGTCACCGCAGGAAGCCGTAAAGGGAAAAATTCCCGGGCCGGGAGGATCCACGTCTGCGTCTCTACAGGAAGCCCGGAAAGCGGCCGAAATCAAGCTGAGCGAGACGGATGAAAATTTTGAGCCGGAACTGTTCAAAACCTATCCGGGATTTGAGTATCAGGCCAGAAAATATGCGTCGGAATTTATCGAAGCGCCGCCGGGAACTGCGACAGAAGGCAATAACACAGATTCAGGCAGAATTTCCTCGGAACAGGCCCTTCCCGAAGAGGGGGAAGAAAAAGGGGACCCCCTGATTATTACGGGAGAGGATGCCCATTACTCTTCATCAACCGGTGATTTTATCATTCAGGGCAATGTGCGCCTGGTGCAGGGGGATATGAGAATATGCTCCACAAAAGCGGTGGGAAATGCGGAAAAAGGTGACGTCTGGCTGTTGGAAGGCGGTACGTTACAGGAAACTTCCAATACGACTCACGCACGCTGGGCCCATTATAATTTCAATACGAAAACAGGGGAGCTGCGTCAGATTGAAGGACGAGGGGACAGGGATTTTTATAAGGCGCCCCATGCGATCATAGAAAACGGCATGATGATTTTGGATCAGGGGGGAAGCACCACCCGCTGCCCGGCGGTCAAACATACTCCTTGTCTGGAAGTCAAGGCAAAAACCATCACGATCGTTCCGAACAAAAGGATCGTAGCCCGGGATGTAAAAGTTTATGTGAAGGGTGTTCATGTTTATTCCCGGGATGTTTGGGTGAATGAATTTGGCTCCGGCCGGCAGATGATCCTGCCCCGGGCAGGCTGGAAAGATAAAAAAGGCTTTTACATTTCTCTGGATTATGAACAGCCTGTCGGCAATCCGTTGGCGAAAAATCCTACCAAAGCGTACATGCATCAGGTGTATTATTCTAAATCGGGCTATAAACCCTTTTACGGGCTGCGGCATGATGAGCATGATTTTTATGTACGCTTGCATGACGGTTATATTTATGACAGCGATGATGATACGTTGGATGAAGGAATCTGGCTCCACAAAAAAATGGACTGGGGCCTGTTTTTAAAGCCCCATCGTATCGCGCCGGGGCTGCCTCTGACCTACGAAGGGTATGTGACGCACGGTTTGTGGCAGTACACGAACCGGACCTGGTCCAGCTGGCATACGGAAAAAGTCGTCCATTTGCGGCACGATCGGATCTATCCTCTGGGGGATAAAAAACTGTATCTGGATCTGATGCTGGGCCGTAAGTGGGTCAATGAAAGCAATCCGCAAAATACAGCCTATGGCAAGAGCCTGAATTCTATGATTTACGATGGGGTGATCGGGTATGAATTCTCACCGAAATGGAATGCCTGGACACGCTACCATAACGAACATAAGACCAGTTATAATTTCAGTTTGGGACAGCCCGGGTTTGCGAAAGAATGGCGTACGGGCGTAGCCTGGAAGCCGGATGACAGAAATACAGTGACTATGGTACATCAATATAATGCGGATCACGGCAGCCCTTATTACGGCAATTATTCGACTGCCTTCAGCTGGGTGCATCGTTTCTGCTGTGAAGTGCTGACGATTTCGTATCAGAGAAAACATTACAACAATAAAAATGAATGGAATGTCAAATTTGATTTACTGAACTGGTAATTTTTACTTGAGAAAGCGGTGGCAGATTGAAGCAAGTGATAGAAGAGCGGATGCAGGAGCATCTGCAGGTGCTGCAAAAGGTGATGCGTTCCGCGCTGCCGGAGCAGCTGGAAAAAACGGCGCAGTTGATCGATGCAGCGCTGCGTCGGGGCAATAAAATTTTATTTTGCGGGAACGGGGGAAGCGCCGCGGACAGTCAGCATCTGGCTGCGGAATTTGTGGGGCGTTTCCAAACGGAGCGCCGCGGACTTCCGGCTGTTGCGCTGACCGTAGATACCTCCATTTTAACAGCGGTGGCCAACGACTATGGGTATGATGCGGTCTTCGCCCGTCAGGTGCAGGCGTTGGGACAGCCGGGCGATGTATTGGTAGGGCTGTCCACATCCGGCAACAGCGCTAATGTGCTGCGGGCAATCGCAGAAGCCAAAGCCAAAGGGATGACCTGTATCGGTATGACGGCAGCCGGCGGCGGCAAGATGGCGGCGTGCTGTGATATCTGTCTGGCAGTGCCGGCGGAGGTTACGGCCCGGGCTCAGGAAATGCATATTCTTATGGGACATATTTTATGTGAGCTGGTGGATCATGAATAGTATGGATTGCACGACTTTTATCGCAGAAAAAATCCAGAACCTGAAAATCGCAGTGATCGGTGATGTGATGGTGGATCGGTATTTTTACGGCGAGGTGAAACGTATTTCGCCGGAAGCGCCGGTGCCGGTCAACCGGGTGAAAAAAATCCGCTCGGTGCTGGGCGGCGCGGCCAATGTGGCGGCCAATCTGGCTAATCTGGGCTGTCATGTCTTTGTGGGAGGCGTGACGGGGGACGACGAAAACCGCCTGCTTCTGGAAGAACTTTTACAGAAGGAAGGCATTGATTTCAGCGGATTGATAAAGTCACAGCGTCGTTCTACGGTGACGAAAATGCGCATCCTTGGGGCCCGTCAGCAGATGCTCCGGCTGGATTTCGAGGATGTAGGTGATCTGGCGGCGGAAGAAGCGGACCAGATCAAACAGTGGCTGCTGCAATTGATGGCACAGGGTCTGGACGGCATCGCTGTTTCGGATTATGCCAAGGGCGTTTGTTCCGACGCGTTTTGCCAGTGGCTCATCCGTATGGCGGATGCGCACCACCTGCCTATCCTGGTGGACCCGAAAGGGGCGCATTGGGAAAAATACGAAGGCTGTACTTTTATCACTCCGAACCTGAAAGAAATGTGCGAGGCGGCGGGACAGTCGGTGCCCAATGAGGATGAACCGGTACTGAAGCTGGCCCAGATGGCCAGGGAACGCTATCATATTAAAAATGTGGTGGTCACGCGCAGCGAAAAAGGCATGACCTTGGTGGGGGAAAAACGAACAGTGATCCACAGTCCGGCGGTAGCCCTGGAGGTATTTGATGTATCCGGGGCGGGGGATACGGCGGCAGCCGGCCTGATTGCCGCGGCAGCCGGCGGACTTTCTTTGCCGGAAGCGGTCTATATGGCGAACCGGGCCGCAGGGATCGTGGTCGGGAAAGTGGGTACCTATCCGGTACACCGGGACGAGTTACTGAAAGACTTATTGCAGGAAGAAAGAAAATTAGGTTACGGCTTTCGCCCTCTTTCCTGGAAAGAGGTGGGGGATCTGGCGCAGATCTGGCATAAAAGCGGGGAAAAAATCGTTTTTACCAACGGTTGTTTTGATATTTTGCATGTAGGCCATGTTTCTTATCTGGAAAAAGCGGCGAAGCTTGGCAAACATCTGATCATCGGCGTAAATTCCGACGCCTCCGTGCAACGGTTAAAGGGAGATACGCGCCCCTTGGTTCAGGAACTGGATCGGGCCCGTATCTTAGCTTCGCTGGCCTGCGTGGATGCGGTGGTGATCTTCCCGGAAGATACCCCGGCTAAGCTGATCAAGCTGATCCGTCCGGACATTTTAGTCAAAGGCGGCGACTATCTGCCGGAGCAGGTGGCCGGCCGTGAGTATGCGGGAAAAGTCGAAATCATTGAATTTGAACAGGGGTATTCAACGACGGGTCTGGTAGAGAAAATCGCCGGACTGGCGCGGGAGGGTAAATTATGATTATTGTCACCGGCGGTGCAGGCTTTATCGGCAGTAATATCGTGAAAGGTCTCAATGAAAGAGGACGTGACGATATTCTTGTGGTCGACAATCTGACCAATATGGTAAAGTTTAAGAACATTCAGGGGCTGAACGTTTGGGATTATATGGATAAGTCCGCCTTTATGGAAGCGCTTCAGTCAGGCTGTTTCGATCATGAAAAAATCGACGTGATCTTTCATGAAGGGGCCTGCTCCGATACCATGGAATATAATGGCAAATACATGATGGAGAACAACTTTGACTATACGAAGGCGTTGTTCCACTTTGCCACGGACCGGAAAATTCAGTTCATTTATGCTTCTTCCGCTTCTACGTATGGCAGCGGCGCCCACGGCTTTACCGAAAAGCCGGAGTGCGAAGAAGCGCTGAATGTGTATGCTTTTTCCAAGTTATTCATGGACCATTATGCCCGCCGCTATCTGGACGGTTTGGAAAGCCAGGTGGTGGGATTGCGGTACTTTAACGTCTATGGGCCCCAGGAAAACCACAAAGGCAAAATGGCTTCCATGGCCTTCCAGATGTATAACCAGTTTAAAGCCGAAGGCAAAGTAAAACTGTTCGATGCCTATGACGGTTACGCGGCGGGCGAACAGACCCGGGATTTTGTCTACGTGAAAGACGTGGTGAAGGTAAACTTCTTTTTCTGGGATCATCCGGAACTAAAGGGAATCTATAACTGCGGTACCGGGCACGCTCATCCTTTTAACACGGTAGCCAAAGCTGTACTCAGGCATTTTAACGCGCCTTTGGAAAAACTGGAATACGTTCCTTTTCCGGAAGTGCTGAAGGGAAAATACCAGAGCTATACTCAGGCGGATGCTGCGAAGCTGTTAGCCGCAGGGTATGACGGCGGTTTTACCGCTATTGATCAGGCTGTGGCGGACTATTGCGCCTTGCTGGATAAGACCGGCGGTTATTATCTTCGGCAGAAGGATTGACAGACGCTATGACAGGAACGAAGCTGTGCCTTTTAGACAGGGACGGTGTCTTAAATACCGATACGGACTATTTATATCAGATCAAAGACGTAAGATGGATCCCGGGCAGCAAAGAAGCGGTAGCGCTGCTGAATCGTGCCGGTTATCGCGTGGTGGTGGTAACCAATCAGAGCGGTGTGGCCCGAGGCTATTTTACGGAAGAAGATGTGAAGAAACTTCACGTATGGATGGGCGAAGAAATAAAAAAAGCCGGGGGAGAAATTACTTCTTTTTACTACTGCCCCCATCTGCCCGGCGCGCTTCTGCAGGAATATGACCGGGAGTGCGAATGCCGTAAGCCGAAGCCGGGGATGGTTAAGCGGGCTTTACAAGAGCAGCAGGTCCTGCCGGAAAACGCCTTTTTGATCGGTGATAGCCCCCGGGACGTAGAAGCGGCGAAAAGGGCAGGCGTTAAAGGCTATCTTTTTACCGGCGGCAATTTAGCGGAATTCGTCCGGCGGATACTGGCGGGGCAAATCAGGCCCGCCGGGATCTGAAGCTGACGAACTGCCTCTCGGTTTTAAGGAGTTAGAGAATGCGGCGATCCGACGCAGGATAACAGGATCAGAGAACTCACAGGATTTATATGGAATACCGGAATATACTTATCATCAAAATGAGCTCATTGGGCGACGTACTGCATACGTTGCCCTTTGTTGCAGTTTTACGGGACCGTTTTCCCCGGGCCCGTATCAGCTGGCTCGTCCACCCGCAGTTTGCCGCCTTTGTGCCGGATCCGCCCATGGTGGATGAGATACTCTATTTTGATAAAGTAAAATTTAAAAAACTGAACTGGTCCGGTAAATGGGCGTATTTCAAAGAAATGCGGGCCTTGCTTCAATCCCGCCACTTCGATTTGGTGATCGACATGCAGGGGCTGTTTAAAAGCGCAGTGCTGGCAGCAATCAGCGGTTGCTCCCACCGCATCGGCTACTGTGAAATGCGGGAAGGCAGCGGCTTGGTGAGTAAAGCAATCTGCGGCGCACACGCCCGTGATCATGTGATCGAACGCTATCTGGATGTAGCGCGTTACCTGGGCGGCAAGGTGGAAGAGATCCGTTTCCCTATGCCGGAGCTTGCTTTTGAATGGGCCGCTGTGCAGAAAAAAATGCCGTCGGTGGAGGGCTCTTACGTGGTGTTGGCGCCGGGGGCCCGCTGGGAAACGAAAAAATGGCCGGTAGAGTATTATGCCAGGCTGGCCGCTGAAATTTTGGCAGATGGCTGCGCGGTGGTTCTGGCGGGGGGGCCGGATGACGTTGTATTGGGGCAGGCGATCCAAACGCTGACACCGGGCGTGACGGATCTTACGGGACAGACGTCCCTGCGGGAGTTAGGCGCTTTGATTCAGCATTGTTCTTTTTATATCAGCGGCGATACGGGCCCTTTGTTTATTGCCGCGGCGTTTAAAAAACCGCTGGTGGCTTTATATGGGCCGACCCGACCGGAACGCACAGGGCCTTACGGCAGCGAGGCGTCCGTCATCCTGATCGCGCCGGTGGATTGTGCCGGCTGTCTGAAAAAACAGTGTGACAACTGGATTTGCATGAAGTCACTGACGCCGGAGATGGTCTTTCAGGAATATAAGAGGAAGCGGGGTGAGGTCGATGGAACTGAATCATAAAAAAATATTGGTTACGTTCCTGATGCATCTGGGAGACCTGACGCTGACGACTCCTTTTATACGGGCTTTGCGGGAAGCGGCGCCTGACTCCCATATCACCATGCTGGTGGATGAAAAACTGAAAGATGTGGTTTTGCACAATCCCTGTTTGGATGAAGTGATCACCATTGATAAAAAAGGCAGGGATAACAGTATTTTAGCTTTATTAAGCTGCGCCCATAATCTGGGACGGATGAATTTTGATCTTTTAATCAATCTGCATCCGAATGAACGCTGTTCTTTTATCTGCGCCATGACTCGGGCAGGAGTCCGCGCCGGTTGCACGAACTGGCTTTTTAAGCCCTGGTTCTCGGTGCTGACCCCGTTAGACAGAAAAAAGCATGCGGCGGATATGTACCTGGACGTGCTTACCCAGTTAGGTGTGAAGAAATTGTCGCATCATGGCCTGGAAATTTTCCCGGGGCCGGAGGACGTAAAGTTTACGGAAATGTTTTGGCAGGAGCAGAGTGTGCTTCCTGCAGATAAGCTGATCGGTTTTAATATCGGCAGCGCTGTGGAAACCAAGCGCTGGGCGCCGGAACGGTTTGCCGAAGTAGCGGATACCCTGGCATCGCGCGGGTATCGCAGTGTGTTTTTCGGCGGCACCATGGACGAGGCGATGGTGCAGGAGGCAGTCGCCCAGATGCATAGTGAACCGATTATTGCCACAGGACAGTTTACCATTGGGCAATTGGCCGCGGCTATGCGTCGCTGCAGTCTGATCGTGACCAACGACAGCGGGCCCATGCATGTGGCGATCAGTCAGCGTGTTCCCATCGTTGCCATGTACGGCCCCAGCCATCCGGATCTGTACGGTCCCTATACGGAGCGGGCAACGATCGTGACCGCGCAGCCGCCCTGTCCGGGCTGTGCGGCAGGGATGAAGCATCATTGTGATGACCCGCGGTATAATATGTGGTGTATGAAAGAGTTAACGGTAGAACAGGTGCTGGCGGCCTGTGAACAATGGCTTGCCCAAGAGGAGGGAATCTGATGCAGCCGAAAAGGCAAGTGGATCCGCGAAAATTCAAAAAGGTTTTTATCCTGTTTAACCGTTATTCCGGTAAGCAACTTTTTGCCAGTATGCCCTCCCGCATTAATGAAGTATTTAAGTTATTGAAACGGGAACTGAATGCCAAGGTGGAGATGCTGGATGTAGAATTTTTTGAGCAGATGCCGCAGCTGGCGCAAAAAGTGGTCGAGGAGAAGTGCGACTGGGTGATCATTGCCGGGGGCGACGGCACCATTCGGGCTTTCGTAGAAGATATGCTGCACCTGGATTATCATCCTTATATCAGCGTCTTTCCGGCAGGTACGGTGAATCTGATCGCCAAGGAGATGTTTTTGCGGAACGATCCGGTGCGCTGGGTGCAGCGGGCGTTAAAAGGCTTTGTCTATCCGCTGTATACGGCCCGGGCGAATGGGCATCTTTTTCTGACCGTGGCCAGCGTGGGCTTTGATTCTCTGGTCGTAGATAATGTGGGGTTTATGGAAAAACGCCTGTTAAACAAATTCGCCTACGTGCTGAAAAGTACCAAGGTGGTGCGGAATGAGCTGATTTTCAGCAACTGGCGCTATGCGTTTGAAGTGCGTTTGGATGAAGAAGAAAACTGGTACTCCGGTTCCTCCGTCATTATAGGTAAGAGCCGTTATTATGCCGGCCGCTATAACCTGTTTCCGGAAGCGGCGTTGACAAGCCCCGTATTTCATGTGGCTATCTTTCCCGGCCATAACCGCTCTGATATTTTGAAATATGCTTCATTGATTGCTTTAGAAGGACTGAGTCTGGATAAAGGTATTATCCGCCGTACTGCCAGGAAGATCGAAGTCCGTTCTGTCACCTGCGAAGCGGAGTTCCCCGTTGAGTTGGACGGAGACGGTGTTACGGCTACCCCTTTGCGGTTGGAGATGGACGCCACGCCGCTGGTCTTTATTCCCTGAGCTGTTATGAGCATGCCTCACTCTTTATATGCGTTGTGGCAAAAAAATTCATTTCCCGAACCGGTATATTTTCTTTGCTTTACAGTATTTTGCGTTACTTATTTTACTTTTGGATAACAGGTGTTCCATGAAAGATGAGAGAAGAAGTCGTTTTTTTCTGACGGCAGGCAGCATAGTTGTAGTTGTGGCAGTTTTCAGTTGGGAAGCTGTTCGTGCGCAGGCGATCTATGCCGGGATCACGCCATTTCCTTTAGGAGATTATTGGGAACTGGTAATCAATGCGTTGTTGCGTGACGTTGTGATCCTGGCTTTGGGCGGCTTGCTTTTTTTTCGCCGTAAACGTATTCCGGACCGGGTACGCCGTTATTTCCCCGCTGTCGTGCTGGGGGCGATTTATCTGGGCTTTGCCGGCTTTATGATTTACAAACTGGCTCTGGATCCGTATTTTCTTACGGCTTTGGCGCTGCCGGCCGGTTTGATGAACAATATTGTGCCGGTATTGCTGGCTGCATTCGTTTATCATCATCATCCGGTTACCCGGAATAAAGTATTATATTTTGCCGTCTATGCGGTCTGTGCTTTTTTAATGCTGCTGGACATCATTTATTTCTGGCAGACCACCATGCACGTGCAAAGCGTTTTCTTCCGTAATTTTAATATTTATGCGATCAAAGGCGTGATGACCTCTTTTTCTGTGACCCAGATTGCCGGGGTTATCGGTTTTGTCGCAGTAGTGGCGCTTCTTTTCCGGGGTACGGAGCCCCAGCGTCATAAACCCAATTTTGTCTGGGGACTGATGGTCGTGCTGGGTTATACCTTACTTTTTAATCTTCTGTATTTTTCCGGCAGTCAGCTGGGGCTTTTTGCTCTGCGTGAATCCGGTCTCTGGAGTGATGAACAGGTGGAAAAGAGCCGGCAGGAATACAGGGATAATCTGGTGACGCCCATTGTTCCCAATATTATCGGGAAAGCTTTGTTTAAAAAAGAAAAAGTGCTGCGGGAAAATGTGCATAAGAAAAAAGAGCTGACCGATAAAGACAAAGAATGGATGTACCAATTGGGGGTGATGCGCAGAACTGTCCCCCAACCTCGGATAGAACCTGCCTATGACCGCGTTGTTATGCTGATTTTGGAGTCAGTACATCGGGATTACATCCATTACTATAATTCTTTTATCCCCGCCGAAGCAACGCCTTATCTGGATCATCTGCTTAAAACGTATCCCCATATTGACAATTATTACACCTCGGCTCTGCCCACTACGGAAGGTCTGAATGCAACATTCCGCTCCCAGTTACTGTTTGACGGGGATATTCCGGGGAAAGGCACGCCTTCTTTGTATCGCAGTGCTCAGCAGCATGGCTATACCGGTTATTTCCTCAGTGCTTCCAGCCGCTATTATAATCACGAATTTAAGGAGTATACGGATCAGTTCGGCATGGAAAATTATGAGGCCCGGGAAGATATGGAGGCGGCAGGCTGTACCGGCGCTTCCGGCTGGGGCTTCCATAATGATGAAATGTATCGTTATACGCTGGAGTCGCTGAAGAAGCTGAAAGGGAAAAAATTTATTTATGTAACCAAAACCCTGGATATGCACCAGCCCTATCCTTATTACGCGACAAAGTGGGAAGATACGCCGGCCAGTTTTCGGGAGAACCAGCTGGTGACGATTCACGGTATGTATTGGGTGGATTCCACCTTTAAAGAATTTTTCCGCGCTGCCGGGGAAGCCGGCCTGATGGATGAGCGGACGCTGTATATCATTACCAGCGACCACAACCCCCATTCCGGCGGAGAATATACAACAATAGTTTCCAAAGAAGAAGACCGCCGCAGTATTGCCCCCATCCCCCTGATTTTTATTTCTAAAAATCTGAAGCCGCTGGCTGGTCTGGACCCATCCACCTATGCTTCGCAGATCGATCTGGCTCCCACCTTACTTTGTTTGCTGGGAATTCAGCCGCCGGAGCAGTTTATTGGGCGGAATCTCTTGCAATATTATCCGGAAAAAGACAGTGCGTTAGGGTTCTTTGGTGATAAAGCGTATTATTACAGCCGGTTCGTAAAATTTGTGGATAAAATTGATGAACCATATCCGCAACATGAATATGAAGATGCGTTGGCTAACTTTGTAATGTTTACCTACTATCGCAGCAGTCTGCCCGCAGGGAAACAGGACTGAAGCGAGGCGAATAAAGGGTCCGGTCAGTTTAAGTCTGCCCATAAGAAAACAGGACTGAAACGAGGCTATGTATATTGTATACATAGCCTCGTTTTGTAGATAAATTGTGAACAATCCTATATAATAAATTAAAATGTAATCCGTGTAAAACTACATTTTAATCGCATTTGCAGCACATTTTGGCGGCAGATGCCTGAAGGAGAGGGGTCTTTTATTATGTTCATTGCTATTGGAATTGTCGTTATTTTAGCAGTCATCGCGTTGCTGCTGAAACGATATGAGTCCCGCATGGTCCTCGTTGGCGCCGGTCTGCTTATGGCCATTATCGCTATGAAGCCGATGATGGCGCTGGATGGTTTTGCCAAAAGCATGACCAATGCAGGGCTTATCATGTCGGTTTGCTCCAGTATGGGTTTTGCGATGGTCATGAAATATACCACCTGTGATAAACATTTGGTATCGGCCATTGCTGCGGTACTGAAAAAATTAGGTTATCTGCTGATTCCCGGCACTGTAATCGCCACCTTTGTGGTAAATATCGCGATTCCCAGCGCGGCGGGCTGCGCTGCGGCGGTAGGCGTTATCTTTATTCCCATTCTGATGTCCGCCGGCGTGCATCCGGCGATGGCCGCTGCCGCCGTAAAATCAGGCACTTTTGGCAGCATGCTGAATCCCGGTCTGGTACATAACGGCGTAGTCGCGAAACTGGCCGGAGCACAGATCACTGATGTCATCGGCCATCAGATGAATATCGTGGTGATCGGTATGCTGGTCGCCGCGGTAGTTTTAACGATACTGGCTATACTGATGAAAGAAAATTCGGGTCATGCCGCAGAAGGCGGCATGGAGGCAGAAGATTTTAAAGTAAACGCACTCTATGCCTGCATGCCGTTGCTGCCCGTTGTAATCTTATTGTTAGGCGCGACCAAAGTTGTGCCCGCTTTTAAAATGGGAGTAGCGCAGGCTATGGTGATCGGCGCCCTGGTTTCTTTGGCCGTGACACGTACCAATCCTGTGGGGCTGACCAAAAGCTTCTTTGACGGCATGGGTAAAGGTTATGGAGATATTATCGGTATCATCATCTCGGTAGGCGTGTTCGTGGCCGGCTTAAATGCCTTGGGTGTAATTAAAGCCGTCATTGCCGCGATGTTGAATTCCACCGGTCTGGTCAAACTGGCTGCCTCCTTTGGCCCTTTCCTGCTGGCCATTATCTCCGGCTCCGGCGATGCTGCGACGGTTGCTTTTAACGAGTCTATCACGCCACATGCAGCGGAGTTTGGTATGAATATTATGTCCATGGGTTCGATCGCCACCTTCGGCGGTACTTTGGGACGCACCATTTCCCCGATAGCCGGGGCTACGATCATCGTAGCAGGCATTGCCGGCGTGGATCCTATGGAAGTCTGCAAACGCAATGCGTTGGGAATTACGCTTGCCCTGATTGCAGGCATGGTCATCATGTTGTTCTGATCGACAGGCTGCCTGAGTAATTCAGGAGCGTAACCTGTAATGCAAGGCGTTTTTGTAATATGTGTTACACAACTGGTTCTTGACTGTCAGGTAAATAAGATTTACACTGATACCATATTAAACCATTTCAGATAAGAAAAGTGTAATTGTTTGAAAGGCTGTGTGGTTACATAGCCGCAGGAGCACAACATGGAAAAGGCTTCCTTATTTGCAGTTGAATACGGTTTTTCCTTTAGCTATGGCTATTATTTCAGTTATGGCTATTTCGCATGGGAAAAACTGGATAAACGCAGGAAGTCGTAAACAGAAAAGGCCCGGAAGTTTCGGGCTGCCAAACCGGTATCGGGCGGGCTCTTTTACGAGCCCGCTTTTTCTTTTGCGGAAATGGTGTATTAATTTAGGCATCACATAGTAATGCGGTTTGAAAATAAATATAAAAAAGTTTTAGAAAAGGAGAGAGCAACATGATTATCGTAATGAAGCCCAATGCCCCGATTGAGGAAAGAAACAAGATTATCGCCGGTCTGGAGAGTAAAGGCTATAAAATCGATGTCAGTCAGGGAAGCCGGAATACGATCCTGGGTATTGTAGGGGATACGAGTGTACTTAATCCGCACGATATTATGGTCAATGACTGGATTGAAAAAGTCATGCGTGTGCAGGAGCCTTTTAAACGGGCAAACCGTGCATTTCATCCGGAAGACAGTGTGATCGATGTGGGCGGAATAAAGATTGGCGGCAGGGAGATGCAGGTGATTGCCGGGCCCTGCAGCGTAGAGACACGGGAGCAGGTGGTAGGGGTAGCTCAATCGGTGAAGATGGGCGGGGCCCATTTGCTACGGGGCGGCGCTTTTAAACCCCGTACTTCGCCGTACTCCTTCCAGGGGTTGGGTATGCAGGGACTGGATCTGCTGAAAGAGGCCAAAACGGAAACAGGTCTGCCTATTGTGACGGAAATCATAAGTCCCGAAACATTGGAACGTTTTGTGGAAGATGTGGATTTGATTCAGGTGGGCGCCCGCAATATGCAGAATTTTTCTCTCTTAAAAGAGCTGGGGCGTACCCGAAAACCGATCCTTTTAAAACGGGGTCTTTCCGCTACGGTACAGGAATGGATCATGAGCGCCGAATACATTATGGCCGAGGGCAATCCCAATGTTATTTTGTGTGAGAGGGGTATCCGTACTTTTGAGGATTACACACGCAATACATTGGATCTGAGCGCTGTTTGCGCAGCAAAGAAACTGAGTCATCTGCCGGTGATCGTGGACCCCAGTCATGCGGCCGGCTTATGGTGGATGGTTCCGGCTCTGGCGAAAGCGGCAGTAGCTGTAGGAGCAGACGGGTTGATCATAGAAGTGCATAATGATCCGGAACATGCCCTTTGTGATGGAGCCCAGTCTTTAAAGCCGGAACGCTTTGCGGAATTGATGGGCGAATTAAAAGGTATTGCCCGTATTATCGGTCGTGACTTATAATAAAAATATGTGGGGAATATAAACGTACGGGTTATGAAATGAAAATGAGTAAATGATTGATGCTGCATAATTGACAGAGAGTGGGTCAAGAACTGATACCGCCTAACTGACAGGGAATGAGTCAATAGTTGATACTACCTGACTGACAGGAGATGACCAAATAACGGAGGATGCATAAATAATCGGGAATGCGTAGATGAAAAGGAAGCGTAAGCAAATGAAAGAGGGGTTTGTCTGATGGAAAAAACGTATCTGGAACAGACGCTGCAGGAATTGACTTTTGCCATAATAGGGCTGGGGCTTATCGGTGGTTCTTATGCCAAGGCGCTGCGCCGGCTGCGCGTCAGAAAGATTTTGGGTATGGATATCAGCCACGGTATTGCCCAAGCCTGCCGCAATGCTAATATGATCGACGCGATCGTGGAAAAAGACGGCAACGGCCTGGAAGAAGCCGATGTGATCATCTGTTGCGTGTATCCTGCCGCTATTGTTGATTTTGTTAAAACGAATCAGGCTCATTTTAAAAAAGGAGCGCTGCTCACGGATGCTACCGGTGTGAAAGGCGATACGCCTTCCGTTATTCAAGACCTTCTCCCGGAAACCTGCGAATTTTTATCAGCACATCCTATGGCAGGACGACAGGGCAGCGGTTTAGGCATGTCGGATGCGGCAATCTTTCAGGACTCTAATTATATTATTGTCCCGACAGAGAAAAATACACCGGCGGCGGTGGAGTGGCTGAAACAGTTTGCCTTTGCGTTGGGCTGTGCAAGAACGGTCGAGGTTTCTATGGAAGAACACGATAGGATCATCGCCTACACCAGCGATTTACCCCATATTACCGCAGTTGCCCTGGTGAACAGCGCTTCCTATCAGGCGAATACGCCGTATTTTATTGCCGGGGGGTTTCGGGACGCCACCCGGGTGGCGGATATTAATCCGGAACTGTGGAGCGATTTATTTTTGTCCAACAAGGAAAATGTGGTCAGGGAAATTGAAAACTACCAGAAACAGTTGGAGCGGTGGAAAAAGGCCATTGCCGAGTCCGACCGGGAGGCTTTGGCGGAAATCATGCGGGAGGCGGGCGTGCGCCGCAGGATGCTGTATTGAAAAAGGCATCGTTGCGCAAGCGCCTGCTCTGCCCGTATAATGGGTTTATGAGGTGTTTGCGGAGCGTAAAGACAATCGGTAAGGATCATATAAGTCCGGAGATATACCATGAAAGAAATTCAGGTTGCATTAGGGGAAAAAAGTTATTGGATAAAAATTGCCGCAGGGATGTTGGCTGCCGCCGGCGACGAGATACGGCGTGTGTTGCCGCAAACGGAAAAAATCGCAGTGATCACGGATAGTAATGTGGCGCCTCTTTATGGGGAACGGTTACGCAAGAGTCTGGAAATGGCAGGCTTTTCCGTAACAGTGTGGGAGTTTCCTGCCGGCGAAGAAAGCAAAAATCTGGCGGTCCTGGGCCGTTTGTATGAAGGGCTGGCGGCAGCGGGACTGACCCGCAGCGATGCCATTGTCGCTTTGGGCGGCGGTGTGACCGGGGATATGGCCGGTCTGGCAGCGGCCACATATTTGCGGGGGATTGCTTTTATTCAGATTCCCAGCAGCTTATTAGCTGCGGTGGACAGCAGCGTGGGCGGCAAGGTCGCCGTGGATTTGCCGCAGGGGAAAAATCTGGTAGGCGCTTTTTACCAGCCCAAGTTGGTGTTGATCGATCCGGAATTACTCTACACATTGCCTCCACGCTTTTTACATGACGGGCTGGCTGAGGTGATCAAATATGGCTGCATTCGGGATACAGGTTTATTTACCTGCCTGGAGCAGCTGCCGGGAGATGCGGCGTTGTTGGCACAGGCCGAGGAAATTATCGCTGCCTGTTGTACGATAAAAGCCCGTATTGTGGCACAGGACGAATTTGATACAGGGGAACGGATGCTCTTGAATTTCGGCCATACTTTGGGGCATGCTGTCGAAAAAGCCTTCCACTATGATACGTATAGTCATGGCGAAGCCGTCGGTCTGGGGATGGTGCTTCTGACGAGTCAAGCGGAAAAACTGGGTTTGACTGATCCCGGTACAGCGGCTAAAATAGCGGCTTTGCTGCAGAAATTTTCCTTGCCTGTGGAAATCACACTTCCCTGGGAGGAATTTATAAAAACCATAGCCCTGGATAAAAAGAAGCGGGGCTCTCAGCTGACCCTGGTGCTGATCAAAGATATTGGAGAAGGGTATCTGCATACGATAGAAAGCCGTGATTTACCAAATTACCTGCCCTGATTTGGCCTGCACAGGGCAGCACAAAAGGCTATAAAGCAGTAAAATGAAATGAGGGGAAAAAATGACTACTTATCGTATCCGGCCGTCTATTGTAAAGGGACGCGTGCAGGTACCGTCTTCCAAAAGTATGGGGCATCGTCTTTGCCTTTGCGCAGGGCTGGCGGGCACAGGCAGTGTCGTAGATAATATTGCTCTTTCCCAAGATATAAAAGCCACCCATCGTTTCATGCAAGCCCTGGGGATACAGATCAAAGCGGTTGCTTCCCGGATCCCGGGCAGAACTGCCTTTGCTTATGAATGGGACGGTTGCCTGCCGTCCACTGCCCGGGAAGCGGATTGCGGTGAATCCGGTTCTACTTTGCGGTTTTGTATTCCTTTGGGGGCTTTGTGCAATATTCCTTTCACTTTCCGGGGTCAGGGGCAGCTGGTAAGTCGCCCGCTGGAACCCTACTATGCTATTTTCAGGGCGCAGGGCCTGCCCTGTCAAACCGGTGCAGAGGGGCGGCTTCCGCTGACGGTGAACGGTCGACTGCGCCCGGGAAATTATACGCTTCCCGGAAACGTAAGTTCACAATTTATTTCCGGTCTGCTTTTCGCTCTTCCGCTATTGGAAAAAGATTCATCGCTGACCATTTTACCGCCGTTGGAATCCGCCGCCTATATTGGTTTGACATTGCGCAGTTTGGCCCGGTTCGGTATTCAGATCCGGCAAAAAGATGCGCTGCATTATAAAATTCCGGGGAAACAGCGATATCAGGCCGGCGCGTCCCGGATTTTTGTGGAAGGGGATTGGTCCCAGGCGGCTTTCTGGCTGGTGGCCGGTACGATCGGCAGCAGGGAAGGAATTACCTGTTACGGGCTGGATCGTGATTCCCTGCAGGGCGATAAAGCGATTTTAACGATTTTATCTTATATGGGAGCTGACCTTATAGAAAAAGACGGCAGTGTTACGGCGCAACCTGCCCCGCTGGCGGGCTGCGAGATCGATGCCTCGGATTGCCCGGATTTGGTGCCGGTGCTGACGGTGGCGGCCTCTGTGGCAAAAGGGACAACGCATATCATTCATGCGGGAAGGCTGCGGATCAAGGAATGTGACCGTCTTAACGCTATGGCGACGGAACTGAATGCTTTGGGCGCAAACATACAAGAAGAACCGGAAGGGCTGTTGATTACCGGCTTAGACGGAAAATTGCCGGGCGGCGAGCGGGTAGATGCTCATAACGACCATCGTGTCGCGATGAGTCTGGCTGTTGCGGCGCTGGCCTGTAGGAAACCTATTGTTCTTACCGGTGCGGAAAGCGTAGCCAAGTCCTACCCGGGATTCTGGCAGGATTATCTGGCGGTAGGCGGCAGAAGCGAGATAAAAGATGAATAATTCTGGAACTGTACTGTATTCTGCTCACAGCAGGTGGCAGAAGCGAAATAAAAAATAAATAGTTTTGGCGCTGCATCGTATCCTGCCAACAGCAGGTGGCAGAAATGATATTTTACGAATGGCGTTAAACGATATTGTAAAATGAGGAGAAAACTTATGGGCGCAACCTATGGCCGTAATCTGCGGCTGACGATTTTCGGAGAATCGCATGGCAAAGGCATCGGGCTTGTTCTGGACGGAATACCTGCAGGAACGCGGATCGATGAAGCTTTTATTAAAGAAGAAATGGCCCGCCGAGCGCCGGGTACCGGCTTACTCAGTACGCAGCGAAAAGAAACGGATACCTATACGATTGAAAGTGGTGTGTTTGAGGGCCGGGCGACAGGAACCCCTTTGTGCGCCCTGATCCCCAACCGAGATCAGCATTCCGGAGATTATGGCAGTTTAAAGGACACCATGCGCCCCGGCCATGCGGATTATGCCGGCCATGTGAAATATAAAGGATTTAACGATTATCGGGGCGGCGGTCATTTTTCCGGTCGCCTCACGGCGCCGCTGGTTTTTGCCGGTGCCATTGCCAAAACTTTGCTGGCCGTCCGGGGAATCACGATAGGCGCTCACATTGCGGCCCTGGGAGCAGTCGGGGATCGTGCGTTTGACCCTTTGGGAGAAACGCCGGAACGCTTACAGGAACTGCGCCGTCACAGGCTGCCGGTGCTGGATCGCAGCAGAGAATCTCTCATGGAAAACGAAATTATGACGGCCCGCAGCGAACAGGACAGTGTGGGCGGTATCGTGGAAGTGATGGCGGTAGGACTGCCGGCAGGGATTGGCGATCCCTTTTTTGATTCACTGGAAAGCCGGTTGGCACATGCTGTTTTTTCCGTACCGGCTATTAAAGGGCTGGAGTTCGGCACGGGGTTTTGTATGGCGGAGTTACGGGGCAGCCAGGCTAACGACCCGCTAACCTTTACAGAGGGGAAAGTACGGACGGTTTCCAATCACAATGGCGGTATTACCGGCGGCATCACCAACGGGATGCCCGTCTTGTTCCGGGCGGTCGTCAAGCCGACGCCGTCCATCAGTCGGCCCCAGCGCACGGTGAATCTGGCGACCGGCGCCGATACTACGTTGACAATTAAAGGACGGCACGACCCCTGTATTGTGCCAAGGGCCGTCCCGGTGCTGGAAGCGGTTACGGCCTGGACTCTTTGGGATATGCTGTCAGATGTCTGAATGATAGATAGCGGAGGAACATAAAACAGATTCAGAAAGGTTTGTATTGCAGTGTACAGAAAGGATGAAGAAGATGACAGAACCGGAGTTGGAAGCCCTGCGCAGGGAAATTGATGAGCTGGATCAGATTTTGACCGGCGCGCTGGAAAAAAGGATGGACGCGGTAAAACAGGTGGCCGCCTATAAAGAAGCGCGCAGTTTACCGGTGCTGGACAGGGAACGGGAGCAGAAGGTGCTGGCGAAAACCACCGGCTATCTGCACAATCCGGAGTATGCTGCCCCCATGCAGGACATTATGGAAAAGGTAATGGAGACCAGTCGGAATCTGCAAATCGGTATTTTGACCGAGGCTATGAAGAAACGGGCCCGTTGTGCCGACCCCATCCGTATTGGTTATCAGGGCGTGCAAGGTTCTTTCAGTCATCAGGCGTTGGAAGATTATTTTGCGGAAATTCCTAAAATTGAAATGAATTATATCCATTTTGAGGACGTAGTGATGGCTGTAAAGAAAGGGGAAGTCAAGTACGGCGTTCTGCCCATTGAAAACTCCTCTACCGGCGGTATTACCGAAGTCTATGACCTGATGCGCCAATACGGCTGCCATATTGTAGGAGAAAAAATTATCAAGGTGGATCAGAATCTGATGGCCCTCCCCGGTACTCGTATCGCAGACTTGCAAGAAGTGTACTCTCATCCCCAGGGGCTGGATCAGAGCCGCGAATTTTTTAAAAAATATCCGCAAATCGAACTGATCCCTTTTTTTAATACGGCCCGCAGCGCCCAGATGGTCAGTGAAGAAGGCAATAAAAGCAAAGGAGCGGTAGCTTCCAAACAGGCGGCGCGTCTTTACGGCCTGGAAATTTTAGCGGAAAATATTAATTTTAATGCGGCAAACCACACCCGCTTTATTATTATTGCCGCGGAACCGGAGCATCGCCCGGATGCGGATAAAATCACTATTGTCATTGCGGCGAAGCACGAACCGGGCTCCTTATATCATGTGTTGGGCCATTTCTATCAATGCGGTTTGAACCTTGTGAATCTGGAATCCCGTCCGATGGAAGGAAAATCCTGGGAATATTTCTTCCACATCGATCTGACCGGTAACCTGTCAGATCCCGGTGTGGCACGGAGTTTGCAGGAATTGGCCTGCTACAGTACATATTGTATTGTATTAGGAAACTATGTCGCGGATCACAAAAAGTAACGGCTTTAAAAGTAAGAGAAAAGTAAGAGAATGGATAAAAGATGAGTATGAAATTTGGGTTGATAGGGGCAAAATTAGGGCATAGCTTGTCACCGCGTATCCATAAGGAACTGTTTTCCCGCAGAGGACTTGCGGCTTCCTATGAGTTGCTGGAGATGCCGGCGGAACAGCTTCCGTCACAGTTGGAGCGATTGCGGCAGGAATATACGGGGGTGAATGTGACCATTCCCCATAAAATTGCCGTAATGCCGTATTTGGACAGTATATCCCCGGAGGCTGCGGCGATTGGCGCAGTGAATACGATTGCCTTTCGAGAAGGCAAAGCGCTGGGCTATAATACGGATTATTTCGGTTTTGGCAGGATGTTGGAACATTACGGATTGACTCCCACGGGTAAGGATGTCTGTGTGCTTGGGACCGGCGGCGCTGCCCGGGCGGTACTGCAGTATCTGACGGACTGCCGGTCACGCAGTATTACGTTGTTTTCCCGGAAGGTAAGCAAAGTCGCGCCGGATCTGCGGCAGCGTTTTACCATAAAAAATTATGCAGACCTCCCTGCTTTACAGGGAGATCTGCTGGTTAACTGCACCCCGGTCGGAATGTTTCCCAAAACAGAAGTCTCACCGGCAGATGCTTCTGTTATGGCGCATTTCGGGGCGGCGGTGGATTTGATTTATAATCCGCCGGTTACCTGCTTTCTGGCATTGGCGCAGCAGCAAAAGAAACCGGCCGTGAATGGGTTATTCATGTTGGTGGCTCAGGCTGTGGCGGCCGAAGAGATCTGGCTGGGACAAAAGTTTAGCGGCGCGTTTATTGCTTCCCTGACGGAAAGGATCGCGGCAGGGGAAACAGAAAAATAACAAGATTGATGTGATTCGGTACTGACCGATAAATATGCGGAAAATGATAACGGCGTAAAAGGATGTCTGTGAAAAACAGCGTAAAGGGAAGCCTATGAAAAATATCGTGCTGATCGGTATGCCCGGGAGCGGGAAAAGTACGTTGGGACGTTATCTGGCAGAATTGCTGGAACGGGATTTTATCGATGCGGATCAGGAAATTGAAAAAACTTCGGGCAAAACCATACCGGCGCTATTTACTGTCAGCGAAACCTGCTTTAGAGATTGGGAAACCGCTGTGGTGCGAAAACTGAGCCGGACAGAAAACAAAGTGCTGGCTATGGGCGGCGGTGTTGTGCTGCGTAAAGAAAACATCGCCTGCTTGAAAGAAAATGGGGTGGTGATTTTTATCGATCGGTCGCCCGGGGATATCATCCGCGATGTGAATGCGGAGATACGTCCCCTGTTGGCCGCAGGGAAAGAGCGAATCTACGAGTTGTATATTCAACGGGAGAGCCTTTATCGGGAAGCTGCCGACCTTACGGTACCCAATAAAGGCACACTGAAAGACGTACTGGTTCGTTTGCTGGATGCGGCAAAGAATAACACATGATAAAAACAGGGTAAAGAAACATACAGTCAAGACGCATACAGCAAAAAAACATATAAGACAAAATAACGGGAGGCGCAGTATGAAAAAAATTCTGGTGTTGAACGGGGCGAACCTGAATTTGCTGGGAGTCCGTGAAAAAGGAATCTACGGCAGCGAAACCTACGAAGAACTTTGCGCTTATCTTGGCGAAACGGCGCAGAGTCTTAACCTGGAAGTAGAAATCAAACAGAGTAATTCTGAAGGGCAGTTGGTATCCTGGATTCAGGAAGCCTATGGCAATAAAGATGGGATCGTAATCAATCCCGGCGCCTATACCCATTATAGCGTGGCTATTCTGGACGCCTTGAAAGCCGTTCAACTGCCGGCGATAGAAGTTCATATCAGCAACATCCATCAGCGGGAAGAATTTCGCCGCCACTGTGTGACTACCGCCGGCTGTATCGGTCAGATTTGCGGTTTGGGTACAAAAGGCTATGGCCTGGCATTGGAGTATTTAGCGAAACTGTAAGTATTTCTACACTGTTTTACTGATAATATGTACCCCAAAAGTGATGACTTTTGTGTTGTCAGTTACGCTTCTTCTTCGTTCTTAATGTTAAAGACCATGCAATAGAGTGTAGGCATAAAGATGAGGGTGATCGATGTGGCTAACATAAGGCCGCAGGCAATGGCAATAGCTAATCCCCGCCAAAAATCGTTGGGGAACATGGGAATCAATCCTAAGACCGTAGTAAGCGCTGTCAGCATAATGGGGCGGAAGCGCACGACCACTGATTCTTTGACTGCGTGTAAGGGGGCCATTCCCTGCGCCAGATGCTGGTCAATCTGATCTACCAGTACTGTGGCATTGCGGATGATGGTGCCGATCAGAGCCAGAGCGCCTATTTCAGCCATGATACCCAGCGGAGTATTAAACAGGAACAGCCCCAGGATTACACCGATTATGCCCAAAGGAGCGGTACATATAACGACGAAAAGTTTTTTGATGTCTTTCAGCATGAGCATCAGGAGTACCAGCATAATGACCAGCATGGCAGGCACCGGAGCCAAAATGGAAACCAGCGCATTGGCGCTTTTTTCGGCAGGGCCATCTTCTTCGATGGTTACAGACGCAGGGAAAGACTGGCGGTTTTTCTTTACTTCCGCCATGATATTCCGTGACACATCGTTGCCGGTGGAGCCTTCCGTGATCCCTGCATTGACAGTAATCGTAGGTTGGAGATTCCGTCGCCAGATCATACCGTCCTCATTTTCATAGGAAAGGTGCGCCACCTGATTTAAGGGCACGGCCCCTTTGGCCGTAGGGATGCTCAACATACCCAGATCGCTGATCTTACTGTGGTCGCGAGGTTCCAGACGGAAGACCAGATCGATAGCCTGATCTCCTTCATAGTACTGGCTGATGCTGTACCCGTTAATTTCGGCGAATAAGGCGGAGGAAACCGCTTTGCGGGTCAGCCCCATCTGCCGCAGTTTATCGTCATCCAGTTCCACTTTTACCGATGGTGCTTTTTCCATCCAGTCATAGCGGATCAGGGTGACATTTTTGTTAGCCAACATGATCTGTTTTAATTTTTCCGCCGCCAGTTTCACTTCCTGGTCGGTAGGCGCGCTGACCCGGATCATGACAGGATAAGGCGTAGGCGGCCCTAAAGGAATGGAACGGGAATAGCTTTGCACGTTGGGCATTTGTTCTTCGACCAGTGTTTTAATTCTTTTTTCCAGATGGTTACGACTGTCGGTGTCTTTTGCCACTACTACCAGTTGGGCATAGTTATCCCGCGGCAATACCGGGTCAATTACCAGCACAAACCGGGGACTGCTTTTTCCTACATAGGTAGAAATACTGGCGACGCCTTCTTCCTGCATAACCAGATCTGTCAGTTTTTTGGCCGCGGCATCGGAAGCTTTTAAACTGGAGCCTTCCGGCAGATTTAATTCGACTAAAAGTTCCGGTCGTACGGAGGCCGGGAAAAACTCCTGTTTTAAAGTCTGACTTAATAAAAGAGAGGCGGCAAAAATAGCCAGGGTTCCCAGGACCACAGTAATGCGGTGGGCCAGAGACCAGTTCAGAATCTTACGGAATACTTTATAGAAACCCTTTTCGTAGAGAGGGTTTTTTCGTGTTGCTTCTGTAGAAGTGCCGGTTTCAGACAAAGCATGCTGCTCCGCTTCCCGCGAAGCAGCGTTTTCTTTTGTTGCCTGCGCCGGCGGATTTTCTTTATTTTCAGACGGTATTTGCGGGGCCTTGAGCCAGGCGTGAGCCAGGGCCGGAGCCACAGTAGAAGCGATCAGCCAGCTGCTCATCAAAGTCACGGAAATGACTATGAACAAGCTGCCTGCATAGTCCCCTACGTTGGATTTGGCAAACGCAATAGGCATGAAGCTGATACAGGTGATCATGGTGCCGGTCAGCAGCGGTTTGGCCGAGCTTTCAAAAGCGAAGGAGCAGGCTTTTAGTCGATCCCAGCCTTCATTGATCTTGGTTTCAATCATCTCCACTACGACTACGGCATCATCTACCAGCATGCCCAGAGATACAATTAAGGACCCCAGGGATATTTTATGCAGGTCGATACCCCACAGATACATGCCGACCATGCTGCACATGAGCACCAGGGGGATGCAGATGGAGATCACATACCCGCTTTGCCGGCCCAGGGTCATAAGGCTTACCACCAATACGATCAGGATTGCTTCGACCAGACTCTTTGTAAATTCGCTGATGGCGTTTTTTACAACCTGCGGCTGATTCAGTACCTGATGCAACTCAAAGCCCAGAGGCAGCGTTTTTTGTAGTTCTTTTACTTCGTTGGCCAGATTACTGTCTAATTGCAGGTTATTGCCGCCATCTATCATAGAAATGGCGATGCCGATGGCCGGTTTACCGTTAAAATACATTTTCGGCTCAGGCGGATCGGCATAATCCCGCTTAATCGTGGCTACATCACCCAGACGCAGAGTGCGCCCATTCCCGCTGAGCGGCAGGTTTTCAATGTTTTTTACGGTATCCGGCAGTCCGGTCAGGCGCAGATAAATGTTCTGTTCGGCGCCCTGCTTCATGGCGGTGGGAGTCACGGAAGTTTCCGCCTGAATAACCGAGGCCAGCTGATCAATGCTCATTCCCAGCTTGGCCAGTTTGGCGTTATCCAGCTGAATATAAATTTTTTCCGGCTGTACGCCCAGAAGTTCCACTTTTTTTACATCCGGAATCAGAACAAATTTATCCTTGATAAGGCTGGCTTCTTTGCGCATATCCTCATAGGAATAGCTGTCTGAAGTAATGGCGTACACATTGCCGAATACATCGTCAAAATGATCATTGTAATAGGGACCATACAGCCCGGCGGGCAGTGTGTTTTTTCCGTCACTAACCAGGTTGCGGACTTCCTGCCAGCGGAGCTTGCTCTCTGCGGTGGAAAGCGTTTCTTTCAAAAATACGTTGACGACACAGACACCGGGACGGGAATAACTGGTAATGTAATCTACATCAGGTACGGTCTGTGCGATTTTTTCAATTTTATCGGTGACCTGCATTTCCATCTGTTTGGCCGTAGCACCGGGCCAGGCGGCGGAAATGACCATTTGTTTGACGGCAAAATCGGGATCTTCCTGCCTTCCCAACGTAAAGTAAGAGAAGATGCCCATGACGGTTAACAGCACCGCAAAAAAGTAAATAACCTGTTTGTGTTTGATTGACCAGGTGGCCCAGTTTCCTCTCATTTTGCTTCACTGCCTTCCAATCGTACTTCCTGTCCTTCTGTCAGTTTGTTCGCACCGCCGGCAACCACTACATCTCCTTTTTGCAGGCCCTGGGAAATCCTGACATTGCTTCCTTCATAGCCGTCGGTCTTGACTTCTGTCAGCGTGGCTTTATGCTCCCGTATCACCCATACCCCGGGTTTGTCGCCTGTCTGGTAGATGGCCCCGGCAGGAAGCAAAAACGCGGAAGAGGTGCCGGTGGAAAGCATGACTTTAGCCGTCATGCCCAATTTTGCGGATGGGGGCATTTCCTCTACCGCCACCTTTACCTTATAGGTGCGGGTGACGCTGTCTGCCATAGGCGCGATTTCGCTGACGCGGCCTGGCACTGTAAGATCTTGCAGCGCCCAGAAAGTGATCGTGGCAGGCTGTCCGGGCTGTATTTCTCCGATACGGTTTTCCGGTATGAAAATCTGAATCTCCCGGTTACCATCCTGCACCAGACTGATGACCGGCGTACCGGCGCCTACCACCTGTCCCACCTCGCAGGACAAAGAAGCTACGCTGCCGTCATGATCGGCTACCAGACGGGTGTAGCCCAACTGATTCTGACTGGCGGTCAGCTGCGCCCGGGCACTTTGCAGATTTGCATCGGCTGCTTCAAACTGGGTTTTATACTGATCCCGCACCATCGCGCTGACCGCGCCCTTAGCATGCAAAACATTGAATCTTTCATAGTTATCTTTCGCCAGACGGTAGTTGGACAGAGCCGCATTGCAGGCAGCCTGCGCCGCATTGACGCTTTGGTTTACATCTTTGGGATCGATTTCCAGCAGAACCTGACCCGCCCGCACCCGATCTCCTAAATTTACCTGACGACTGACAATTTTGCCGCCGGTCTGAAAAGCCAGGGTGCTTTCGTATTTGCCGCGGACTTCGCCGGGATATATGGTCGTATTATCCGTAGAAGAAGCACCTACGGTAATCGTGCGTACTACGGGAATCGGTTTTTCTTCCACGGCGTCAGGATGTACGGTGCCGTAAATACGCCAGCCGATGAAAAGAACCGCAACGGCACCGGCTATAAGATAATGTGTTTTTTTAAATTCAAATTTCGGGAGTTTCATTGTAACGTCTCCTTTCCGGTAGACAGAGTCTGTAAATAATCAAGATAAACCCCTTGCAGGCGTGAGAACGGATCTTTCCCTGTCAACATACTGCTGTCTGACAGGCTTTCGTATCGACAGGTTAAAATAAAAAGTGCAAAAATACTGAGCAGTGTAAAGGCCGCCCGTCGACAATCTACGGAGGCGTTAATATAGTGTCCGGCTTTGGCCGCTTCCAATTCTCCGGACAAGCCTTCATAAATGGCAATGATCCGTTCCTGTACCACATCGGCAGCCGTTTTCGTAGGTGTAAGAAATTCACGGTAAATCATGTAAATGCTGTGAGGATCTGCCAGATGCAGCCGGGCCTGCGCATCCATAAACCGCTTGATATGCTGCAGCGGAGACAAAGAGGTGTCCTTCCAGCGGACCATCATGGAAAGAAAAATCTCGGTCTGCTGTTTCAGAACTACCTGGTACAATTGCGCCTTTCCGCCGAAATAATAGGAGATGAGCGCGCTGTTGGTACCTGCCAGCTGCGCGATGCGCTTAATGGTAACTCCATCGTAGCCGTTTTCGGCGAATAATTCTTTAGCGGCCTGCATGATTTTGGCGGAGGTATCCTGTGTTTGTCCGGTTGTAGCCACCATAGCGTAACCTTCTTTCTTTGAATTCCATAAATATGCGCTTACTTAATTATTCAGGTATTTATTCAGTTCCCTGATTACCGGCTTGCTTATCCAACGTATTTGTCTTGCTTAGACGCATCTGTATTGAAACTAAAATGTGTAATTTACCTGGCAGTATCATGTGTAAAATTGGTCTGTAAGCAAAGTGTAAACTATCTTTATCAATCGTATTATACGGCATTTAAAAAAATTAATCAATCGTTTAATTAAAAAAGGCGTGAGTTATTCATAGAGAGGTTTATACTGTGTCCAGTACACGTTTTGCATAAATAAAAGTTTGTGTCGAACATAGAGAAAACTTCGTAAAATAAAAAACTTATGTTATACATGGTAAAACTTTGAAAAAATAAAAGTTTGTGCTGGGAATAACAAAAAATTTGGAAAAATAGAGGATAGTAGCTTTAATTGTAGCATTTATTACACAACTGGTATTTGACTTTTCTCCGGAAGACGCCTATAATTGCACCTATACAAGCGAATAGGTTCCATGAAGGAGAAAAGTACATCCCGGTCTGTTCAGAGAGACGGTGGTCAGTGCAAACCGTCCGATCGCGGGTCGAATTCCGCTCCGGAGACGTCAGGGGTAGCAACCTGGCCGGGTCCGACCGATATCTCGGAAATGAAGGCCGTAAAGTAAGTAAAAGATACGATTACGGCGAACTAAGGTGGCACCACGTGAGCTGACAGAGTGCGTATTTTCAAACGCAGTTTCAGGCTCTCGTCCTTATTACAGGGACGGGAGTCTTTTTTATTTGCTTGGGCGACCGTCTGTCGAAAGTTGTCAAGCAAGGGAATTGGTCGAGAAAAGACGTTTACAGGAGGACAGGTCAATGAAAAAAATTATTGTGACGGAAAGCATTTCTGACAAGGGTGTTGCTTTATTGAAGGCGCAAAAAGACTTTCAGGTAGATGTAAAGATGAACCTGACGCGGGAAGAACTGTTGGAACAGATTCCGGAATATGATGCCGTCGTTGTGCGCAGCGTGACAAAAATCAATGAAGAATTTTATCAGCATGCTGCGAATTTAAAGGTAGTGGGCCGGGCCGGTAACGGGGTGGATAATATTGAAATGGAAGGGGCGACCAAGCGGGGCATTATTGTGGTCAACACCCCGGAATCCAATATTGTGTCCGCCTGCGAACACACCATCGGTTTACTTTTGGCTTCCTGCCGCAACACTCTGCGGGCCCATAAAATGATTGAAAGCCGTGTCTGGGATCGGAGCGGTCTGAAAGGGATGGAACTTTGCGGTAAAACGCTGGGGATCATCGGTTTGGGACGTATCGGCGGCCTGGTGGCGACCCGTATGCTGGCCTTCGGCATGAAGATCATTGCCTATGACCCGTATATTGCCGATGCCCGTTTCCGAAAATACAGTGCCAAAAAATGCGAAACGCTGGACGAACTGCTGAAAGAGGCGGATGTGATCACGATTCATACGCCTCGAACAGAAGAAACCATGAACATGATCACCTACAAGGAGTGGGAGAAGTGCAAAAAAGGCGTTCGGGTAGTGAACTGTGCCCGCGGCGGGCTTTTTAATGAACAGGATCTGGCCAGGGCCATCAAGGAAGGGCTGGTGGCCAGCGCCGGCATCGACGTGCTGGTGGACGAACCGAAACCGATTTCGCCGCTGATTGATCTGCCTCAGTGTGTGCTGACGCCTCATCTGGGGGCAGACACGCAGGAAGCGCAGGATAATGTAGGGATCGCCATTGCGGAAGAAGTGATCGCGGCCTTACGGGGCGAAATGGTGCTGAATGCGGTAAATTTGCCGGCGCTCCAGGCGGGCGAACTGGCCGTGATGAAGAACTTCCTCACCTTGGGCGAAGATTTGGGTAAGCTCTATTACCAGTTGGAGCATGAAGCTATTGAAAAGGTGGAAGTGATTTACAGCGGCGCATTGGCGGAAATGGAAACCAGCATGATCACCCGGGCGGTCTTGAAGGGCGTCTTTGAACCGATTTTGAAAGAGCGGGTAAATTATGTAAATGCGGAAGTAACTGCCGGCGGCCGTGGGGTGGAAGTGATTGAAAGCAAGGAAAATACACCGCAAAATCTGCTTACTGTAAAAATTTATTCTAAAGGGAACTTGTTTACGGCAGCAGGCAATGTGACACCGGAAGGAGATGTGCGCATCAAAAACATCAACGGCTATCAATTCGATGTGGAACCCATGCCTTTCATGCTGGCGGTAAATAATGAAGATAAGCCCGGTATGATCGGGCAGCTCGGTACTTTATTGGGCGCTGCCAGGGTCAATATTGCCACCATGCAGGTCAGCCGCAACCTGCAGAACGGGGTGGCTATGATGCTGATGACCGTGGATAACGAAGTGGTTCCGGAAACATTGAAATTGTTGCAGGGGGTGACCGGCTTTTCCCGTCTGCGTCAGTTAAAGATGTAAGATTGGTATAAGTCGGACAGGAAGTAAAACGATCCGGCAGAAGAAATTCCGTACTCTTCTGCCGGATTTTCTGTTGCAGGTTCAGGGTATAAGAAAAAAGCGATTCACAAACTTTTCATAAACGTGGTATAATAAACTATAATTTAAAAGTTACCGAAAGGGCTCCGGTAAGTGTTTTACCGGCCTGATCAGGGACAATGGAGGGATTTTATGCAGGACGGTATGCTGGAGAAACTTTTTCACCTGCGGGAAAATGGTACGACTGTAAAGACGGAGATCATGGCAGGTGTCACTACATTTATGACGATGGCTTATATTCTGGCGGTCAACCCGTCTATCCTCAGTGTGACGGGGATGGACAAGGGGGCATTGCTGACGGTTACGGCGCTGGCCTCCTGCCTGGCGACGTTGTTCATGGCGGCCTTTGCCAACTATCCGTTTGCTTTGTCCGCCGGGATGGGGTTAAATGCGTATTTTGCCTTTACCGTAGTAAAGCAGATGGGCTATTCCTGGCAGATGGCTCTGGCTGCGGTTTGCGTGGAAGGCATCATCTTTATCCTCATGTCGCTGACCAATATGCGGCAGGCGATTTTTAACGTCATTCCGCTGAGTTTGAAACGGGCGGTTTCCGTAGGTATCGGTTTGTTTATCGCGCTGATCGGCCTGTTTAATGCACAGGTGATCGTGGCCAATCCGGCGACCAAAATCGCTTTGTTCTCTTTTAAAGGCTCTCTGGCGGATGGCAGTTTCCATACGGTAGGGATCACGGTAGTATTGGCCATCCTCGGCATTTTGCTGACGGGCATTATGATGGCAAAAGACGTGAAAGGCAGTATTCTGTGGGGCATTTTAATCACCTGGCTCATGGGTGTAGTTTGTGAATTAACGGGTCTGTATATTCCGAATCCCAAGCTGGGCGCGTTCAGCGTATTACCGAATTTGTCAGCGGGGGCGGCTTCCTTCCTGCCGGCGGATCCGTCGCCGATTTTCTTTCAGTTGGATTTCAGTAAATTTGCTTCCCTGGATTTTCTGGTGGTGATCCTGGCTTTCTTATTTGTCGATTTATTTGATACCCTGGGCACGTTGATGGGTGTAGCTTCTAAAGCGAATATGCTGCGGCCGGATGGTACGCTGCCCCGGATCAAAGGCGCGTTAATGGCCGATGCCTGCGGTACGGTTGCCGGCGCTATGATGGGTACCAGTACTATCACTACGTTCGTGGAATCGGCTTCCGGTGTCAGTGAAGGGGGTCGTACCGGTCTGACGGCTGTGACGGTAGCCGTACTGTTTTTCCTGTCCCTGTTCCTGTCGCCGTTCTTTATGGCGATCCCCGCTTTTGCCACCGCTCCGGCGTTGGTTATCGTAGGTTTCCTGATGGTTTCTTCCATTACTCAGATTGATTTCAGCAATCTGTCAGAAGCCATTCCCGCCTACCTGTGCATTCTGGCTATGCCCTTTACCTACAGCATCTCTGAAGGCATTTCCTTCGGTATCATTTCTTATGCTATAGTAAATACGCTGACCGGACATGCCAAACGTGTCAGTCCCTTAATGTACATACTGGCTGTGATCTTTATCTGCAAGTACATTTTGTTATAAGCCTGTGAGACTATCCTGTGCCAAACTGTTACGTCCGTAACAGAGTGCAAGTATTTTTAAATGAATTTGAAAAAGCTAACGAAAATCCTTGACTTCTGCTGTTTTATTTACCATAATGTAACAGTATAATACATGTAAGCAGTGTCTTACCGAGCTTTTAGAGATCGGAACCCTGCCCGGGTAAAAAGTAAAGGCGGAGAACGGAAATTGATTACCGGGAACGGCGCAGAGAGGAAGCGGCTGGTGTGAGCTTCTGCCGGGAAGGGCGTCATCTCATCCGGGAGCTGTGTCTGTGAAGAAAGTAGCGGACAACGTAGGCGCGCGTTAGGCGTAAGGCTGTAAAAAGCCGCAGAAACAAGAGATAAATCAGGGTGGTACCGCGAAAATTTTCGCCCCTATCTGTATGTACAGGTGGGGGTGTTTTTATTTGGCGGAGCCCGGGAAATAGCGGGCAGGCAAAGAGAAAGAACAGGATTTTGCGGAGTAAAGGCATGTTGCGGCAACAATGGCAATCAAATACTTGCATGATGGAAGATGAGGAGGAAGACAGCATGGGTATGACGATGACACAGAAAATTCTGGCCCGCCATGTAGGGCGGGAAACGGTAGAAGCAGGGGATCTCCTGGTTTCACAGGTAGATCTGGTGCTGGCCAATGATATTACGGGTCCGCCTGCCATCAAAGAGTTTAATAAAATCGGACGTCCGGTTTTTGACCGGCATAAAATTGCCCTGGTTCCGGATCATTTTTCGCCTTGCAAAGATATAAAATCAGCTACATTGTGTAAAGAACTGCGGGGGTTTGCCCGGCAGCATGAAATCACGCATTATTTTGAGGTAGGGCGTATGGGCATTGAACATGCGCTGTTGCCGGACAAAGGGATGGTGGCTCCCGGTGAAATTGTAATCGGCGCGGATTCTCATACCTGTACGTACGGGGCGTTGAATGCCCTTTCCACCGGTATGGGACAAACAGACATCGGTTGCGCGATGGCTTCCGGCAAGGCCTGGTTCAAGGTCCCGTCCGCTATTAAGGTAGAGCTGACCGGTAAACTGCCTGACTATGTAAAAGGCAAAGATCTGATCCTGACATTGATCGGTCTTATCGGAGTGGACGGAGCCCGATATGAAAGCCTGGAATTTACCGGCCCCGGAGTGCAGGAACTGGATATGGCGGATCGGTTTACGATTTGCAATATGGCTATTGAAGCCGGCGGCAAAAACGGTATCTTTCCGGTTGATGATAAAACGCGGGAGTTTCTGAAAGATCGTGTGACTCGTCCCTGGAAAGGCGTGGAAGCGGACCCGGACGCGGTTTATGAACGGGTGATCTCCATTGATCTGTCAAAGCTGGAACCGGTGGTAGCCTATCCTCACTTGCCGGAGAATACTCATCCGGTCGGGGAATCTCATCAGATACCGATTGACCAGGTTGTGATCGGCTCCTGTACCAACGGCCGCTTAGAAGACCTGGCCCAGGCTGCGGAAGTGCTGAAGGATCATAAGGTCCATGACAGAGTTCGCTGCATTATCATTCCCGCGACTCAGGAAATTTATCAGAAGGCTATGGAATCAGGGTATGTGGATATTTTTATCAAGGCTAATGCAGCCGTTTCGACCCCTACCTGCGGACCTTGTCTGGGTGGCTACATGGGGATACTGGCAGCGGGGGAACGCTGTGTTTCCACGACTAACCGTAATTTCAGAGGCCGCATGGGTCATGTGGACAGTGAAGTGTATCTGGCCAGCCCCTATACGGCAGCGGCCAGCGCGGTTAAAGGATATATTGCGGGAGCAGGGGAGGTATTGAAATGAGCAGGATCTGGCGGTATGGAGACCATGTGGATACGGACGTGATCATTCCCGCCCGGTATTTGAATATTGCCGATTTTAAGGAATTGGCAGAACATGCCATGGAGGATATCGATACGTCGTTTTCCGCGGGAGTGCAGACGGGGGATGTGATCGTGGCCGGCAAAAATTTTGGCTGCGGCTCTTCCCGGGAGCATGCGCCCATGGTCCTTAAGGTAAAAGGCGTGCAATGTATTATTGCTGAAAGTTTTGCCCGTATCTTTTATCGCAATGCCATTAATATCGGTCTGCCGGTATTGGAAATTGGCAAAGCGGCGGAAAAAATCGAAGCGGGCGATACTGTGGCTGTGGATTTGAAAACGGGAAAAATTGCGATTTTAAACAAAGATATCGTGATTCAAACGAAGCCGTTGCCGGAATTTTGTCAGGAAATTGCGGATTGCGGCGGTTTAGTGGAATATATGAAGCAGTTGAATCGTTGATAAGAGCGCGTTTTAGAGAAAGAAATTTTTCCTGAAACAAGCAGATGCAGGAGACTTAGGGGACTACTGTATAAAAGCAGATAAATAGAATACGTTACTTCCTGGTTTCTTGATGTCGTTACTTAAATATATAGAAAAAGGACTACTTAGGGGTAATGGATATGAAAATCACATTGTTGCCGGGTGACGGGATCGGCCCGGAAATCGTGTCTGCCGCAGTGGAAGTAATGGATGCGGCAGCAGATAGATTCGGGCTTCGGTTGGACTATGATACACAATTATTAGGCGGGTGCGCGATTGATGCTTATGGCGAGCCGTTCCCTGCGGTGACGGAGGCTTCGGCCAAGGCGGCGGATGCAGTACTGCTGGGGGCCGTAGGGGGACCGAAATGGGATCAGGCGGCTCCGGACATCCGTCCGGAAAAAGGACTGCTGCAGATTCGCAAAGCGCTGGGGTTGTACTGCAATCTGCGCCCGATGAAGGTCAGTCGTTTCACTGCGCATCTGTCTCCGTTAAAAGAAGAACGGGTGAGGAATACGGATCTGCTTATTGTCAGGGAGCTGACCGGCGGCATTTATTTTGGGGAGCATCGGGAAGCGGCGTTGGTCAATGGGGTGGAAACGGCAGCGGATATTGCTCTTTATACCCGGCCGGAGATTGAGCGAATTGCCCGGAAAGCCTTTGAAGCCGCCCGGGGGCGCCGCCGGAAAGTGACCTCTGTGGATAAAGCCAACGTTCTGGCTGAATCCCGCTTGTGGCGCCGTGTTGTAACGGAACTGCAGCAGGAGTATCCGGAAATCGAGCTGAATCATTTTTATGTGGATAACTGTGCGATGCAGCTGGTGTTAAATCCCGGCCAATTTGATGTGATTCTGACCAATAATATTTTTGGGGACATTTTATCCGATGAGGCTTCGGTGTTAGGCGGTTCCATCGGTCTTCTGCCCAGCGCCAGTCTGGGCGACGGTACGGGTCTGTATGAGCCGATTCATGGCAGCGCGCCGGATATTGCAGGACAGGGCATTGCCAATCCGACGGGAACGATTTTATCTGCCGCAATGCTGTTCCGTTATTCGCTGGGACAGGAAGCGGCGGCTGCCGCCATTGAAGAGGCCGTGGAAAAAGTGTATGCCGCAGGCTATCGCACGCCGGATCTGTCCGGCGCCGGCTTACACAAGGTCAGTACCCGGGCAATGGGGAATCTGATAGCAGAGACGTTGTTGCAGAGGCATTCTTGACAATAAAAGAGTAAGGAAATACAATGACCTTGCGGGATAAAATCCCGTAAGGTTTGTGTTTTTTTTATATTGCGGTTTTGCATACAGGCGAAGTGTTTTATGCGCTGGACGGCAATAATAAGTACTGTTTTAATTTCATGTTCAAAAGACTGAGGATAGAGGCAAGGTCCGCTATGCAAATCATATTTCCGGATTATATTAAAAAAGTTTTGGCATTATTGGAAAACGCAGGTTTTGAGGCCTATGTGGCAGGCGGAGCCGTGCGTGATCTTTTGCTGGGCGAATTTCCGGGAGATTACGATGTGACTACTAATGCCCGTCCGGAGCAGGTGGCTGCCGTCGTACGTCAGGCCGGCTATGGTCTGGTGGAAAAGCTGGGGTGGAATTTTGGTGTGGTGGTGGCGATCGTGGACGGAAAAGCCACAGAAATCGCTACCTTCCGGGGAGAGAGATATGGAGCGGATGCCCATCGGCCGGAAGCGGTCTGGTACTGTGCTACGCTGAAAGAGGACCTGTCCCGCCGGGATTTTACTGTGAATGCGATGGCCCTGGACAGCGCCGGACGTTTGTACGATTATTTTGGCGGGCAGCAGGATCTTAAGGACAAGGCGCTGCGTACGGTCGGCGATGCGCGGCTGCGCTTTCGGGAAGACGCTCTGCGGATGTACCGCGCCTGCCGTCTGGTGGCGCAGTTGGATTTTACCTATGTGGAAGGTACTGATACTCCGGCACAGGTCAATGCCTTTTATGACACCGCAAGTTCTGTGGAAGAAAATTTACGTCGGGCTCTCCTGACACAGGGGCGCCCCGTTTCTTTAGACATGAAGACGATGGGACCGGATGCTCAGTTGACCGGCCCTTTACAAAAAACAGGTTTTGGCCAGGCCGGTACCCGTTTTGCGCTGCAAAAAAGATACCGTTTTGATTGCCGCAATTGCCGGGAACTTTCGTTGGAACGGGTGCGTACGGAACTGGATAAGCTGCTGGTAAGCAAAGCGGCCGGACGCGGGCTGATGTTGCTGGTTTCCACCGGTCTGGCGGCGACCCAATGCCGCATCAGGGAAAACGGCAGGGAATATTATACCGATGTGTTGCCGGAACTTTCCCTGTTGCCGGGCCTGCCGCAGAATATCCGCTTTCATTGTTATAATGTGTGGGAACACATTTTAGCGGCTGTGGACAACGGACCGCGTGATCTGACGCTGCGCTGGGCGCTTTTGCTGCATGATGTGGCCAAAGGGCGGCCGGGAGTGCGAGGGGTAACGCCGGATGGTTATCCGAATGATCACGGACATGAAAAAGTCAGCGCCGTAATGGCGCATACGATCCTGACCCGCCTGCGTTATCCGGCAGATTTTGTGGATAGAGTCTGCTGGCTGGTGGCAAGGCACATGCGTTTTGCGCCTATGTTGGTGCATAAACAGAAGGTGCTGCAGCGGTGGATCCGCAGTGAAGCTGTCAGCGGGGAATTTCGTACGGAAAAAGATCTGGCGGAGGGATTTTCTCAGTTGGGTGGGGTTTTTCTGGCGGATATGGCTGCTACCTGGGCCGGTGTGCTGCAGGAACCCGTTATGCTGGAAGGGCGCCTGCTCAGCGAAGAAGCGATCCGCAGGGCGCGGGACGAGATGCCGGTGCATACTTCGGACCTTGCTCTTAACGGTAAGGAAGTCCGCGATTTACTGCCTTCCGAGGTTGACTGGTCCGTAAAGGAAGCTTTGCGTTATCTGTTGCGTCAGGTGCAGAACCGGGGGATTCCCAATGAAAAAAAAGTCTTGGCGGAAACGCTGTTGGGTAAGATACAGCGTCTGCGGAAAATACAAGAGACCGGCGTAAATACTGTTGCGCAAGAACCGCAGCCATGTCACAAACGAGGAGCCATTGATGTGGTTAACGAAAGTTGCTGAAACAATGCTTTGTTGACAATGCGCAAAACCTTGCTGAAAAGCAGAACAGCCGGTCAATTAAGAAATGACAGGGAAACGTAAAACGATAGGAAAAACGCAATGAAAAAACTCTTGTCGGGACTATTGATAATCGCGGTGTTACTGGGGATGAATCGCTATTATCGGCAGGACACAGCGCCTGCCGACTCGCCGGGACTATTGGCGAAGGCGTCTGTGGGGATTGCCGGCTTATGGGAACGGGATGAGGGACCGGCGGCTGCGCCGCATAAATATGACGTGGCGGATTCGCCTTATTATAAATTTGTTGATGTGTATAACTTGAAGTCCGGTGGCAGTTTATTGCTTTTGGAAAAATATAAAACAAAACAACAGGAAACAGGATATACCTGTGGGCCGGCGGCTGCGTTTACGGTAGCTCAGTATTTCCTGGGAACCGTGCCGGAAAATGAAAAAGAAATTGCTAAGATCATGGGCACGCATCCCGCAGGCGTAAAAGAACCGGGTACGAATACACGGGGTATGAGCCGCTATTTTGAGGAAAAGGGCTGGATCGTAAAAAATTCTCTGAAAGACGGTTCCCCAAAAACCTATCGGGAGTTTTTACAGTTTGTGGATGACAATCTGAAACACAATACGCCTATCATGGTGGAAAATGTGGATTGGGGAGGTCATTGGCGGGTAATCATCGGGCACGATACCCTGGGGGATAAAGAAGCCGCCAACGATGTGTTGCTGCTGGCAGACCCCTATGATACTACGGACCATTTGCAGGACGGGTATGGGATTGTTTCGGCCCAGCGTTTTTATTATATGTGGTTCGACGCGCAGCTGTTCCGGGAGAATGAACGGCAGCGTCAATGGCTGACGGCAGTGCCGCCCGGAAAGTAACTTGTAACCGGCTGCTCCGGTTATGAAATAAACCAAGGAAGGTGTGTAGTATGGGCAAAAAAGCTCAGCTTCAATTGTTGTTAGGTCCGGCGTTATTTTTACTTACTATTCTGTCGCTGCAGGATGGCTTTGGCTTTTCCGGCGCGGTAGCTATGGGATTGGCGGTTTGGATGGCGGTGTGGTGGATCTTCCGACCGGTGTCAATCTCCGTCACTTCTTTATTGCCCATCGTCATCAATGCGTTTTTCAGCTTAATTCCCAATACCCAGGTAATCAGTCAATATTGTTCAGAAATCTGTATCTTGCTGTTGGGTTCGGATCTGATCTGCATGACCTGGACGCTGACCGGTCTGGATAAACGGCTTTCTGTCAAAACCTTGTGTTTTATCGGACCTTCTATGAAGCAGCAGATCCTGGTCTGGCTCAGTGCCTCTGCCGTGCTTTCCATTTTCTTGCCTAATGTGGTGGTCGCAGCTATTTTCTGTCCGATTGCCACTGCTATGTTGAAATTTGTCGGTGAAAAAGATATTCGGACCAGTCAGTTGGCGGTGCCGATCCTGTTGGCTATCGGCTGGGGCAGCGGTTTTGGCGGGTTTGGTTCCCCGATTGGGAGCAGTGCGAATCTGGTGGCGATCAGCTACCTTGAAAATATGTTGGGCAAAGAATTTATGTATGTGGACTGGCTTGTACGCTTTTTGCCCATCCTTGTGATCGTATTTTTCTTAAATCTGCTGTATATCTGGCATCTGCCGATGCCGGTAAAAGAACTGCATGGCACCCGGGATTACTTTAAAACGATGTATGAGTCTTTTGGCCCCATGCGCCGGGGCGAAAAAATCGGGCTCGTTGTTTTCGGCCTGGCGACTCTTTTAGCATTTGTCCGGCCTTTATTTGCCGATCTTCTGCCGGGGCTAAAGCCTGCGTATTGCTTTTTGCTTTTGGGTATGCTGATGTTTTTTTTGCGGGACGAAAAAGGTCAGGTCATGCTGAAATGGGAGTATGCGGAAAGCCATGCGATGTGGGGGATGTATTTTCTGTTTGCCAGCGGCATTGCCTTGGGTAAGATCCTCATTCAGACCGGCGCGGTGGAAAAATTAGGCGCCGGTATGAAACTGTTATCTTTGGATGGCGGTTTTGTAACATTGTTGATTTTCACCGCGTTTACGACCCTGATGGCGGAGATCTCCAGCAATACGGCGGCAGCGTCCATTGCCATCCCGGTGGCGGTCAGCATCTGCCAAAGTTTGTCTCTGAATCCGATCCCTTATGTGCTGACGACGATCGTGGCGCAAAGCTGCGCTTATGTGTTGCCTCTTTCCACAAGGGCCATCCCGGTGGCGTTCGGTCTGGATCCCGGTGTGCAGGTGCGCCGGGGCATTGCGCTTACAGGCTTGAATATCCTGTTGACCAGTGGCATTGGTTATGTCTGCATTACCTGCCTGCCGCAATTTGGCCGGTTATAAGGCCGCGAGGGAAGAGCAGTATTGACCGGCTACTGGTGAAAAACCGGGCATATCTGTTATAATGTTAGTAAAGTCCTGTTAAGTATTATTTTAAAAAATAGTAAAATCCTGTGAACTGAAGTATAAAAGATCAAGAAGTATAAAAGATCAAGTAGTAAATTTTTAAAAGGTAAGTAACATTTAATTTTGAGGAGTAAGAATGAAACACACACTGAAGCGGTATTTGGCGATAATGCTGGGAGCCTGTATGCTGGCGCTCCCTTTTAAGGGGGCCGAGGGGGCTGTTCTGGCAACGGTTCAAGCCGATGTAGACGGAGACGGTTGCCTGGAGAATGTAGAGCTGCAGGGAGAAAAAACGATTCCCGGGAGCAATTACTATGGTAAACTCCTGCTGGTCGTGCGCAATGAGGCAGGGAAAATGCTTACGGCCTGGCATCCGGATCTGGAAGGCGGTTATTATTGTCTGTTGGAAAAAATACCGTTAGCAGTGACACAGGCAGATAAAAAACCTGTAGAAAAATACAAGGAAAAAACACCGGAAAAAAGTGTAAAACATATGCTCCCTACCGCGGATGAATTAGTTGCGATCTGGGAAGAAGCCAGCCGCGAGGTGAAAGCGGAAAATGCTGCCCCGCAATCGTATGACCGTATTTTACTAACGGTGGGCAAGGGCGGCGAGCGGGGTGATATGTTGTGCCGTATTCTGGATTTTTCCAGGCCTGCCAACGTGAAGGAAGAGTTCTCCGGTGCGGATAATCTGGGAATCAGGGCTTCGGCTGCCTATTTACCGGGGCGCCGCTTTTCGGTGGATTATGTTTTGCCGAAGGACGGCGCGGAAAAGACGACGCACGTAGAATTTAACGTACCGGAACCGGATACGTTTCGTATTTTCACCCGAGAGGGGGCTTTGGCCAAAACCCATCTGCGACCGGAAATAACAGAAATCGTTTCCCTGGCCTGGCAGAATAATTGCCTTTTTACCGTACAAAATGTGCTGGCGGCGGATCATCGGAATGTGCTGGCCCGTCTGACGGTCCGTTGGGCAAAGGAAAACGGTAACTGGCAGCCTGTGGAAGTCAAAGCGACCGCTGCGAAAGACGGGTTGTTTGAAACGGGGACTATCGATCAGCCGGCCAAAGCGGGCGACTGGCAGCTTTATTCCCGCCGTGCCTGGATCGGCGAGCGGAGTATCAGCCGTCCTGTGGTGGCGGTGGAAGAAAAACCGGAGCTCCAGAATAAGATCAATGGGCAGCTGGAAGACTGGTATAAGGCGCATCCTGCGGAAGAAGAGAGGGCGTTTCAGGTCAAATTTGCCGGTCCCAAACTTTTATGTCTGGAGTTGGGCCGGCGGAATCTTAAAGGCGATGTGATCCGGGATATGTACAATTTTGATATGCAGACCGGAGATCTTCTGCCAATCGATGCCGTGTTTGCTGTAAAAAATCCTGATTTTCTGAAAGTGATCAACCTGGTGGGGGAACCCAGGGGAGTCTTTACCGAAGTGAAACCGCAGTATTGGCATCGTGAGGGGGATAAGATCGTCTTTCAGGATCGGCTGCTCAGCGAAGCGTTTCAAGAGGAAGAGAACATTAAAATGAGTGTGGTAGCTCTTTCTGATTTGCGCAAGCTGATTCGCCGGCAGGACATACTTTCTTCCAAATAAGGGATGAGCGGAGAGACAGGTCACGCATGGTTTCTTGCGTGGCCTGGAAAATTCACCGGCGAAGCGAGCGTTATAATTACTGAAATAATTGTGAAAAATACAACGTGCTGACTGGCCAGTCAGAGAAAAAAAGAGAATAAGAGGAAACAGAAGAAATAGAAAGGAAACGCGATTTAATCTTGCTTAATCAGGTTTGCGTTTTCTTTTTCCCTCTCGTATAATAATGCATATGTTAAATTCCGCATCCTGTTTTTATCGCTTTTTATCTGTGGGGAGAAACAATGTGGTTTTAAAACAGTTGATAGTATAAGGCAGCAAGTTCGTTAGCATAGTACGGAGCAAAGTGCGGGACGGTTTCAGGCTGCTTTCAGAAGGAGTATGATGATGTTGGAGAATGTGAAGAGAACATGGGGGAAGGGGCTTGCGGTTTCGTTGGCCATCGCGGGTCTTTTTGTTTTTGCGGGATGCGGGAACAAACAGGCGCAGCAGCAGAAGACCGGCGCTGTAGCGGTAAAAAGCATGCAGGTCATAAAGCGGGATACGCCCAACTTATATGAATTTACCGGCTTTGTGGAAGCACAGCAGGAAGCCAATATTACAGCGAATGTTTCAGGCAAGATCACCAGCAAAAATTTTAACGGCGGGGACTGGGTGGAAGCCGGGCAGGTGCTTTTCAGCATCGATCAGCGTACGTATCGGGCAAACGTGTTAAATGCTCAGGCCGGTGTGGCCAGCGCACGGACAGAACTGGCCCGTTTGGAGACCGACGCCCAACGTTATGCGAAATTATATGAGCAGCATGCTGTTTCCAGGCAGGCTTATGATCTGGCTCTTGCCCAACGTGATCAGGCCCAGGCTGCCGTAAAAGCCCAGGAAGCCTTATTGGAAAATGCACAGATCAGCATGGGGGATACGGATGTCCGGGCGCCTTTTGCCGGCAAGATCAGTACCAGTGATCTGTCTGTAGGCAATTACGTAACCGCAGGGCAGACCGTGTTGGCCACTATGAGCAATACCAATCCGGTACGCATTAAGTTCAGTATTTCCGAAAATGAATACCTGGCCCTTGCCAAAGCGCATACCGATGCCGGTGTAAATTCGCTGCAGGATCTGAAACTGATTCTGTCGGACGGCACAGTGTATGAGGGGTCCGGCGCCGTAGATCAGGTCAATCGTGAAATTTCCGGCAACACCGGCGCCTTGACTTTAAAAGCCCGTTTCTCGAACGACAGCAATATTCTGCTGCCCGGCATGTTTGCCCGGCTGCAGGCTAATGCAGGCACACGGAAAAATGCCGTTCTGATCCCGCAGCGCGCGGTGAAAGAGATGCTTTATAAGAAGTTTGTGTTTGTGATTGGCAACGACAATAAGGTGGATATGCGTGAAGTAACGTTAGGAGCCAGGGTAGGTAAGCTCTGGCTTGTGGAAAAAGGCCTGAACGGAGACGAAACTATCGTAGTGGAAGGAATCCAGAAGGTGAATAAAGGTTCGGAGGTAAAAGCAACTGCGATGACAGAAGCCGAACTAAGTACGGAAAGCAGCTCTGCTGCCAACAGCGCGGCTGCTTCCGGGAAATGACGGGAGGCTGAAGTAAGTGGCAAAGTTTTTTATCGATCGACCTATTTTTGCGATCGCCCTGTCCCTGATCATTGTCTTTGCCGGACTGATTGCGGGATTCAGCCTGCCGATCGCGCAGTATCCCAATATTACCAAACCTCAGATTGAGGTCAGTACTACCTATGTAGGGGCGAATGCGACTACGGTAGAGGAAGGTATCGCCCAGGCGATTGAACAGAAAGTAAACGGCGTAGAAAATATGCGTGATATGCGTTCTACCTCTACCAATACCGGCGGTTACACACTGAATGTTACGTTCAATCTGGAAAAAAACGGGGATATTGCTTCTGTTGAGGTGCAAAACCGTGTGGACCAGGCGAAATCCTCTTTGCCTTCCGAAGTTTCCGGCTTTGGTGTGACGACTGCGAAACGGTCTTCGCAGACCATTATGTATTTTGCGCTGACATCTCCGGGAGGTACCTATGACGGGATGTTCCTGAAAGCCTATGGGGCGGCCAACGTGGTAGATCCGGTAAAACGTGTAAAGGGTGTGTCTTCTGTCGGCGAATATGGGCCGGAATACGCCATGCGCGTGGAACTGAAACCGGATATGATGGCCCAGCTCGGCATTACGGCTTCCGAGGTCGCCGCAGCGATTAAGAGCCAGAATATCCAGGCTCCGGTGGGATCCATAGGGTCCAAACCCACTACGGGAGATCAGGAATTCAAATATTCAGCCAGCGCCCAGGGACGCTTGAAACGGCCGGAAGAATTCGAGAATATCATTGTGCGTTCTTCCAAAGGCGAGATATTGCGCTTAAAAGAAATCGCTACCATCTATGAAGGGCAGCGTATGGACACGCCTTCGTCTATGCTGCTGGATCAGGGTAAAGGCGGCGAGGCCGTGATTTATCCGGTCAGTCTGACCACCGACGCAAATGCGTTAGACACGGTGAGTGAGATCCGTAAGGTGCTGGTTGAAGCGGAAACCCGTTTTCCCCCGGACATGAAACTGGTGATTGCCAGCGATAAGACGCAGTTTGTGCGTGAATCACTGGAGAAGGTAGCTCATACTTTTGTGGAAGCGCTGATTCTGGTTTTGTTGGTGGTATATCTTTTCCTGGGGAACCTCAGGGCCACGTTGATTCCCATGCTGGCGGTTCCCGTTTCTCTGATTGGGACCTTTGGCGCCTTCGTACTTCTGGGCTTTTCCATCAATACCTTGTCCTTGTTTGCCATGATTCTGGCTGTCGGCCTTGTGGTAGACGATGCCATTGTGGTGGTAGAAGCGGTAGAACACCATATTCAGGATACGGGACTTTCTCCTAAAGAAGCCACCTATCGGGCCATGAGAGAGGTGTCCGGTCCTGTAGTGGCCATTGCCTGTGTACTGGCCGCCGTGTTTGTGCCGATTTCCTTTATGGGTGGTTCTACCGGGCAGTTATATAAACAGTTTGCGCTGACGATTTCTGTTTCCATGGCGTTATCTGCTGTGGTGGCACTGTCTCTTACGCCGGCGCTTTGTGCTAAATTTTTGCGCCCCCAGTCGGCAATGACCGAGGGGAAAGAGAAAAAAAGCTTTATCGGGAACATCATTTACCGCTTTAATGTATGGTATGCCAATACCGTAGCCAGGTATACGAATCGGGTAGGCCAGTGTATCCGTTATTCCAGGCTGATGATGTGCGGTCTTTTGGTACTGATGATTCTGGCGGGGCTGTTCTTCAAAATCACGCCGACCGGTTATGTTCCGGAAGAAGACCAGGGGATGTTTCTTGTTTCGTATAATTTGCCGGAAGGCGCTTCTTCCAACCGGGGTACCCAGGCCATGTTGAAGTTTTCCCAGGAGCTGGCTAAGTTTCCGGGTGTAAAATATGTGATGCCGGTCAATGGGTTCGATGTGCTTTCTATGGCTCCCAAATCCAGCGCAGGTATTATTCCGGTGATGATGGAAGAATATGATAAACGTTCGACCAGCACTTTTGATCTGATCAAACGAACGTACGGTCTGGCAGCACAGACGCCCGGCATGAATGTCATGGCTTTTAATGAACCGGCGTTACCGGGTTTATCGGCTACCGGGAGCATTTCCATGTATATTATGAATCTGGGCGGCGATGACGTAAACCGGATGAATCAGTATGCGCGTCAATTCTTACAGAAAGCGAACCAGCGTCCGGAAATTGGTGTCGCGTACACGACGTTTAATACAGATACGCCCGGCTATAAGTTCGACATCAATCGTGAAAAAGCCGAAGCGTTAAATGTGCCGGTAGCCAGTGTCTTTACTACGCTGCAGACCTTTTTAGGAGGCAGCGAAGTCAATGACTTCAATAATTTCGGCCGTACCTGGAAGGTCGTGATGCAGGCGCAGCCGGAATTCCGCGATGATATCAAAAATCTACGCTTCTTCTACGTGAAAAGCAATAATAACGAAATGGTGCCGCTGGATTCTCTGGTCAGTGTGGAACCGGAGATGACCGTGCCTTCCGTCACCCGCTTTAACGGCGCCAGCGCCTTTAAAATCGCAGGTTCCCCGGCTGACGGCTATTCGACCGGACAGGCTATGATTGCTCTGGAAGAAGTGGCAAAGGAAGTGCTTCCGACTACGTATACGTACGAATGGACGGATCAGAGCCGGGATGAACGGGAAGCCGGCAACCAGGCCTACGGCCTGTATGCGATCTCACTGGTCTTTGTGTTCTTAGTGTTGTGCGCATTGTATGAAAGCTGGACCATCCCCATGGCGGTTATGCTTTCGGTTCCGCCTGCCGTATTAGGCTGCCTTGCGTCCCAGTACTTCCGCGGCCAGCAAAATGATATTTATATGCAGGTCGCGATGATTATGCTGATCGGTCTGGCGGCAAAAAACGCCATCCTGATCGTGGAATACGCCAAGCTGAATCTGGAAAACGGGCAGGATGTGGTGACTGCGGCGATCAATGCGGCTCATCTGCGTTTGCGTCCCATTTTAATGACTTCGTTTGCTTTTATTTTAGGCTGTCTGCCTCTGGCGATCGCGACCGGTGCCGGTGCGGGTTCCCGTGTGTCCATGGGGAACGCGGTAGTAGGCGGCATGACCTTTAGCACCTTTGTGGGCATCTTTTTGATCCCGGTGTTATTTGTGGTCATCGAACGCATCTTCAACCGGAACAAGAAAAATGACGGAGAAGGTACGCAGCTTTCTGAGCAGACGGCTGCTGTGGAAAAATAATCCATCCGGTTGTGAAAAGTTTATAAATAATGAAGCCTGGCAGGAGAAAATCCTTGTCAGGCTTTTTTCTTTTTTATACAATAAATATATTATGGGCCTGTTAGTGGCAGGATAAATAGAAAAGAGCGCACGCTTCAGGATATAACCATAGAGGGCCGGCTGTTGCTTTTTAAGTTACGACCGGAGAAAATGCTGTGGCAACAACCCTGGAGCAGAAAATAAAGTAATAGTGACCGGCGGGCCGGTAAATAAGAGTGAAAGAGTGATAGGCTTATGAAAAAAATGGAGGAAAGCCGGCGTTTTTTCAGGAACGTCTGGGCGCTTACCAAGAGTTATTGGCAGAGCGAAGAAAAGAAAAAAGCGTATCTGTTGCTGGCGGCGATCATTGCTTTGACACTGGGCGTGGTTTTTATGCTGGTGCAGATCAATGAATGGTACAATGTTTTTTACAGCGCCCTGCAAAACTACGAAAAAGAGAAGATTTTTCACGAATTATTTCGTTTTACCTGGTTGGCTTTCATTTATATTATACTTGCGGTATACGCGTTTTACTTACAACAGATCCTGATCATTAACTGGCGGCGCTGGCTGACCCGAGCCTACATAGACGAATGGCTGAAAAATAAAACTTACTATCGCCTGCAGATGTTCGGTACGTCCACCGATAATCCGGACCAGCGTATCAGTGAGGACGTGCGGATGTTTGTGGAATATACGCTGCGGTTCGGCATCGGTATTTTAAAGGCTTTTACCACCTTTGTTTCTTTTGTGTTTATTTTATATAATCTGTCGGGTCCGTTGCAGTTTTCGGTGGGAGGGATGACATTCCATATACCGGGTTATCTGGTTTGGACGGCTTTGCTCTATTCCATTATCGGTACCTGGCTTACCTATAAGGTGGGGAATCGGCTGGTAGGGCTGAATTTTATCCAGCAAAAATACGAAGCGGATTTCCGTTTTGCTATGATGCGCATGCGTGAGAATGCGGAAAGCGTAGCCTTTTACAGTGGTGAAGGGCATGAAGGCAATGTGTTTAAAAAGCGGTTCGGTCTGCTGCTGGATAATTTCTGGCACATTATTAAAAAGCAAAAGCAGCTGATCTGGTTAAACAGCGGTTATTCTCAGATTGCCATTATCTTTCCTCTGGTAGTGGCCATGCCTCGTTTTCTGGCCAAAGAAATTACATTGGGCGGTTTAATGCAGATATCCAGCGCTTTCGGGCGGGTACAGGAGAGTCTCTCTTATTTTGTGGATATGTACGCTTCCATTGCGGAATGGCAGGCGGTGGTCGAACGTCTGACCGGTTTCGGTCTGCATATGCGGCAGGTAAAAGAGAAGGACGCGCAAAAAGAACTGCACCGGGAAATTACGGCAACGGGAGATATTGTGGCCGACCGCTTAACGGTAAAATTGCCGGATGGCGGCAGTCTGCTGGAAAACGGCAATTTTACCTTGCAGCCGGGTACAAACGTGTTGATCAAAGGCGTTTCCGGCAGCGGAAAAAGTACGCTGCTACGGGTGTTTTCCGGTATTTGGCCTTATGTACAAGGCAGGTTGTTCCTTCCTTCTGAAGACAAGATCATGTTTATCCCCCAGCGCCCCTATCTGCCTTTGGGAACGTTACGGGAGGCACTGTTGTATCCGGGTGCGGAAACACGGACGGATGAAGAGCTGAAAAAGTTGATGAGTGCCTGTTCGATCGGTTATTTATCTGAAAAACTGCCGGAGGAGGCGGACTGGAGTCATGTGCTGTCCATTGGAGAACAGCAGCGTCTGGCCTTTGTCAGAGCGTTGATTTATAAGCCGCTGTGGCTGTTTTTAGATGAGGCCTCTTCCGCTTTGGATGAAGAGACGGAGGCCCGGGTCTACTCGTTGCTGGCGGCGGATGCGCCCCAAACTACGTTAGTCAGCGTCGGTCACAGAAGTACGTTGAACAAATATCACCAAAACGTGTTATACTTAGATAAACCGAGTCGGACCATCCGCTGGATGGAAAATTAAAAAATGTGTGTGGGAGAGGTGTAAAATGGCATTAGAAGAAATGCAGTCACAGTTGAACGCAACTAACGGACCCCGTGTGAAAGCGGAGAAATTTGATGAATTTATCAAAGAGCATGACGTCAGGGGCTTTCATAAAGAAGAATATGACGATCAGTTCCGTACCGTGATCTATTACAGCGGCCTGCAGGCAGGCGGGCAGCAGCAGTATGTACAGGTCCTCCTGAATGATTCGATTTACGGCGTGATCAAGGTGCTGGTCGGGCATAAGGTGTTGACAGAAGAAAACAAAGGCCGGGTGTTGGAATATATTAACGGGCTGAATGAGCGTCTGGAAGCTTTTAAATACGTAGCGACCCAGGATGGTCATCTGGAGCTGAAATGCAGTCTGGTTGCGGACGAAGCGCATTTTGATCCGGAACTGATCCTGGTGATGCTGCTGAACGTGATCCAGCCCCATCTGGAAAGCGAAGTGCTGCGGCTTCCTGCCGTGGTAGGCGGTCCGGTTGGCGTAAATGCGGGAAATGGGGAGACGGCTGAATGAGCAAGATCGGTCTGACCAGCGAAGAAGCGGAAAAAGCGCGGGCGCAATTTGGAAATAATGCGCTGAGCAAACCGCCCCGTCAGACATTTTTTGACAAATTGCTGGATAATTTTAAAGACCCTATTATACGTATCCTGATCATAGCCCTTTTAATTAATGTAGGATTTGTCTACATGGGGCATGCGGACTGGCTGGAAACGCTGGGGATTTTTGTGGCGATCATTCTGGCTACCTTTGTTTCTACCTGGTCGGAATATAGTAATGAAAACGCCTTTCAGAAATTGCAGGAAGAGGCCGGGCGTATCACCTGCAAGGTATGGCGTGACGGCGCTCCGGCGGAGCTCCATATTGACGATATCGTGACCGGGGATGCGGTGCAGCTGGAAAGCGGCGATAAGGTCCCCGTGGACGGCGTTTTACTGGAGGGATCTTTAAAGCTGGATCAGGCGGCGCTTAACGGAGAAAGTGAAGAAGCGGAAAAAGCGCCGGCGCCGGCTGATTTTGTCTGGGGTACGGAAACAGATTTTCTCCACCCCAACCGTTTATACAGAGGCTCCGTAGTCGTAGAAGGACAGGGGCTTATGCGGGCGGAAAAGGTGGGCGATGCATCCGTTTACGGGCAGTTGACCCAGGAATTAAAAGAAGTGGATCGGGACAGCCCCCTGAAACTAAAGCTGAAACATCTGGCGGATAAGATAAGTTATTTCGGCTATGCCGGCGGTGTACTGATCTTTCTGGCCGTATTGCTGCACAAGCTGTTTATGGCCGGCGGCTGGGCGCTCTACCTGGCCAATACAACGCAGCTGCTCAGCGATGTGGTGCAGGCGTCCATTCTGGCCGTGATCATCATTGTTATGGCTGTGCCGGAAGGCCTGCCGCTGATGATCGCCATCGTTTCTTCCCTGAATATGCGGAAGATGTTGAACGATAGCGTACTGGTGCGTAAATTGACCGGTATTGAAACAGCCGGCAGCCTGAACCTGTTGTTTACCGATAAAACGGGGACGATTACCAAGGGACAGCTGGAGGTAGTGGGCTTTATTGCCGGTAATATGAAGGAATACGATTCTTTTGCCGCGCTGCCTGAAGTAATCAGGGAATATACTTACGAAAATGTAACGTTAAATACTTCCGCAGTACTGGCCGATGGGAAAATCGTCGGCGGCAATATTACGGAACGGGCGCTGAATAAATATATTGGCGGGTACCGGATGCAGGACATGCCGTTGCGGACGGTTTTCGTGCCTTTTAACAGTACGAATAAGTATTCTTTTGCCGGCGTAATGGGTGCGCAGGAATACACACTGGCTAAGGGCGCGCCGGAAAAGCTGGTAGATCTTTGCGACTATTATTGGGATGAAGCAGGACGTAACCTGCCCTTAACGGAAGCGATGAAGCAGACGCTGGATGGACGGATGCTTCAACTGGCCGGCAAGGCGATCCGCATGTTGGCCCTTTGTACGTATCCGCAAATTGTGGATGATACGAAGTTGCCGGCAGAAGGATTAACCCTGGTGGGCATTCTTGCCATTCGGGATGAGGTACGACCGGAAGCGGTAGAAGCGATCCGTCAGGTGCAGAGCGCCGGTGTACAGATCGTCATGATCACCGGCGACCGTAAGGAAACAGCGGTGGCGATCGCGAAGGATGCCGGTTTGCTGCAGCGGCCGCAGGATCAGGTATGGACCAGTCAGAGTCTGGCGGCGATGACGGATGAAGAAATTAAGTTGAATCTGCGTCATTTACGGGTGGTTTCCCGTGCTTTGCCTCTGGATAAACTGCGTCTGGTGAAACTGTCTCAGGAAATGAACCTGGTTGTCGGCATGACCGGCGACGGCGTAAATGATTCCCCGGCCTTAAAAAGAGCCGATGTGGGCTTTGCTATGGGCAGCGGTACGGAAGTGGCAAAGGAAGCGGGAGATATCGTGATTTTAGACGATAACTTCCTGTCCATCAAAAAAGCGATTTTGTACGGACGCACGATTTATAATTCGATCTGTAAATTCATTGTCTTTCAGCTTTCGATTAATTTTTCTGCGGTGTTGATCAATTTCATCGCTCCTTTTATCGGCATTGAGCGACCGTTGACGATCATCCAGATCCTCTGGATCAATCTGGTGATGGATACCCTGGCAGCCCTGGCTTTCGGCGGTGAACCGGCGTTGGAAAAATATATGGAAGAAAAACCGAAAGAACGGAGCGGCCCTCTGGTTTCCAAAAGTATGCTGGCTTCTATTGTTCTCAGCGGCCTGTGGATGACATTTGTCGCGGTGATCTTTTACAAGAGCGACTGGGTGGATTCGTTGTTCCGCAGCGCGCCGGACCACATTTACACCTATACGGGTTTTTTCTGCGCTTACATCTTTATGGCGGTAGCCAATGGCTTTAACGTACGGGTGGAAGGGCTGAACCTGCTGGATCATATCGGTCGGAACATGGGATTTGTCAATGTTATGGGCGGTATTATCTTTATTCAGATCCTGCTGACGTTTGTAGGCGGGCGGGTGCTGCGTACGGCGCCGTTGAACGGGCAGGAATGGGGCGTGGTCCTTTTATGCGCTTTGTCCATGCTGGCAGTAGATATGCTGCGCAAGATCGGCCGCAAGCTGTTGGGTCTGGAAGGGGCGACTAATAAATCCTGACGGAAAAGTCAGTAAAAGGATAAGAAAAACGATAGTACCATTTTTTGTTTATTTCTGCTAAAATGAATAGGAAGAGGGATGTCGTTTTGTTTTATTCGGCTTGTTTTATAAGGGAGGATCTGCTTATGAAAACCTTAAAACAATATGTGCGATTTGTGTTGCTGCTGACCATTTGTTTCAGCGTTGTTTGGCCGGGCGGCGCGTGGGCTGCTGCCGGGGAGGAAATGATGGGACCCGGTCTCAAACAGCAGGCCGTCATGCGTTATCTGGCAGGCTATTTAAAAAGCCAGGCCGGTTCGGGCGATAAGGTAATGACGTATGAGTATGGTTTTAAGCCGCTTTCTGAAAAAACGGAACATGGGATCTACAGCACGGAAATTGCTGCCGGTCTTACTGATAATGGCGCCCTTGTTGCTGATGCGGTGTATCGGGTAAATGATCAGGGTCAGATTGAGAAAAAAAGCCCTGCCGGCTCTTATGAACGGTTTGGCAACGCAACCGGCATGTACGACTTTGATTTTTCCGGAAACGCCCGCCAGGAAACACTGAACTTGATGAAATTTATGCCGGGGACGCATTTTGTTCAAAATCCCCAGGTTGCGATCAATGAGGAGGAAGCCTCCTGGTATCTCAGTCAGTTTATTATGAACCGTCCGCAATACAGGGAAAGTCTGCCCGTAGACTTTGCGATACGCTTTGACCGTAAAGAGATGTTTAATGATGTGGCTGCCGTATGGGAATTCAGCGTAGGGGAAAATAAACCGGAACAGTTTGTCGCCACCTCCCATTGGCTGGTATGGGAAAGCGGCCGGGTACAGGTGATGGATATTCTGACGGGTGATTACAACAACGCAGAATTCTGATTTATATAAATAACCTCCGCCTATGGGATTTATGGTAAAATCCCGTGGGCGGAGGTGTTTTTTACTTTTATGGTTGTTTTATGGCAGTTGCCCGCTGCCGGGTCTTCTCTTGATTTTGACTGGTTATGGCGATCTTTTTATTCTGAAGTTTTCATTTCTTCTTTTGTTTGCAGATGGGTCACGATGATTTCTTTGACCCGGTTCTGTTCTATTTTGCTGACCTCGACTTTTAAGTCCTGATAGGTAAAAGAATCGCCTTTTTGCGGGATCTGCCCCAACGTTTCCACGACCCAACCGCTGATGGGTTGATTGTCCAGGCCGTACAAATCAAAATCCAGTTGAATGTATTCAAACATATCCCGCAGGCTGGCATTGCGGGAGTTGCTGTCGCAGGATATCAGATATTTACTGTTGCCTAATTTGTGGAATACAGACGTTGCATCGTCATGTTCATCCCAAATCTCGCCTACCAGTTCTTCCAGGATATCTTCGATGGTTACAATGCCGGCTACGCTGCCGTAGCTGTCAATGACCACCGCCATTTGCTGCTTGTCCTTCTGGAGATTTTTCAACAGCAACGAAACTTTGGTAGAACGATGTACATAGACTGTATTTTTTAAAATGGAAGATAATTTAAATTTGGGGTCTTTCATATAAGCGCTGAAAAAGTCTTTGGAATGAATAAAGCCGATAATGTTGTCCTCGTCCGCGTCATACACAGGCAGGCGGGAGTAGTTATTGGCCATAAAAAGCCGGTAAATTTCCGCATTGCTGCTGGTAATGTTACAGGTGACCATATCTACCCGGGGGGTGAGGATCTCTTTGACTCGGATATCGTTGAACTCAATGGCGGATTTGATCAAATCACTTTCCGCCGCGCTGATGGTTCCTTCGTGTTTTACTTCATCCACCATGACCTTCAGCTCTGCTTCTGTAATGGTTGGCTTCGCCGCATTTTTCCCTGCGATGGCCCGGCTTAAAAAGCTTTTTAGCTGGCTGAAAAAGAAATTGATGGGAGTAAAAAGTTTGGTGTTCCAAAGCAAGAGCGGATAGACGGCTAAAAGCCAGTTTTCGGGGTATTCTTTGGCCAGGCTTTTGGGAGAAATTTCGCCGAAAATCAGGATCACCAGAGTGGTGACAATGGTGGCAACGGTTACGCCGCCGTCGCCCACGAGCTGTATAAATACGACGGTGGCAATGGAAGCGGCTGCGATATTGACAATATTATTGCCTACTAAAATCGTGGAAAGCACTGCATCAAATTCCGCCAAAAGCTGCAGTACGCCTTGTGCCCGTTTATCGCCGCTCCGGGCCATATTTTTCAGACGAATTTTGTTTACGCTGGTGAGAGACGTTTCCGAGGCGGAATAAAAAGCGGAACAGCAAATCAATACGGCCAGTAAGATTATATATACAGATAAGTTGGATGATTCCATGATGGTCCTTTCACATAACTCTTTTTTTCAGGCAGTCGTTTATGCTTGGTAAATGCTTTAAATTCCTTACTCTATACCGAATTTTTTATTCTGTAGCGAATACATCATACATCAGGATTGTGTTTCGAGATGATTCTGTGATTGCTTCCAATTATAGATAAAAAAATTTGGCAGGTCAAATTAAAATGGGACGATGATTAAAAGAAAGGAGTATAAGAACAACAAATTTTGTAAAAATGTTACAAAATAAAAAATATGTTTGACTTATAATCGGTAAGTTGTTATAATTACCCTCGTAAACCAATTAAATAACTTTGACCACAAAAGCCGAGAAGGGAAAAAGATGTGGCGGCAATGCTTCAGAGAACCGGTGGTTGGTGAAAACCGGCAGCAATCGCTATGTGTATGACTGGTCCCGGAGCTGCCTGCCTGAAGATTTGTAGGGCAGGACGTAATGCTGCGTTAAGGGCAAAGCCTTGTTAGAGGCGGAAAGGGCCGTTCGACGGCCAAAAAAGGGTGGTACCGCGTGGCAGATTCCTCGCCCCTTACTTGTTGTAAGGAGCGGGCTTTTTATTTTGGAGACGTGTGGTCCTGCGGTGGATCTGTTTAAAATGGAGGTGGGATGTGGTGCAGCCGGGCCCTTCTGAAAAAGTATCTGGCGTAAAAGCCGTTATTACAGTTTTGTTTGCTGTCTCTGACAGTTTTGGGAAAGTGAGGAGTTACTATGCAGCGACCGGAAAAACAATATCGTCCTTTTGAACAGATTAAGTTAGAAAAGCGTGACTGGCCGGACCGGACCATCGAAAAGGCGCCTGTATGGTGCAGCGTTGACCTGCGTGACGGGAATCAGGCGCTGGTCATTCCGATGCAAAAGGAAGCCAAGCTTCGTCTTTTTAAGACATTGCTGGAAATTGGCTTTAAAGAAATAGAAGTGGGATTTCCTTCTGCGTCAGACACAGAATATGAAATAATCCGTACTCTGATTGAAAATAATATGGTGCCGGACGATGTAACGCTTCAGGTTTTGGTGCAGGCCCGCCCGGAGTTGATCCGAAAAACCTTTGAGGCCGTCAAAGGCGCCAGGAATGTGATCATTCATTTTTATAATTCCACTTCCGCGCTACAGCGAAAAATCGTGTTTCAGAAGGATATGGATGGCATTGTGGACATTGCCGTCCAGGGCGCGAAATTGATCCGCCGTCTGACGGAAGAAGAAGTCGCCCGCAGCGGGATGCATATTCGTTACGAATATTCGCCTGAAAGTTATACGGGTACAGAACAGGATTTTGCCGTCCGTATCTGCCATGAGGTGATGGAGACGCTGGGAGCGGACGCGGCACACCCTGTTATTATTAATTTGCCGGCCACGGTGGAAATGTGTACGCCCAATACCTATGCCGACCAGATCGAATATTTTATTAAACATCTTCCCAACCGTGAAGCGGCTGTGATCAGCCTGCACCCCCATAACGACAGAGGGACCGGTGTGGCCTGTGCGGAACTGGGACTTTTAGCAGGGGCGGACCGTATCGAAGGCTGTCTGTTCGGCAACGGAGAGCGGACAGGGAATCTGGATCTGGTGACGGTGGCCTTGAATATGTATACGCAGGGGGTAGATCCGGGACTGGATTTCCACGATATCCTGGCGGTGGGGAAGGTCTATGAAGAGTGTACGGGGATGTCGATCCCTCCGCGTCAGCCTTATGCCGGCGCTTTGTCCTTTACTGCGTTTTCCGGTTCCCACCAGGATGCCATAAAAAAAGGTTTTGACCACATGAAGCAATCCCGGACAGACTACTGGGAAGTGCCCTATCTTCCCATCAATCCCGCGGACATTAACCGACAATATGAGCCGGTGATCCGAATTAACAGTCAGTCCGGTAAAGGGGGAGCGGCCTTTGTGCTGGAGCAGGCCAAAGGATACCGCATGCCCAAGGCGATGCAGCCGGAGTTTGGCGAAGTGATCAAGGCGGCGGCAGATGCGTACGGTAAAGAATTGAATGAGGGGCAGATCGTAGAACTGTTCCGAACGGAATTTATTGACCGAAAAGGCAAATATGAGTTGTTGGAGCGACATATTCAATATGGCAGCACCGGCGCCAATGACAGTAAGAATCCCACCAGTTTTACCGGGATCCTTGCGATAGACGGGGAAGAGGTGCCGATCAGCGGACAGGGGAACGGACCTATTGATGCCTTCTTCAACGGCCTGGAAAAAATCGGTATCAAAGGTTATAAATTCTTGAACTATGATGAGCATGCGATTTCCGAAGGATCGGATGCCAAAGCGATCTGCTATATTCAGTTAGAAAAACCGGATGGGGCGTCTATTTTTGGTGTAGGCGTTCACAGCGGTATTACCACGGCCTCCTTGCTGGGTATCATCTGCGCTATTAATCGGGCTGAAGGAAGGAAAAAATAACTTGTTTCGTTTGCTTGATAAGGACTGTCTGTATTGTTGCAGGCAGCCCTTATTTTTGTTTTGGTTAAGTTACGTTTTTTTAATCATGTTTATCTTAATTACGTTTTCTTAATTAAGGTAAAACAATCTATTTATGGTGGTCTTATTTTATAGCAATTTGTTGCGCAGAATGAGCTGAAAATCAAAACAGAATTCTTCTATTTATAAAATTGTATACTGTATACACGACCTGTTTCTCATGGTATAATAAAAGCGGTATAATAAAAGCGGAACCCAAGAATTCAGAAACACAAAATAGATTCAGAATTAGCTTTGAAGGGGGCAAAAAAATGAACGGAAAGCCTGTACAAATTACCGAAACCGTGTTGCGGGACGGGCCGCAGTCCATTGTGGCGACTCGCTTGCGCATCGGAGATATTATCCCTGTTCTGGAACGAATGGACGAGGTGGGGTATCATGCTGTCGAAGCCTGGGGCGGCGCGACCTTTGACGCCTGTCTTCGCTTTCTGGATGAAGACCCCTGGGAGCGTCTTCGTGTGTTGCGGCGTTATCTGAAAAAGACGCCGATCCAGATGTTGCTGCGGGGACAAAATTTATTGGGCTATAACCATTATGCGGACGATGTGGTCACAGAGTTTGTGAAACGCAGCGCAGACAACGGCGTGTCCATTATCCGTGTGTTTGATGCGTTAAATGATGTGCGCAATCTGGAAACATCCTTTAAGGCGGTAGAAGGCACCGGCGCTCATGTGCAGGGCGCTTTAGTGTATACGACAAGCCCTTATCATCAACCGGAAGATTTCCTGCGTGTGGCTCAGGAAATGGTTCAATTGGGCGCTCACTCCATCGCCATCAAAGATATGGCGGGGCTATTGTCCCCTTATGCGGCGGAAAAACTGGTGCGGCAATTAAAAGCTTCGCTTACGGTGCCGGTAGAGCTGCATACTCACTGTACCACCGGACTGGGGCCCATGACCTTATTAAAGGGAATCGAGGCCGGTGTTGATATTATTGACACGGCACTGTCCCCCTTTGGCGGCATGACCAGCCAGCCCTCCACGGAATCCATGGTAGCCGCGTTACAGGAAAGCCCCTGGGATACGGGCCTGTCTTTGGCGAAACTGAATGATCTGGCCGAGTATTTCTCCGGCGTGAAAAAGAAAATCGTGGAAGAGTTTAAGGTGAATCCCTATTTTGACGTGAATCCTTCTGTGCTGACATATCAGGTACCGGGCGGCATGCTGTCCAATCTGAAGAACCAGATGAAGGGCATGGGGATCGGCGATAAACTGGACGAAGTGCTGAAAGAAATGCCCCAGGTACGAGCGGAACTGGGATATCCGCCGCTGGTAACGCCAACCAGCCAGATCGTAGGTTCCATGGCTGTCTTAAACGTGGCGTTGGGACGTTATAAGATGATCCCGATGGAAGTCAAAGATCTGATCCGCGGCCGTTATGGCAGAACGCCGGCTCAGGTAAATCCGGAGGTAAAAAAACTGGCGATCGGTGAGGATCCCGTCATCGACCATCGGCCGGCCGATGATATTGCGCCGCAACTGGCTGCGATGCGAGAGAAGCTGGACGCTGCCGGCTTCCCCGGCCTCAGTATGGAAGACCTGCTTTCTTATGCAGTATTTCCCGATGTAGCGCTAGAATATTTCCGTAAGCACAGATAAACCGATTTACAGATACAGGCGATCCAGATATAATGAGAGAAAGATGATGTTGCTATATTTTCTGTCATGACTTGCGTGGTATGCGAAAGAGGGAAAGTATCATGGGGAAAAAAGTTACGGACAAGGTGACCTGGGTAGGTAAGATCGACTGGGAGCTGGTAACATTCCATGGCAATGAGCTGTCCACATTCCGGGGGTCTTCTTATAATTCTTACCTGGTCCGGGATCAAAAGACAGTATTGATCGACACCTGCTGGCTTCCGTTTGACAAAGAATTCGTAGCCAATCTGGAGCGGGAGATCAATTTGGAGCAAATCGATTATATCGTGATGAACCATAATGAGATCGATCATAGCGGCGCGCTTCCTGCTTTGATGGAACGTCTGCCGAATGTGCCCATTTACTGTACGAAAAAAGGCGAGGGCATTATTCGGGGACATTATCATAAGGATTGGAATTTTGTTAATGTAAAAACCGGCGACACCCTTGATTTAGGCGAAAATAAGCTGATTTTTATTGAAGCGCCCATGCTGCATTGGCCGGATACCATGTTTTCCTACCTGACAGGGGAGCATATCCTCTTCAGTAACGATGTGTTCGGGCAGCATTATGCCAGCGAAGAACTGTTTAATGACAACGTGCCGGCGGAAATCGTTTATGCGGAAGCTTTAAAATATTATACGAACATTATTACGCCTTATAGTCCCATGGTAACCAGAAAGATCAAAGAACTTCTGGATATGCATGTGCCTATCTCCATGATCTGTCCCAGTCACGGTATCCTTTGGCGTGACGACCCCATGCAAATCGTGGAAACGTATCAGAAATGGGCGGCAGATTACCAGGAAAACCAGATCACGCTGATTTATGATACTATGTGGAATTCCACCCGCCGGATGGCGGAGTGCATTGCGGAAGGGATTCGTGAAGAGGATCCGGATGTGGTGATCAAGCTGTATAATTCTTCCAAAGAAGATAAAAACGATATTGCGACGGAAGTTTTTAAATCCAGAGCGATTTTAGTTGGTTCACCGACCATTAACTATGGCTTTGCTTATTCTACCGGCGGTATTATGGAACTGATCCGGGGCCTGAAATTCAAAAAGAAAAAAGCGGCGGCCTTCGGCAGTTACGGTTGGAGCGGCGAAGCGGTAAAAGAGATCACCGAGATGCTGAAAGGCGCAGGCTTTGCTATTGTAAATGACGGGATCCGTTGCCAATGGGTTCCGGATGAAGCGCATTTGGAAGAATGCAGGGCTTATGGTCGGGAATTTGCCAAAGCCTGCCGTGAAGCCCGAGGATAGTTTTTTACGGTCAAGCAGGTTCCCAGAGGAACGTCAGTCTCTTTAAAAAGATTCGATTTCTTTCGGCGTTCTTTCTGCCAACGGGATGGTTTCGGTGTAAGTAATGGATTTGGGCAGGCGTTTTTCCAAAGTAGCCTGAATCTCTTTGCCGACTCGGGTCATAATTTCCAGTGTGACGGATTTACTGCCCACGCTGCCGATAGGGGTGGTGGACTGGGCCGCTTCGGTGTAAGTTTTTGTATAGAGATAGCGATTGTTTTTTACATCGATGACGCGAAACGGGATGGATGCGGTAGCTGCCTTGCCGGCCACTAAAAGGCTGGACTTTGCTTTTACCGTTACGGGGCCGACGCCCAGATATAAGAAGTAGTCTACGTTACTGTCTTCCAATACGGAGAGGATATCCGCCCGTTCCGCATCGGCGATATCTTCGATTCCGATTTCCGACAGCTTTGTTTTATACATAGCACCGTCAATCAATTCGTAAGTTTGTGCCGGCAGAGCGGCATCCAGATATTCAAATAATTTTTTATCGATGGTGGTATCATATTTTGTTTTGGCATTATTTTCATACACGATGGCAATCACGGGTTTACGATTTACGGTACGGATCCCCTGTTCCGCTTCGGCCTTTGCCTGCGCCCGTTGTTTTTCGGCTGCCTGCCAGCGCTGACTGAAGGGCTGTTGCGGCGCGACTGCTTTTTCGGTCGTATTGCCGACAGAACGTATCTGTTCTACGATATTCATATCTTTCCAACCGGCGAAGGCGGTAAGATGTGTCACTACTAAAGCTGTGGCTAAGGCGGGTACAATTAACTTTCTCATAATAATCTCTCCTCTGTCTGTCAAGTAAATGCATATAATGTCTGTCAAGCAGCTGCATATACTATCTGTTAAGCAGCTGCTAAACTATTTTCATAAGCTGTTGCTTTCCTTTAAATGAAACCATTAAACCGGGCCATTGATCTCTGCCATTTTCTACATCGCTTTCGTTTCAACTTCGCCACCATTTTTATTGCTGCGGAAAAAGTCAACGAATGTGCAACTTTGGTATTGTCTATATTATAGCATAGTACCCTTCGGTTGATTTAGAAAAACGTGTAAAATTTGCAGTCGCTTTGTAAAATTGTATACAATATTTTCGATATAAAAATAATTTAATTACGCAAATGTAAGATTTTATTGACAGAAAGGCAGACATCCCTATAATAGAACATAATTGAAAACGCCATTTTATATTATTTTAGTAGGAATGCATAACGCAGAGAGGAAGAGGGGAAAACAATGATAGTAAAAAAACTTTTAGTGCTAGCGGCAACAGTGGCTCTGACTGCCAGTTTGATCGGTTGCGGCGGAGCGGAACCGAAGGATAAAGGCAAGGCGCCTGCGGCGGATAAACCGGTTAAGATAGGTGTGACAGCAGGACCGCATGCAGAAATCATGGATAATGTAAAGAAACTGGCTGCCAAGGAAGGACTCCCCATTGAAGTAGTGGAGTTCAATGATTACGTGACGCCTAACGTAGCTTTAAACCAGGGAGAACTTTTCGCCAATAGCATGCAGCATGCGCCGTATTTGGCCGCGACTTTGAAAAAGGAGCCGAAGTTCACCTTGAAAGAAGTTTTTAAGACGGTGAATTTCCCGATGGCTCTTTATTCTGCCAAGGTGAAAAAGGGGGAAACAGTCCCGGACGGGGCGACGATTGCCATTCCCAATGATCCGTCAAACGGCGGTCGTGCATTGTTGATGTTGGACAGCGCCGGTCTGATCAGGGTAAAAGATAAAAAGAACCCTGTTACCAGCCTGAAAGATGTGGTGGAAAACAAACATAACTTTAAATTTCAGGAACTGGATGCGGCAAGTATTCCCCGCAGTATGAACGATGTGACAGCGGCATGTGTAAATGCGAACTATGCGTTGCCCGCCGGATTAAATCCTGTGCATGACTCGCTTTTAATGGAGAATGCGGACAATCCTTTTGTCAATATTTTTGTCACTACGGAAAAAAGCGTGAATGATCCCCGTATTGCGCAATTAAAGAAGATTTATCAGTCGGCGGAAAATGAAAAGTTTATCAACGAACATTTTAAAGGCAGTATTGCTGTCGGCTGGAAATAACCGGATCAAGAAAGGACGATTGCCAATAATCAAAATAATTGTGAACCGTCGGCAGTTTCATTGACAAATCCGAAGAGACAAAATATGATAGCAATAGTACCTATGAAAATATGCATAAAAGAACATGGGTAAGCAAACACTAAAATCAACATGTGGAGAAGTGCTTTTTGGAGGAAAACCAATGATTCAATGCATGGATGAAGAAAATTTACATAAACGTCTGAAAAAAATCATGGGACAGATTCAGGCAATCGACCGGATGGTGGGGGAAGACGTGCCCTGTGAAGACATCCTGGCTCAGATCAACGCGGCGAAATCAGCGCTGCATCGTTGTGGACAGGTTGTGCTGGAAGGGCATATTAATCATTGTGTGCGTGAAGGAATTCAGCATGGCGATGTGGATCGGACAATTAAGAACTTTACCAAGGCAGTGGAACGTTTTGCCAATATGTCTTGATTTTTCCGGTTGTACGTAATGAATGTTACAAATTTATCTAAAATAAATAAAAATAAAACAAAAATGAATCAATCCTCTTGACAACCAAAAGGAATCGGGTACAATTAGTTTTAACTTGATAAAGAAACCGATGAGGAAGAAGAGTAGGCAGTTCGCAGATTCCCCCAAGAGAGTTGCAGATGATGGGAATGCAATGGGAACAGACTGCTGAATGGACTTCGGAGGGCGGAACGAAACAAGTAGCAGCCGACGGGCTCTTCCCCCGTTACCAGGGAAGCTTGATAAGTGGACGTGTTACGTCAAGATGAGTGGTACCGCAGAAGCATGCTTTTGTCTCAGTAATGGGGCAAAAGCTTTTTTATTATGTAAGGAGGACTATATTATGGTAAATAAAGTGCCGCACAGACTATATTTAACCGAGGAGCAGATTCCCGTTACCTGGTATAATCTACGGGCGGATATGAAAGAAAAACCGGAACCTATGTTGAATTCGGCCACAGGCAAACCGGTGACAGAAGAAGAGCTCTACCCTGTATTCTGTAGAGAACTGGCGCATCAGGAGCTGGATAATGGTACGGTGGAGTATCCGATCCCGGAAGAGATTCTGGAAATGTATCGGAATTACCGCCCATCCCCCTTATGCCGTGCTTATAATCTGGAAAAAGCATTGGATACGCCGGCTAAAATTTATTATAAATTTGAAGGCAATAACACCTCAGGCAGTCATAAACTGAACAGCGCGATTGCACAGGCCTATTATGCGAAAAAGCAGGGGCTGAAAGGGGTTACGACGGAAACCGGCGCGGGGCAGTGGGGGACAGCGCTGGCAGAGGCCTGCTGTTATTTTGGACTGCCGCTGGAAGTATTTATGGTCAAGACTTCTTATGAACAGAAACCTTTCCGCAAAGCCATTATGGAAACATTTGGCGCCAGTGTGCACGCCAGTCCCAGTAATCTCACCGAGGCGGGACGTAAAATTCTGGCCGAAAATCCGGATAATCCGGGCAGTCTTGGCTGCGCTGTTTCGGAAGCGGTGGAAAAAGCCGTGACCGGGGACAATATCAGGTATGTATTGGGCTCGGTTCTTAATCAGGTACTTCTGCATCAATCTATCATCGGTCTGGAAAGCGCGAAAGCGATGGAGATACTGGGCGAGTATCCGGATGTGGTGATCGGCTGTGCCGGCGGCGGTTCTAATCTTGGTGGGCTGATCGCTCCTTTTGCCCGGGATAAGATCCTTGGTAAGGCTGATTTGCGACTGGTGGCGATAGAACCTTCCTCCTGTCCTTCCCTGACCCGGGGACGTTACGCCTATGACTTCTGTGATACGGGTAAAATTACGCCTATGGCGAAAATGTATACCCTGGGCTGTACTTTTACACCTTCGCCCATTCATGCAGGCGGTCTCCGGTATCATGGCATGGCTCCCATCCTGTCGAAACTTTATCATGACGGTTACATGGAGGCCCGGTCTGTGCGTCAAACGCAGATTTTTGATGCGGCGGTATTTTTTGCCAAATATGAGAGCATTCTTCCGGCGCCGGAGTCGGCTCATGCGATCTGGGGCGCGTTGGAAGAAGCAAAACGCTGCAAAGAAGAAGGTGTGAGCCGGACGATCCTCTTTGGCCTGACGGGAACCGGTTTCTTTGATATGAAAGCTTATGAATCGTATCGAAGCGGCGCATTAAATGACTATGTCCCCACAGATGAAGAGTTGCAGGTCAGCATGGATCGTTTGCCGAAAATCCCGGGGATCCAATAATCGCAATATTAGGCATCAGGTGCTTTTCTCTGCTATTTAGTTGCAGGGAAAAGACAGGCGCCAACATTTTGAAAAACACCTTGCGTGCGTTGGCTTTTCTTCTGAAAACGCAGGGGTGGAAAGCCTGAAAAAGGAAATTGCAAAACTGGAATGGCTTCCCCTGAAAACGCAGAGGGAGGGAAGAAAGGGACAATTATGCGAGCAGTAGTCACGAGAGTGAGCGAAGCTTCGGTCACGATTGAAGAAAAACTTTGCGGCAGAATAAATAACGGCTTCCTTGTCTTACTGGGCATTGGCCCGGAAGACACGGAAGCGTTGGTTGAAAAACTGGCGGAGAAGATTTGTAATTGCCGTGTGTTTGAGGATGAAGCTGGAAAAATGAATTTAAGTCTGGCACAAGTCGGAGGGCAGTTACTTATTATCTCGCAGTTTACGTTGTATGCTGATTTAAAAAAAAGACGCCCGGGATTTTCGCATGCTGCGAACCCCAAGCTGGCAAAAGAACTTTATGAAAAATTTTTGGGTGCCTGCATAAGCCGGGGATTCTCTGTAGAACACGGCGAATTCGGCGCAGAAATGCAAGTGGCTTCCGTTAACGACGGGCCGGTCACGTTATTGTTTGATACGGATACTATGTAAAACGGGCCCATGTTTCCGCTTTAAAATTTACACATCTGTGGGAGTCGTTGTCTGCTTCGGGTAAAGCCTGATTGCGTCAGCGATACTGAATCGACTCCGACACGCAGTGATAAACCAGGGTGATCCCGCAGCGTGAAAGATGCTACACGCTGTACTTCATTTGTCTGCTGCGTGAAGGTGAGACTAAAGCAAAATTATCGAGAGGGAACCGGACAGGCATCTCTGCCGGACCGCCTTTATTATACATAAAACCTTTGACCAGTTTGCAACAAAATTGTGAACAATCCGCCAAGGTGTAAATACCGCTGAAAAAGTGGAGTTGCTGTTATTCCCGGCTATGGTAAAATAAAGTAAATACGCTAAAAAGTTATTCGTAATGAAGCATAGATACTAAGTTAAGTAAGTATGTAAGTTAGTGGGGTACGTCAGTTAAGGAAAGTTACGTAAGTTATGGAAATACGCAAGTTATGGATAGTAATATAGAGGACGATCGTGAAGTAAACGTGTTTGCAGGGTGAGAGAGAAAAGATCAATTTCTTGCCTGCTTTTACGTCGTGTCGAGGAAATTTCATGCACATTTATGCCATAGGTGATCTGCATTTTTCCGGTGTTCCGGAACGCAAACCGATGAGCGTTTTTGGAACACATTGGGCTGATCACCGAAAAAAAATAATTAAAAACTGGCGCGAAATAGTTTCTGAAGAAGATCTGGTACTTTTGTGCGGCGATACTTCCTGGGCCATGAAGCTGGGGGAAGCCGTGACGGAGGATTTACAGTCCGTTGCCGCCCTGCCCGGGAAAAAGGTGATCCTGCGTGGTAATCATGACTATTGGTGGACCGGTCTGAAAAAAATGCAAAAGGCTACGGACGATCAGTTTTTCTTTTTACACAATAATTTTTATGGGGCAGGAGAATTTGCGGTTTGCGGCTCCCGTGGCTGGCTGACAGCGGCTTGTGAGGGGTATAAAGAAGACATTGACGGAAAGATCTTGCGCCATGAAGAACTGCGCCTTCGGGCTTCGTTAGAGGCGGCACGAATGGCAGGCTATACGGATGTGATTCTGGCGCTGCATTATCCGCCGTTTTACTCCCGGGAGGAGGACTCTGTGTTTAAAGACCTGATTGATGAATATAGCGTCAGAACCTGTGTGTTCGGTCACATTCATGGGGCTGAAGGAGCCGCTTCCATCTTTGAAGGAGAAAGGGATGGCTGCCTCTATAAGCTGGTTTCCTGTGATACGCAAAATTTTACCCCCGTAAAGATTCGGTAAGGATCGAACGAAACAGGTGAATCGCTGGATTATTTTTCCCAATATAAAGTAACTTACCGATGGAAGAGAAAATTCTCTCCAGCATAATATGAAACAGAAATAAACTATTGACAACACTAAATATTTTAGTTATAATTGCTTTGCTGTTGAAAAACGGCGCATGTGACTCCGTAGCTCAGCTGGATAGAGCGTTTGGCTACGAACCAAAAGGTCGGGGGTTCGAATCCCTCCGGGGCCACCAATTGAAAACCAGCCACGTAAGTTTTCGGACTTGCGTGGTTTTTGTTTTTCTTCTTGTTTCTTCTTTTTTCGTGAGATTTGTCCTTGTTAAATGGCGTTTAACATGACATAAAATGGTAAAAAAGCAAAATGTGTAGCGTTAACTTGACTTTAACAGCAAAAGCGGAGTTCACTCTTGAGCGTCAAAAAGAGGCGGAAAATTATATTTTGTGATAGAATAATTAAAAAGGATGATTCTATTACTGCACAAATATTTAAAAAGGATGAGTATATGAGAAGTTTAGGCAGTCAGAGAATGAGCGAAATAGGACGCTTTATATTAGTGGGTGGCGGCTCGTTTCTGCTTGACTACGGCTTATTATATGTGTTTACGGAATTTGCGGGGATCCCCTATTTATACTCTTCTGCACTTTCGTTTTCTGTTTCTGTTATAATTAATTACTGGTTGTGCGTTGTATATGTTTTCCCCGGTGCCCGGCATCAGACGATGACCCGGGCCATCCTGTTTTTTGCTTCCAGCCTTGTGGGCCTGGGCATTAACCAGGCATGCATGTGGTTTTTTGTGGAACAGATCTCATTGCACTATATGGTGGCGAAAATTGCGGCCACGGCCATTGTCACGATCTGGAATTATTTTGCCAAACGCAAAGCGGTAGCGAAATAAAGACCGATTTTCTCTACGATATCTGATTGAAACATAATGCGTTTATATGTCAGGTTCAGGCTGGGAATTCTTTTTCCGACCTTTGAAAAAATTAACATAGTAATAGAATTTCCCGCTGAATTATAATAGTATTGAAAAATTACTTTAGAAAAAGTAATTCATTGTAAAAGGAACAATAGAAAAATTGTAATCATAATTAAAAGAAAAAGAGGGAACCATGGAAAAAGAAATAGTACAGGGCTTGTTGATTCCTTTTTTAGGTACTGCATTGGGAGCAGCTTGTGTGTTTTTTGTGCGAGGTGAACTTAACTGGCGGATTCATCGAGCTTTTACGGGGTTTGCTGCCGGGGTTATGGTGGCGGCTTCTATTTGGAGCCTTTTGATCCCTGCTATGGAAGAATCTGCAGCGCTGGAAGAGCTGGCTTTTTTGCCGGCTGCCATTGGTTTTTGGATAGGTATTTTATTTTTGCTGCTTTTGGATCATCTCATTCCCCATCTGCACCATGACAGTACAGAGGCAGAGGGACCTCCCAGTTCTATTTCCCGCGTAGGGAAATTGGTGCTGGCGGTAACTTTACATAACATCCCCGAAGGAATGGCTGTGGGTGTTGTGTATGCGGGGCTGTTAGCTGCGCAGACAAATGGCGTATCCGATGGCATTACGTCGGCGGCAGCGTTGGCTATGTCCATAGGCATCGCTATTCAGAATTTCCCGGAAGGCGCAATTATTTCACTTCCCTTGCGTTCGGAAGGAGTAAACGACGGAAAAGCCTTTTTTTATGGGGTGCTTTCGGGAGTGGTTGAGCCGATCGGGGCTTATTTGACAATTTTAGCGGTACATCATGTAGTACCTTTTTTACCCTACTTTTTAAGTTTTGCCGCCGGGGCAATGCTCTATGTGGTGGTGGAAGAACTGATTCCGGAAATGAGCCAGGGGAAACACTCTGATATTGGTACGTTGGCCTTTGCGGTGGGATTTTCCTTGATGATGGCGCTGGATGTGGCGCTGGGATAACAGTATAGTTTCGCGTAAAAGGGCAGGATACCTGCCCTTAAAGTTTCCTCGTTTTATTTCATAAATCAAAATGTGTGATTCAGGCCCAACGAAAACCCAATCGCATTATGCCCCGGGTTTTTAGTTTTCATTCCATTGGAATGGTGACTCATCATATATCCCAGACTGATGGAATTATGCGAGGTATATTTATACGTAAAACGCGGTCCGATGCGCCACATAAAGCCCCAGGGACGTCCTTGAGCGGGAAAAGCCTTATGATAAGCCAGGAAAGAAACAGAGCCTTCCAGATCCCAGTACATTTTGCCGGATAAGGGGCGCTCCCAACGCAGCATCATAGCCGGCCCCAGACCAACGGCATTACTGTCCCGACGGATATCATCTTCTGTGGTATAACCGTGGGCGCGTGTAATGGTAAGACCTCTGTGTATGGTCACTCCGCCCTGTTCATGGGCTTTCTGAAAAACATGCACATTGTAGTCGTCAATATAACGCTTCCCAAAAAAACGATGTTGTAAATATTCCGTTTGTAGTTCCAGATTGCTGGCGGCCAGCCCCATCGTTTGACTTCCCATACTAAGAGAAAAGACGGCTGCGAGAACAGCGATTTTCAGTTGTTTTGCCCATGTAGGATTCAATTTCAGGACCTCCGTATTTTTATCAGAACAACACATTTCAGTAGCATTTTATCATAGTTTTTAAGAAAAAACTACACAGTTACCATGTTTGCATGGTCATGAAAGTGGTATTTAAAAATACCGTGCAGAAAACAAAGCGGCCCCGGGTCCTTCGTTCGGCCTTTGTGAAAGGGGCACGGCAGGTATGTTTCCCTTTTCCATTATTTTTTTGCCATTTTTGGTTAACCTGTTGAAAATTTTGGTTGACAATAGGCGCGTAAAAGGATACTATCATAATAGATTTTTTCGCAGCATGAATTTTAAAAACAAAAGTATAGGAGTGTCTTCTATGTACAAGCTGAAAATTCGTGAGTTAGTGTTTGTTTCATTGTTTATTGCCTTGATTACGGTGGGTACTTTTATTCGTATTCCTGTAGGAACGGATGTATACACCCTGCAGTTTTTATTTACGCTGATGGCCGGTTTGGTGCTGGGCGCAAGACTGGGTGCCCTGGCTGTGGGGACTTATGTACTGATGGGGTTGTTGGGAATCCCGGTATTTGCGTCCGGCGGCGGTCCCGCCTATGTATTGCAGCCTACTTTCGGCTATCTGGTGGGATTCATTGTGCAGGCTTATGTTTGCGGCAAGTATAGCCGTGGAATCAAAATTCCGAAGTTTAAGAATCTATTGATTGCGAATTCCATAGGGATGGCGATTGTGTACCTGTTCGGTATCAGTTACTTTTATTTTGCTTCGAATTACATTGTAAACGCACCGATCGCTTTTGGCGCGGTTGTATTTTATTGCGGTGTGTTGCAGGTGATTCCGGATTTTATTTTGTGCGTACTGGCTGCTGAATTGGCGGAGCGTTGCTATCAGGTGGGTATCTGGCTCAATTGGGAGCCTGCGGACAGCAGACGGCCTGAATTGTCCTAACCGCTAACCGGCAGGCAGGATATAATACAAGACAATACACGGAAAAAACCATGTTCTGGCTGGTGGTTTCCAACATATAATTTCTTTGCTGTTGCAATTCGCAGAAGCGCGGAGAGAAGCAACAAATCTTCAGGATACAGGAAATTTTGAGTAAACGTATGAAGAGGTGAAACAAGACAGTCAGAAACCGCTGCATAATAGGATTCAACAAAATAAATAAAAGGATAGTGACGAAAAAACAACCTGTCATAAAAATGGCAGGTTGTTTTTCTTAATTAAGCTATCTTGTAGTTATACTACAATTATGACGCCAAAAATCCCAAAAAGAACGAGTGAGTTTATTATACTCACGATTTTTTAATCGGATCATAGCCACTTTACTATATATTTTTATCTCCAAAGGCACTATGCACAATTGTTTATAAGTACGCAAGTCTACTAGCGCTTTAGGCAAGATAGAAACATTTTGACTATTTGTCAATATTTGTAAAAGAATTTTATGACGCGAAGTTTCGCCGACTAGTCTGACCTTTACATTTCTTTCCTCAAAAGGATGAGTGGCAAGATAATTTAAGGTTGACTTTTTACCCAGCAAATAGAGAGGGAATTTAGAAATTTCTTTAAGGGAAACCTCAGTTTTTTGCGACAAAGGATGTTTTTTATTGCAAACTAGCACCATTTCATCAATTGCATATAAAAGAGTATCGTAATCCTCAAGGTTAGGCATCTCATCAATTCTAACGAGTGCTAAATCAATGTCTTTGTTATGAAGCTCTTTTAATACGTCAAATTGAGTGGTTTCGTGCATGTCGAAATTAATTGTCGCGCCCTTGCAGAAGCTCTGGAAAGTTGCTAAATTTTTACCTACGTTATAACTGGACACAATAGGTATGGACCCAATACGTAATGTGCCGGATAAATCATCTTTATGCTGTTCCAATTCTAATAACATATTGTTATGAAAAGAAAGAATTGACTTTGCGTATTTAAGGAAAGTATATCCGGCTGGTGTCAAAGTTCTCTCGGTAGAGCCTCTTTCAAATAATACTACACCAAGCTCATTTTCTAAAGACTTAATTTGCTTTGAAATAGAAGATTGAGAAATAAATAATTCATAGGCTGCTTCAGAAAAACTTTTTGTTTTCACTATAGCAAGAAAATAACGGACCTGATTCATATCCATAAGTCACGTCACCTCTTTTCCGCTAAATCCAGCTAAAATGACTATATTAAAAATATATAAAATTAATCATTATTAAATATATCAATATTACAGACAAAAAACAATTCAAATACATCATAGAGGATATTCGCAAAAGGAATATTCCCTGACGGAATAGTTAAGTGCCGTTTTTGAATTGCACGAAGACAATGCCTGAGTCTAAAATTTAACTAAAGAAGCTTTACCAAAATTAATTTGTAACGGGTAGAGTAAAGCAATGTTAAAGGAGGTATTTAGTAATGACAAAGACCTACAAAGATTTGCGCGAATTTCTTGCAACACTTGAGGAAGAGGGACAACTGGTACGCATTAAAGAAGAAGTTATGCCAGAACCTGACATTGGTGCAGCAGGGCGTGCATGCGCTAACATGAAAGAAAAGCCTGCGGTTTTATTTGAAAAAGTGAAAGGCTACAAGTATTCAGTCGTAACCAATGTTCATGGATCCTGGCAGAACCATGCATTAATGTTGGGCATGCCAAAGAATGCGACTGTTAAGGAACAATTCCTGGAATTGAATCGCCGGTGGGATAAATTTCCTGTTCCTCCCACGATTGTTTCTCGGGAAGAAGCTAAGTGTAAAGAAAATGTAATTACAGAAAATATTAATTTATTTGACATTTTGCCTCTTTATAGAATTAACGATCAGGATGGCGGGTTCTTTATCTCCAAAGCATCCGTAGTGACTGGGGATCTGGATGAACCGGATAATCTGGATAAATTAAATGTAGGCACATATCGTATTCAGGTAAAAGATATTGATAGGGTAGGCATCCAGGCGCTTCCGTTCCACGATATCGCCATTCAATTAGCGAAAGCAGAAGCACTCAATAAACCTTTGCCAATTGCTATTGCTTTGGGAAATAGCCCCTTAGTCACCTTTATGGCATCGACTCCTGTTGCGTATAATCAGAATGAATATGAATTTGTAGGGGCGTTGCAGAATGGCGTTCCCACTGAAATTGTTAAAGCGGATACAGCAGAAAATCTTTATGTTCCTGCTCATGCTGAAGTGGTTTTAGAAGGCTATATTATGCCGCGTGTTCGTACGTGTGAAGGCCCGTTTGGCGAGTTCCCGGGATCTTATTCAGGCGCTCGCTTGCAGTGCGAAATTAAAATTACCCATATTACACATAGAACAAACCCGATTTTTGAGAACCTGTATTTAGGACTTCCCTGGACTGAAATTGATTATTTAATGGCGTTGAACACTTCTGTTCCCATGTACAAACAATTACATGAAACCATTCCTGAAGTGGTTGCTGTCAACTCCATGTATACGCATGGTATTGGTGAAATTATTTCAGTAAAATCCCGCTATGGTGGCTTTGCTAAGTCGGCAGCATTTCGTATGCTGTGTACACCCCATGGCACTGCCTATGCTAAAATTATCATTTTGGTAGATGAGTTTGTAGATCCCTTTAACTTGGAACAAGTTATGTGGGCCTTAACTACTCGAGTTAAACCGTCGAAAGATGTATCGATCATTCAGAATTGCGCAGGCATGCCGTTAGATCCATCTTCTTATCCGGCAGGCATGCATGATAAGTTGATTATTGATGCCACCACGCCGGTAGCGCCTGAACCTAATCCGCGTTCTGTAGAATTGTTGAAACCTTCTCCTGCAACGCCGCAATGGGAAAAAGTGATCAAAGGTTTAATGGAAGCAGCTCAGGCAAACAAGTGATGAGTCGAGATTAATTTAAAAATAAGGGAGGTTATATCTATGAAGTGCCCACGTTGTGATGAAGAAACTGTAAGAGTAATGACTAAATCTCCAGTTGGTGATGCATGGGAAGTTTATGTTTGCGATACGTGCTCTTATTCTTGGAGATCTACAGAAAATCCCCATGTGGATGATGTTTTTAAATTAAAGAAAGAGGAGATTGCAAAACTCCAGGTAATACCACCTATTCCTCCTCTGAAAACAAAATAAAAAACGCTTTTGCTTGGTGTAGGTAGGCTTGGGCCTACCTATACCATTAGTAAAAGCCATAAGTGTATTTTGAAAGGCGGAATTATTATGGGCAAAAATAAACCGGTTATCGGGTTTATTATAGGGATTGTTGTAGCATTAGCGATAGGCTTTTCTGATATCGCAGGATTAAGCTTGCAAGGCAGGATCTGTATGGCCCTTTCTTTTATGACAGTCATTTGGTGGGGCTTTCAGATTGCACAACCTGGTTATACATCTGGGGTGTATTTGGTCTTATTGACAATCTTTCAAGTAGCGAAACCGCAATTAATTTTTTCTACATGGACTATGTCCATGATGTGGATCATTATAGGCGCTTATCTTATCGCAGGCGCTGTCAAGGAGTCCGGCTTAGGAGAACGTATCTCCTATATGTTTATTGATAAATTTGTAACAAACTTCAGAAGTATTATTACTGCGATTTTTTCTTTAACGTTTATTCTCAGCCTTTTGATACCACATCCCTGGCCTCGTGCCTTTATTATTATGTCGGTTATGGCCGTCGTCATTAAAAGCGCTAATATACCAAAGGAAGATGCAGTTAAAATAGGGTTTACAGTATTTGCCTCTTCTGTTCCTGTTTCCTTGATTTTTTTGACCGGCGACGCAACGATCAGTCCGTTAGCTATTCAATCGTCGGGCGTACCTTTAGGCTGGATGGGTTGGTTTAAATTGATGGGCCCTCCTGCTATGGTAGGATCTATTTTATGCTATTTTCTGATTCTGGTTCTATTCAAGCCTACGCAGGAGATCAGTATAAATAAAGACGAGATTCGCGCCAAATTGGCAAATTTAGGTCCTATGAAAGGCAAGGAGAAACGGACGGCTTTTTGGGTTGCTGTAGCTATTATTCTCTGGATGACCGATACGCTGCATGGCATAGACATTGGTTGGGTTACCTTACTCGTTGCCATGATGATGGCTATGCCCAAGATTGGCGGCGTTTTAACCCCCGCCAGTTGGGGAGGCGTCCCTCTGCATGTCCTGGTGTTCTTAACGGCAGCGGTTGCTATAGGGCGTGTTGGAGGAGCTACTGGAATGAATGCCTGGATTGCTCATACTGTACTTCCGAGTTCTGTTCCAGCTAATCCGTTCGTTTTAGCAGCATTTATTACAGCTGTTTCTATTTTGATTCACATGATTTTAGGTAGTGTCATTGCAGTAATGGGTATAGTTATTCCCGCTATGTTAGTATTTACCAGTCAAATGAGCGGAGTGAGTCCGTTAGTACCTGCTCTTTTGGCATATACGGCGGTGGCTTCTCATTACGTTTTCCCCTTCCAACATTTGAATATGTTAGTAGGGCAGGGAGAAGACAATGGGATGTATGGTCAAAAAGAATGTATACGCTTGGGCATCCCATATATCATCGTAGTCTTTATTATGACTTGCCTTGTTGAAGTGCCCTGGTGGAAAATTTGTGGATTATGGTAATTTTTGCAAGCATTTGTTGCTGTGGTTTTGTGTAAGGAAAAACTGCAGCAGCAAATGCCAATCATGGAGGGTATCATTATGCGATTGATAGTCGGTATTTCAGGCGCCAGTGGTGTGGTTATGGGATATTATTTATTAAAAGTCCTGCATCAGTTATCAGATGTGGAAACGCATTTGGTAGTAACAGAAGGTGCAATGAAAAATTTTTCGCTGGAAACAGATCTGACTATGGAACAGGTGATCTCTTTAGCAGATGTGGTTCATGATAATAAGAATATGGCCGCAAGTATTTCCAGTGGTTCGTTTGTTACAGATGGTATGATTATAATTCCGGCCAGTATGAAGACTGTATCAGGTATTGCTAATGGATTTGCGGAAAATCTTCTTTTGAGAGCGGCAGACGTAAGTTTAAAAGAAAACAGGAAAGTTGTAATGATTCCAAGGGAAATGCCATTAAGCCGCATTCATCTGAAAAACCTGAAGAAATGTGCAGACTATGGCTGTATAGTAATTCCACCTATGCTTACATTTTATAATGAGTCTAATTCGATAGAAAAACAAGTAAATCATATTATTGGCAAAATTTTACGGCAGTTTGGTATTCAATTTGATAAATTTGTGGAGTGGAAAGGACGAGAATAGTTTATTCTGTTTTAATTTAATATGGCAATAAAGACTTATGGCGTGGACAACCAAATAAAATTTTACGTTTCAATTTTCTTCTAATACATGTATAAATACTTGAAAATATTTTTTTATTCAAATTCATATCAAATTTGCCGTGACATAATTTTGGGCTGGGATCTGACAACTTAAAACTGTCGGATCCTGGTTTTACATTTAAATGCTAAAGAGCCTGGAGTAGGAATCATGTTAAATATCGTATTTGACTATGATGGTACTTTATTTAATTCAATTGATGTTTTTGCGCCTGTTTTTCGAAAAGCGTATTATGATGCAACATTAAAAGGATTGTTCCCGAAAAAAACATGGACAGACAAAAAAATTTCTCGATGGATGGGGCACAATTCATTAACAATGAGAAAAGAAATAGCAGCCCATTTATCAGATACGCAGTGGGAAGAATTTACTACAGGAATAAAAATTGCTGCTGCGGAGATGGCAGATTGGTCAAAGGGCAGATTCTTCCCTGGAGTAGTTGAAGTATTGCGGACCTTCAAGGAAAGAGGATATCGACTGTTTATATTGAGCAATTGTAGTAATGAATATATTTGCATTCAGAGAAATCTATTTGACTTAGATCGTTATTTTACTGCATATTTTTGTTCTGGGGATTATGGCTGGGCGCCCAAAAAAGACATATTAAAACTGATAAAAAAAGAATATAGCGGACAATTTATTATGGTAGGGGACAGATTGCAAGACATGGAAGCGGCAAATGAGCAACGTATTCTGGCTATCGGCTGCGCCTATGGATATGGGGATAAGGATGAATTAAACAATGCTGATATCCTTATTTATCAACCTATGGAACTTCTGACAGTGATCCCAAAAGTGTTAAAGTATTAATGAAATGGTAATTGTGGCAATAAGGAGCCGTGTAATAGACTTATGTATAAAATATACTGGGGAGGTGTTTCTCAATGAAACAGATTATGGTTGTTGCGGGAGATGGTAAATATCAGGTAAGGTTAGATGGGTTTTGCACGGAAGGTAAGGGAATATGCGCTTTTATGACTGGAGGGATAAGGCCACATAACGGTGGAACTGTTGTAGCAAATCCAAGACTTAAATCGAATGCTCAAACCAGCACGGATTTTACGGCTGACATTTGGGTGAGTGGCGTTCCGGGGCATAAAGATACAGAGATAGGTATTCCTGTTGCAAAAATATTAGCTACAAAATTAAATGAAGCTATCTCACTTACTGTTGGAATTCATATAGATCACGCTTCAAAAAAAGAAATTGAGATGCTTATTACTAACTGTAAACTTGCCGCCGAAAGATTTATAGCGGAATATCAAAAGAATCAGCCGGATTAATTTTAAATTTTTTTCTTACTATCAACGAGTATCAAGGTAGCTTATACTAATTTGTAGCGGCAGGGTGTCAGTAATTGTAATGGGCGGTATAAAAAACAGTAGAAAATTTTACTTATTATTAAATTTAGATATGCGGAGTACAATGTAGTACTAATATAATAAAATAAAAAAGAGGAGGAGAAACTATGAAAGTCAATGATTTAAGATCTGCGTTAGAACTTTTAAAAACGATACCCGGGCAGTATATCGAGACGGATGTAGAGGCAGATCCAAATGCTGAGATCTCAGGGATATATCGCCGTGTTGGAGCTCACGGCACCTGTATGAGACCTTCGCCTTTAGGACCCGCGATGATGTTTAATAAGGTAAAAGGCCATCCGGATGCCAGAGTTGCTATTGGCGTTTTGGCAGATAGAAAGCGTGTGGCAGCTATGCTAAATACTGCGAGTGACAAATTAGGATTTTTATTAAAAGATGCGGTAGAGAAGGTCATTGCGCCCAAAGTAGTCGATAGCCGGACTGCGCCTTGCCACGAGATTGTTTATAAAGCTACGGACGACGGATTTGACATTCGTAAATTGATTCCTGCTCCAACGAATACGCCGGAAGATGCAGGTCCTTATATTACATTGGGTTTATGTTATGGTACAGATCCGGACACAAATGCGAAAGATATCACAATTCATCGCCTGTGCTTGCAGTCAAAAGATGAGATTTCAATGTATTTTGTACCAGGACGGCATTTGGATGCCTTCCGGCAAAAATATGAAAAAGCTGGGAAACCAATGCCCATTTCTATTAGTATCGGTGTTGATCCGGCCATTGAGATCGCAGCTTGTTTTGAGCCGCCTACAACACCTTTGGGATTTAACGAGTTAGGAATTGCTGGAGGTATCCGTGGCGAGGCAGTAGAAGTTACAGATTGTTTGACTATTAAAGAACAATGTCTGGCTCGTGCGGAATACGTTATTGAAGGTGAATTGTTGCCAAATGTCCGTGTACGTGAAGACCAAAATACAAATACTGGTAAAGCAATGCCGGAATTTCCTGGATATACAGGTCCTATGAAACCAGAATTACCTGTTATTAAAGTTAAGGCGGTCACAACTCGTAAGAACCCGATCATGCAGTCTTGCATAGGTCCTTCAGAAGAACATGTGAACATGGCAGGCATTCCTACAGAAGCATCCATATTAACCATGTGTGAAAAAGCATTGCCGGGAAATGTAAAGAATGTATATTGTGCAGCTCCAGGCGGTGGTAAGTATATGGCGATTATCCAGTTTAGCAAGACAAAACCTGTGGATGAAGGTCGTCAAAGACAAGCTGCTTTACTGGCGTTTTCTGCATTTAGTGAACTAAAACATGTCTTTTTGGTTGATGAGGATGTAGATATTTTTGATATGAATGATGTGATTTGGGCAATGAATACTCGTTTTCAAGGAGATGTAGATATTATTACAATTCCTGGCGTGCGTTGCCATCCTCTCGATCCTTCATCTGATCCCACTATGAGTTACAGTATTCGAGATCATGGCATTGCCTGCAAAACAATCTTTGATTGCACTGTGCCGTTTTCTGAAAAAGCACGTTTCCAACGTTGCCAGTTTTTGGAAGTAGATCCTGCAAAATGGGTGCCGGAGTTATTTAAATGATGGCTCATTCCGGAAAGCTTATTTAGCAGCGACGTTCTTTCTATTTGCTGTCATTTTGATAAAAAGTATATAGCATGGAAATTTTATCAATGTGTTATTAGGAAGATATAGTAAGTATAGGAGCATAGGATGTGATAAATCCGCAAAATATGTGGAATAAAATCAGATGCTAGTGTGAAAAAGTGAAATTGCGATGATAAAGGTCGCGCATAATAATTCTAACGTGCTAAATCCTGAAGCCAGTTTAAAATTCTATAAAGAGAACCTGGGGTTGGAAGTTGTGCCGTTGCAGTAAGAGTAATGGTGCTGTTTTTGATGATTCTTGTGTGTGTGCTTACAAATATTTCAAGTGCTGGTTAAGAATTAAGAGGTTTTATAAAAATATTGGAGTGAACGTTGAGTCACTCCAATATTTTAAAATTTTATGAACTTTGGTCAGTTGGGTAAGCGTAGCGTGCAGAAAAGAAATCCCCCTGTCAGAAAGAGGTGAGAAATATACTGTGAGCAAAGAACAGCATCTCCCTCTTTATTATTTTGGTATATTGAAAATACGCCAGCCTCAGCATACAGTATATAAAGAAAAGATTGTCCGTGGCAGCTTTATAGAGTGCTTATAGTGCCGCAAATTGACTTATACTGCCCTGGGTTGTATAATTTAATAGTTATAATTGGAAGTATTGCAGGATCTGGAGGTCAGGATAATGATAGACGAAAAATATGCGCCCCATGCCATAGAAGCGAAATGGCAGAAGTATTGGGAAGACAACAAAACATTTAAACGGGAAGCGGATCTGTCCAAACCGAAATCTTATGTGCTGGAAATGTTTCCTTATCCTTCCGGCAATCTGCATATGGGGCATGTGCGTAATTATTCTATTGGCGACGTAGTGGCCCGTTTTCGTACGATGCGGGGCATGAACGTGCTGCATCCTATGGGTTACGATTCTTTTGGCATGCCGGCGGAAAATGCGGCAATTGAACATAATATTCCTCCGAAAAAATGGACACTGGAGAATATTGCCAATATGACCCGTCAGCTGAAAGCGCTGGGCCTGTCTTATGATTGGGACCGGGAAGCCATTACCTGTATGCCGGACTATTATAAATGGACCCAGTGGTTTTTCGAACTGTTTTATAAACGGGGTCTGGCGGTCAAGAAAAAGTCTTCCGTTAACTGGTGCGATCATTGCAACACCGTGCTGGCAAATGAACAGGTGGAAGACGGGAAATGCTGGCGCTGTCATAACGAAGTACATAAAAAGCAGCTGAGCCAGTGGTTCTTTAAGATCACCGATTATGCCGATGAATTATTAAAAGATCTGGACAAGATCCCCGGCTGGCCGGAGCGGGTCAAGACCATGCAGGCCAACTGGATCGGTCGCAGCGAAGGTTTGGAGTTCAGCTTTGACGTGCCGGCTTTGCAGGAAAAGCTGCCGGTTTATACGACCCGGCCGGATACGATCATGGGCGTCACCTTTGTGGTAGTGCCGCCGGAGCATCCTATCGTGGATAAAATTCTGGAAAGGAATCCTAACGAAGCGGAGCTGCGCGCTTTCTGCGATAAAGTTCGTAATACCAGCGATATTGAACGTACTTCCAGCACCAGTGAGAAGGAAGGCATGTATACCGGGTTTGACTGTGTCCATCCGTTGACCGGCAATCAGGTGCAGATCTGGATCACCAATTATGTGCTGTATGATTATGGTACCGGCGCAGTCATGGGTGTGCCTACCGGCGACCAGCGCGACTGGATGTTTGCCACGAAATATAATATTCCGAAGATTTTGGTCATTAAACCGGCCGATCGGGATTTACAATTAGAGGATATGACGGAAGCCTATGAAGCGGAAGGTGTCCTGGTCAACAGCGGCAAGTTTGACGGGATGAAAAATACCGAGGCCATGAAGGCAATCAGTGATGAAATTGAAGCCCTTGGCATAGGCAGGCGCCGTATCAATTATCGTCTGCGGGACTGGCTGATTTCCCGTCAGCGGTATTGGGGGGCTCCGATCCCCATCATTTATTGCCCTCATTGCGGTGAAGTGTTGGTGCCGGAAGAACAGCTGCCTGTTCTGCTGCCGGAAGATGTTAAGTTTAATGCCGGCGCGAAATCACCGCTGGCCACCAGTGAAAGCTTCTTGCATTGTAAATGCCCTAAGTGCGGCGGAGATGCGGTACGTGAAACGGATACCATGGATACGTTCCTGTGTTCTTCCTGGTATTATTTGCGCTATACCGACCCGAAAAATGACAAGGCGCCTTTTGCGAAAGAACTGAATGCCTACTGGGGCCCCGTCGATCAGTATATCGGCGGTATTGAACATGCGATCCTGCATTTGCTTTATTCCCGGTTCTTCCTGAAAGTATTGCGGGATGAAGGATTGGTGGATTATGACGAACCTTTTGCCAACCTGCTGACCCAGGGCATGGTGATCAAAGACGGGGCGAAGATGAGCAAGTCTTTGGGAAATGTGGTTTCGCCGGAAGAGATTCTGGGTAAGTACGGTGCGGATACGGCTCGTTTATTCATTTTGTTTGCGGCGCCGCCGGAAAGAGAATTGGAATGGAGCGATCAGGGGGTAGAAGGCAGTTTCCGTTTCCTGAATCGTGTCTGGCGCATCGTAGCCCATTTCCAGGATGTGGCAGGGCAGAAAGTGACCCGTTACGATGCCGCAGCGCTGGATGAGGCCGATAAAGATCTGCGGCGTGCGCTCCATGCTTCGATTAAGAAGGTGGGGGAGGATATTGAGCAGCGTTTCAATTTCAATACGGCAATCAGCTCTCTGATGGAACTGGTTAACGCCATGTATGCGTATAAAGAAGCTAAAACAGAGTATAACGCGGGCTTGGTGTATGAAACCGTCAGCGGCCTTTTACGGCTTTTGGCTCCCTTCGTGCCTCATATTACCGAAGAATTATGGCAGAACGTCATTGACGCTTCTTCCAGTGTACATGAGCAAGCCTGGCCGGCCTTTGAACCGACGGCGCTGAAAGTGGATCAGGTGGAAATTGTTTTGCAGATCAATGGCAAGGTCCGCGGGCGGATTATGGTGCCGGCGGAAATTGATAAAGCGGCGCTGGAAAAACTGGCCCTGGAGGATCCGCATATTCAAGAGTTGATCGGTACAGGCACGGTGCGTAAGGTGATTGCGGTACCGGGGCATCTGGTTAATGTGGTAGTCAAATAAACAGCAAGAGATAAAGTACTAAAGAAGGTAAGGCCGGCAGGGCATAGCAACGCCAGGTTGTTGCGCAACAGCAGGGTAAACTTACCGCGCAAGTAATGACGCAAGTGAATTAATTGAATAGAATGATGGCAGGTGCGCATGAACCTGTGTCCCTGCCATACTTTTGTTTTTTACCGATAGGATCGATGCAAAGTTGCTGACAGGCATGGGTGGTATGGGTAAAGGAAAAAAGGAGATGAGAAGATGAAAATTGGCGTAGTGTAAGGACGAAACTATCGTTTGCACAGTTCCGGGTGTTTGGGGGCTGCGCAAAGCGGGGCTTCGTCTTTTTTGTTATTTTGCATAAGGACAGCAGATCGGGGCATAGGGTCGCATAAGGCAGGCACAATGGGAATGAAAGCCGCAAGCCGAAACAGCAGAGAAAGTGATTGGGTCTGCCTTGTTTATTAGAGCAAGAGGAACCCCCGGATCTGAAAAGGGAATGATGGAAAGGACGTGCGCATTGGAGAAAAATAAAATACAAAAGCTACTGTGGATCGGTGTCAGTATCCTTCTGTGCTGTCTGGCAGCCTGGTGGGATGGAGGACGGGAGGAGGCAGAGCAGCAGGCGCGGCAGAGCGCGGCGCAGGGTGCTGTGTCGCCTGTACAGACAATAGAAGTGACGGTGTGCATCAGCGGCGCTGTGGCAAAACCGGGCCTGTACCGTGTCCCGAAAGGGAGCCGCGCCCAGGAAGCGATTTTATTGGCCGGGGGTATTACGGAAGAAGCAGATATGGATCGGGTCAACCTGGCCAAGGTCTGTAAAGAAGGAACGCATATTAAAATACCGCGTATGTCCCAGGCGCGCTGGAAACGATTGCAGGCAGAAAAACCTCGGGGAAAAACGGTAAGGCAGGGCGTTTTCCCGGCTGAAGAAGCGGGAAAAGTCAGGGAAACTGTGAGAGGGCAATCGGATCCTCTGGCCGACCGGGAGCAAATGGAGGCGCAGGGAAAAATGCATAAAAAGGGCCGTCTTCTTCCGCAAGAAGAAAACGGCAGGGGATTTCGGGGGGATGAAGGGGAACGTGCCGCCCTGATCAATTTAAACGCGGCTTCCGAGGCTGAACTTACCCTATTGCCGGGGGTCGGTCCGGCGACAGCGAAACGCATCGTTGCTTATCGGACCCGGTATGGGTTTCGTTGTATTGAAGACCTGTTAAAAGTGGCGGGTATCGGCCCGGCAAAACTGGAGAAGCTGCGGCACCAGGTGACAATCTGATGATTTCCTGTAAGGCTGTACGATAGGCAGTACGATCGTGGCTGTTGGAGCAGCAAGATACCCGCAATATTCAGAGAGGAGCGCAGAGCTTAAAGGCCTGATGCTTTGCCCGGTTTACAACAGTTCTTCCCTGCCGCAAAGTTTGCGGATGGCCTGCTCCAGTACCTGCGTGGCGCCGGTGATATCCTCCAGCGTGGCGGATTCAGCCGGATTATGGCTGATGCCGTTCTTGCAGGGCAGAAATAACATGCCCGTAGGGGTATACCCGGCCCAATGCATAGCATCATGACCTGCGCCGCTGGGCATCTGTTTATAGCGTTTCCCCTGGTCCCGGCAGCATTGGGAAAGAAATTCCACCATGCGGGGATCCAGTTTGACAGGCGGATCGTCATTTAATTCTTCTATGGTATAAGGGATGTTTCTTTGTCGACAGATTTTTTCTGTCTGCTCCCTTACCGCTTTCGCCGCAGCTTTTTTCTTTTCCGGGGAGATGCTGCGGATATCGATGCCGATGGTAACTTCTCCCGGAACGACATTCAGGGCGCCGGGAGTCACTTCTACCACACCTACGGTTCCCACTACCGAAGAGGTTTCAGGAGTAGGAACAGAAGCGATCCGTTCTACTGCTAAAATGGTTTCCGCCGCAGCGCATAGACCATCGTGCCGTAAGTGCATCGGGGTCGCGCCGCTGTGATCCGCATTGCCGTGGAAATGGATCTTTAAGCGGGTGGGGGCGGCAATACCGGTGACCACTCCCAGTTGTAACTGCTCATGTTCCAGCACTTTGCCCTGCTCGATATGAATCTCCAGAAAGGCGGTCAACGGCTTGGTATAGAAAGCGGAGGCCAGTTGCTCCGGCTTCAGATTCCGTTTTTTTAATACGTCATACAAGGTGTTGCCTTTTTTGTCCCGCAAACGCCGCAAATCTTGTTCCGCAAGGTGTCCGCGCATGGCTTTGCTGCCCAGGGTGGCGGAGTTAAAACGGCTGCTTTCTTCACACATGAAAAGAACGATCTCCAGCGGTCTGTCATTGATAAACCCGTCTTCCTGCATACTGCGGGCCACTTCGATACCGGCCAGGATACCGACGATGCCGTCATAGTTGCCGCCTTCCGGTACACTGTCTCCGTGGGAACCGCACATAATAGCCGGTAAGGCTTCGTTTTTGCCTGCCCGGTGTCCGATTACATTGCCAAACGCATCGGTGCGCAGAAAGAGGCCTGCCTCCCGCATCAGGGACATAAGGTAGGCACGGCCTTGCCAGTCGGCATCGGAAAAGGCCAGTCGGTTGATACCTTTGCCCTCCGGTGTAGTCAGCGTCTGCAAATGTGCGAGTTGCTCTTTCAGTCTTTGAGACGAGATCATGGGGAAATCCTCCTTCTGTGCCATGGCATTTCTGTGTTGTTGCTCTTTTGTATTGTTGCATTTCTGTATTGTTACATTTTTGTGTTGTTACATTTTTGTGTTGTTGCTCTTTTGTATTGTTGCATTTCTGTGTTGTTACACTTTTGTGTTTTTGCTCTTTTGTATTGCTGTATTTTGTATTGTGCCGCAGATTTTGCAAAAAACTGCGGCGCGCCGTATGTGACATTGTGTTTAGCATTGCTGTGTAGCGTTTTACTTTTATTTTCATATATTTATTGTAAATAATTTAAGAAAGGTTGGCAAGAACATGTTTAGATACTGGCTTTTAGCCGGATTCGTCTGTTTTTGCGCAGGGGATTTGGCGGGACTATATCCGGCTAAAGCACCGCCTGTGGCCGGCAGCGTTTTGGCGTTTGCCTTTTTGCTTGCCTGCAGGTTGAGCCCGGATTACAGGAAACAGAAATGGCTTCTTGTCTTGCTTTTTACCGGTATCGCATTAGGCGGTTTCTGGCTCAGTTGTCAGGCGCAGCGCCCCCAGTCGCTCTGGCACCCATATATGGGTCGGCAGATTACGGTGCAGGGGGAGATGGAACCGGACAGCCTGAAAATAAAGCGGGAGGGGGTCAGTGGGATACTTTGTGCGGAAAGGCCGCTGCGTGGGAAGGTGAGGCTATTTATTAAAACCGGGACAACAAACCGGGAAGATGAGTCCCCTCACCTGCTTACGGAACGGCAGCTTTTGAATTGCCTGTTGCAGGAAAAAATAGAAATTACAGGGAAATTGGATGAGTTGGTTTATTTGCGGAATCCCGGCACATATAATGGGTATCTGGCCGCCGGGGTCGCCGGCATTTATGGAAGAATGTCGCTGTCCTGCGCCGCTGTAAAACCTGTCGGCCGGCCTTTATCTTTCTGGCGGCGTCCGGTTGCGCTGGCACAGCGGCTTCGTACACTGGCTGCCGCTCATTTGCGGACGCAGGCAGGGCTGATCCTTCCCGGTATTCTATTTGGCGGATATCAGGGGGTGAACGAAGAAGATGCCGATGTGTTCCGCAATAACGGAATGGCGCATTTATTGGCGGTATCCGGTACTCATGTCACTCTTCTTACCGCTTTTTTATGGGTGCTTCTGCGCCCGTTGCCGCGAAAGATACGTTTTTACGGTATCCTTTTCTTTTTATTTCTGTATGCTTTTTTCTGCGGGTTGCGCCCGGCTATATTGCGGGCCACTATTATGGCTGCCGCTTTTTTGTGGGGTAAGGAGCGGGGCGGGCAGATTTCTTCTTTTCATTTATTGCTGCTGACTGCCTGGGGGATGCTGTTGATTAAACCGTTATGGCTGGCGGACATCAGCTTTCAATTATCTTTTATTACAGTGACAGGGTTGCTTGTTGCGGCAAAGCGGATCACCGCCTATGTGCCGGAGCGATGGCCGGACAGTTTGCGCTCTTTGTTGGGGATCTCGCTGACGGCGCAGCTTGCCGCCCTTCCGTTTACCGTGTTTTATTTTCATCGCCTTTCCCTTATTGCTGTGTTGAGTAACGTTTTGCTACTTCCGGCACTGGAACTTGCCGCTTTGACTTTTTTGCCCGGCCTGCTCTGCCTTAGCTGCGGCTGGGCAACAGGCCAGTGTTTTTTGTCTGTGGCAGAAACGCTGGTGCAGGGCGTGATCGCATCCGGCAAACTGCTGGAGCAACTGCCTTTTGCCGTGCTGGATGTGGCGGACTGGGGCATACCGCGCTCTCTTTGTTACTGGGGCTTTCTGGCAGGTTTTCTGGATGTGGGGCCGTTTTTGCGTTTTACAGGAAAGTGGCGCAGTTACTGGCTCAGGCTGACTGCCGCATTGTTTTTGCTATTTTGGGCATTTCCGCTTCTGCTGCCCCGGCCGCTGACTGTTTATTTCATGGATGTGGGGCAGGGGGATGCGGCGCTGGTAAGGACTCCGGCAGGAAAGCATATTCTGATCGACACCGGCGGCCTCCGGGAAACGGCAGATATCGGACGCCTGGTGCTGGCCCCTTATCTGCGTTATCTGGGGGTGACGAAACTGGATGTCCTATGTCTCAGCCATGGGGATCACGATCATGCGGGCGGCGCTTCTTATGTGGCACGAGAGTTTTTTGTGGATAAGGTATTTTTGGGGAATTGCACGGCGGCATCAGGAGATGTGCAGAAATTATTAAATCTATTGGCCACAAGAGTCGAAAAAAAGCATTTTTTAACCGGTCTTTTCAGGAAGCGAAAGGCAACGAAGGTGGAGTATCTGCAAAAAGGAGATGTACGGGAAATCGGGGATTGCCGCATTGCTGTGGCCTCGGCGGCGGGAGGCGACAACGGCCCGCCGGCAGACAGCATGAATGAAGCGTCTCTGATCCTGCAATTGTTCTGTGATGGTCATTCTCTGGTATTTACGGGCGATGCGGGGATGGAAACAGAGGAAATGGCCAGAGACCGGCTCCGGCCGGCAGAAGTCCTGAAAGTCAGTCATCACGGTTCGGACGGTTCCTCTTCGCCTTTTTTCCTGCGGCATATCCGCCCGCAAATTGCCGTGATCTCCTGTGGCAAAAACAATCGCTACGGGCATCCTGCTATGGGTGCGCTGGAACGGCTGCGGGACAGTGGGAGCCTTATTTTGCGGACAGACCTGATGGGTTCGCTTAAGGTGGAGCTGCACAAAGATAAGATCCGCTGGTACAGCTATCGTTATCAACCGGATCACTTTTAAGGCAGGGAACTGTTTTGCGTGTTTGTCAACATCACCGCCGTGATCCTTTCTGCCAGGTGCTTTTAAGTCAAGGCGCTGCCTTGCGGTAATTCTTTTTGCCTGTAGAGCAGGTGATTTTCCTATACCGCCCTTTGCGGTATAGTGGTATAATAAAAAGCAAAATATAGAAACGGATCGGGCAGACACAGGCTGATCCGTATCTGACAAGTGACGGAAGATGAGTTCGCTGAAAGACGGGACGGGGATGGAATGAAAGCAAAGAGGCAAGGGTCGACACCGGATGCATTTATTAAACAGCTTAAAAGCGGCGTGATCCCTACGGCAGTGACCATTGCCGGAGAAGAAATCTATTATCGGGATCTGGTTCGACATACGCTGTTGGATGCTATTTTTACGGATATTCCGGAAGAAAGCCGGGAAATCACATTATTTGAGGAAAGAACGGATCTCCGTAAATTGGAAACCCTGGTGAATACATATCCTTTTTTTGGAGGACGTACAGTGGTACTGATCACTGATAAAGAGCTTTTGAATCCAAAATCAGGAAGTGAAGTTGCTGCCGGCAAGGGCAGGGGTAAGAATAAAGGCACTGCCCCGGAAGGGAAACAGGAGTGGTTTCAGCGCATCCTGACCGATGTACCGGATTTTTGTACCGTGATCCTGCAAAGTGAAAAAATGGACGGCAGACAAAAGCTGACTAAATTTTTACAGAAGGAGACTGCGTTTGTGGACTGTTCTCCCGTGGATAGCCGTACCTTGCCCACCTGGCTGGTACAACAGGCCGCGTTGCATAAAGGAACTTTTACCGGCGAGGCGATCAACCGGATTCAGGAATATCTGGCGACGGTGGATAATCCACCCTTGCAGCTGTTGGCTAAAGAAGTTGAGAAAGTCGCGGTGTATGCAGGGAAACGGAAAAACTGGACGGCGGAAGACGTGGACCTGCTTTTTTCCGCTTTGCCGGAAGCCGGGGCATTCGCTTTAAATAATGCGATTGCGGCGAAAAATCTGCCTTTGGTCTTACAGCTGCTGGCGGAAGAAAAACAAAAAAATACTTTCATTGTGATGATCATTGCCCGTATAGCCGCCAATCTGCGAAATCTGCTCATGGTTAAGGAAGGGGAGCGGTTGGGCTACTCCGCTTCGCAAATCGCGGAACAAAGCCGTAAGTCTCCCTTTGTGGTCAATCTGTGGAAAAGGGACAGCGCCCGTTTTACCGAAGCGCGGCTGCGCAACGGAGTGCAGTCTTTGGATAAAATTGCCGAAGCAATCGGTTTAGGCGGGCGTCAATACGAACGCCTGGAAGAGGTGCTTGCGATTTTGTGTTCCTGACAAAGGTAAATTTCTGCTTTTGCAATACGCATGGAATCAGCGGCGGCAACTATTGTTTCGCGTGTTACAACCCCGGCGGAAAAGGCAGAAAGACAGTTGCAAGAACAGGCCTATATTTGTTACAATAAATATTATTATTACTATGTTATGACGTTATGTATGGCGGCGCGTCAGGCCGCCGCAGTGTTTTGTTTTTCCGGTGAGGTAAAGGGGGAAAGGCGTATTTTAGCCAAATCGTGTATGAGAAAAAAAGAACTGCTTTATGTAATTAAACCTTCGCAACAGACTAAGGAATCTTTATTACGAATCTTGTCCGACCACAAGGAAGTCAAGTATGTATCTCTGATGGGGGTGGATCTGGCCGGAAATGATACGGACGAGAAGATACCCATTAACATTTTTTTAGAAGATCTGGATAAGTTTTTAAATGGCAGCGCAGCCCAGACTGACGGCTCTTCCGTGGTGCTGCCCGGTATTGCTACGTTAAATGATGCCCGGGTCGATATGGAAGTGGACCGGGATGTAAATTGGTATGTAGATTATAATTATGAACATTTTGATGACTACGGCAATATGGTAGGTACACTGCGTCTGCCGTGCTTTTTGATTCACAATGGGGACTATGTGGATTCCCGTTCGATCCTCAAAAAGACCCTGACTTATGTAGAAACGGAATTGCTGGCGTTATTTAAGCAATATCCTCATATGCCGGGGCTGGAAAAGTTAAATGTAAAAGAGATCGAACATATTATTTTTACCACGGCCACAGAATTGGAATTCTGGGTAAAATCTCCCAGTGAACACTCACCCATAGAAGCTCTTTCTTCTTCCCAGGTAATGCAGGAAATGTACTGGCAGCGTACCCGGGGCAACGTCCGCACGGCATTGGAACAGAGCATTGAAATGCTGGAATGGTACGGGCTGGAACCGGAAATGGGGCATAAAGAATGCGGCGGCGTTAAAGGTCAAATTGATGCTGACGGTCATATGACCCATATTAATGAACAGCTGGAAGTTGACTGGAAATACAGCGTAGGGCTGCAAACGGCAGATAATGAAATTTTGGCCCGTATCGTCATCAAAGAGTTGTTCCGTCTGAATGGTCTGGATATTTCTTTCCAGGCAAAACCCATCCCGGGTGTGGCCGGCAGCGGCGAACACACTCATGTGGGCATTGCGGCTAAAATGAAAAACGGCAAGGTTGTCAATCTGTTCGCCCCTTCCGATATGGATAAAGATTTCTTATCTGCGTTGGGGTACGGCGCTTTAATGGGCATCTTAAAAAATTATGAAGCGGTGAATCCTTTTATTTCCGCGACAACAGATTCTTTTAACCGTTTGAAACCCGGCTTTGAAGCGCCTGTCTGTGTAGTAACTTCTCTGGGGCTGGCGCCGAAGATTCCTTCCCGTAACCGTACAATTTTGGCGGGACTGATCCGCGATCTGGATAATCCGCTGGCTACGCGGATCGAAATGCGTTCGCCGAACCCTTATACCAATACGTATATTGCCATTGCCGCTTTTTATCTGGCGGCGCTGGATGGTATTAAAGCCTGCGTGGCAGGAAAATATTCTTTAAAACAGCTGGAAAAAGAAATCTCCAAAAAAACTGGTGAAAAAGGCTTTTATCTGGAACAGGAACGGGAATACCGGACCGAAGAAGATGTGTTTGAGGCCTTTACCGCAGAAGAGCGGAGCCATTTGTTTGGTGAACCGCCCGCTACCGTGTGGGAAAATATGCAGGGCTGGAAAAAATTCCCGGAAAAGAAAAAAGTAATCATGCAGGGAGATATTTTCAATGAAAAAGTCCTTCATTCGTTTGGCGAAGGGGCGCTGATTCGTTGGAAAACAGAGCTGATTAATCGGTTGATCCCGGAAGTGCGCTGTGATGTAATTTCCGCTAAAAAGCTGCACGATGAGAAGAATGGAACTGCGTTTGATGATGCGGCCTGGGAAAAAGTGCAGGAAGTGCGGGAAAAACTGGCAAAAGATGCTGTTCGAAAGCCCTGTATTTTTACTCAGATTCAAAAGGGGATTGAAACGGGAGATTATGCGACGGCCTCTGCTAAATTTTTGGAAATGCAGGAACTGCAGCTTGAACTTCACCGGCTCTATCATGATTACAAGCAGAATATCATTGATTAAGAAAGGGACCGCGTGAAATATCTGAAATTTTTCTAATTGATATTGTTGTCAGATAAGTAGACATGTGATAAAATACAAAAAGCATTGGTTGCAGAGGATGCATTCTGTTCCGATACGATGTGTGGCTGTGGCGTTTACCAAAGCCCGTATTTTAGGAGGATGACAATGAATTTTTTGTTTACCGAAGAGCAACTCGAATTGCAGGAAATGGTGCGCGAGTTTGTAGAGAAAGAAATTACCCCCATTGCAGGCGCGATGGATGAAGAAAATGCAACTCGTCCTGAATTGTTCGAGAAAGCTGCGGACATGGGCTTATTGAATGTAATTGTTCCTGAAGAATACGGCGGACTGGGCCTGGACAGCGTGACCGTTGCCATGATGTATGAGGAGCTGGGCAAAGGCTGCGCCGGCGTTGCTACTTCTATGGCGGCCAATTCACTGGCTACCGCCCCGGTATTGCTTGCCGGCAACGATGAGCAAAAACGTATGTGGTGCGATATTTTAAACGAAGGCGGGCTGGCCGCTTTTGCGCTGACGGAACCCGGTGCCGGTTCCGATGCAGGCGGTGTGGCTACCCGTGCGATACATGATAAAGAAAACGGTACCTATATCTTAAACGGAACGAAAGCGTTTATTACAAACGGCGGTATTGCCGATATCTATCTGATTTTTGCCAATACCCGTAAAGACGGCGGCATCCGCGGGCTGACCGCATTCATTGTGCCTAAAGGAACGCCGGGATTTAAAGTAGGCCGCAAAGAAGATAAAATGGGCATTCGTCCGTCCAATACCTGCGAGTTGATTTTGGATAATGTAGTGATTCCGGAAGCAAACCGGGTAGGACGTGAAGGGCAGGGCTTCCGTATTGCCATGCAGACACTGGATTCGGCCCGTCCTTTTGTGGGGGCTGTGGCAGTGGGGTTGGCCCAGGCGGCGTTGGATATGGCGGTAGCCTATGCCAAAGAACGCAAACAGTTTGGTCAGCCGATCGCTTCTTTCCAGATGGTGCAGAACATGGTGGCGGACATGGCCATGAAAGTAGACGCGGCCCGGCTTTTGGTATATCGCGCTTGCAGTATGCGTGACGCAGGTGAAGTATTTACCAAAGAAGCCGCCATGGCAAAATGCTATGCAGCGGATGTGGCAGTGCAGGTGACCACTGATGCAGTGCAAATTATGGGCGGCTATGGCTATTCCAAAGAAAATCCTGCGGAAAAACGTATGCGTGACGCGAAAATTATGCAGATCTACGAAGGCACGAACCAGATCCAGCGTCTGGTTATCGCGAATAAAGTGATGTATTGATCGCCGTACCTTACTAAAACTTTCCCCGTTGCTTACTGACAGGCAACGGGGTTTTTGTTATAATAAAGAAGATGATTCCCTGTGCGGAAGATTAAGGCAGGGGAATAAATGAAAAAACAGGAGTGCCTGATGATCTTACTTTGGTTATCTTTTCTGGTGTTGCTTTTGGATCGTATTACCAAGTGGGCTGTGGCGACGAGAATGACAGAAGGGGAAAGCCTGCCTCTGTTGGAAAATATCTTTCACCTTACCTATGTATTGAATCCGGGGGCAGCCTTCGGCATGTTTCCCCACAGCCGGGGATTTTTTCTGGCAGTGGGCTGTGCGGCTCTCGTCGCAGTTTGGTGGCTGCGCCGGGAGATTTTGGCGGAACCTTTTCCGGTCCGGGCGGGTACAGGGCTTTTTCTTGGCGGTACCCTGGGCAACCTGTGGGATCGGGCGCAAACCGGTCTGGTCATAGATTTTTTTGATTTTCGCATCTGGCCGGTGTTTAATGTGGCAGACATTGCAATCTGCACAGGAGTAGGTTTAATTTTATGGAGTATCTTACGCAGCAGTCAGAAAACAGGCTGAATCAAATAGAAGAGATGCAGGAGCTGCAAACATTCACTGTGGGCCCGGCAGAACAGGGAAAACGTGTGGATCTGTACCTGTCGGAACAGATGGGCAAGACCCGTTCGCATGTACAGATGCTGCTGAATGAGGGCCGCGTGCATAAGCAGGATAAGGCGCTTAAGCCCAATTATAAGGTGAAGCCGGGGGATGTGCTGCAGGTGGAGCTGCCGCCTCCTTTAACACTGGAAGCCCGGCCGGAAAACATCCCGCTGGATATTCTTTACGAAGACGACGATGTGATCGTGCTGAATAAAGCGCGAGGGATGGTGGTCCATCCGGCGCCCAATCATTATACAGGAACTTTGGTCAATGCGTTGTTGTACCATTGCAAAACCCTTTCCGGCATCAATGGCGTGATCCGTCCCGGCATTGTGCATCGACTGGATAAAGATACCAGCGGTATTATGATCGCGGCCAAAAATGACGCGGCGCACCTGGCTTTATCCCGGCAGATTCAGGAAAAGACAGCAAGACGGACCTATCTGTGTGTAGTCCGGGGCAATGTTAAGACAGATGCAGGCGTGATTGAAACCCGAATTGACCGGGATAAGAACGACCGTAAAAAAATGGCGGTGGTCCAGGAAGGCGGCAGAAACGCGGTTACGGAATATGAGGTGTTGGAACGCTACGGACGTTTTACCGTCGTTCGCTGTTGTCTGCAGACAGGACGTACCCATCAAATCCGGGTGCATATGGAATACCTGGGGTTTCCTCTGGTTGGGGACCCGAAGTACTCGCCTATGAAGGTGCCCTTTGCGATCAACGGCCAGGCGCTTCATTCGCAAACGCTGCGCTTCCTTCATCCCCGTACGGGGAAGGAAATGTGCTTTGAGGCCTCTTTGCCGGAAGATATGAAAAAGATTTTAACCCGTTTGCGTAACGGGCAATTTTGATAACGAGGTGCTGGATATGAAAAATGTCATAAAAAAAACCACGATCATGGACGCAGATGGAATCCGTCGAGCCCTGGTACGTATTGCGCATGAGATTTTGGAGAAAAACCGGGGCGTAGAACATGTAGTTCTGGTTGGTATTCGGACAAAGGGCGTACCGCTGGCCCGGCGCATTGCGGCGGAAATTAAAAAAATTGAAAACAAAGAAATTCCCGTAGGCTCATTGGATATTACGCTGTATCGCGATGACCTGACCACGATGGGTTATAATCCGGTGATCCGCGGTACGGAAATCGATTTTGATTTAACCGGGAAACATATCGTCTTAGTGGATGACGTATTGTATACCGGCAGGACAATCCGGGCTGCGCTGGATGCGCTGATCGACCTGGGGCGTCCGGAGACGATCCAACTGGCGGTGCTGATCGACCGGGGTCACAGGGAACTGCCCATTCGCGCAGACTACGCAGGTAAAAATGTTCCCACTGCCCGCCGCGAGACAATCGAAGTCACGCTGCAGGAAGATGGGGATGAAGACGAAGTAATTTTAGGTGAGCTGGAAAAATAGGAGGTAAACCGATGAAAAAGACACGTATTGCTATTTTTGCTTTGTTGACCATGCTGTTGCTTTGCTTTACTGTGACCGGTTTTGCGGGAGGACGAGAGACAAATCCTTATAAGAATCAGTACACTAAAGATGCGCAGATGCTGCGTAAAGCCGGTACCGCTAAATTAGTGTATCTGTTTATGACCGGCGAAGGGGTTCCACTGCCGGGGGCGACCATGGTCTACAACACTACCTTGGCCAAAGATCTGAAAGCGGTTGCCGATGAGAAAGGCATAGTAACGTTTGATGTGAAAACATCTGACTTATATTTTATCCGTCAGGTTATTTATAATGGGCGGACTTATCCCGTGTCAGGCAGTTCTTTGATTAATAATGTGGAAAAAATGGACGTCCGCAAAGGTCTGGTAGTATGGAACTGCATTGTGAAATATGGCGATTCCGCCTTTATGAGTTACCGCGGCAACTGAAGAATAGACTGTAAGAATCCGTAAATGTGACAGAAAAACTCCCTGTAAAGTATAACTGCTTTTACAGGGAGCCTTTTGTTTTATTTATCCACTTGTCTTATTCACTTTATTCGGACGATTTGAAAAACTTTTAAAGCCGGCAAATCGTAAACTTATAAAGACTTGGGCTTAAACATAAGCCGGCTGAAACTTTTAGTCATATTTCGTACCCGGGAAATATTGCGGGTACGATTACGGCGCCGGGGCTTCATGTCCGTCTTTTTGCCGAAATCACCACGTTCCACATAGGTGATCTTCAGTTTATCGGGGGCAAGAAAAGAACACATTTCCCGTACCAGCTTTTCCGGTTTGGCGCCGGGACAGTAAGAGTAGACGTCCAAAGATACATAGCCTGTCTCATTATTGATGTGCAGCACAATATGACCTTGCCGGCAGATTGCATAAAGGCCGAAGAGGTTATCACCTTCGTTTTCTAATCGAAGGCTGCTCATTTCCATGCCTTGCTCTTTGGCATAGTTTTTCAGCGTCTCCTGAAGGCCTGCTGTTTCCAATGCATCTTCGGCGCAGCTGTATAAATCAGCGGTGATCAATAAACCTGTGTTCAAAATATCGCTCCTTTTAAAACTGACAGCAGGCATGCCTGCCCGTTCTGTGTTTAAGTTGAATTTTGCTACGTTTTTCATGGATAGATTATAGCAAAGGTATAAGGCGTTGTCAAAAGAGAAATTGTACGAATATCAGGTTGAAGCATGTTATTCCTGTTATTTCGTGGTATAATATTAAAATAGAATGAATCCGGGAGTCAGCGCATGGAACAATTGGAAGGTACGATGGAATCGCTGGTTTTTCAAAGTGAAGACAATCAATTTTGCGTATTTCGCATGAAGAGTCCTACCCTGGGAATGGTGACAGCTGTGTATCGGGGGCAGGCTCCTTTTTTAGGTGAAATGATCCGGGGTGCGGGAGAATGGGTGCGGCATGCGCGTTTTGGCCAGCAGTTCAAACTGAGCTCCTACCAGCCGGTCAAACCTTCCTCTGTAACGGGTATGGAACGCTTTCTGAGCAGCGGTGCGGTAAAAGGCATCGGCAAAACAATGGCCGCCCGCATTGTGGAACATTTTGGTACGGAAACAATGACCGTGTTGGAATCTTTTCCGGAACGACTGGCGGAAGTACCCGGTATCGGAGCAAAAAAGGCGGAAGCCATCGGGCAGTCCTACAGCGAAATTTCAGATTTACGGGAACTGATGCTTTTTTTAGAAGAAAACGGCGTCAGCGGCAACTATGCCGCGAAGCTGCAGGCCGCTTATGGGGATACGGCAATCACCCGGATTAAGGCGGACCCGTATATCCTGGCGGAAGATATTGAAGGGATCGGTTTTAAAACAGCGGATCGGATTGCCATGTCACTGGGGCTGGATCTGGCTTCCGCAGAGCGGATCCGCGCGGGCATGGGCTTTGCCTTGAGCATGGCGGTGACGGAAGGGCATACCTGTATTCCGGAAGAGGAGCTGATCCGCAAAACGGTTCAGCTGCTCCAATTGGAATATGGTCAGGTGGAAGAAGTGTTTAACCGGATGCTGCAGGCGGACATGATCCGTACTGCGACTGTGGGGGGACAATGCCTGGTCTATCCGGAATATTTATACCGGGCCGAAAAAGAAGCGGCGCGGATGTTACTATTGTTGCGGGATCATCCTGACAGTCTGGGCAAAGTGGATTCTGAAAAAATTATGGCGGACTGGGAAAAGGAAGCGGAGATCACGCTGGCGGAAACCCAGAAAGAGGCGATCCGTTCTTCTTTGCAGCACGGTGTGTTTGCCTTAACCGGCGGACCGGGTACTGGTAAGACGACGATCATCAAGGGCATTTTGTCGGTGTTAAAACGGGCCGGTTGTACGGTTTTGCTGGCGGCCCCCACAGGACGGGCGGCTCGGCGTCTGGAAGCGGCGGCCGCAGAAAAAGCCCAGACGGTACATCGCTTACTGGAATATAACGTGACGGGTGAATACGGTAAAAATTCAGAGGATCTGCTGGAAGCTCAGGCTGTGATCGTAGATGAAGCGTCCATGCTGGATATTGTGTTGTTATATCATTTGCTGGAGGCGATTCCTCTGGGCTGTCGGCTGATTCTGGTCGGCGATGTGGAACAATTGCCTTCCGTGGGGGCAGGTTCCGTCTTAAAGGATATCATTGCTTCCGGAAAAATGCCGGTGGTGCGCCTTAAAGAGGTGTTCCGTCAGGCCGAGATCAGTCCCATTGTGCGCAATGCTCACAAAATCAATCGGGGTGCCATGCCGGAATGCATTCCTGACAGCGAGTTTGCGATGGTGGAAGAAGCCGATGAAGAACGGGCGGCGCATTTTATCACGACGTTATATGAACAGGAAACCGAAAAGGGCAGCTGGCAGGACATGCAGGTCCTTTCCCCCATGCATAAGGGACCTTGCGGTGTACAAAATCTGAATCGTCTGCTGCAGCAGCGGATTAATCCGGCGGCGCCTTTTAAGGCGGAAGTCTCTCATCCGGGAAATCTGGTCCTGCGTGTGGGCGATAAAGTGATGCAGACGCGCAATAATTATGAGAAAGATGTGTATAACGGCGATATAGGAAAAATCACGGAAATTAACGGCAACCATATTAAGGTCTGGTTCCCGGATCGACCGGATGGAGAATATGTGACCTATGCGGAAGGAGAGAACGAAGAACTCCAGTTGGCCTATGCGATGAGCGTACATAAATCGCAGGGCAGCGAATACGCCAAGGTGGTTCTGGTTCTGGTTCCCGGCCATTATATAATGCTGCAGCGCAACTTATTATATACGGCAGTGACCCGCGCGAAGGAAAAGGTATTGTTGGTAGGAACGAAAGCGGCGCTGCGGACCGCGGTAGAAAATGACAGGATGCGCCGCCGTTATTCGCTTTTGGCCCATCGCCTGCAGGAAAACGGTGAAGTTTGGTAAAGGAAAAGACGTTATCAAGTAGTTATGAAAGAGTAGAAAAGTTCTCTGAGATGAAAACATCGAGATGGGATAAAAATATAAAAAAGTAGAAGAGTTAAGCAAAGAACAAAGCATTAAGACAGGATGAAAATCAGGATCAGCTAAAAGAGTCTGCAAAGCTAAAGTTATATAAAAATGGGGTGAGAGGCCTGTTTCAATTATTAAAAGAAATATTGTTTCCCCGAGTCTGCGCTGCCTGCGGCAGTGAGATCGACAGTGGGCTGTTTTGCGCGGCGTGCCGCAAGGCGCAACGCTGTCTTAAAACACTTCCGGCCGAGGACCCTTTGGACGGCGTATTATTTCTTTTCTCTTATGAAGGAGAGGTAAGAAGAGCCTTCCGGAAAATTAAATTCAGCGGCAATCGGCAGCTACCGGGTATGTTGGCAGAAGAGGCGGAAGCCTTGTGGGAAACGCCTGAAATGCTGCGGGCCTTGCGGTTGCTAAGGGCAGGGGACAACCTCGTCCCGCCGTCTCTTTGGTGCGGCGTACCCACTGACCCGGAAAGGCTACGGAAAAGGGGGTTCGATTTGCCGACGCTGCTGTTTGCGAATCGAGCTGCGGCTACAGGCGGTCGCTGGCAGACATTATTGTGCCGTACCCGTTGTTCTTCGCCGATGTATGGCCTGACGCCGGAAGAGCGGCGGCGGAATTTACTGGATTGTTTTGCGGCAGTAAGTGACGTTCGTGGTAAATCTATCGTGCTGACGGATGATATATTTACGACAGGCGCCACCTTTACTGCGGCAGCCCGGGTGCTGAAACAGGCCGGGGCTAAGCGGGTGCAGGGGCTTGCCTTTTGCGGTGCGGCAGAAAATTTAATGAAATAGATCAGCTTAAAAGGACAGGAGAGAAGAACGTATGTCTTTGACAGGATGTGCAGGGATTCCGGATGGGTTTGTTTTTCAGTATCAAAATTTGGTAGGGGAAGGGCGTTTGACGGAACAGGATCTGCAAGTGCTGCGCCCCGCTGTGAAAAAGGCGGAAGAGGCAGTAAAAGTTATGATCCGCAGCGGTTATGTTCCGGGTCATTTTTCCAAGGATGGCGCGCCGGAACCGGTGTATTTTCCCCGCCAGGCTCGTCTGGCCGAAGGCAACCCCAATGATGAGGCATCTATTCGGCGTCTGGAACAGATCGGGCAGGAGTGGAAAAATCATGTGGACGCCGCTATATTTATCGGTATAGGAGGCTCGTATCTGGGGGATAAGGTAATCTTTGATCTGGCGGGGAAGCCGTATTGGAACGAACTGCCTTCTGCTGCCAGAAATGGGTATCCCGCAGTGTATTTTGCCGGCAATAATGTGGATGGGGTCGCATTACAGGGGCTGTTGGATAACGTAACGCTGCAGGCGAAAAAAGCAGGGAGACCGCTGTCCGTGCAACTGATTCCGATTTCCAAATCCGGGACGACCATGGAACCGCTGACGGCTTTTGCGGTCCTGCTGCAATATATGGAAGAACATCCGACGCAATTCAAAACGGGCGTATTGGCCGTTACGGGACTGGACCCGGAGCAATCCCTGTTATATCGTCTGGCACAAAAAAATAACTGGCCCGTGTTGGGAATTCCGGAAGGCATCGGCGGTCGGTTCTGTATTTTCAGCAATCCGGGCCTTCTGATGGGCGCGGTAATGGGCTATGATATCCGGGCGCTTTTAGCCGGAGCCCGGGAAATGGCGGAATTGTGTGAAACCGCAGAGGGTATGGAAAATCCGGCCTTGCTTAACGCGGCGCTGAAATATCTGGCTGCGGAAAAATTGGGGGCCGATACGGAAGTTTTTATGGGCTATGGCGATCAATTGGCCAGCGTAGGGGCCTGGTATGTGCAGCTGCTGGCAGAGTCTCTGGGAAAACGCCGTTCCCGCCAGGGGCGGACGGTTCATTACGGCAGGACGCCCATCGTGGCCGTGGGGACAACGGATATGCACTCCATGACGCAACAGCATCAGGACGGAGCCCGGAATAAGGTGGTCCAATTTCTGGAAGTGAAAAAACCGGCAGTCACAGTGCGAGTGAAAAATCCGTTTGCGGATGCCTCCGCATTTGCTCTTTATGCGGACAAGGATCTGCATCGTCTGTTAAAAGCCGCTTTGGATGCCAATGAAGCGGCGCTTACGGAAGACGGACGCCTGAATGCCCGCTATGTATTGCCGGAGCTGACCCCAAGATATGTTGGGCAGCTGCTCATGTTCCTGATGTTCAGCATCGCTTACGAGGGGGAATTGGCCGATGTGGATGCATTTGATCAACCGGGGGTGGAGACTTATAAACGGCTGATGAAAGCGGCGCTGGCACGGCAATAAAGGGAAAACAGATATCACGATTCACAAATTTGTTTCCCTTTCCTGCTTGCGTAAAGTCAAAAAGTCAAATATAATAAAGACAATATAGAGAATGATTTTCTATATTGCTGCCTTGGATTCATAAAATATAGAGTAACGCCGGCAAAAAGATAGCCTGGTAAAATTGAAGCGCAAGGCAAATAGTAGTAAAAAGGTGGGAACATTATGAAAAATATGGCAGATGCAATCGAAAGCTTTATCGTCGGACAGTTGTTGGCTGCCAGTCAGAATACAGTATTGGTGCAGCGGAATGAACTGGCGGACCGACTATCCTGCGCACCGTCCCAGATCAGTTACGTGCTGAGTACCCGTTTTACTCCGGAGAAAGGGTATCTGGTGGAATCCCGACGGGGCAGCGGCGGTTTTATCCGTATTGTAAGGATATTGCCGGTAGAAGAACAGGAAGAAGAACCGGAAGTAGAAGAAATTTTACGCTATTGGTATAAGAATCATATGCTTACGGTAAGGGAATATACGCTTTTGCAGTATTTTATGAGCATTATGGATCTTGATGAAGAAGAAAAACGTCAGATACTGCGTCAGGCGGTAAGGAATATGATCCATGCCGGCTGATTTTAGTCTCAACGCAGGCAGGAAAGGGAAGTTGGGCAGGAACAGGGGAGGACGGTTTCATCGCCCCGGGAGGTAATTATGTTATGTGAACGTTGTGAAAAACGCGAGGCGACTGTGAATGTAGTCTGCGTTGTCAATAATAAACGGGTGAGTAAATGGCTTTGTGATACCTGCGCCAAAGAATTTGCGACGGAAGGCGTGATGGCGGGACAGGGCGGTGAGGGAGCCCGTAATTTTCTGGAAGAGCTGTTTAAACCTTTGCGCCGCATGGCGGAACAGAATCGCGGTTCAGACAATAACCTGACCGACCACTTTTATACGGATGCAGCGGAGAAAATTCTGTCTGTTGCACGGCGTACGGCAGCGCAGCGCAAGCAGGATGAGATCGGCACGGAGCACATCCTCTGGGCGGCTTTGCAAGAGCAGGAAAGCCAGGCCTTCAGCCTGTTGATTCACTGCGGTGTCGATAAATATACCCTTTTGGGCGAATTGGAAACCTGGATGGGTAAGGCGGTGGAAAATGCCAATCCTGTTAAATATACGCCGGCAGGTTATAAAGTGCTGGAGTATGCGAAATCTTTTGCGGATGCAGACGGTCTTTATCTGGTAAGCTCCGGCCATATCCTGCTGGGCCTTTTGGCGGAAGAAACGGGCATCGCATCCCGGGTCCTCGCCCGTTTCGGCATTACGGTGAAACGGGTGCAGAGCATGATGCACGAAGATTTCATCACCCGCCGCTCTTTACCGGAAGGGAATAAGTTTAAAGCACAGGCCAAAAAGGAACAGGAAGAAGAAAGACAGCGTAAAGCACTGAAGCTGCTGCAGGGGTTTGGGCGCAACCTGAATGAACTGGCGGAACAGGATAAACTGGATCCTGTTTTGGGTCGGGAAAAAGAATTAGAACACCTGATGCGGATCTTGTGCCGTCGGACGAAAAATAATCCGGTGCTGATCGGTGAAGCCGGTGTAGGCAAAACGGCGGTGGCGGAAGGACTGGCGCAACGGATCGTTAAAAAGGAAGTGCCGGAATTCCTGCAGGATAAGGTCATCTTTTCCCTTGAGCTGGGATATGTGGTCGCCGGCGCTAAATATCGGGGCGAACTGGAAGAACGCTTGCGGGATATTATTGAAGCGGTGAAGAAAAGCCCCAATATCATTCTCTTTATGGACGAGCTGCAGATGCTCATGAATGGCGGCGACGGCACGATGAATATTGCCAACATCATTAAACCGGCGCTGGCCCGGGGGGAGCTTCATGTCATTGGCGCTACCACTCTGGAGGATTACCGCCGAAGCATTGAAAAAGATGCGGCGCTGGAACGTCGCTTCCAGCCGGTGCGGGTAGAGGCACCGGACGTGGCGGCTTCTCTGGCTATTCTGAAGTATCTGCGGGGGCGTTACGAAGAGTATCATCATGTAAGGGTGACGGAGGATGCCCTGTATACCGCGGTTCATCTTTCGGACCGCTACCTGCCCGACCGGAATCTGCCGGATAAGGCCATTGATATTTTGGATGAGGCCTGCGCAGCCATCCGGCTCCATAGTGTGAAAGATTATTCGGGACAAATGGGCGACCCTGTGGTAGATGGCGATACGGTACGCAAGATCATTTCCCAGTGGACGGATATTCCTCTGACACGTCTCAGCGCAGCGGAATCCGGCAATTTACTGCAATTGGAGGAAAGCCTGCACAAACGGATCGTAGGACAGAATATGGCTGTTCGCGCCGTGGCGCAGGCGGTGCGCCGTGCCCGCGCCGGGCTGAAAGATCCTCATCGCCCCGTGGGTTCCTTCTTATTCCTCGGACCCACCGGCGTGGGAAAAACAGAGCTGGCTAAAGCGCTGGCGGAGCATTTGTTTGGCGATGAACGATCGCTGCTGCGTTTTGATATGAGCGAGTATATGGAAAAACATACCGCCTCCCGCCTGGTCGGCGCGCCGCCGGGCTATGTAGGCTATGAAGAAGGTGGCCGTCTTACCACTGCGGTAAAACAACATCCCTATTCTGTGGTGCTGCTGGATGAGATTGAAAAAGCCCACCCGGATATTTTTAATCTGTTGTTGCAAATTATGGAAGACGGGCGTCTTACCGATGGACAGGGCGTTACTGTGGACTTCCGTAATTGCGTGCTGATCATGACCAGCAATGCCTGCGCCGAACTGCTGGCCGACAAGCATAGTTTGGGCTTTGCCGCCAACGCGGAAGCAGAAAGTCTGGATAAGAAACAAAAGGTGCTGCAGGGCATCAAGGATATATTCCGACCGGAATTTTTAAACCGCATCGATGAAACGGTGGTTTTTGATTCGTTAGGCAAAAAAAATCTGGCCCAGATCGTGGATCGGATGTTGGAAGATCTGCAGAAACGTCTGCAGGAACCGGGTCTGCGCCTGCGTATGACCGCCGCGGCAAAAGATAAGCTGCTGACGGTAGGCATGGACATTCGGTACGGCGCCCGTCCTTTGCGCCGTGCTTTGCAAAAAGAGGTGGAAGACAAGCTGGCGGATTTGTATCTGGAAGGCACCTTCTCCCGGGGTGAGGAAATCTTAGTGGATGTGATCAACGGGGAATTTGCTTTTACCCGGATCAAAGAAGAACCGACAGGAACGCTGGTACCGGTGGAAGAGGAGCGTTCGCATGGCTAAGACCAAAGTAAAAACCAGTTATGTATGTCAGAATTGCGGTTATGTTACGGCGTCCTGGCTGGGGAAATGCCCGGAATGCGGCACCTGGAATTCGCTGGCGGAGCAGGTGGAAACGCTTGCTAAAAATACGGGTTATGTAAATTTTATGGAAGGCAAAGCCCCCCGGCCTATCAGCCGGGTGGCAGCCACTCCGGTAGAGCGTCTGACCACAGGCATCAACGAATTCGACAGGGTGCTGGGCGGCGGCATTGTCCCGGGCAGCCTGGTACTGCTGGGGGGCGAACCGGGAATCGGTAAGTCGACACTGTTGCTGGATACGGCTATGCGATTTAGTCAAAAGGGGCGCAAGGTTCTTTATGTTTCCGGGGAAGAGTCGGAGGAACAGACTGCTATGCGGGCCGGTCGCCTGGGCAAATGTACGGATTCGCTGCTGATCATGACGGCCTCTGAAGTGGGCGGGATCCTGCTCCAGGCGGAACGGGAGAAACCGGCGCTTTTGATCGTCGATTCGATCCAGACTATGTACAGCAGTCAACTGGAGACGGCGGCCGGCAGTGTAGGGCAGGTCCGGGAATGTACCGCTAATCTGCTCAGGTTTGCGAAAACTGTCGGCGTTGCGGTAATGGTTATCGGTCATGTGACCAAGGACGGCAATATTGCCGGGCCTCGCCTGTTAGAGCATATGGTGGATGTGGTGCTGCAGTTTGAAGGGGATCGCAGCTACAGTTTCCGTGTCTTGCGGGCATTGAAGAACCGCTTTGGTTCTACGGAAGAGTGCGGTATTTTTTCTATGGAGCAGGGCGGCTTGGCAGAAGTGGTCAACCCGGCCGGGCTTTTTCTGGAACGAAAGGAAAGTCCTGTCCCCGGCGCTGTAGTAGGCGGTTGTCTGGAGGGCAACCGGCCCATCATGGTCGAATTCCAGGCTTTGGCGGCTCGTACGCCTTATGGTCTGCCGCGTCGTACTGCCGTCGGTTTTGATTATAACCGTGTCAATATGCTGTTAGCCATTCTGGAACGGCGCTTAGGCATGGATTTTGGCACCTATGACGCTTATGTGAATGTGGTGGGGGGAATCAAGGTGACAGAACCTGCCGCGGATCTGCCGGTGATCACTGCGCTGGTATCCAGTTATCGCAACCGTCCGGTGCCGGAACAGGTCCTGGTCTTTGGCGAGGTGGGGCTGACCGGTGAGATACGGCGTGTGGCCGCGGCGGAACGACGCATCACAGATGCAGCTAAATTGGGTTTTACCCGCTTTGTGGTTCCTGCGGGCAAATTACGCCTGCCGGCCGGTTTTACCGGCGAGGTTTGTCAGGTAAAAACTGTGGAAGAGGCATTGAACGCCATCTTCACCGCATAACCCGGCTAAATTAAATAGCACATTGAAATCGCAGTGCCATGCAGGTTTGGTAAAGTGTGAAAACGCTTTTCCGTAAAACTGCGGGGGCGCCGCGATTTTCTTTGACCGGAAGAATTGTAAAAAAATCTCGAATTAAGAAAAAACAGTTGACAGAGTAAATAGAGTGATATATAATAAAAAATTTTGACGAATGAGATAGCGTGTGTTATAATAATTACATATTATAAAACGTGCGTTTATTTGTACTATGATTTTGCTTTATGTGAGCGTCTCATAGTCAGGCATGGTTATTCATAGCTAATCTGAGATAGTTGGTTATGAAACAGTCTCGCAAAGTTTTTTCCGGTGGTTGGAGGTGTACGATGTTTCTGGTGGGCGATAATGTAGTGTACCCTATGCACGGTGCAGGTGTAGTCGAATCAATTGAAGAGCGTGTATATGATGCAAAGCCTACGAAATATCTTGTACTTTCCATGTTTTTGGGGAACATGAAAGTCCGTATTCCTTTGTGTAATCTGGAAAAAGTAGGCTTACGCCCTGTAAGTCCGCCCAAAAAGGTGGAAGAAATTCAGAAAGTGTTGGAAACGAAAGTGATCAGCAACCTTAAAAGCATCACTTGGAATCGCCGTTTCACGATTTATGTTGACAAGATGAAGAGCGGCGATGTGCTGGAGTTGGCTGAGGTGATCAGTATATTGGCCCGCCAGGATCAGGAGAAGCGTCTTTCTACCGGCGAACGGCGGTTGCTTGGCAATGCCAGACAGATCCTGGCCAGCGAAATCATGGTCGTGGAACAGAGCGACTTTGATACGGCGGAAAAATGGATTGACGAGGCGCTGCACATTGCCTGACGGACAAATACAATCAATAATACAGCTGTGATATTTTATCCGGCTGTATTTTTTTGTGATTTTCAGGAAAACTACTGAAAATATACTGTTATTAGAAGTAAATTTGTAGTAAAATATTTTAATAAGTACAATGGAAGAGTATTATATTCTTTTCGGCGTATTAATTTTACGAAAGGAGGTAATAACATGCTGCGAAGAATATTAACCTTTGTCATAGCGATCATTTTGACTGTAACCGGACTCATACTGATGGAAACGATACTTCCGCATATTTCATTCTTGATCGGCTATGATGTGCATTCCCGGGGCGTATTAGGTTATTCCTATATTCACTGGCTTTTTGCGTTGCTGGGCGTTTTATTCTTTGGCTGGGTCGGCTGGGTCATCACTCCGTTCATTATTAAATTCATTTTGAAATATTCGGAGATCATGGCTTCTGTTTTAGCTAAAGCGCCCTCCGGGGACATTATTGTTACCCTGATCGGCGTAGTGGTCGGCCTGATTTTGGCAAATCTGCTGGGGGCCCCTTTTTCCCATCTGCCGATCATCGGGCAATATCTGCCGATTGTGCTGAGCATTGTGTTTGCTTTGGTAGGTGCCAAAGTGGCGCTGCGGAAAAGTAAGGATATCCTGGGCATGTTCAATCACCGACGTATCCAGGAGACTTTCCATGCGCCCTCAGGGAAGGCGGAAACAGGCGAGGAAACGGATCCTTCGGCCTTTATTCCGTTTGGTTCCGATGCCGTGCCTGCAGAACGGGGTTCTTTGAACAAACTGTTGGATACCAGTGTGATTATTGACGGACGTATTGCTGATATTCTGAAAACCGGCTTTTTGGAGGGTAATCTGATCGTCCCCAACTTTGTTTTGGAAGAACTGCAGCGCTTATCCGATTCGTCCGATGCTATGAAACGGGCTAAAGGACGCCGGGGCCTGGATCTGATCCGGACATTGCAGCAGGAAAACGGTCAAATCGTAGTGGTAAATGATCTGCAGTACGAGGCGATCCCGGAAGTGGATGGAAAATTAGTCGCCATGGCGAATGATACCGGCTCTGTAATTGTGACCAACGACTTTAATCTGAATAAGGTGGCTTCGATTCAGGGGATTCAGGTGTTGAATATTAATGATCTGGCTAATTCGGTGAAACCGGTTGTCCTTCCCGGTGAAGAAATGTCGGCCTATCTGTTGCGGGAAGGCAGGGAAAACGGGCAGGCAGTGGCGTATTTGCAGGATGGAACGATGATCGTCGTGGAAGGCGGTCGTAAATATATCGGCAATAAAATTAAGGTAGCAGTCACTTCCGTACTGCAAACCTCGGCGGGACGTATGATTTTTGCCAAAGTTCCCAAGGATCATGAGGTGCGGGATATGGTTGTGACCGTGGAGGAAAGATGAAGGACGGGGTAACGGTAATTGTACCGGCTGCCGGCATAGGCAAGCGGCTGGGGCTGGGCAAAAACAAGGCCTTTGCCCTTGTAGGCGGTCTTCCTCTTTTGGCCTTGTGCCTGAAAAACCTGTCTGCTGTCGCAGTCGTAAACCATGTGGTGGTAGTAGTGGGGGCCGGAGAGGTTGAAGCTACGCGTCAGTTGCTGACGCAACAGCAGGAACGTTGTTTTCCACGACTGTCGTGGGAAGTGACCGCCGGCGGCAAAGAGCGGCAGGATTCCGTGGCCAATGGTCTGGCTTGTGTGACGGCGGAAACGGGCTATGTGGCAGTCCATGACGGCGCGCGTCCCTTTGCGGACGCGGCTGTTTTTAACCGTACTCTGGCCAAGGCGAAACAATACGGTGCGGCGATTGCGGCGGTGCCCAGCAAAGACACGGTTAAAATCGTTGGGGAAGACGGCCTGGTGGCCTCTACGCCGGAGCGCAGTACCCTTCGAAACGTGCAGACGCCGCAGATTTTTGAGATAGGCCTGTTGCGGCGCGCTTATGCCAATGTGAAAAAGCATCCTTTTGCGGTGACGGACGACGCCTCCCTGGTGGAAGCATTGGGAGAACCGGTGGCTGTAGCAGAGGGCGCCTACGAAAATATTAAGATAACGACACCGGAAGACATCTTAGTAGCGGAAGAAATTATCGCGCGCCGGGTAAAAGAAACGCGGGAGGAAATGCAGGTTATGCAATTTCGTGTGGGAACAGGCTTTGATGTGCATTGTCTGGTACAGGGACGGCCGCTGATCCTTTTAGGCGTGACGATCCCCTGTGCCAAAGGGTTATTAGGCTACAGTGACGCGGATGTGGCGCTGCATGCGCTGACGGATGCGTTGTTAGGCGCAGCGGGGTTAGGTGATATCGGCCGTCATTTCCCCGATACCGATCCGCGCTACAAAGGCGCCGACAGCAGAAAACTGCTGCGGGAAGCCTTGCGCATGATTCAGGCAAAAGGCTGGCGGGTAAATAATGTAGATGTAACGATTATTGCGCAGGCTCCGAAACTGGCCGCTTTCATTCCACAGATGCAGGCGTTCGTGGCAGAAGATCTGCAGGTTGCTGCCGATGCGGTGAATGTGAAAGCGACAACGACGGAAAAACTGGGCTTTGCCGGCCGGGGTGAAGGTATCGCGGCCGAAGCAGTTGCCAGCCTCGTTCAGGCTTAGACCGCCGGACAAAAGGAAAATCAGCGAAACTGTCCCGGGACGATAGGACCGTGTATAATACATATATAGATAGAGCGTAACAGTTAAAGACCGATTATAACAACATAAAGGCAGCGTGAATTGGCTGTGGTTAAAGAAAAATTTTGGAGGGATTGTTAAGATGGCAGAAGAAGTAAGAGTTCGTTTTGCGCCCAGCCCTACAGGGCCATTTCATATAGGCGGCGCGCGCAGCGCGTTGTTTAACTGGTTGCTGGCCCGTAAAACCGGAGGCAAGTTGATCTTGCGCATTGAAGATACGGATCGGAAACGTTCTACGCCGGAGTCGGAAGAAAACATTAAAGAAGCTCTGCGTTGGTTGGGCATGGACTGGGACGAAGGCGCCGATGTGGGAGGACCCTACGGACCGTACCATCAGACGGAGCGTCTGGACATTTATAAAAAATATACGGATCAGCTGCTAGCGGAAGGCAAGGCCTATTATTGCTATTGTACGCCGGAAGAGCTGGAAGCCGAACGCCAGGACCTGATCGCGCACGGGAAGATGCCCCGTTATATGGGAAAATGTTCCCATCTGACGCCGGAGCAGATAAAGGCTTATGAGGCGGAGGGCCGCAGGCCTTCGATCCGTCTGCGGGTGCCCCGGGACGAAAAAATCGTGGTACACGATCTGGTTCGCGGTAATGTAGAATTTGACTCCAACGGTATCGGCGACTTTGTTATCGTAAAATCCGATGGAATTCCTACTTATAATTATGCGGTCGTGATTGACGACAGCCTGATGCATATCACGCATGTGATCCGTGCGGAAGAACACCTGTCCAACACACCGCGTCAGCTGTTGGTATACGAAGCGCTGGGTTTTGAAAAACCGCTTTTCGGACATATCTCCCTGATTTTGGGTACCGACCATACGAAAATGAGTAAACGGCACGGAGCGACCTCCGTGGATGCCTATCGCAAAAAAGGCTATATCCCCGCAGGTCTGAATAATTTTCTGGCTTTGCTGGGGTGGGCGCCGGCCGGGGAAAAAGAAATTTTTACCATGGAAGAAGCGATTCAGGAATTTTCTCTGGAACGGGTGGCCAAAAACCCTGCTGTCTTTGACTTTAAAAAGTTAGACTGGATCAATGGACAGCATATTCGCAAGATGACGCCGGAAGCTTTTTATGAGCTGGCGGTTCCGTTCATGCAAGAGGCCGGTTATCTAACAGGGGAGGAAACCGGGGACGCGGCAAAGTGGCTGAAAAAGGTAGTGGCTACGGCGCAGACCCAGGTGGACTATGGCGCGCAGATCCCGGAAAAGGTGGCGCTGTACTTTAATGATGAATTTGAATTTGAGGACGCGGCCGCGGCGGCAGTGCTGCAGGAAGAAACAGTTCCTCTGGTTTTAAAGGCTTTGCTGGCCGAACTGAAAAACCTGACGGAAGTCGGGCATGATACCGTGAAGGCGACTTTCAAGAAAGTGCAGAAAGAAAATAAGCTGAAAGGACAGCAGGTATACATGCCTGTGCGTGTAGCTCTGACGGGGAATCAACATGGGCCGGAGCTGGCTGAAATGATCCCGCTGTTAGGAGTAGAACGCACGGAAAAACGGATCCTGCAAAGTCTTGTTAAAGCAGGCGTTTCTTTATAAAACAGGAGATACAGGACTTTTTTCTAAAGCAGAGATTTTAAAGAGAGACTGCTTTGCGGCGGCGCATAGAGCCTGAAAAGCAGGTCGCGGACGTGATCTGCCAGGCGGCAGATAGCCGATATTTCCCCGTGATTTTCGCAGAAGCAGATAAAGGAGAGCAGGATGATGCTTAAAGTTTATAATACAATGACCCGTAAAAAAGAAGAGTTTATTCCTATGGAGCCGGGTAAGGCAAGCATTTATGTCTGCGGCGTGACACCCTATAACCACCCGCACATCGGCAATGCGCGTCCTTTTGTGACCTGGGATGTGATTCATCGCTTTCTGGAACATGAAGGATATGATGTGACGCATGTGCAGAATTTCACTGATGTGGACGACAAAATTATCCATACCGCCAACGAGGAAGGCGTGGAGTGGAGCGATATCTGCGGGCGCTATATCGAAGCCTATTTTGAAGTAATGGATAAATTGAATGTACGCCGCGTGCAGGTCTACCCGAGGGTCTCGCAACATATTCCCGACATTATCAAGACCGTGCAGTCTCTGGTTGACAGGGGCTACGCCTACACTGTGGACGGGGATGTCTATTATAGTGTAGAAAAATTTAAATGCTACGGCTGTCTTTCCGGACGGGATCTGGAAGATATGCTGGCCGGCGCGCGGGTCGAAGTAGATGAGCGGAAAAAGAATCCGATGGACTTTGCGCTTTGGAAAGCGGCTAAACCCGGCGAACCGGCCTGGGATTCCCCCTGGGGAAAAGGTCGTCCCGGCTGGCACATTGAATGCTCGACGATGAGCATGAAATATTTAGGGGACTCTTTTGATTTTCACGGCGGCGGCAGCGATCTGATCTTCCCCCACCATGAAAATGAGATCGCCCAGTCGGAAGGGGCTACCGGCGCCCACCCATTTGTGCATTACTGGCTGCATAACGGTTTTATTACCGTGAATGAAGAAAAAATGTCCAAGTCTTTGGGTAATTTCTTTACCGTAAAAGATATTTTGCAGCATTTTGCGCCGGAAACACTGCGCTTCTTTATTCTGTCGACCCATTATCGCAGCCCGCTGGATTTCAACGACGGGCGTTTGCGTGAAGCGGAAGCCGGTTTGCAGCGCTTGCGTACGGCGAAAGAGAACCTGGCGGCAATGCACAGCCTGATCAGCGGCGGTGCGACGGAAGATAGTCTGGCTTTGCGCAGCAAAGTGCAGGAAATACGGGGCGTTTTTCTGGAAGCCATGCGGGATGATTTCAATACAGCCTTGGCCATCAGTCACATGTTTGCGCTGGCCAAAGAAATTAATGTCTATAAAGCGGCGATTGACGCAAAAGGAATCGCCCCGGACGGGAAACTGATCGACAGCATGGAAAAAGTGTTTGCCGAATTCTGCTCGGTGGTAGGTGTGTTGGAAGGATCCGCCTCTGCTGTGTCAGCGGAAAACAGCGGTCTGGATGACACCTTAATGCAGATATTGCTGGATCTGCGCCAGGAAGCCCGGGCGGCAAAGAATTATGCTCAGGCGGATGCGATCCGGGACCGGCTTGCGGCGGCAGGCATTGTGCTGGAAGACACGCCTCAGGGAGCACGGTGGAAAAAACAGTGAAATTTGTTCGTTTTCTGGAATTAAAAAGACAGGCGCTGGCGGCCTGCAAGGCTGAGGGCAGGCCGTTGCCGGAGCCGGGCCAGATGAATCCCATTGTTCTGGCTTTGATCGGCGACAGCGCCTTCACTTTTTATGTGCGTCTGCGTCTTTTAACGACTTCCAGTCATGTGCAGGTGATTCACACCATCGCGGCAAAAATGGTTTCTGCCGTAATGCAGGCCAAAGCGATGCAGGCTTTGGAACCGGAATTATCGGAAGAAGAAAAAGCGGTGGTGCATCGGGGGCGTAATGCCAAATCGACGGTACCCAGGAGCGCCAGTGTCAGTGAATATCGCCTGGCGACGGGTTTCGAGGCATTGTGCGGCTGGCTGCTTCTGACGGAGCGGGAGGAACGGCTGGAAAGCATTATGCGTCAGGCATTTGAGCTTATTGCGGAAGTGATGGCAGAAAAAAACAAATAAAAGAAGCAGGGAGAATGCCCGTCAGTTGGTAAACAAGTCGAAGAGGAGAGGGGATTTCTTATGAAAGTGGTATTATTGCGTCATACACCGGATCCGGATAAAACCGCGGCGTTAAGCGCCCGTTTATGCTATTCTCCGGTGGGTGTGCCGGAACTGCAGGAAGCGATGAGCGAGGAAGAAGCCGGGCGTCTGGTCCGTATGTTGGTGCGCATGGGGCATTTTTCTCCGTTGGAGCATGTGACGTTTACGTTTGCGATCGAAGGGGTTTCCAGAGTCCTGACCCATCAGTTGGTACGACACCGCATCGCTTCTTATTCCCAGCAGTCCCAGCGTTATGTCAAAGCGCATGATTTTGCTTCGGTCATACCCCATACGATCGAACAGATCCCTGAGGCAAAAGCTAAATTTGAAGCCTGTATGCAAGGCTTACAGAACTTATATAATGATCTGGCGGACAACTACGGTATTCCTGCGGAAGATGCGCGTTATGTGCTCCCCAATGCGGCAGAAACTAAAATTGTCTGCACCTTTAATGCCCGTTCTTTGTATAATTTCTTTACGCTGCGCTGCTGTAACCGGGCGCAGTGGGAAATTCGTGAACTGGCCTGGCGTATGCTGGTGCAATGCCGTCAGGTCGCGCCGGTATTGTTTGAAAAAGCCGGCCCGGATTGTGTGGCGCGGGGAATCTGCAAAGAAGGGAAAATGAGCTGCGGGATCCTTCCTAAAGTGAAAGAATACCAGGCGGCCGGTCTGCCTGTGGAAGATCTGTTTTTGTTTGACGGCGCGAAAAATGCGCTAAAAAATTAAAATCATACTATTTCCGGCAGCAATTTTTGCTGCCGGTTTCTTTAAAAGAACAGGATGAACAAAATGAAGGAGCAGGGTATGACAGAGGAAATGATTGCCGGGAGAAATGCGGTTCTGGAAGCATTGACCAGCGGCAGACCGATGAACAAAATTTATCTGAAAAACGGTCTGACAGGCAGTGCTCCGGGGAAAATACTGGCGGCGGCGAAACAACTCGGCGTTCCTGTAGAAATTGTAAAAGAAGAGCGCCTGAATTTATTAGCTCCTCATGTACGCCATCAAGGGGTTGCGGCGTTGGCTGCGCCGGTGGCCTTCAGTACTTTGGAAACCGTGCTGCACAACGCAGCCGTCCGCAAAGAAATGCCTTTATTGTTGTTGCTGGATGAATTGCAGGATCCGCAGAATGTCGGCGCGCTGATCCGCAGCGCAGATGCCGCGGGTGTTCATGGCGTTCTCCTGCCCAAACGGAGAAGCTGTCCCCTTAATATGGTAGTGTCTAAAGTATCCGCCGGGGCGGTAAATTATGTTCCGGTAGTACAAATCGGTAATATTTCCCAAACACTGCAGGAACTGAAGAAAAAAGGCTTCTGGGTGGCCGGGGCCGATATGGCGGGGCAAGACCTTTATTTTGAAGCGGATCTGACGGGGCCTCTGGTTCTGGTAGTGGGAGCCGAAGGGAAAGGCTTAGGCCGTCTGGTAAAGGAAAACTGTGATATTTTGGTAAAGATACCCATGTACGGAGGCGTGAATTCCCTTAATGCTTCCGCTGCCGGGGCGATATTATTGTATGAAGCCGTGCGGCAAAGATGGCGCTTGCAAAACCGTTGATGGGCAAGACAGCTTTTTAAAGCAGAAGTGCAGTCGGACAGGCAAAGCAAAAGACCTGGACTTTCAGCCCGTAGAGAAAATGTCCGCAGTCATCGTAAACCCGCTATATAACAGGCGGAGACAGTTTTCAGGGGTGTGGCTCCGGTTGACGCTGCTGCTCTCTGTCGTGTATAATGAAAGCATTCCCCGGTGGGAAATAAAAAATTTACAAAGACTGATTTTTTGCCTGGTTTTAAGGTGAAACAGAACGGACAAGCTCCGGAAAAGGGGGAGGGTGTATGGAAAGTGTCATGAGTGACCCCTATGCCAAGTTTGCCGGGATGACAGACGAAGAAATCGTAAATCTGGCTAATGCGACGGGCAATGTGCTGGCGCAGGAATACCTGCTGCACAAGTACCGTAATTTTGTCAGAGGTAAAGCCAAGAGTTATTTTCTGATCGGAGCTGAAAGAGAAGATATTGTCCAGGAGGGCATGATCGGCTTGTATAAAGCGATCCGTGATTTCAGAGAGGATCGCCAGTCCTCTTTTCGTGCGTTTGCAGAACTATGCGTGACACGTCAGATTATCACGGCCATTAAAACCGCTACCCGTCAGAAACATATCCCGTTAAATTCGTATGTTTCTTTAAATAAACCGATTTACGAAAAAAATTCAGACCGCACCTTGCTGGATGTGCTTTCCGGCGGAAGCAAGGTAGTGAATCCGGAAGAAATGATTATCCGACGGGAAGAGTTCGCCGAGATTAAAAATAAAATGAATACGATCCTCAGCGATTTGGAGTGGGAAGTATTCATGAATTATCTGGATGGTAAATCTTACCAGGAAACAGCGGCAGAACTGAATCGTCATATAAAGTCCATCGATAATGCGCTGCAGCGTGTGAAACGCAAGGTGGAAAAATACAAAGAATCTTATGCGGAGGATACGGAGGTGCAGACGGTCTGCTCCTGTATCCTTGCTATCGAACCACAAAAAAAAAGACATAAAAAGCTGTCTTCAGAGAAAAATTGATACATGTGAAACAGTTACCGGAGAGTTTTTCGGAATCTGAAAAAACCCATGAGCTTTTAAAAGGATTTCAGGCAGAAACAGCGAATAGTATTATCACAGATTTAATAAAGTTCAGTTATTAAATTGCGGCTGTCAACAGACAGGGAGGTAATTAAAATGAATCAGGCAGAAGAATTTGAAAGCATGGTGGAGGCATCCAAAAAAGATAAAGGAGTAATCTTTGTAACCGGTAAGCCCGGCAGCGGAAAAAGCAGAGTCCTGCGTGAAGCGGCGGAAGATAAAAAATGGGACTATGTGGATTGCCGTATGCTCATCAGCGAGGAGTTCCTTGCCATCCCCAAAGAGCAAAGAGCGGTCCAGGCTCCGACGATGATGGCAGAGACGCTTGCCAGTTACAATTCGGACGTAATTTTATTGGATCGTTTACAGACGCTGTTTGTGCCGGTATTTAATTTAGATGTAGCAGCTTTATTGAAGGAACTGGGAGAGAAATTTGTTTTGGTAGCCGCCTGGCCGGGATATGTAAAAGACGGTGTACTGTGCTACGATAAATTTGATGGAACGGAATCCATCCGGATTCCGGCGGAAGGCTTCACGATTTGGAACGTAGAATAACAAATGGCGGGCTCTATGATTAATGTAAAAGGAACGTTGGCAGTTTTGACCGGCGGGGGCGATTGCCCCGGTTTAAACGCGGTACTGAATGCAGTTGTGAAATCGGCGTTGGGCTGCGGCTATCAGATTTATGGCATTGAAAACGGATTTAACGGGTTGGTGCGTGACAGGATGAAGCTGTTGACCTATGCGGATGTGTCGGGCATCCTGCCCCGGGGCGGTACTGTATTGGGGACAACCAATCGGGACAACCCTTTTAAATTTGCGCATGAAGCGGAAGACGGCACCATCACTTATACGGATGAACGGGAAACCGTGATGCATAATTTGCACAAACGGGGCATTGAAGCATTGATCGTGATTGGCGGCGACGGCAGCCTTGCCATAGGCGCGCAGCTTTCACGGGAGTGCGGTGTGCACGTGGTAGGGGTACCTAAGACCATTGATAACGACCTGCCCTGTACGGAACGTACTTTTGGTTTCGATACGGCTATGGCGGTGGCCACGGAGGCGGTGGATCGTCTGCATAGTACGGCGGAATCCCACCATCGGGTGATGATCCTGGAAGTCATGGGGCGTTATGCCGGCTGGATTGCTTTGCATGCCGGCGTAGCCGGTGGGGCGGATGTAATTTTAATTCCCGAGATTCCCTATCATATTGAGGCGGTGGCGGAGAAAATTCGCCAGCGCAAAGAGAAAGGGAAAAATTTCAGTATCGTTGTAGTGGCGGAAGGCGCCAAACCGGAAGGCGGCGAAATGACGATCGCCCGTATCGTCAAAGGCAGTTTTGAACAGATCCGCCTGGGCGGTGTGGGCAATAAACTGGCTAATGAACTGGAAGCGTTGACCGGCATCGAATCTCGCTGCACTATTTTGGGCTATTTGCAACGAGGCGGTTCTCCTACAGCTTTTGACAGGGTGTTATGTACCCGTTACGGGGTCGCTGCTGTGGAAGCTTGTATCAAAGGGGAATATGATGTCATGGTTTCCCTGCATAATGACTCCATTGTTCAGGTTTCGTTGCAGGCTGCAGGCGCGCAGCCGAAATCCGTGCTGCCGGATAATGAGATCATCAAGGCCGCCCGCTATATCGGCATCAGTTTCGGCGATGAAAAATGAAAATGGCAATGGCCGCTTTCAGTTTAAGACAGCGGCAGTATAGCGCATAAAACAGTTATATCATAATCGGGTTTGAACCATGGAGCTATGGTTTGAATCCGATTTATTGATTGTTCACCACGATTTCACTTGTAAGTCAAACGTTTTTATATATAATTAACTTATGTGCATTTTCTGCCCGGACAGGGGCGAAAATAGTTGGGAGAAGATAGGATGGATCAAAATTTAATTGCTGTGATCGTGGGGATCGTGGAGGGGCTGACCGAATTTTTACCGGTATCTTCTACCGGTCATATGATTATTGTAGGGAATTTAATAGGTTTTACCGGTGACCTGGCGGATCTATTTGATGTATTTGTGCAACTGGGGGCGATTTTATCCATCGTCTTCATTTATAAAGAACGTTTTCTTCGTTTTTTCACAAAAGAAGGCTGGCAGGTGGACAGGGGGCTCAGTGCCTGGCATATCGCTGTCGGTATCGTACCGGCGATGTTGGCAGGTTTCTTTTTCTACAAATATATTAAGTTGTATTTGTTTTCACCGTTAACGGTGGCGATTGGCCTGATCCTGGGCGCCTTGTTGCTTTTATATGCGGAAAAAACGAAAGGTTCGATTAACGAAAGCCTTCTGCAGGACATCGACAAGCTTACGCTGAAACAGGCGCTGCATATCGGCTTGTTCCAAATCCTTTCTTTGTGGCCGGGCTTTTCCCGCAGCGGGAGTACTCTGGCCGGGGGGATGTTGGTGGGAGTCAGCCGGGATGTGGCGGCCCAATACACCTTTTTAATGGCGGTGCCGCTGATGCTGGTAGCCTGCGTATATGATCTGTTAAAGAATCTGAAAGCGCTGGCTAACGGCGGGGACATCGTTCTGGCGATCGGTTTTGCGGTGGCGTTTGTTACGGCCTATGGTTCGGTCCTCTGGTTTCTCAGGTTCCTGAAAAGCTCTACTTTATCCGCCTTTGCTTATTATCGGATTGTGCTGGCAGGCCTGGTGCTCCTTTATTTTGGCCTGTAACTGCTGTCTGCAGAGATTCTTCCGGTTTTTTTGAGAATCTGGGGAAAAACGGTTGACAAACCTTTTTCTTTCATGTATTATACTTATTGTCACTGAATACGTGCTGACATAGCTCAACTGGCAGAGCAACGGTTTTGTAAACCGTAGGTTGTAGGTTCGATTCCTATTGTCAGCTCCAGTAGAAACCAAATTATGGAGAGGTTCCCGAGTGGCTAAAGGGAGCAGACTGTAAATCTGCCGCGTTTCGCTTCGTTGGTTCGAATCCAACCCTCTCCACCATTTTATCGCGGGGTGGAGCAGTTGGTAGCTCGTCGGGCTCATAACCCGAAGGTCGCTGGTTCAAGTCCAGCCCCCGCAACCATATTAGCTGCTATGCTGATGTAGCTCAGATGGTAGAGCGCATCCTTGGTAAGGATGAGGTCACCAGTTCAATCCTGGTCATCAGCTCCATGTTCCGGCGGCATAGCTCAGTTGGCCAGAGCAAGCGGTTCATACCCGCTGTGTCCGCGGTTCAAATCCGTGTGCCGCCACCAATAGTAAAAGAAGCCCATACAGGTGTTGCCTGCGTGGGTATTTTTATTTTATATTTTAAATTTTGATATACCTATCTTAAAAATTATGGTATAGTGTAGAGGAACACGGTATTAACAATGAAACTATAATGTATCTCACTGAATACCGGCGCATCATTCTTTGCCGAATGATACTATTCTACTATTAATTAAGTCACAGGGGAGGATTTTGAAATGGCAAAGGCACATTTTGAAAGAAGCAAACCGCATGTAAACATCGGTACCATCGGTCACGTAGACCATGGCAAAACCACGTTGACGGCCGCGATCACGAAAGTGTTGGCCGCTAAAGGCGAAGCAGAGTTCATGGATTACAACATGATCGATAAAGCGCCGGAAGAAAGAGAACGCGGTATCACGATCAACACCTCTCACGTAGAATATCAGACGGAGAACCGTCACTATGCGCACGTAGACTGCCCGGGGCATGCTGACTATGTTAAGAACATGATCACCGGCGCGGCGCAGATGGACGGCGCGATCCTGGTAGTAAGCGCGGCGGACGGTCCGATGCCGCAGACCCGGGAGCACATCCTGCTGGCGCGTCAGGTAGGCGTACCTGCGATGGTAGTGTTCCTGAACAAAGCCGACATGGTAGACGATCCGGAACTGATCGAGCTGGTAGAGATGGAAGTGCGCGACCTTCTGAGCAGCTACGAATATCCGGGAGATGATATTCCCATCGTGGTAGGTTCCGCGCTGAAAGCGCTGGAAGGGGATCCGGAATACGAGAAGAAGATCGTGGAGCTGATGGATGAAGTAGACCGTTACATCCCGACGCCGGAACGCCCGACGGACAAACCGTTCCTGATGCCGGTGGAAGACGTGTTCACGATCACGGGTCGCGGCACGGTAGCTACGGGCCGTATCGAACGCGGCGTAGCGCATGTGGGCGACGCGGTAGAGATCGTCGGCATGAAAGACGAGAAGAAGAGCACGGTCATCACAGGTCTGGAAATGTTCCGTAAGACGCTGGACGAAGCGATGGCCGGCGATAACGTAGGTGCCTTGCTGCGTGGCGTAGATCGCAAAGAAATCGAACGCGGTCAGGTATTGGCGAAACCGGGCAGCGTAAAACCGCACACCCACTTCACGGGTCAGGTATACGTACTGAAGAAAGAAGAAGGCGGGCGTCATACGCCGTTCTTTAACGGTTATCGTCCGCAGTTCTACTTCCGCACGACGGACGTGACGGGTTCGGTGAAACTGCCGGAAGGCACGGAGATGGTAATGCCCGGGGATAACGTAGACATGGAGATCACGCTGATCACCCCGATCGCGATGGAACAGGGTCTGCGTTTCGCGATCCGCGAAGGCGGCCATACGGTAGGGGCCGGTGTAGTAGGCGATATCGTAGAATAAGCACGAAGGAATGAATTGATCTTAGATCCCGGTATGAGGGGCGTAAGAGAGCCCCTCCCAATTTTCAGGTTTTGTTCTTAGAATATGGCGGAATAAACAGGGCTGCGCGTAAACCGGCCCTGTTTATCTGTTTTACCGATCTGTAAATTTATTGACATAAAAGTGCAACTGTGGTATTATCGATTAGTGACAATTTAGTCCGCTGAATTTTACAGTTTGAAAGAGGTGGCAACGATGCGTACTTTGATTACTTTGGCCTGTACCGAATGCAAGCAGAGAAATTATCAGACCAATAAAAACAAAAAGAATGATCCAGACCGTCTGGAAATCAAAAAATATTGCAAATTCTGCAAAAAACATACTTCTCATAAAGAAACCAAGTAATTTTGTGTTCCGAATTTCAGTAGAGCTGGCAAGGATGTGAAATGATGGCTGTTCCGGAAACTACTCCTCCGACCAACGAACCCAGTACGGTGGGCAAGATAACAGACTTTTTTAAAGAGTCTAAAGTAGAATTGAAAAAAGTGACCTGGCCGACACGCCGGGAGTTATTTGCAAACACTGTTGTGGTTTTGGTTGCAGTAGTATTGGTTGCTTTTTTGATCTGGGTAGCCGATTCCATCTTTTCTCTTGTGATCAGAACCATCTTGCGGTAAACCGATAAAGGAGGTGGGGGAGCATCGCTCCCGCTGAACCATGGACGAGATCAAGAATACGGATACATTAGAAAAAGGCAAACGGCACTGGTACGTGATTCATACTTATTCCGGCTATGAGAATAAGGTCAGCGCGAATCTGGAACGTAAAGTTCACTCCCTGGGTATGGAAGATAAAATCTTCCATATTATGATCCCCATGGAAAATGAACTTGTATCAGATGACAATGGGAAAAAACGCGTTGTGGCCCGTAAAGTGTTTCCCGGCTATGTGCTGGTGGAAATGATCGTCGATGACCGCACCTGGTATATCGTGCGGAATACGCCCGGTGTGACCGGGTTCGTGGGGCCGGATAATAAACAGCCGGTACCCTTATCCGATGAAGAAGTGCAACGTATCCTGGCGGCTAAATTTATCAGCGACCAGGAACAGGGGGATGGGGAAGGGGACGAAAATCTGCCGAAACCCAGACCGCAGATCAATCTGCAATTACAACAGCGGGTACGCCTCAAAACGGGTCCTTTTGCCAATTTTGAAGGCGTGGTGGCGGAGATCGATCAGGAACGAGGCAAACTGAAAGTTCTGGTCGATATATTCGGTCGCGAAACTCCTGTTGATATTGATTATACGCAAGTAGAAAAAATTGAATGATAAGGAGGTGTAAGAAATATGGCAAAGAAAGTTGCTAAGGTCGTAAAATTACAGGTTCCTGGCGGTAAAGCTACTCCGGCACCTCCGGTTGGTCCTGCACTGGGTCAGGCCGGCGTGAATATTATGGCTTTCGTTAAGGACTTCAATGCGCGTACTGCTCAACAGGTTGGCTTGGTCATCCCTGTAGAGATCACCGTATTTGAAGATCGCTCTTTTACCTTTATCACCAAGACTCCGCCTGCTGCCGTGCTGTTGAAGAAAGCTGCCGGTCTGGACAAGGCGTCCGGTGAACCGAATAAAAAGAAAGTAGCAACCTTAAGCCGCGATAAGGTCCGTGAAATTGCCCAGAGCAAGATGGAGGATCTGAACGCTGCTGATGTAGAAGCGGCTACCCGTATGGTAGAAGGAACGGCTCGCAGCATGGGTATCGTTGTAACCGACTGATCGTCGGAATGAGAGTGGGAGGCGCAAGCCGTTAAACCACATGGAGGAAAACAAATGGCAAAACATGGTAAAAAATATGTTGATGCAGCAAAACTGATCGACGAAAATAAATTCTACTCTCCTAAAGAAGCGGTAGAATTAGTTAAGAAAACCGCAGTTACTAAATTTGACAGCTCTGTAGACGTGTCTTTCCGCCTGGGCATTAACCCCAAGTATGCGGATCAGCAGGTTCGCGGCGCTATGGTTCTGCCTCACGGCACCGGTAAATCCAAAAAGGTTCTGGTGTTTGCCGAAGGCGCTAAAGCGGAAGAAGCGAAAAAGGCCGGCGCAGATTATGTGGGCGGCGCTGAATTAGCGACGAAGATTCAGGGCGGCTGGTTAGATTTTGAAGTTTGCGTGGCGACTCCGAACATGATGGGTCAGGTAGGTCGTTTGGGTAAGATCTTAGGTCCGAAAGGCCTGATGCCGAACCCGAAAGTTGGCACGGTGACCATGGATCTGGAAAAAGCCATCAACGAGATCAAAGCCGGTAAAGTAGAGTACCGCGCCGACAAAGCCGGCAACGTACAGGCTATGCTGGGCAAATCTTCCTTTACGGAAGAACAGCTTCTGGATAACTACATTGCGTTGGTTACTACCTTGATTAAGGTAAAACCCTCCGGTGCAAAAGGTCAGTACATTAAGTCGGTAACCCTTTCTACAACCATGGGCCCCGGCGTTAAGATCGATGTGCTGAAAGCAGACAGCGCAAAATAATCCGGAAGGACAATTTAAATCAGAAGATAATCGGGCCACAGACAGCAGGTGCCAAAGCGTAAGTGTGAAACACGCCTGCCGAGGTCGGAGCGTTGAAGTGATAGATAAGGTTATGACCTTCACGACCTCCGGCTGTATCGGCCGAGAGGTCTTTTTGATTTATAAAGGTAAGTCAAATATGTAAAAAGGAGGTGCAATTCATTGAAGACAAAAGCGCAGAAACAAGTCCAGTTGGAAGCAATCAAACAGGTTTTTGCAGAAACTAACAGCTTGGTATTGGTTAATTTTAACGGTTTGACCGTAGCAGAAGATACCGAACTGCGTCGCAAGGTTCGCGAAGGCGGAGCGGAGTACACTGTTTACAAAAATACGCTGATCGCGCTGGCTGCCAAAGAAAACGGCATGGAAGAATTGCAGGGCGTTCTGGAACAGAACACCGCCATCTGCTCTTCCAAAGCAGATGCTGTGGCCGCCTGCAAAGTGATTTGCGAATTTGCTAAAGCGCATGACAAGATGCAGATCAAAGCCGGTGTAGTAGACGGAAAAGTCGTATCGGTTGATGAAGTAAAAGCCATTGCTGCCCTGCCGCCGAAAGAAGTGCTGGTTGCCAAAATGTTGGGCAGCCTGAACGCTCCTATCTCCGGCCTGGTTCGTACCCTCAATGGGACCTTGTCCAAAGTTGTGTATGCTCTGGACGCTGTACGCGAACAAAAAGAAAAACAGTCTGCGTAAGCAGCTGTTGTATCATTTACATCCCGCAAGACGGGTAAAATAAGTTAAAAATTATGGAGGAAATTATAATGAACAAAGATCAGATTATTGAAGCCATTGAGTCCATGACCGTCCTGGAATTATCCGAACTGGTTAAAGCCCTGGAAGAAAAATTCGGCGTATCCGCTGCTGCTCCTGTAGCTGTAGCTGCTGCCGGCGCTGCTCCGGCTGCTGCCGCTGAAGAAAAGACCGAATTCGACGTAATTCTGAAAGAAGCCGGCTCCGGCAAGATCAATGTAATCAAAGCCGTTCGCGAAATCACCGGCTTGGGCCTGAAAGAAGCTAAGGCTCTGGTTGACGGCGCTCCCGCACCGGTGAAAGAAAAAGTTTCCAAAGCCGATGCTGACGAAGCAAAAGCAAAACTGGAAGCTGCCGGCGCTACTGTAGAAGTAAAATAATTTATTTCTTACATCGGAACATTCTCAAAGCCGACCCCTAAGGGGGTCGGCTTTTATATTTGACAAAAGCTATTGTTTTGTGGTAATATTATGTACCACAATTATTGCTTTTTGTGTAATTATCAAAATGCAGGCTAATCTACAACGGTCAGAGAGTGCAGTGGTTCGCCTCGACCGCCATATGGTAAGGGATGAAGTACGTTCGTCGCAGTTGTTGTAACAGGGTGATCTTGCGGTAAGAGCCTTGTTTTTTTTGGCCCTGCGCAGCGTATTTAATTTTGTATTGCCTGACAACATAGAACAAGGAGTGAAGGACTACATGTTTAAACCGGTTCAAACAGGCGATAGAACCCGGTATAGCTTTGGTAAGATCAATGAAGTGCTGCCCATGCCTCATTTGATCGATCTGCAGCGGAGTTCTTATGAATGGTTTATCAACGAAGGCCTGAATGAGATTTTTCGCGACATCTCCCCGATTAAAGATTTTAATGGAAATTTGGAACTTTCTTTTGAAAGTTTTGAAATGGGAGAGCCCAAGTATACCATTGAAGAGTGCAAAGAAAGAGACGCTTCCTATTCTGCGCCCTTGAATGTCAATGTTCACCTGTTGTATAAAGATACCGGAGAAATCAAGGAATCCCGCGTATTCATGGGAGATTTTCCTCTGATGACTTCTACCGGTACTTTTGTGATCAATGGCGCGGAACGCGTTATTGTAAGTCAGTTAGTTCGTTCGCCCGGCGTATATTATGATAAAGTGATGGATCCCAGCGCTTTTTATCTGTACGGAACTACCGTGATTCCTAATCGCGGAGCCTGGATCGAATACGAGACCGACCTGAACCATGTCATTTATGCCCGTGTGGATCGCACCCGCAAAGTTCCCGCTACCGTTTTGCTCCGCGCGATGGGTCTGGAAACGAACGACCAGATTCTGGAATTTTTTGGCGATACACAAATTGAAAATCGTACCGAAGACGGCACTTTCCTCATCGAAGCGGTGAAGGCTACGCTGGAAAAAGACATCACCACCAATCGGGACGAGGCGATGATCGAGCTGTATAAAAAGCTGCGCCCCGGTGAACCGCCTACGTTGGAAAATGCCCGGCAGTTGATCGAGCAAACTTTCTTCGACAGCAAACGGTATGATCTGGCTTATGTAGGCCGTTATAAACTGAATAAAAAATTAGGCTGGCGGGATCGCCTGTTGGGTTGTACTTTAGCAGAACCGTTGGTTGATAAATCTACCGGAGAGGTCATCGTGGAAGAAGGCACCCAGATGACCGATGAGCTCCTGGACAAGGTAGAAGCAAGCAAAGTTTATGATGCCCAGGGCATCTATCAGCTGAAGATCCGCAAATTGAGCGGCAAGGTGCTGCGTATCATCTTTACGGCCGGCATCCCTGCAGATCTGCGCACCATTACCACAGAAGATATCCTGGCTTCTTTTGGCTATCTGCTGAACGTCATGGATGGGCACGGGGAAAAAGACGACATTGACCATTTGGGCAACCGGCGCGTGCGCTGCGTAGGTGAATTGCTGCAAAACCAGTTCCGCATCGGCCTGGCCCGGATGGAACGGGTGGTAAAAGAACGCATGACCATTCAGGATGTCGATGTGATCACGCCTCAGGCTCTGATCAATATCCGTCCGGTAGTTGCGGCCATTAAAGAATTTTTTGGCAGCAGCCAGCTGTCTCAGTTTATGGATCAGAACAATCCTCTGGCGGAACTGACGCACAAACGGCGTCTGTCCGCTTTGGGACCCGGCGGCCTGTCCCGTGAACGGGCCGGCTACGAAGTCCGCGATGTACATAACTCCCACTATGGCCGCATGTGCCCCATTGAAACTCCTGAAGGCCCCAATATCGGTCTGATTGGTTCTTTGTCTACTTTTGCGATTATCAATAAGTTCGGCTTTATTGAAACGCCCTATCGTAAAGTCGATAAGGAAAATAAACGGGTCACCAATGAAATCGAATACCTGACTGCGGATGAAGAAGATAAGTATATTGTGGCACAGGCCAACGAACCGTTGGATGATGACGGCTACTTCCTGGGCGAAAGGGTAACAGCCCGCCGTAAAAACGACGTTGTAAGTATCCGTCCGGAACGGGCCGATTATATGGACGTTTCGCCGAAACAGGTCGTGTCCATTGCTACGGCGTTGATCCCGTTCCTGGAACATGATGATGCCAACCGCGCGCTGATGGGCGCGAACATGCAGCGTCAGGCTGTGCCGCTGCTGACGCCGCAGGCGCCTGTAGTGGGTACCGGTATGGAATACAAAGTGGCCACTGACTCCGGTAACTGTGTCCTGGCAAAAAATGCCGGTGAAGTGATTCGCGTCACCGGAGATACTATCCATGTCCGTACGAAAAACGGGGATATCGATAAATATGAAGTATTGAAATTTAAACGTTCCAACCAGAGCACCTGTGTCAATCAGCGCCCCATCGTGTATAAAGGCGATAAGGTGGAAGCCGGTCAGGTGCTGGCGGATGGCCCCGCCACTGACCGGGGCGAATTGGCTCTGGGACATAATGTGATCGTAGCCTATATGCCCTGGGAAGGCTATAACTACGAAGACGCGGTGTTGTTGTCGGAAGACCTGGTAAGGGACGATACCTATACCTCCATCCATATTGAAGAATATAATTGTGATTCCCGGGACACGAAGTTAGGACCGGAGCAGATCACCCGCGACGTACCGAATGTCTCCGAAGATGCCCGCAAAGATCTGGATGAAAGCGGTATTATCCGTATCGGCGCGGAAGTACGCCCCGGCGATATTCTGGTAGGCAAGGTAACGCCTAAAGGCGAAACCGAGCTTACGGCGGAAGAACGCCTGGTACGCGCTGTATTTAATGAAAAGGCCAGAGAAGAAAGAGACAGCTCCCTGCGGGTTCCTCACGGCGAGACCGGCATCATTGTCAGCGTACAGGTATTCACCCGGGAACACGGGGATGAACTGCCGCCGGGTGTGAATCAGCAGGTTCGCATCCATATCGCTCAGAAGCGCAAGATCCGCGCCGGCGATAAAATGTCCGGCCGTCATGGTAATAAGGGTGTTGTATCCCGTATTCTGCCCCGTGAAGACATGCCGTTCCTGCCGAACGGAGAACCGGTTCAGATCGTACTGAATCCGTTAGGCGTGCCGTCCCGTATGAATATCGGACAGATTCTGGAAACCCATTTAGGTTGGGCCTCCCTGGCACTGGGGATGAAAATCCAGCATAAAGAAGACGGATTGCTGAAAAAATTACAGGAAACCGGCTATGCTTTCGACAAACTGCCGAAAACCACGGATATCGGGGTGGCAGGCAACGAAACCCTGACTGCGGTTAAGATGGCGGTACCGGTGTTTGACAGCGCCAATGAAGAAGACCTGCGGAACATGGTCCGCCTGTCCGAAGTAAGTCCTACCGGTAAAACCGTTTTATATGACGGCCGTACCGGCGAACCTTTTGATAATCCGGTCACGGTAGGCTGCGTATATATGCTGAAACTGCATCATCTGGTCGATGATAAGATCCATGCCCGTTCCACCGGTCCGTACTCGCTGGTGACCCAGCAGCCGTTAGGCGGTAAAGCCCAGTTCGGCGGCCAGCGTTTCGGTGAGATGGAAGTATGGGCGCTGGAAGCCTATGGCGCCGCTTACACTTTGCAGGAGATCCTGACCGTAAAATCGGATGACGTGGTAGGACGTGTGAAAACCTACGAATCCATCGTCAAAGGGGAAAACATTCCGGAACCGGGTGTGCCCGAATCCTTCAAAGTATTGGTCAAGGAACTGCAAAGTATCGGTTTGGATATTCGCGTGCTGGATGAAGACGGCGAAGAAATCTCTTTGCAGGATGAAGAAGAGGCCATTGAGGTTTCGCCGGATGTCAGCAGCGATCTCCAGCCGGATGCGGACGTGGTGTTCCCTGAAGCTGGTACAGAAAGCAATGCATATAATGAAGAAGAACAGTATAATGGCACGGAGCAAGAAGATGAAATTGCCGACCTGGGTAATTTCCACGAAGAAAATCTTGAAGACGAAGCCGATTATTCTGCAGATGATAATGACTAAGAAGGGAGCGAAGGATTCTTGTTAGACGTTAATAATTTTAACTCCATGCGTATAGGCCTGGCTTCTCCGGACCTGATCCGTTCATGGTCCTACGGCGAAGTCAAGAAACCCGAAACCATTAACTACAGAACATTAAAACCGGAAACCGATGGTTTGTTCTGCGAAAGAATCTTTGGACCGATCAAAGACTGGGAATGTCACTGCGGAAAATTTAAACGTATCCGCTATAAAGGCATTATCTGCGATAAGTGCGGTGTCGAAGTGACCCGTTCCAAAGTCCGCAGAGACCGTATGGGACATATTGAGCTGGCTGCGCCGGTTTCGCATATCTGGTATTTTAAGGGGATCCCCAGCCGGATGGGACTGATCCTGGACCTGTCTCCCCGCAGTCTGGAACGGGTGCTTTACTTTGTGAATTACATCGTTCTGGATCCGGGTGATACGCCGCTGCAGAAAAAACAACTTCTGACAGAGGGCGAATATCTCAGTGCCCGGGATAAATATGGCAATACCTTCCGCGCCGATATGGGCGCCGCCGCGATTAAAGAGCTTTTGGAAGAAATCAATGTGCCGGAACTGGCCACAGAACTGCGGGAAGAACTGAAGGATGCCAACGGGCAGAAAAAGATCCGCATTGTGCGCCGCCTGGAAGTGGCGGAGGCCTTTTTGAAATCCGGCAATCATCCTGCCTGGATGATCCTGGATGTAGTGCCGGTCATTCCGCCGGATCTGCGCCCCATGGTCCAGTTGGACGGTGGACGCTTTGCCACCAGTGACCTGAATGACCTGTACCGCCGTGTGATCAACCGTAATAACCGGTTAAAACGATTGCTGGAACTGCATGCGCCGGATATTATCGTCCGTAATGAAAAGCGGATGCTGCAGGAAGCGGTGGATGCGCTGATTGACAACGGCCGCCGCGGACGTCCTGTAACGGGCCCGGGCAATCGTCCTCTGAAATCGCTTTCGGATATGTTAAAAGGAAAACAAGGGCGTTTCCGTCAGAACCTGCTGGGTAAACGTGTAGACTATTCCGGCCGTTCCGTAATCGTAGTAGGCCCGGAAATGAAAATGCACCAGTGCGGCCTGCCGAAAGAAATGGCGCTGGAACTGTTCAAGCCTTTTGTGATGAAACGGCTGCAGGACAATGATCCCAGCCGCAACATCCGTGCGGCAAAACGCATGGTGGAGCGGGCTACGGCGGAAGTATGGGATGTGCTGGATGAGGTTATCAAAGAACATCCGGTGTTGCTGAACCGCGCACCGACTCTGCATCGCCTGGGTATTCAGGCCTTTGAGCCGGTCTTGACCGAGGGCCGCGCGATTACGCTGCATCCTCTGGTATGTACGGCCTACAATGCCGACTTTGACGGTGACCAGATGGCGGTTCATCTCCCTCTGTCTGTGGAAGCCCAGGCTGAAGCCCGGATGATGATGCTGTCCGTCAATAATATCCTGGCGCCGAAAGACGGTAAGCCGGTAGCTGTCCCCACACAGGACATGGTACTGGGCGCTTACTACATGACCATTGAGCGCGCCGGCGCTAAAGGGGAAAATAACCGGTACAGCAGCATGGATGAAGCCATGTTGGCTTATTTCCACGGTTATCTGGATCTGCAGGCGAAAATTTATATTCTGGTACCCAATAAAGACATTGTTGATGAAACAAGGGAAGAGGGCACCAGCCTGGTAGAGACCACCATTGGTAATGCCATCTATAATGAAGCGTTGCCTAAAGAACTGCGTTTCTACAATAAAAAAACGGATGAAAAAACCGGCAAAGAATACTGGCATTTAGGCCAGCTGATCACCAAAAAAGAACTGGGCAAGTTAGTGGCCAAAGCCCATAAGCTCTATGGCAACCTGGGTACGGCTACGGTGCTGGATATCGTGAAGAAAATGGGCTACGATAATGCCTGCAAGTCCGGCATTTCCATTGCTGTGTCCGATATTCATGTCCCCAGCGGAAAACAAGGCATTATCCAGACTTCCGAAAAACTGGTAGACCGGACCGAAGCCATGTATCGCCGTGGTCTGATGACGGATGAAGAACGCTATAAGAAAGTCGTTGACATCTGGAATAAGGCCACCGATGATGTAGCCGATCTTTTAAAAGAAGCCAATACGAAAGATAAATTCAATCCTATCGCGATGATGGCTACTTCCGGCGCCCGCGGCAGCATCGACCAGATCAAACAGCTGGCCGGCATGCGCGGTTTGATGGCAGACCCTTCCGGTCGTATCATTGACCGCCCTGTAAAGGCTAACTTCCGGGAAGGCCTGACGATTCTGGAATACTTTATTTCCAGCCATGGCGCTCGTAAAGGTCTGGCGGATACGGCGCTGCGTACCGCAGACTCCGGTTATCTGACCCGTCGCCTGGTCGACGTAGCGCAGGATGTGATCGTCCGGGAAGATGACTGCGATATCAGCACTCTGAATCTGACGAAAGAACGCAGCCGTTTGTGTAAGACTGTTTTGGGCGCCAGCGCGAAAAAAATCCGTTCCCGGATCTTAGGCCGCATATTAGCGACCAGCATCATTAATCAGGTGACCGGTGAACCCATTGCTGAATCGGATGCGCCGATCACGCAGGATGTATACAATCGCCTGATGGCCTCCGGCGTAACGGATATCAGCGTGTATGCCTCTGACAGCAACGGCAATCTGACGGAAGAACGTGAAGACATCACGATCAATATTTCCGACGAGTATGCCAACCGCGCTATGAAAGACAGTCTGATGCTGCACTTTGTTCATAAGGAAGTAGCGGAAGATGTGTTGAACGGTTCCGGTCAGGTGTTGGCTGCCGCCGGCGCGACTCTGGAAGAAGAAGATATCGATCGCATCCTGGCAGATGGCACGGTGTCCGTGATCTCTATCCGCAACAATGAGATCGATGGTGTAGAAATTGAGGCGATCACCGAGGGCGGTACCGAGATTGAATCACTGCGCGATCGCATTACCGGCCGTAGCCTGGCGGAAGATATCCTGGATGAAAAAGGGCATGCCCTGTTCCATTGCAATGAATACATTACCGAATCTATGGCGGAGAAGATCGCTACCTTGCGGGAAACCGTCAAGATCCGTACCGTTCTTACCTGCAAATCCAAATTCGGCGTTTGCCGGAAATGCTACGGACGCAACCTGGCCACCGACCGCAACGTAGACGTGGGCGAGGCCGTAGGCACTATTGCGGCGCAGGCCATCGGCGAACCGGGTACCCAGCTGACCATGCGTACCTTCCATACGGGCGGTGTAGCCGGCGCGGAAGATATTACCCAGGGTCTGCCCCGTGTCGAAGAATTATTTGAAGCACGTAAACCCAAGCATCCCGGTATTCTGTCGGAAAATGCGGGTACGGTCCATATCGTCGAAGAAGTCGGACAGAAACAGCGCAAAGTAGTCGTGACCGGAAAACCGGGCGATGAAGTGGTGGAACAAACTTATGTTATTCCTTATGGCGCCAAACTGTCGGTGAATGAGGGAGATGAGATAGAAATTGGCGGCCGCCTGACAGAAGGCTCGCTGAATCCGCATGATATTCTGCGTATTTTAGGCGCGCAGGCTACCCAGCGCTACATTGTGCAGCAGGTGCTGAGCGTCTATAAGTCTCAGGGCGTAGGCATTAACGACAAGCATATTGAAGTAATGGTGCGTCAGATGATGCGTAAAATACGCGTAGAAGACGCAGGCGATACCTCCATGCTGCCGGGCGAGTATATCGATATCGGCGAATTCAATGAACTGAATACCGCCGCTGTTGATGCAGGCAAAGAGCCGGCTAAGGGAAATCCCGTCCTGCTGGGCATCACCAAGGCTTCGTTGGCGACAGATTCCTTCCTGTCCGCGGCTTCCTTCCAGGAGACCACCCGCGTGCTGACGGATGCGGCCATCAAAGGCAAGGTCGATCCCCTGTTAGGTCTGAAAGAAAACGTGATCATCGGCAAACTGATCCCTGCCGGTACCGGCATGAGCCGCTACCGTGACATCAAGGTTAAATACCTGGAAGATGTCAGCGCAGATGAAGTTTCGGTCACGGAAGCTTCGGAAGAATAAACTTCACAAAAAAGTCACAAATTTCTAAAAAGGGAACAGGTGGCAAAACAGTGGTTTTAAAAGCGGTATCCGATAGATAATACGGATGCCGCTTTTTTCTGCCGAAGGCAAAAAAGCGCGTCAAAAGCCGCTTTCGGTCAGCATCAGAACAGGCAAAGAAAACTTCAAAACAGACGATTTGAAACACACGGAAACGTGTAAAAGAAGATACGCATAAAATCACTGCTTTGAGTCTCTAAAAAAATGAAAAAAAGTGTTGACAGGGTATGTAAAGGATGTTACAATACTCAAGTATCACAGGCGAAGTGCGCTTATTTTCAAGGAGAAAAGTTATGGATTTGGATAGTTTAAAGTCCGCCGGAACCAAGGTTGTCGGGGTCAAACAGACGACCAAGGCGCTGCAAAAAGGGATGGCATTAGCTGTCTTTATTGCGGCCGATGCGGAAGAACGGATCACCTTGCCCATTAAAGAAGCATGTGAACGTCAGGGCATAGCCTGTATCAGCGCAGAAACGATGCAGGTGCTTGGCAAAGCCTGCGGTATTCATGCGGGGGCCTCGGCTGCTGCGATACTGAAATCCTGATAGGGACTCCGGCGACGGGGTTTTTATAAATACTAAATCTACTTGATAGAAAGGAGGTGCCGATATGCCAACAATTAGTCAGCTGATTCGTAAAGGCAGACAGGTTTTAAACACGAAATCCAATGCGCCTGCACTGAAAGAGTGCCCGCAGAAACGTGGGGTCTGCACTCGTGTGTACACCACCACTCCGAAAAAACCTAACTCTGCACTGCGTAAAGTTGCTCGTGTCCGTTTGACCAACGGCATCGAAGTAACAGCTTATATTCCGGGTATCGGTCACAATCTTCAGGAACACTCTGTGGTTCTGATCAGAGGCGGCCGTGTAAAAGACCTGCCCGGCGTGCGTTATCATATCATTCGTGGTTCTCTGGATACCGCCGGCGTTGCCAACCGCAACCAGGCCCGTTCCAAATACGGTGCAAAACGCGCTAAAGCTAAGAAATAATTAACGCGCATCTTATGAATGAGAAAGTAACGAATTGATATAAAGGAGTGAAAAGCATGCCGAGAAAAGGCTCAGTTCCCAAAAGAGACGTACTGCCGGATCCGGTGTACGGTTCTAAACTGTTAACCAGATTTATTAACAAAGTAATGCTCGATGGCAAAAAGGGCGTTGCTGAACGTATCGTATACGATGCATTTGATGTGATCCGTTCCAAAACGGGTAAGGACCCCCTGGAAGTGTTTGATACCGCCATGAAAAACGTGATGCCTCTGCTGGAAGTACGGGCGCGTCGTGTAGGCGGTGCCAACTATCAGGTTCCTGTAGAAGTTCGTGCAGACCGTAAAACCACGCTGGGCATCCGCTGGCTGGTAAACTACGCCCGTCTGCGTGGTGAAAAAACCATGTGCGACCGCGTAGCCGGCGAGATCATGGATGCTGCTAACGGCACCGGTGCTGCAGTTAAAAAGCGCGAAGATACCCACAAGATGGCTGAGGCGAATAAAGCATTCGCACATTACCGTTGGTAATGGCCGGGTCCTGTAAATAGTTTGAGGAGGATAAAATAGTGGGCAGATTAATTCCGCTTGACAGAACGAGAAATATCGGCATCATGGCACACATCGATGCCGGCAAAACTACGACGACCGAACGTATTCTGTTCTACACCGGCAAGACCCATAAGATCGGCGAAGTGCATGACGGCGCCGCTACGATGGACTGGATGGTACAGGAACAGGAACGTGGTATCACCATTACCTCTGCTGCCACCACCTGCATGTGGGAAGGCTCCCAGAAACAGTATGATACCCATCGTATCAATATCATTGACACCCCCGGTCACGTTGACTTCACGGTAGAAGTAGAACGCTCCCTGCGTGTTCTGGACGGTACCATCGCTGTATTTTCCGCCAAAGGCGGCGTAGAACCCCAGTCTGAAACTGTATGGCGTCAGGCTGATGAATATAAGGTTCCCCGTATGGCCTATGTAAACAAGATGGACATCGTCGGCGCGGACTTCTTCCATGTTATGGATATGATGAAAGACCGCCTGAACGCGAACCCTGTAGCGATGCAGGTTCCCATGGGTGCGGAAGATCAGTTCCGGGGCATGGTCGATCTGATTTTGATGAAAGCCATTGTCTATGGCGATGTGAAAGGCAAAGAAGAACAGATTATCGACATTCCGGCGGATATGCAGGAACAGGCGGAGGAATACCGCGCGATCCTGATCGAAAAAGCAGCCGAAACCGATGACGATCTGATGATGAAATACCTGGAAGGCGAAGAAATCTCCAACGATGAGTTGAAAACCGCCATCCGCCGCGCTACCTGCGAGTGCAAACTGAACCCTGTATTCTGCGGTTCTTCTTATAAGAACAAAGGCATTCAGCCGTTGCTGGACGCCGTAATAGATTACATGCCGGCTCCCACGGATATCGCTCATATTAAGGGTGTGAATCCGGTGACCGGGGAAGACGATGTACGTCCGACCTCCGATGAAGAGCCCTTCTCCGCATTAGCGTTCAAGATTGCGACGGACCCCTTTGTCGGGAAGTTAGGTTTCTTCCGCGTTTACTCCGGTGTGATCAGCGCCGGCTCTTACGTTTACAACTCGACGAAAGAGAAACGGGAACGGATGGGGCGCATCCTGCTGATGCATGCCAACCACCGGGAAGAGATTCCCGAAGCCTATTCCGGCGACATTGCCGCTGCGGTAGGCCTGAAATATACCACCACCGGCGACACGCTGTGTGATGAAAAAGCGCCCATCATTCTGGAATCCATGGTCTTCCCGGAACCGGTAATTTCCGTAGCCGTGGAACCCAAGACCAAGGTTGACCAGGAAAAAATGGGCATCGCCCTGCAGAAACTGGCGGAAGAAGATCCGACCTTTAAGGTTCACACCGATCCGGAAACCGCACAGACTATCATTTCCGGTATGGGCGAGCTGCATCTGGACATTATTGTCGACCGCCTGTTGCGTGAATTCAAAGTAGGCTGCAATGTGGGAAATCCCCAGGTTGCATATCGCGAGACCATTCGCAAAACGGTTAAATCCGAAGGCAAATTCATTCGTCAGTCCGGTGGTAAAGGCCAGTATGGCCATTGCTGGCTGGAGCTCACTCCTCTGGAGCCCGGCGAAGGATTCAAATTCGAAAACAAAGTGGTGGGCGGTGCAATTCCGAAAGAATACATTTCCCCCATTGAAGCCGGTGTTAAGGAAGCGATGGAAAGCGGTGTAGTAGCCGGGTATCCGATGGTAGATATCGGTGTTACGGTGTACGACGGCTCTTATCACGAAGTCGACTCTTCGGAAATGGCCTTTAAGATTGCCGGTTCCATGGGCTTTAAGGCCGGCGCCGAAAAAGCCTCCCCGGTATTGCTGGAACCCTATATGAAAGTAGATATCACGGTTCCGGAAGAATACATGGGCGATGTAATCGGTGACGTAAACTCCCGCCGTGGCCGCATCGAAGGCATGGAAGCGCGTAATGGCGCGGAAGTGATTCATTCTTTCGTTCCCCTGGCTTCTATGTTCGGTTACGCTACCGACCTGCGCAGCAAAACGCAGGGACGCGGCACCTACTCCATGCAGGTTGACCACTACGAAGAAGTGCCTAAGAGCGTTTCGGAAGAAATCGTAGCGAAAACCAAAGGCACCAAAGCTGAATAAGCGTTGACCAAGTTCCAAAATAAATTTATATAATATGTTATTAAGGAGGATTTTGAAATGGCAAAGGCACATTTTGAAAGAAGCAAACCGCATGTAAACATCGGTACCATCGGTCACGTAGACCATGGCAAAACCACGTTGACGGCCGCGATCACGAAAGTGTTGGCCGCTAAAGGCGAAGCAGAGTTCATGGATTACAACATGATCGATAAAGCGCCGGAAGAAAGAGAACGCGGTATCACGATCAACACCTCTCACGTAGAATATCAGACGGAGAACCGTCACTATGCGCACGTAGACTGCCCGGGGCATGCTGACTATGTTAAGAACATGATCACCGGCGCGGCGCAGATGGACGGCGCGATCCTGGTAGTAAGCGCGGCGGACGGTCCGATGCCGCAGACCCGGGAGCACATCCTGCTGGCGCGTCAGGTAGGCGTACCTGCGATGGTAGTGTTCCTGAACAAAGCCGACATGGTAGACGATCCGGAACTGATCGAGCTGGTAGAGATGGAAGTGCGCGACCTTCTGAGCAGCTACGAATATCCGGGAGATGATATTCCCATCGTGGTAGGTTCCGCGCTGAAAGCGCTGGAAGGGGATCCGGAATACGAGAAGAAGATCGTGGAGCTGATGGATGAAGTAGACCGTTACATCCCGACGCCGGAACGCCCGACGGACAAACCGTTCCTGATGCCGGTGGAAGACGTGTTCACGATCACGGGTCGCGGCACGGTAGCTACGGGCCGTATCGAACGCGGCGTAGCGCATGTGGGCGACGCGGTAGAGATCGTCGGCATGAAAGACGAGAAGAAGAGCACGGTCATCACAGGTCTGGAAATGTTCCGTAAGACGCTGGACGAAGCGATGGCCGGCGATAACGTAGGTGCCTTGCTGCGTGGCGTAGATCGCAAAGAAATCGAACGCGGTCAGGTATTGGCGAAACCGGGCAGCGTAAAACCGCACACCCACTTCACGGGTCAGGTATACGTACTGAAGAAAGAAGAAGGCGGGCGTCATACGCCGTTCTTTAACGGTTATCGTCCGCAGTTCTACTTCCGCACGACGGACGTGACGGGTTCGGTGAAACTGCCGGAAGGCACGGAGATGGTAATGCCCGGGGATAACGTAGACATGGAGATCACGCTGATCACCCCGATCGCGATGGAACAGGGTCTGCGTTTCGCGATCCGCGAAGGCGGCCATACGGTAGGGGCCGGTGTAGTAGGCGATATCGTAGAATAAGCACGAAGGAATGAATTGATCTTAGATCCCGGTATGAGGGGCGTAAGAGAGCCCCTCATATTCTTATGTTTATTGGTACCTGCGATGATGTGAAAGGTTGCTTGCCTGTACTGCCTGGCAGACAGGGAGATTTTCACGGAGTATGTCCGTTCTCAGAAACTGGGCGATTGGAGGAAAGGTTAATGGCTAAGACACAAAAAATCAGAATACGCTTGAAAGCGTATGATCACACCGCTCTGGATCAGAGCGCTGCAAAAATTGTAGACACGGCAAAACGCACCGGCGCACAAGTTTCCGGCCCGATCCCGCTGCCTACGGAAAAAAATATTTACACGATTCTGCGTTCCCCGCATGTCAACAAAGATTCCCGTGAGCAGTTCGAAATGCGCACTCACAAACGTCTGGTAGACATTCTGGAGCCGACCCCGAAAACGGTTGACGCATTAATGCGTTTAGACCTGCCGGCCGGCGTAGACATCGAAATCAAACTGTGAGGAGGTGCTAACGATGGCTAAAGGAATTATTGGCAAAAAACTGGGCATGACCCAAATTTTTGAAGCTGATGGCAAGTTCATTCCTGTAACAGTTGTGTTAGCAGGACCTTGCACTGTCATTCAAAATAAAACCGAAGAAACCGATGGTTATAATGCAATTCAGGTTGGCTTCGGCGAAGTAAGCGAAAAGAAGGTTACCAAACCGGAAAAAGGCCACTTCGCAAAAGCAGGTGTTGCGCCTGCTGAATTTGTAAAGGAATTCCGTCTGGACGCTCCGTCCGACTTAAAAGCAGGTGACGTGATCAAAGCCGATGTATTCGCAGCCGGCGAATTGGTTGACGTAAGCGGTGTAAGCCGCGGCAAAGGCTTTGCAGGCACGGTTAAGCTCCACAATTTCGGCCGTGGTCCGATGAAACACGGTTCCAAATCACATCGTGAACCTGGTTCTATGGGACCCATGCATTCCGGCCCCGGCGGCAGAGTAATCAAAGGCAAAAAACTGCCTGGCCGTATGGGCGGCAAGAATGCAACAGTTCAGTGTCTGACCATTGCTCGAGTGGATACTGAACGGAATCTTATCCTGCTGCACGGTTCTATCCCCGGAGCTAACGGCTCTTGCGTGGTAATTAAAGAAACCGTCAAGGGTAAGTAAGCGAAACGACAGAAAGGAGGATGCTTCATATGCCGAAGTTATCTATATATAATATTGCCGGCCAGGCGACCGGTGAAGAAATCGAATTGAACGATGAAGTATTTGGCGTTCCTTTTAATGAACCCGTTGTTCATCAGGCTGTAGTAATGCAGCTGGCCAATCAGCGTCAGGGCACTTCCGCTACGAAAACCCGCGCCATGGTTCGCGGCGGCGGCAAAAAACCCTGGAAACAAAAAGGCACCGGCCATGCCCGCGTAGGTTCTATCCGCTCTCCGTTGTGGGTAGGCGGCGGCACCACCTTTGGACCGCAGCCCCGCAGCTATGCCAAAGCTATGCCCCGCAAGGCCCGTCGTCTGGCGCTGCGCTGTGCTTTGTCCGCTAAAGTGGCGGAAGGCCAGTTGGTGATCGTAGACAAGATCGCTTTTGACGATCCGAAAACCAAACGCACTGTGGAAATGCTGGATGCGTTCTCCGCAGCAGATAACAAAAACCTCATTATCACCAACGGTGAAAATGAAAATGTAGAACTGTCCGCCCGTAACATGCGCAAAGTGACCGTTATCAACAACAGCGGTCTGAACTGCTTTGACCTGCTGCACAATAATAAGGTGTTCCTGGACAAGAATGCCGTAGAATTAATTGAGGAGGTACTTGCATAATGGCTGCTAATCCTCGCGACATTTTGATCCGCCCGATCATCACTGAGAAGACCTCCGTGATGATGCAGGACAACAAATATACTTTTAAAGTACCGCTGGATGCCAACAAAACGGAGATCCGTCAGGCCGTGGAATCCATCTGGAATGTAAAAGTTTTAAACGTGACTACGATCCGCATCCCCGGTAAGACCAAACGGATGGGCAACCGGATAGGCAAGACTTCTGACTATAAGAAAGCGATCGTAAAACTGGCGGAAGGCCAGACTATTCCTGTATTTGAAGGAATGTAAGGAGGGAAAAGTACAATGGCGATTAAAAGCTACAATCCGTATTCTCCTTCGAGACGCTTCATAACGGGGTCTTCCTTCGAAGAGATTACGACAGATAAACCGTACCGTCCGCTTGTGGAAAAAATGAACAAGCATGCCGGCCGCAACAACACCGGCAAAATGACTGTTCGTCACCAGGGCGGCGGCACCAAAAGACAGTATCGTATCATTGATTTTAAACGCAATAAAGATGGTATCCCGGCAACGGTAGCAACCATCGAATACGATCCGAACCGTAACGCCCGCATCGCTCTGATCAACTATGCAGACGGTGAAAAACGCTACATCATCGCTCCGCTGGGCTTAAAACCAGGCGATAAAGTGGAAAGCGGCCCGGAAGCCGATATCAAGACCGGTAACTGCCTGCCGATGAAGAATATTCCGGTTGGTACCCTGGTACACAACGTGGAGATGAAGATCGGCAAAGGCGCGCAGATGGTTCGTTCTGCCGGTGCTGTAGCACAGCTGATGGCGAAAGAAGGCGATTATGCGCTGCTGCGTCTGCCTTCCGGCGAAGTGCGCAAGGTACACATCAACTGCCGCGCAACCGTAGGTCAGGTCGGCAATCTGGAATTTGAAAATATTACCATCGGTAAAGCCGGACGTTCCCGCTGGTTGGGTATCCGCCCTGCCAACCGTGGCGTGGTAATGAATCCTAACGATCATCCCCATGGCGGCGGTGAAGGTCACAGCCCGGTAGGCCGTAAACGTCCTGTAACTCCCTGGGGTAAATCTGCGTTTGGTACTCGTACCCGCAAAAACAAAAAGGCTTCTACCAAGTTAATTTTAAGCCGCAGAACGAAATAATCATCGTTAAAAGAAAGGAGGCTTATCTGTGTCTAGATCAGTTAAAAAAGGGCCTTTCGTGCATGCCAGCCTGTTAAAGAAAGTGGATGCATTAAATGCCGCAAATGATAAGAAGGTTATTAAAACCTGGTCCCGTGCATCTACGATTTTACCGTCTTTTGTTGGACATACCATTGCGGTTCATGATGGACGCAAACATGTTCCGGTATTTGTTACCGAAGATATGGTAGGCCATAAATTAGGAGAATTCGCTCCTACCCGTACCTATAGAGGTCACCGCGAAAAAGCCGCGGATACTGCAGGAAAGTGAGGAAAATGTAATGGAAGTTAACGCTACTGCAAAATATATCCGCATTGCTCCTCGCAAACTGCGCATTGTTATGAACCTGATCCGTGGTAAAAACGTTTCCGACGCTTTCGCTATTTTGAAATTCACCCCGAAAGTGGGCTCCGAAGTTGTGGAAAAGGTATTGCGCAGTGCGGTTGCTAATGCTGAGCACAATAATGACATGAATGTAGACAACCTGATCGTATCCAGTTGTTACGTAAATCAGGGCCCTACACTGAAGAGGATCCATCCGCGTTCCCGTGGGCAGGCTTTTAAAATCTTAAAGCATTCCAGCCACGTAACCGTATGTGTTTCTGAGAAATAATAATCCCGGATAAGGAGGGAAAAGATAGTGGGTCAGAAAGTTAATCCGCATGGTCTTCGCGTAGGCGTTATCAAAGGTTGGGACTCCAACTGGTTCGCCGGCAAAGATTATGAAAAATTCTTACTGGAAGATATTAAAATCCGTGAATTTATTAAAGAAAAATTATTCTTGTCCGGTATTTCCAAAGTAGATATCGAACGTGCGTCCAATAAAGCGCGCATCACCATCTACACCGCTAAACCGGGTATGGTGATCGGCCGTCAGGGCAGCAACATTGAACTGTTGAAAAGCGACCTGAAAAAAATGACCGAAGCCAATATCGACATCAACATTCAGGAAGTAAAACAGCCGGATTTAGATGCTACGCTGGTCGCTGAAAATATCGCCGGACAGCTGGAACGCCGCATTGCCTTCCGCCGCGCTATGAAACAGAGCGTAGGCCGTACGATGCGCATGGGCGCCAAGGGCATTAAAGTTCGTCTGGGCGGCCGTCTGGGCGGCGCAGAAATTGCCCGCAACGAAAGCTATCGCGAAGGTTCTATTCCGTTGCATACACTGCGCGCGGACATTGATTACGGTACTGCCGAAGCGCATACTACTTATGGCCGTATCGGTGTAAAGGTATGGATCTACAAAGGTGAAGTCCTGCCGGAAACCAAAGCAGCAGTAAAGACTGCATCCGCAAAGGAGGCATAAGTACAAAATGTTATTACCAAACAGAGTGAAACATCGTAAACAACATAGAGGCCGTATGAAAGGCCGTGCCATGCGCGGCAACAGCATCGTTCACGGCGATTTCGGCCTGGTGGCGCTGGAGCCTGCCTGGATCACCAATCGTCAGATCGAAGCAGCCCGTATCGCCATGACCCGTTACATCAAACGTGGCGGTCAGGTCTGGATTCAGATTTTCCCGGACAAACCGATCACTGCCAAACCGGCGGAAACCCGTATGGGTTCCGGTAAAGGGTCTCCGGAATATTGGGTAGCTGTAGTAAAACCCGGTCGTGTACTGTTTGAAATGGGCGGCGTAAGCGAAGCGGACGCAAAAGAAGCGATGCGTCTGGCCGGTCATAAGCTCCCCATCAAGACCAGGTTTATGTCCAAGGCACAATTAGAGGCCGAAGCTGCCGAAGAAGTAAAGGGTGGTGAAGCTGAATGAAAATTAATGAAATCAGAGATTTATCTGCCGCAGACTTAGATAAAAAGCTGGCAGAATTGAAAGAAGAACTGTTCAACTTACGTTTTCAGATGGCAACCGGACAATGTGAAAACCCGATGAAGATCCGGGAAGTAAAAAAATCCATTGCCAGAATCAAAACCGTTCAGCGTCAGAATGAAATCAACGCCTGAGGTTGGGGAACTTATTTAAGGAGGAAACAGTCGTGACCGTAGAAAGAAACGCGCGTGTCAGCCGTACCGGTAGAGTTGTCAGCGACAAGATGCAGAAAACCATCGTTGTTGCTGTAGAACGTTTTGTTCAGCATCCCCTCTACAAAAAAGGCATCAAAAACACGATCAAATTCAAGGCTCATGATGAAAATAACGAAGCGCATACCGGCGATCTGGTTAAAATCGTTCAGACCCGTCCGTTGTCCAAAGATAAATGCTGGCGCTTAGTTGAAATTATCGAGCGTGCAAAATAATGGATTGTCAGATGACCAGATCTGACAAGGGAGGTTAAACATGATTCAACAACAGACGATTCTTAATGTCGGCGACAACACCGGCGCTAAGAAAGTTATGTGCATCCGGGTATTGGGTGGCTCTTTCCGGAGATATGCCAATATTGGTGATATCATTGTATGTTCTGTTAAGGATGCAGCACCCGGGGGCGTTGTAAAGAAAGGCGACGTAGTGAGGGCGGTTGTCGTTCGTTCCACCAAAGGAATCCATCGTAAAGACGGTTCTTATATCCGCTTCGATGAGAATGCCGCTGTAGTGGTAAAAGACGACAAGAGTCCCCGCGGCACCCGTATCTTTGGACCTGTAGCCCGCGAACTGCGTGAAAAAGACTTTATGAAGATTATTTCTCTGGCACCGGAAGTGCTGTAAGAAATCAGATCAAGCACATTAGGAGGTGTTCTTTAGACATGAGTACTGCTGTAAAGCTCCATGTTAAAAAAGGCGATACCGTACAGATCCTTTCCGGCAAGGACAAAGGCAAAGAAGGCAAAATTCTGGCCGCTCAGCCGAAAAAGGGGAAAGTTATCGTTGAAGGCGTGAACAAAGTAAAGCGTCATACCAAACCGTCTCAGACCAACCCTCAGGGTGGTATTGTGACCAAAGAGGCAGCTATTTTTTCCAGTAAAGTGATGGTAGTATGCCCCAGCTGTAAAAAACCGACCCGCATCGCGCATAAGATCGAAGATGGAAAATCCAAACGCGTCTGCAAGCATTGCGGTGAAGTAATCGATAAATAATATCCGGGAAAGGAGGAAACATTTTAAATGGCTAAGACCAGACTGCAAGAAAAATATGTATCCGAAGTCGTAAACGGCCTCGTAGATAAATTCCAATACAAAAACGTAATGGAAATCCCCAAGATCGAAAAAATCATTATCAACATGGGCATCGGCGAAGCTGTGGCCAACAGCAAAGCGTTGGATGCCGCAGTTTCCGAACTGATCACCATTGCCGGTCAGAAACCGGTAGTAACTAAAGCAAAGAAATCCATTGCCGCCTTTAAACTGCGCGCCGGTATGCCGATTGGCACGAAAGTAACGCTGCGCGGCGACCGTATGTATTTCTTCCTCGATAAACTGATGAACGTAGCCCTGCCCCGCGTGCGTGACTTCCGCGGTGTAAGCGCCAGCGCGTTTGACGGCCGCGGCAACTATGCTCTGGGCCTGAAAGAACAGTTAATTTTCCCGGAAATCGAATACGATAAAGTCGACAAGGTGCATGGCATGGATATTATTATCGTCACGACAGCCAAAACCGACGAAGAAGCGCGCGAATTATTGCGTCTTCTGGGAATGCCGTTCGCAGCTTAAGTAAGGAGGAAATAATTTTGGCTAAGACAGCTCTTATTGAAAAATGGAACAAAGAACCGAAATTTAAGGTTCGTCATTACAATCGCTGCAAGATCTGCGGCCGCCCCCATGCTTACATGCGTAAGTTCGGCCTGTGCCGTATCTGCTTCCGTGAATACGCTTATAAAGGTGAGATTCCCGGTGTAACAAAGGCAAGCTGGTAATAACCATCTTAGAAAGGAGGCCATTGAATAATGGTAATGACTGATCCGATCGCCGATATGCTTACCCGAATCCGTAATGCTAACTCGGTTTATCACGATAAAGTTGAAATCCCCGGTTCTAAAATCAAAGAGGCCATCGCCCTGATTTTAAAGAACGAAGGTTTCATTAGAGATTATGAAGTAATTGCTGATAACAAACAGAATGTTATCAAAGTGAGCCTGAAATATGGCGCAAACCGTGAAAAAGTAATTTCCGGCCTCAAACGTATTTCCAAACCCGGTCTGCGCGTATACTCCCAGAAAGATCAACTGCCGAAAGTGCTCGGCGGCCTGGGTATCGCAATCATCTCCACTTCCAGGGGAGTTATGACCGACAAAGAAGCCCGCAAAGCCGGTTTGGGCGGCGAAGTCCTGGCATACGTTTGGTAATACATAAAAGGAGGTACCGTTTAAGTGTCTAGAATTGGTAAAAAACCGATTACCGTTCCTGCTGGCGTAACTGTGAAGGTTGAAAACAATCTGGTAACGGTTAAAGGCCCGAAAGGGGAATTACAGCGCCAGATCAGCAACGCAATGAAAGTTACGCTGGACAACGGTGTGATCACCGTAGAACGTCCGAACGATGAAAAAGAAAACCGTTCTTTGCACGGTTTGTCCCGTACTCTGATCAATAACATGATCGAAGGCGTGACCCACGGCTTCAGCAAAACTCTGGAAATCCAGGGCGTTGGCTACCGCGCGGCAAAACAGGGACAGAATATTAATTTTACCTTGGGTTTCTCTCATCCGGTCGTCAAAGAACCGCCGGCAGGCATTACCTTCGATGTGCCGTCTCCTACGAAGATCGTAGTCAGCGGTGCAGATAAAGAACGTGTGGGTGCTGTCGCAGCAGAAATTCACAACCTGCGTCCGCCCGAACCCTATAAAGGCAAGGGTATCCGTTACGAAGGCGAATACGTTCGTCGTAAAGTAGGTAAAGCCGGCGCGAAGGCTAAGAAGTAATTAGGAAGGAGTGAACCTCTTGTTTAACAAAATGAACAAGAACGAAAAACGTCAGAAACGTCATGTTCGTTCTCGCAGATATATTGTTGGCACTGCTGAAAGACCTCGCCTGAATGTCTATCGTTCTCTGAGCAACATCTACGCTCAGGTGATCAACGATGAAACCGGTGAAACGATCGTAGCAGCAAGTTCTGTAGAAAAGAGCTTTGAAAACTACGGCGGCAATATTGAAGCTGCCAAGGCCGTAGGCAAAGCAATCGCAGAAAAAGCCCTGGCTAAAGGGGTAAAAGAAGTAGTATTTGATCGCGGCGGCTACCTGTACCATGGTCGTGTAGCTGCGCTGGCAGATGCGGCGCGTGAAGCCGGACTGCAATTTTAAGGGAAGGAGGAAGGATTTTGGCTAATTTTGATAAGCGTGACAGACGTGAAAAACCGGATGATGGCTTTACTGAAAAAGTTGTCTTCATCAATCGCGTTGCAAAAGTTGTTAAAGGCGGCCGTCGCTTCACCTTTGCCGCATTGATTGTGGTTGGCGATGGTAAGGGCCGTGTAGGTATGGGCCTGGGCAAAGCGGCCGAAGTTCCGGAAGCGATCCGGAAAGGCGTAGAAGACGCTAAGAAAAATCTGATCACGGTTCCTACCGTAGGGACCACCATTCCTCATGAAGTTATCGGGGTGTTCGGTGCAGGCCGTGTGTTTTTGCGTCCGGCTTCCGAAGGTACCGGCGTCATTGCCGGCGGTCCTGTACGTGCCGTATTGGAACTGGCAGGCATCCGTGATATTCTGACCAAATGCCAGGGTTCTCATAATCCTAACAACATGGTCCGGGCTACGTTGGAAGGCCTGAAATCATTAAAGAATGCGGAAGCGGTTGCCGCTCTGCGCGGTAAGACCGTTCAGGAAATTTTAGGTTAAGCTAAGGAGGACGCCTGATGAAAAAGTTAAAAATCACGCTGACCCGCAGCTTAATCGGGAATAAAAAAGACCAGCGGGCAACAGTAAGAGCGCTGGGTCTTGGGAAAATCGGTACTTTCGCAGTACAAGAAGACAACCCGACCATTCGCGGCATGATCCATAAAGTGGAACATCTCGTGAAGGTTGAAGAAGTAGAAGCGTAAGATAAGGAGGTGCAGCTAAATGGAATTGCATGAATTACATCCCGCACCGGGTTCCAAGAAAGTACGTGTTCGTGTAGGCCGTGGCCTGGGTTCCGGTTTGGGAAAAACCTCCGGTAAAGGTCAGAAAGGTCAGAAGTCCCGTACCGGCGGCGTAAAGCGCCCGGGCTTTGAAGGCGGTCAGAAACCGTTGTACCTGCGTCTGCCGAAACGTGGTTTCTATAATAAATTCGGAAAAGAATATGTAGAAGTTAATGTAGGGACATTAAACTGCTTTGAAGACGGCACTGTGGTAGAACCTGTAATGCTGATTGAATGTGGTCTGATCAAGAACATTCGTGACGGCTTGCGTATCCTTGGCGGCGGCGAGCTGACCAGGAAGTTGACGGTTCAGGCTAACGGCTTTAGCAAAACGGCTGAAGAAAAAATTACGGCTGCCGGCGGAAAAGTAGAGGTGATCTGATAATGTTAGCTGCCTTGGCTAATGTTTTTCGGGTCCCGGAGTTAAGACGCAAGATTACTTTTACTCTGGTAATGTTCGCTGTATTTCGTCTGGGAACCCATATTCCGGTTCCGGGCGTGAACGCCTCCCTGATTGAGCAGCTGTTCAACAACGGCAACCTGTTCGGTTTGCTGGATCTGTTTTCCGGCGGTGCTCTCAGCAAATTCTCTATTTTTGCCATGAGCATCACACCCTACATCAATGCCTCCATCATTTTACAGTTATTGAAGGTCGTGATCCCTACTCTGGAACAATGGTCCAAAGAAGGGGAAGAAGGGTTTAAGAAAACCAATAAACTGACCCGGTACTGTACGGTGGGGTTGTCGGTGATTCAATCCCTGGGGATGGCTTTCGGACTGCGTTCCGCTATCAACAATCCCGGAATTTTCTCCGTACTGATGATTGTTGTGACGCTGACCGCAGGTACCTGCCTGTTAATGTGGATCGGTGAAGAAATCACCCAAAAGGGAATCGGCAACGGTATTTCCCTTATCATCTTTGCAGGTATCGTATCCCGGCTGCCGGATGGTATTGCCACTTTGGCGAAGTATTTAAATGCAGGTACGGTAAGTTTACTGAATGTCCTGCTGTTCTTGATCATCGCCCTGGCTATGATCGTATTCGTTGTAGCGATCTCCCAGGGGATTCGTAAGATTCCTGTACAATACGCTAAGCGTATGGTAGGCCGTAAAATGTATGGCGGCCATAGCAGTTATATTCCTTTAAAGGTAAACCAGGCAGGCGTGATCCCCATCATCTTCGCTTCATCCTTACTGATGTTTCCGGCTACAATAGGTCAGTTCGTACATGTACCCTGGGTACAGAAAGTGGCCGGCTGGTTCGCGTGGGGGACGCCACTGCAGACAGCCCTGTATGTCATTCTGATCATTTTCTTCACCTTCTTCTATACGGCGGTCACGCTGGATATCAAGAATATGAGTGAAAATATCAAGAAAATGGGCGGTTTTGTTCCCGGTCTGCGCCCAGGCAAACCCACGACCGATTATCTGGACAACGTCATGACCCGCATCACCCTCTCCGGCGCTATTTTCCTGGCGCTGATCGCGATGATGCCCCATATCGTAGTCTGGCTGACCGGTATCGAAGGTATCTATATCGGCGGCACATCGTTACTGATCGTTGTCGGCGTGGCTCTGGATACCATGAAGCAGATAGAATCACTGGCCCTGATGCGACATTATCAAGGCTTTATGAGGTGAGAGGAGAGAGCAGAATGTATATTCTTTTAATGGGACCTCCCGGTGCCGGAAAAGGAACACAGGCGGAAAAGCTTGTGGAAACGTATAAGATTCCCCATATTTCCACCGGAGATATGTTCCGGGCTGCCGTAAAACAGGGCACGGAGCTGGGGAAAGAAGCAAAAAGATATATGGATGCCGGCGGGCTGGTACCGGACGTAGTCACGATCGGTATTGTTCGCGAAGGCTTAGCCAAACCCGAGTGCCGGAAAGGCTTTATCCTGGACGGGTTTCCCCGTACCACGGAACAGGCGGTCGCTTTAGACGGGATTTTGCAGGAGCTGGGCATTGCGCTGACCGGAGTGGTGAATATCACCGTGCCGGACAGCGAACTGGTAGCCCGTGTGACGGGACGCCGGATCTGCAAAGCCTGTGGCGCGACCTACCACATTTCTTTTAACCCGACAAAGGTGGAAGGTGTCTGCGACAAATGTGCCGGCAGTCTTTATCAGCGGGATGATGACCAGGAAGCCACGGTGAAAACCCGTCTGGAAGCCTATCATTCGCAGACTGAACCGCTGATCGAGTATTACAAAAAACAAGGTGTGTATCTGGAAATTGACGGTATGCAGAGCATCGACAAAGTTTATGCCGATGTGACCCGCAGCCTGGAAGAACGAGCAGGGAGGTAAGGATTTGTGTCAAAACAGGATGTAATCGAGGTAGAAGGCACGATTCTGGAAGCACTGCCCAATGCGATGTTCAAGGTTAAATTACAGAATGATCACGAGATCCTGGCGCATATTTCCGGTAAGATTCGGATGAACTTCATCAAAATCCTGCCCGGAGACCGGGTGACCGTAGAATTAACCCCGTATGATCTGAATCGTGGAAGAATTACCTACCGGTTTAAATAACCGGCACAGACACTGAGGAGGTAAAATATGAAAGTCAGACCGTCTGTAAAGCGCATTTGCGAAAAATGCAAAATTATTAAACGCAAAGGCCGCGTTATGGTCATTTGCGAAAATCCGAAGCATAAACAAAGACAAGGTTGAGAAGGAGGTGCACTTGAATGGCACGTATTGCTGGTGTCGATTTACCGAATGACAAGCGTATCGAATACGCTCTGCCCTATATCTTCGGTATCGGTCTTTCCTTATCCCGTGAGATTTTGGCCAAGACCGGTATCAACCCCGATACTCGCGTTCGCGACCTGACCGAAGGGGAAGTTGCGAAGATCCGTGAAGTGTTGGACAGAGATTACAAGGTTGAAGGTGACCTCCGCCGTGAGGAATCGCTCAACATCAAACGTCTGGTAGAAATTGGCAGCTACCGTGGCAGAAGACATCGCGCCGGTCTGCCCGTTCGCGGTCAGAATACCAAAAACAACGCCCGCACCCGTAAAGGCCCGAAAAAAGGCCAGGGCAAAAAGTAATCAGTAGAGGAGGGTATAACGAAAGTGGCAGTTAAAAAAGCAACTCGCAATAAAAAGAAAGTGAGCAAGAACGTCGTAGCAGGCGTAGCCCACATTAAATCCACTTTTAACAACACGCTGGTTACGATTTCCGATTTGAATGGCAATGTAATCAGCTGGGCTTCTTCCGGCGGCCTGGGATTCCGCGGCAGCCGCAAAAGCACTCCGTTCGCAGCTCAGATGGCAGCAGAAACTGCAACCAAAGCTGCAATGGATCACGGCATGAAAACCGTTGAAGTATTAGTAAAAGGCCCCGGCTCCGGACGTGAAGCCGCAATCCGCGCTTTGCAGTCCACCGGTCTCGAAGTAAACTCCATTAAGGACGTAACTCCGATCCCGCATAACGGATGCCGCCCGCCCAAACGTCGCAGAGTATAATCTCAGGAGGTGTAAAACTAGATGGCAATTGATAGAGTTCCTGCTCTGAAACGCTGCCGCGCTCTGGGAATCGAACCCGCTGTGGTTGGTCTGGCAAAACAATCCAAACGCCAGCTCCGCAACGCCAATCACAAAGTGAGCGAATACGGCATACAGCTGAAAGAAAAACAAAAAGCAAAATTCATTTACGGTGTACTGGAAAAACAGTTCCGCCTGTACTACGAAAAAGCCAAACAGATGCCCGGCATCACCGGTGAAAACCTCCTGCTGCTTCTGGAAAGAAGACTGGACAATGTAGTATTCCGCATGGGGCTGGCTTCCACCCGCCGTCAGGCGCGTCAGGTCGTGACCCACGGTCATATCGCTGTAAACGGCAAACGCGTTGATATCCCTTCTGCTTTGGTCAAAGTCGGTGATGAAATTTCCGTTATGGAAAGTAGCCGCAGCAAAGCTTATTTTAAAGGCAGCAATGAAAAGATGGCAGCAGTGACTGCTCCTGCCTGGCTTGTTGCCAACACGGAAGCGCTGAGCGCAAAAGTAGATCGTTTCCCGACTCGTGAGGAAATTGATGTTCCCGTTGTTGAACAGTCTATCATCGAACTGTACTCCAAATAATAATGAGCATCTTTTGCCACCAACCAGTTGGCGTATTGTGGTAATACGCGAGAGAAGGAGGCTTTCCGCATGATTGATACAATTAAGTCGAGATTGGAATTTTCCCAGATCTCTGAAGATGAACGCTATGGCAAATTTGTTTGGGAACCGCTGCAGCGCGGTTACGGCATCACGCTGGGCAACAGTTTACGGCGTGTGCTGTTATCTTCCCTGAATGGGGTTGCTGTAACGGGCGTGATGATCGAAAATGTGTTGCATGAATTTACCACGATCCCCGGTGTACGGGAAGACGTGGCCGACATTATTCTGAACATCAAAGCGCTTTGCTTAAAAGCCAATACTCCGGATCTGGAGGAAAAAGTCCTGCACATCGATGTGACCGGTGAGCAGGAAGTGACCGCAGGCGATATTACTCCTGACAGCGATGTGGAAATTCTGAATAAAGATCTGCACATTGCGACCCTGGACAAAGATGGTCATTTAAAAATGGACATCTATATTAATCAGGGAATGGGTTATAGCACCAGCGAAAAAAATAAAAGGGACGATAAAGGGATCGGCTGGTTACCGGTTGACTCCATTTATTCTCCTATTACTCGTGTCAAATTCGGTGTAACCGATACCCGCGTAGGGAATGTGACCGATTATGATAAACTGACACTGGAAGTCTGGACCGATGGCAGCATTCGTCCGGACGACGCCATCAGTATGGCAGCCGGTGTTTTGATCGATTGCCTGCGGCTTTTCCAGAACGGCACGGTGCTCAAATCGTCCGTGGCTGTTGGGGAAGACTCTGTTGGAGAGGCTTCGGATACAGAAGGAAAAGAAACAGAAAATCCCAGACTGAAACAATCGATCGAAGATATGGACTTATCCGTACGCAGCAACAACTGCCTGCGCCGGGCCGGCATTAATACGGTAGGCGATTTAGTCAACAAGTCGGAAGACGACCTGAAAAAAGTACGGAATCTGGGAACAAAATCTCTGGATGAGATCAAAAAGAAGTTAATCGATATGGAACTGTCCTTACGCAAGGACGAAGAAGAATAAGGGGGACGGGAAATGGCATACAGAAAATTAAACCGTGCATCCGGTAACCGTAAAGCTCTGTTCCGCAGTCTGTCCAGCGCCCTGATCATGCATGGCAGAATTGAAACCACCATTGCCAAAGCCAAAGAGACCAGCAAAAATGTAGCAAAGCTGATCACCCTGGCTAAGGCCGGTGATTTACATGCCCGCCGTCAGGTGCTGGCCACGTTGGTAGACGAAACCGCTACCAGAAAACTGTTTGATGAACTGGCTCCGAAATATCAGGATAGAAATGGCGGCTTTACCCGTATTTACCGGGTAGGACCCCGCCGCGGCGATGCCGCCGAAATGGCGATCATCGAACTGCTGTAATCACGCAGGGGAGTGTTGCTGTTATAACAGCGGCCCTGCAAGTTGCACACCGAACGATACGCTATAACCTCCGTGTGAGACAGGATACTTCCTGTTCCACACGGAGGTTTATTTTTTGAAATTTGCATGTACAATATTGCAATAAAACAAAATTTGTGGTAACATCTTACATGTAGTTAAGATTACTAATAAGAATAATATAACAATAATCAGGAGGGAAAAATATGGAAAAAGATGAAATCAAAGTAATGGCCGAAGCCCCAGCTGCAGAGGCGCAGGTAGGCATCAAAAAAACAGAAGCCCTGCAGAAATACCTGGCGGAAAACAAAATCGAAGGATTTGGCATCCAGAATTTCCAAGACGATGTACATTCGCATGCATTCCGCAGCAATCTCCCGGTAGCCGGCACCAACCTGGCTTTTATGATCTTGCTGGACGACAGCGTCTATACTCTGATTCAGGTGCAGATTGCCGCCAATCTGGTTACCGAAGAAAAGAAAACCTTTGTCTGTGAAGAGCTGAATAAACTGAACGACCAGTATCGCATGTTGAAATACAATGTGGATGAAACCGGCAATATTCTTCTTTCCTGTTCCATTCCTTCCGGGTTGGAACACTTTGACCCGGTTCTTATTATCGCGATCCTGAACCAGCTCCAGGGCCATTTAAATGCGATCTATCCGGAACTGATGGCACGGATCTGGAAAAAATAATCGTAGAACGACATGTAGGAAAAGAGGAAAACGCAATGAAAAAATTATGGATCACCTTGATGACGGTTGTTTCCGTACTGGGTTTTATGCCTGCGGCCGATGCGGCTTCCGGCTATGTAAATATGGAAGTGGTATTAGCGTCTACGCCGGCTTTTGTACAGGCAGGCAAAACACTGGCCGCCGAACAGCAGAAAATGCAGCAGCAATTTAACGAAGAATCAAAGAAATTATCCGATAAAGAAAAACAGGCTCTGGGTGAAAAACTGAACCGTCAGCTGGCAGAAAAAGAAAAGCAACTGATGACGCCTATCCAGGAAAAACTTAAAATGGCCATTGCCAAAGCCGCTAAAGAAAAGAGCGTTGACATTGTGATCAATGCCAGAGAAGTAGTCTATGGCGGCGTTGACCTGACAGAATCCGTGAAGAAAAATATGAAATAATGCGATAAAGCTTAACTTTATAAATGTACCTTATGAGATCTCATGAGGTACATTTTTCTTTTGCGGAAGAATGATGGTGATATCAGGTTTTTAAATGATTTGTGTTATGAAGGAAACATCAAACTTGATTTTTTTGAGTAAGAATAAATTCCTAGATACTTTAGATACTAAAGATAAGGATAAGTGTAAAACTTTGGCCAATTTTGTGAATTTTCATTGACAAGAATTATAATTAGATGTTAATATTAGTAAGAATAATACATCAAAAAGTAAATAATGAGTGATCATGCAAGGCCGTAAAGGCAAGTGGGGAATCCGGTGTGAATCCGGAGCTGTCCCGCAACTGTATGGGGAACGATACGCTTGCGACCCTCTCACAAAGGAAGCGTACTGTGATGAACTAAGTCAGGGTGCCACTTATAGCAGGATCAGCCATAACTTGCGAGGTATGAGTTTGTGCATGAGAAGAGTTGGAAATCTGACTTTCCGACTTTCTTTTGCAGTGCTCTCTCGCTTTTTTATTTGAGCGAAAAAGAAACGGTTCCTGTTTTGGCCTTTGTTGTAAAAGAAGTGTGAGAACGTACAGGCGATTTACTGGAGAACCATCCGTCGTTTAATCAATTTACCGATGTGCTATTTTATAAAAGATGTAAATATTCTCTGAAAAATTATCTGTATGGCTGTTATCGACCGGTTATGCGGATCGTCAGGGCTGATAAGGGGGACATGAGGTTGATAAAGTGAAAGTATATGCTCATATTCAGCAATATGTGTTTGGTCTGGATTATTCCAAAGAGGGCATGTCGTACAACAGCGGCACTACGTCAGCATGTACCAGCTTTATAATGCCAAGTACGGCAACAAGAGCCTGCAGCCGGCTTATGGGCGTACAACCAATATCGGTTACAATCGCAAATTCAGTGATACGGATTTCTTTCACCTTTAACTGGTTTTATACCAAAGCGGACAGTGATGTAGGATATAGTGGCAACTTCTCCCCTTTTGTGAATGCAAAATCAAAGAGCCGCGGCTGGAATGCTCAATATCAGACGCAGATCACGGATCGCCTGCGCCAAGCTTGGTTGGGCGCATTTGAATCTGGTGACGACAGAAACCTTCCTTTCACACGGGTATCAGCCGAAAAATCTGGCGACCTTTGCGCTCAGCTATGATTGGAATAAATTCAGCGCATCCTTAAGTGGTTATTATTTCATGCGTATAGACAGCAAGACCAATCATTTCCACAATAATAAGCATGGCTATATGAAGAGCTTCCCGCATGATAACTATGCGGTCATGAATCTGAATTTCGATTATCGTCCGGACAAAAATACAACTTTCTATCTGAAGGTAGATAATTTGTTGGATACGCTGTATGCGGAACACACCGATGTGTTCTGGAATGCGATTGCTGGTCCTGACAGATGGTATTCTCTGCCGGGCAGAAGTTTCATCATCGGTACAAAAATAAAGTTTTGATTATGTGAGAGGCAAATGGCATGGAAAATCTTTCCTGGAATCTGATGGATTCGATAAAGCCATCTATCTGCTTTAGCATGCATAAAGTTTACTCGTCTTTTTAGTAAAAGTAAGGAGGAAAAAATGAAAAGAAAGTTTACCTTGCGCTGGAAACAGCAGACAAAAATGTTGACCCGTGCCGTGTTGATGACCCTGACTGCCGGCAGCATCATAACCGGCGCCGCCTTTGCGGAAGAGCAGACGGCAACTGAGTTTGGCAGGGCGATTACCGGCGGCACCGATCAGTTGTATGTGGACTCCGGTGTGAAGCAGGCTGACGGAACGTATAAATTTACTAAGGACAGCACCATTACCATTGGTGACGCGATATTGGGAGAAACGTACCCGGTAAATACCGATGGCGGCAATAAAGTCATTGTTGACGCAACGGGGAAAAAACTGACCCTTGTATCAAAGGGCAAGGGGCTTCGTGTCGGCATACAAACTGCATTAAAAAATAATAAAAAAATAGATATTACGGCCGATAAGCTGATCGTTAAGGCAGAGAATACAGAGGGAATGAGCCGTGCATATGGAATCTGGTTTGCAGGGCTAAACAACACTCTGGATGTTCATGGTGATGCCGAAATCACTGCGAATGGCAATGATTGGAGTTATGGCGTTCTGACCGGTCGTACTGCGAAAATCAATATAGAGGGATTAAAAGCTTCCGTATCCAAAGAAGCGGAGCAAAGCGCTGCGCTTAAGGGAACAGGGAAAAGCATACTCTCTGTGAATGTGAAAGATGGTACCGTAGGAAGCAAATCCGTACAGCTTGACGGGGAAGTTGTAACTAAGTATTCGTTTGAGGAAGACGACGAAGGAACGCAGACTGCAGACGGTCCAAGCACAATTAATCTGGCCCTGACCACAGCCGATTCGTATTGGAAGGGGCTTGGTGCGTATGAGTACAAAGATGAAAATGAGTGGGATACTATTACCAAAGAAGATCATGGCAATCTGAATTTGTGGTTGCAGAACGGGGCCGCTTGGACCAATGAAAAATACGGCAAAACAAATTATGCCGGCTTTAAGGGCAGTTATGTAACGGCTTTGACCGGCGGCAGCGATGCGGGCCATGCCGGTGTGATCGTGCAGAAGGATGCCAATCCGATCACTGTCGATACCTACAGCGGCAACACAATGGTGATTTATGGGCATGAAACTGCAGCTCCGGCGGATCCGAACACCGGCCTGACCATCAAGGGCGGCGATTTCAGGATCGGCAAAGCGGCTGCGGGTTCGGGGATCACGCTCCGTACCGACAATGCGGGCTTAAACACCGCATCCACTAAGGCCGCGGATAAGAATCTGGTGAGCGGCACGCTGAACAAGCTGGCCAACAAACTCTTCTACACCGCCTATAAAGACGGCGAAAAGAACCTGACCGGTAAGGTAGAGATCGCGGAAGGGTTGACGGCGCAATCCGCCAGCAAACGGATTGAGAACATGACCTACAAGGATGCGAACGGACAGGGGCAGTACCTGTATACCCCGGCTGAAGATGAGCCGGAAGGGCAGACGGCAACCGAGTTTGGCAGGGCGATTACCGGCGGCACCGATCAGTTGTATGTGGACTCCGGTGTGAAGCAGGCTGACGGAACGTATAAATTTACTAAGGACAGCACCATTACCATTGGTGACGCGATATTGGGAGAAACGTACCCGGTAAATACCGATGGCGGCAATAAAGTCATTGTTGACGCAACGGGGAAAAAACTGACCCTTGTATCAAAGGGCAAGGGGCTTCGTGTCGGCATACAAACTGCATTAAAAAATAATAAAAAAATAGATATTACGGCCGATAAGCTGATCGTTAAGGCAGAGAATACAGAGGGAATGAGCCGTGCATATGGAATCTGGTTTGCAGGGCTAAACAACACTCTGGATGTTCATGGTGATGCCGAAATCACTGCGAATGGCAATGATTGGAGTTATGGCGTTCTGACCGGTCGTACTGCGAAAATCAATATAGAGGGATTAAAAGCTTCCGTATCCAAAGAAGCGGAGCAAAGCGCTGCGCTTAAGGGAACAGGGAAAAGCATACTCTCTGTGAATGTGAAAGATGGTACCGTAGGAAGCAAATCCGTACAGCTTGACGGGGAAGTTGTAACTAAGTATTCGTTTGAGGAAGACGACGAAGGAACGCAGACTGCAGACGGTCCAAGCACAATTAATCTGGCCCTGACCACAGCCGATTCGTATTGGAAGGGGCTTGGTGCGTATGAGTACAAAGATGAAAATGAGTGGGATACTATTACCAAAGAAGATCATGGCAATCTGAATTTGTGGTTGCAGAACGGGGCCGCTTGGACCAATGAAAAATACGGCAAAACAAATTATGCCGGCTTTAAGGGCAGTTATGTAACGGCTTTGACCGGCGGCAGCGATGCGGGCCATGCCGGTGTGATCGTGCAGAAGGATGCCAATCCGATCACTGTCGATAACTACAGCGGCTATACCACTTTGATTTATGCCCATGGAGGGGATGGCACCACGGCAGCAAACTATACAGCCGGAAATACCGTGGTAAAAAAGGCAACGGCCGGCTCGTCTATTACTGTATTAACGGATAAATCTGGCATTGCGATTGACAACGAAGGTAAAATTTATGAAGCACTGAATGCACTGGCAGGAAAACTCTGGTATGAAGAAGCAAAAGCAGGTGGAACAAATCTTGCGGGCAAGGCAAAAATTGCTGAAGGACTGACCGCATCTTCTGCAGCAGTCAAATTGGAAGATATCACGTTCAAGAAAGAAGATGGACAGGGAACCGTCGTAAAACCTCAGCCTCAGCAGGCAGAACTTTCTCCTATTACAGGGGATAAAGCAAAAGATGCCTATTATGTAGAAAAAGGCATTCTGGAAGACGAAGGTATATACAATTTTAAAGAAGATACAGAACTGAAGCTGACAGATGGACGATCTGTAGTTGTCAGTGAGAAAGCAGTCGCCATCAATGCGGCAGGAAAAACGTTAACCTTTGTGTCTGAAGGGGAAAAAGGTCTGATGACTTTAACCCAGCAATCCGATGGCCCGCTTCAGATTGCTGCTAAAAAATTAGCAGTGAAAGGTGTAAGTACCGGTGGCACCGCTTATGGTATGTCAATTGCGGGTGCGAATAAAGACAATACCCGTGTGACAGATATTACCGGTGACGTAGATATGTCTGTTAAGGGAAAAGGATATGCCATCGGCGCCATTGTCCATGGAAATGCAAACTTAAATATTCATGGCAACCTGACCATAAAAGGAGAGGATAATGGCTGGGGCGTAGAAGATGCCGATACTCATTCGGGAGAATGGGGTTATTACTATGCATCCGGCTTATATACAGGCGGAAATACAACTATCGGCAAGGGCGGTCAGATTGTTGTTGACGGAGATGTAGATTTTAAAGTCAAGGGCACAGGATTTTTGGTAAATGGCTTTGGATCCGCTATTCAGGTGAAAGGCGGGGGTGCGATTGAGATAGAGAAAAACGATAACGCTGTCCAATACGCATTGGTGGCTCAAAATGGCAGCATTAAATTCAACCTGCTTGAGGATGGACAGATCGGGAGCAGGAAAGCAAGTATTCTTGGCAATATTGGCGTGACAAATGCTTCCGTTAATGCGAATGACCCTACGAAGTTGAGCAAAATTGATTTGGGATTGGGCACAGACGATTCTTCTTTTACAGGCGTAGTTGTCAACAATTATACAGAACAGCAGAATAATGTTGGATATGCCGGGAAAGTAAACTTTTATATGAAGGATGGCGCGGTATGGACGAACGAAGCCTATGGAAGTGTTACCAATGGCTTTAAGGGCAGTTATGTAACGGCTTTGACTGGCGGCAGCGATGCGGCCCATGCCGGTGTGATCGTGCAGAAGGAGGCCAATCCGATCACTGTCGATACCTACAGCGGCAACACAATGGTGATTTATGAGCATGAAACCGCGGCTCCGGCGGATCCGAATACCGGCCTGACCATCAAGGGCGGCGATTTCAGGATCGGCAAAGCGGCTGCGGGCTCCGGGATCACGCTCCGCACCGACAATGCGGGATTAAACACCGTATCCACTAAGGTCGCAGATAAGAACCTGGTGAGCGGCACGCTGAACAAGCTGGCCAACAAACTCTTCTACACTGCCTATAAGAATGGCGAAAAGAACCTGACCGGGAAGGTAGAGATCGCGGAAGGGCTGACAGCGCAGTCCGCCAGCCGGAGAATTGAGAACATGACCTATAAGGACGCGGACGGACAGGGACAGTACCTGTATACCCCGGCAGTGGATAAAAAGACCGGTCCGATCACGACTTCGGAAGATATTGATGTGACGCGAAAAGCAGAAGCAGACGGAAGCGTTCATGTGGTATGGACAGAGCCGAATGCAGCCAGCGGCAGATTTGTCAGCACATTGTATAGTGAAAGAAACACTTCTAAACAGAATCCCATGGTTGTCAACCTGGGCGGTCATGACCTGCACCTGAAGGCTAACAGCGCCGGTAAGATTGCGGCTGCTGTTTATGTTGGCAATAACCAGTATATTAACGTAAACAAAAGTAATGCAGAAAACGTAGTGATTGAAGGTACAAATACAGATACGCGTGGTGCCAATGGTATTTACCTTGATGGGAATGCCCATCTGAATATTAAAGGAAATGTAGAAATCACTAAAGTGGTAACAAAAGGTGATGTTGCTACAGGCATAGCTTTCCAAGGGAAAGACAGCGAGGCGTTAATTGAGGGCAATCTGAAAATTACAGAGGTATATGGCGAAAGAGGAAAAGGTGCCGGCATCAATGCGTCCGGTATTGCCGTTACCGGTGAAAGGTCTAAAATAACCGTTACCGGTCCGGTATCGATCAGCGGCGTAAAAGGAAGTGCTTTAAAAACCGTAGGCGCCGATACGGTGATTTCTGTTGGCGGCGGTACGATCACAGCAGCAGAAGATGCGGATAAATCCCGCAATTATTATGCGGCCCGCGTAGACAAAGGCATGATTAATATTAATATGGACGGTGATAAGGCGGGGCACACTACTACCAAAATCATCGGTGACCTCTTTGCGACAGGGCAGTATGGAAAGAAAGTCATTGAATACAGTGGCGGACAACTGGTAGATTGGAAAAATGCAGGTAAGCTGAATGTGGCTCTGACAGATGCCCAGTCTTCGTGGAAGGGCGCTGCGGTCTATGACCAGTATACATCTGATTATGGTTCCGGAGGAAACACTGTATATGATGTAGGTGAGTTTAATCTCTGGCTGCAAAACGGCGCGGCATGGACAAATGAGCGGCAATCTCACGGAACGACTGTCAATAGGCCAAGCGCAGAGTTCATTGGCAGTCAAATCGCACATTTCCATGGAGATGATGGAGAGGCGAAGAAATCAGTTATTTATCAAAAAGATGCAAAGCCTATTTATGTTAACACATACAGCGGCAACACAATGGTGATTTACGAACATGATACCGCTGTACCTGCCGATCCGAATGAAGGTCTGTCCATGAAGGGCGGCGATTTCAAGGTTGAAAAGGCCGCTGCCAATTCGGGAATCACACTCCGCACCGACAATGCGGGCTTAAACACCGCATCCACTAAGGCCGCAGATAAGAATCTGGTAAGCGGTACGCTGAACAAACTGGCCAATAAGCTGTACTATACCGCCTATAAAGACGGCGAAAAGAACCTGACCGGTAAGGTGGAAATCGCGGAAGGGCTGACAGCCCAGTCCGCCAGCCGGCGAATTGAGAACATCACCTACAAGGAGGCGGATGGACAGGGGCAGTATCTGTATACGCCGGAGGTGGATGAACCGACGGACGGACCGATAAAAACACCGGAAGTTTTCGGTAAAGATCGTGTGGCCAAGGCGACCATTGCCGACGCGGTAGGCTCCTATAATAAAAAATTTGTAGCCGCAGCCTATAACAGTACGTCTGAAAAAGATATGCTTGTGGATATGAAAGGTCATGCCCTGACCTTGTCTGCCAATGCAGGTGATGAAATTGTAAAAACAGCAGGCATTATGGCGGATGCTAAGAATTTACGGTTTAGTAATGGCAAAGCGGGTTCAGCTATTCATATTACTGCCCTGACGGCCGGCGAAGGAGCCGGTATCATGACAAGGGGCAAAGGGACAGTTGCCATTGACCATGATATTGTAATCGATAAGGTGGAAGGTTCCCGAATGGCAGCCGGGGTGAAGACCACGAATCCGGGAGATACGATCTCGCTCAAGAGCCTGAAAATAGATCAGTCTGTGAAAGCGACCAAAGACACCATGCAGCAGGGAGCGGTTGGCGTTCATGCCGGCGGCAACGGTGCTGTAGTAGAAGTAACGGATGGAGTGGATATTAATTTAAAAGGCATCGGCGTTAAAGCTATAGGCGGTATTGCCAGAATTTCCGGCGGCCGAATCGTTACTGATACGGATACTTCTAAGTACCACAAGGCGCTGGTTGCGGAAAATTCCGTGAGCGCCGACAGCAGTATTTCTATAAATATGCAGGACGATAATACGGCGGCACTGGGTAATAAAGTGGAGATCTTGGGGGATATCAAGACGCAAAAATCCCGTAAGACGGGTGGTAAGGTTGGTCGGGTTTTCCTCGGCTTGAATACTGCCGATTCCACTTGGAAAGGAATCACTGATTATGTAGACGATAAAACAGATTATGACAGCGGCGAAGTGAGTCTGTGGCTGGCAAATGGAGCCGCCTGGACCCACGAAAAGACTGCGGCGACAGGTAAACATCTGTCATCTTCAATCTGGAACGGAAGTCGTATTTCTGCGCTGTACGGTGGCAGCGATACGGCTCATGCGGGCGTAATTTTGCAGAAGGAAAAGAACCCGATCAGTGTGGGAGATTACAGTGGTTACACAACCGTGATTTACGAACATGACACCGTTGCGCCTGCCGATCCGAACGAAGGTCTGGTGATGAAGGGCGGCGACTTCAAGATTGAAAAGGCGGCCGCCAATTCGGGCATCACACTTCGCACGGACAATGCAGGATTAAATACTGCATCCACTAAGGCTGCCGATAAGAATCTGGTAAGCGGTACGTTGAACAAACTGGCCAATAAGCTGTACTACACGGCCTATAAAGACGGCGAGAAGAATCTGAGCGGCAAGGTAGAGATCGCGGAAGGGTTAACGGCGCAGTCGGTCAGCAAACGGATTGAGAACATGACCTATAAGGATGCGGACGGACAGGGGCAGTACCTGTATACCCCGGCGGTGGATATTCCGGATGAACAGGTGACCAACCCGATGCTGGAAGGGATCGATGGGACGGCGCCTTCAGAAGAAGCCTACACCATGGCAGGCATCTATAAAGCGCAAGAGGATATCTATCGCTTTACCAAAGATCCGGCGGAAGTGAAAGCGGATACAACAGTGTCCGCCGGCATCAAAGATATCGTGATCAACGCGAAAGGGAAACTGCTTCTTACGGCCAAAGACGCCGGTATCACGGCGAACGGGCATAACGTGACGGTGACGGCACAGGAACTGGAAGCTAACGCGTCAGCAGGAACAGCAATCAGCGCCAATACAGGTACAATCGCTGTGAACGGCCGTACGAAACTGTCCGGCAAGACGGGGATTCAAGCGTCTGACAATGGTGTGGTCACCTTAAACGGGCCTTCGACGATCACCGCGACGGATGCCGTAGACAGCCGGAACGGCGGTAAGGTGACGCTCAATGGAGGCACGGTTTCGGGCAACCTTAGCGCCAACCAAGGTACGATTACTTTGACCGGTGGCAAGGCAGACAGTGACCTTGTCGCCTCTGACGGAGCCGGCAGCACCATAACCCTGCACGGCGGCACATACAATATCAAGAAGCTGCAAGCGGATCATGGCGGGACGCTGACCCTTACGAGCGCGTCCGGCAAGCAGGCAGCGCTGCAGGGGATCGAAGCAGGGAAGGCATCTTCCGTGGGAGTCACCCTGACAGGAGAAAAAGCGACCTTGACAGGCGATATTACGGGGCAAGGCGCGGTTGACCTGCGATTGGAAGACAAAGCTTCCTGGACAGGAAAGAGCGGCAACGAAAATACGGCAGTCGTGTTGGGAGGAAACTGGAAGAATACCGGCGCAAGCAAGGTGAGACTGCTTTCGGGCAACGGAGTCGTGGATATGACGAAATCCGGGGCAGGTAAGACCGAAGTGAAAGAATATGAAGGCAAACTGACCCTGATTTATGCCCATGACAGCGCCAGCCCGACCACGATGCAAGGCAATGATTTCTATATTGCTAAAGCGAAAGCCGGTTCCCAAGTAAGGCTGTTGACCGACAACACGGGTCTGAACATGGCTTCGGAAAAAGCGGCGGACAAGAACCTGGTGAACGAGACGCTGAACAAACTGGCCAATAAGCTGTATTACACGGCGTATAAAGATGGTGAAAAGAACCTGAAGGGCAAAGTGGAAATTGCGGAGGGTCTGACAGCCCAGTCCGCCAGCAAACGGATTGAGAACATGACCTATAAGGATGCGAACGGACAGGGGCAGTATCTGTATACCCCGGCGGTGGATCCCAACCCGAACCCCAATCCGAACCCGAATCCGGACCCGAACCCGAATCCCAATCCCAACCCGAATCCGAATCCGAACCCGGATCCGAACCCGAATCCGAACCCGAACCCCAATCCGAACCCGAACCCCAATCCGAACCCGAACCCAAATCCCAATCCGGATCCGAATCCCAATCCCAATCCGAACCCGAACCCGAATCCGAACCCGAATCCCAATCCGGATCCCAACCCGAATCCCAATCCGAACCCGAACCCGAATCCGAATCCTAACCCGGATCCCAACCCGCCAATCATTCATGGCGATAAAGAAACCGTCATGATGCGTGGTTCCAAATCGGCTATGACGGCGGCTGCTCTGCTGTGGAGAAGCAATAACAACGACCTGCAGCGGCGCATGGGCGATGTACGTCTGGGGAAAGAAGAAAACGGCATCTGGGCTCGCTACCTGGGCGGCAAGAACAAACTGGATCAGCAGAAAGCCTACTTTAAGCAGACCTACAATATCGCGCAGGTGGGCTATGATAAGAAAGTGGGCGACTGGCTGGTAGGCGCGGCGCTGGATTACGGCACAGGCAATGATACCTATGCGACCGGTACGGGCAAGGAAAAACTGGGCAGTCTGGCCCTGTACGGCACCAGACAGAGCAAGGACGGGCAGTATGTAGATTTGATTGTCCGTGGCAGTCAGGTGAAGAACGATTACACGGTGTACAATGAAATGCACCATAAACTGGATGGCAACTACAAGACCTGGGGCCTGTCCTTCAGCGCGGAGTATGGGAAACGGTTTGTGCAGGCGAACGGATTCTACTTTGATCCGAGCCTTGAACTGACCGCCGGTCACCTGAACGGAAAAGATTACGATGCGGTGAGCGACTATGCGGGCGGCAAGAAGATGCATGTACAGCAGGACGGCATCAACAGCGTGATCGGTCGTCTGGGCTTAGGCATCGGCTGTGAAACGGCTACCAGCAACCTGTTTGCGAAGGTGGCCCTGGCCCACGAATTCGGGGGCACGATTCGCAGCACGTTCAGCGCGGCCGGTGAACCGACCAGCAGTACGGAAGTCGACCTGAAAGACACGTGGGTCGACCTGGAACTGGGCGGCAGCTGGCAGATGAATAAGGATACGTACCTGTACGGCACGTATACGAGAAACTTTGGCGCGGATCTTTCCAACAAATGGCGAGTAGACGCCGGCGTGCGCTTCAGCTTCTGATAAGAACGGCATAAGAAATACCGGCGCCGAAAGGAGCCTCCCTTGTGCGGGCCGTGTTTCATAAAAAGAAACTGCAAAGAAGGAGAAAGTGTAGTAATTACATGCTTTCTTCCTTCCGCGCAGTTTCTTTTTGTTTCCAAGTACAAAATGTTATCCGGCGGTTGGTCTACAGGTTCCAACTCTAAAAATATTTTTATTTTTCCTTGTAATTCCTTAAAACTCTTTCAACTTGTTCTTCTAATTGCTCTCTATCCGGAATATATAAGGTATATTTAGAAGCGAATATTTTATTGGACAAACTGCCAAGTGCATATTCTGCCTGTATACTGTCCTTATCGGTACAAAGGATAATTCCAATCGGTTCATTATCCGTATCATCATTAACTTCCGTCTTGTAGTAGTTGAGATACATATTGATTTGTCCGATTGCTTCCGGCATTAGCTTTCCTGTTTTTAGCTCAATCAAAACATAGCTTCTAAGTATCTTATTGTAAAATACCATATCAACATAATAATGAGTATTTCCAAGAGTCACTCGTTGTTGTGAACCTACATACATAAAGCCTTTTCCAAGTTCAAGTAAGAATTTTTCAATATGAGTTATTAAGGCTTTTTCTAAATCACTTTCCATTACCGCTTTTTCTTCGGGTATGCCTAAAAACTCAAATACGTAGGGATCCTTTACAACATCACTTGCCTTATTTATTTCATTTCCCTTAAAAGCCAGATTTAATACCTTTTTCTTATTTTCATATCCGGATGAAAGTAAAAGTCTTTCAAAAAGTGATGTTTTTATCTGTCTTTTTAACTCTCTTACAGACCAATTTGCATTGATCGTTTCTTTCTCATAAAAACTTCTTTTCTGCTTATCGCTTATGGAAAGTAATTCACAATAATGCGACCAACTTAATTTTCCAGACACCGTCTGGGAAATTGGAAAACTCAAATAGAAATTTCTCATATTAAACAAGTTAGATTTTGAAAATCCCTTGCCATACTCTTTTGTGAGTTTTTTTGATAAGTCTGATACTAACTGTTTTCCATACTCAGCCCTATCGGAATTCCCCTGTTCTTCTTCTACGATAATCCGCCCAATCTCCCAGTAAGTTTGAATGAGGATATTATTAACTTCTCTTGCAACGTTGTTCCTTGCGTTATCCATCAATTCTTTAATGCTGCTATAAGCATCTTTATGAATTTTATCTATTTCATTATTCATATAGTTACCACCTCTTTATGTGCTAAGATTTTAATTATTATACCATGAATATTGAGTGTATTAAATATTCTGTTCTTTTTGGTTGCTGTTCGGTCAGGATATTCTGTTCCCAAATTAAAGAAGGGGAAATGTCGGTCACGGGTGAAATTTTGGATATAGCTAGATATGAAACTGTCTATAGTACGTTAAATCTTCTTGTGGAGGCGGGAGAGATAAGTCGCACAAGGATAAAGTTACTGATAAACAGATAGAGTATCTGAGGGAAAGGTTAACTCGCAGCTTTATTCAGTTGACGTTTTCCCGGGGGAATTATATAATATAACTATTGATTTCAGCAGGTTTTCCCCAGACTGTATCTTTGCTGCATTTACATTTAACTATGGCAGCAAAATGAAACACGGAAGACTTGACTGAAAGGGTTTAGCAAGGGTAAAACCTGTCAGCAGATCATTCTGTTGGCAGATACTTTATAGCAAAAAAGCAAAGCACCTGTCGGTGCGGGGGTCAGAATGGAACCGATGATTGCATTACAGGAGATGAGTCATGTCTATGGTATGGGCGGAGAGCAAAAGGTGACCGCTCTCAGCCATATCAATTTGACAATAGAAGCAGGAGAATTTGTCGCTGTGATCGGCGCTAACGGCAGTGGTAAAAGCACCCTGGCAAGGCATATTAATGCGCTGCTAATGCCTACCGAAGGCACTTGCCTTGTCAATGGCATGGATACGGCAGATGAATCAAAGATCTGGCTGATCCGGCAGAATGCGGGGATGGTGTTTCAAAATCCGGATAACCAGATCGTGGCGGCGGTGGTGGAAGAAGATGTGGCTTTCGGGCCGGAAAATATAGGCGTTCCTACGGAAGAGATCCGCACTCGGGTGGAAGAAGCGTTAAAGGCCGTAGGGATGTTGGAATACAAGACGCATGCGCCACATCTTCTGTCAGGGGGGCAAAAGCAGCGGATCGCGATTGCCGGGACTTTGGCTTTAGGGTCTGACTGCATTATTTTGGATGAACCGACGGCTATGTTGGACCCTCGTGGAAGAAAAGAAATTATGTCGACGATGCAGCGTTTAAATAAGGAGCGGCATATTACGGTAGTCTATATTACGCACTACATGTCCGAGGCGATGGCAGCGGACCGTGTCATCGTGATGGATCAGGGGAAGATTGCGTTTCAGGGGTCGCCGAGAGAAGTGTTTGCGCAAGTGGATAAACTGGAAAAGCTGGGTCTGGAAGCGCCTTTGGCGGCCAAAATTGCCTTTGAGTTGCGCAAAAGCGGGGCCGGTCTGGCGCCGGATATCATCACAAATGAGGAGCTGGCAGACGCATTATGTCAATAAAAGTGGACCATATCTCTTATACCTATATGCCCGGCGCTCCTTATGAAAAAGAGGCGCTGAAAGAGATCTTCCTGGAGATTAAAAAAGGGGAGTTTATCGCTGTGATCGGACATACCGGCAGCGGGAAATCGACGTTAGTACAACATTTCAACGGCTTACTGCATCCGACTAAGGGACAGGTGTCTTTGGACGGCGTGGATCTGGCCGGAAAAACAAAGGAGGCCAGATCCGCTCGTAATAAAATTGGCATGGTATTTCAGTATCCGGAGCAACAGCTTTTTGCCGAAACGGTGTATGAAGATATTGCCTTCGGACCGAAAAATATGGGTTTGCCCTATGAGGAAATTAAAGAGCGGGTGACAGACGCCATGCGGTTTGTCGGCCTGGATTTTGAGACCTTTGCCGGGCGTTCTCCTTTTTCGCTTTCCGGGGGGCAGATGCGGCGTGTGGCTATGGCCGGAGTAGTGGCCATGAATCCGGATTATCTGATTCTGGATGAGCCGTCTGCCGGGTTAGACCCCGGTGTCCGGGAAGCTATTTTTGAAGAAATCATGGCGTTATATAAAAAGCGCAAAATCGGTATTATTATGGTCACACACAGTATGGAAGAGGCTGCCCGTTTTGCGAACCGGCTGCTGGTCGTTTCTGATGGCAGGATTATTTTGGATGGCAAACCGGGAGAAATTTTTCTGAAAGAAAAAAAGAAACTGCTGGATGTCGGAATGGATATTCCGGAGGTGTATAAGTTGGCGGATGCGCTGCGGGCCAGGGGCTTGCGGCTGCCTCAGGAAATCACGGATGCAAAAGTGTTGCTGACGGAAGTGAAAAAGCGGAAGGGATGGAAATAAATGTTAGGGAACATTACGTTAGGACAGTATTATCCCGGCAACAGTTTTGTTCACAAACTGGATCCCCGAACTAAAATCCTGGTGACGCTGCTTTTAATCACCGCGATTTTCCTGGCGCAGAGCGCAGTAGCGTATGCCGTGCTTTGTGGCATGGTTCTTTTTATTGTGGCGCTGGCCCGTCTGCCGTTCTTGCTGGTGCTCAAATCGGTCAAACCGTTGCTTTTTATCATTCTGCTGACTTTGGCTATGCACATTTTTCTGGGTCAGGGAGAGCAGATACTGTATCAATGGAAATTTATCCGGGTGACGGAAGAGGGGCTGCAAATGGGCGTGAAGATGTCTATGCGGCTGATCCTCCTGCTCATGCTTTCTTCCATTCTTACTTTCACTACGTCGCCGATCGTGTTGACCGATGGGATCGAATCGCTGCTGCGGCCTTTTAAAAGGATCGGCGTACCGGCTCACGAGCTGGCTATGATGATGACCATCGCGCTGCGTTTTATCCCTACATTATTGGAAGAAACGGATCGGATCATTAAGGCGCAGACCGCGCGTGGGGCCGATTTTTCCAGCGGTAACCTGCTGCAGCGGGCAAGAAATATGCTTCCTATATTAATCCCTTTGTTTATCAGCGCCTTTCGCCGGGCAGACGATTTGGCGATTGCCATGGAAGCCCGTTGCTATAAAGGGGGCGAGGGGCGTACAAGGATGCATTGTCTGTGTTATTCCGCCAATGACGGTGCTGCGTTTACCTTTGCTTTTGTGATGCTGGCATTGATGGCATTTTTGCGCTGGGGAGCAGGGCGCATCGTTTGAGGAAAAGATAGATTAAATTTTATAAAATATAAATTTATCCCCCACTTTATCTCCCACATGTGATACAATGTAGGTGGTAGATAAAGTGGGGGATAAGTGTATGGAAAAGTATATGGAAATCGTCCAAAAACTTATAACATGTAAAACAGAAGAAGAATGGTTTGAGTTCAAAGAAAACTGGTTTGAAGCACATGGAATCGGTGAATATATTTCTGCATTAGCAAATGCGGCGGCTATGTGTAAAAAGGAGTATGCTTATCTTATTTGGGGTGTAAAGGATGCGACGCATGAAATTGTAGGCACACATGTTGATTATAGAGTTGATGTGAAGCAGGAACCTCTAGAACATTATTTGGCAAGACAAATAAAACCTGATATTGCCTTTTCTTTTCATGAAATTGAGATTGATAGAAAAAAAGTGGTAGTATTGGAAATCCCATCTGCAATTAATACACCAACCTCTTTTGACGGGATCAGATATATTCGTATCGGTTCAAGTAAAGTAAATGTAGCTAAATATCCTGACAGAGAAGCCCGTTTATTTGACGTATTGAGGAGAAAGGAAAAAACAATTGATAGTCAAGAGTCTGAATACCAGGAGTTAACGTTTGAAAGACTATTTACCTATTATGCGGGTAAAGGAATTGCTCTTAACGCTGAAACCTTTAAAAAAAATCTGGGATTGCTCACAAAAGGCGGGAAATATAATTTACTGGCACAGCTACTATCAGACGACAGCCACATTCCTGTCAGGGTTTCTGTATTTAGTGGGGAAACGAAGGCGAGTCCGCTTTATTCTGTAAAAGAGTTTGGCAACACCTGTATTTTATTAAGTTTAGATAAAGTGCTGGAATATGCTGATGTTATCAACTTGATACAAGCCGACGAAACCAGAAGAATGGTGGCGCGAAAAGAAATACCTCTTTTTGATATGAATGCATTCAGGGAAGCGGTAATCAATGCTTTCGTTCATAATAAATGGGTAGATGGGAACGCTCCGATGATCACCGTATATAGTGATCGAGTAGAAATTTTGTCGCGGGGAACTCTTGATCCGAAGCAGACAATGGAGGGCTTTTATTTAGGTGAATCAATACCGGTAAATCAGAAGTTATCGGATATATTTTTGCAGCTCCATATCAGTGAGCGCTCTGGGCGAGGGGTTCCTAAAATTATTAGTGTTTATGGTAAAGATGTGTTTGATTTTAGAGAAAATGCTATTGCGGTGAACATTCCTTTTAAATGGATAAAAAATCAGGGGGAGAATGTGGTAGATAAAGAGGGGGATAAAACGTGTTATAGAAAACCGCTTAATTCAAGACGCAGGCAAATCCTTAAAGAAATAAGAAATAACCCCAACATTACTCAAGCACAATTGCTGCAAATAATTGGTATTGGTAAGACTGCTATTCAAAACAACATCAGGTTTTTGAGAGAAAATGGTTATATTGAGAGGATAGGATCCAACAAATCCGGGTACTGGAATATCAAATAAACCAGTATTGGTAATTTAATCTATATTTTATTGTGTAGAAAGCGAAGGGTATGCGCACGTTAAAACTTACGATCAGCTATGATGGAACCGGTTATTCCGGTTTTCAGCGTCTGACGAACCGCAAGGGAATACAAAATATCATAGAAGCAAAGTTATCGCATTTGCTGAAAGAACCGGTGCAGGTGGCCGGCAGCGGACGGACGGATGCCGGTGTCCACGCTCGCTGTCAGGTGGTATCACTGGAAACCGAAAGCCGCATACCGATCGATCGGGTGGCAATTGCGATGAACTCTATATTGCCCGGCGATATACGGATCCTTTTGGCAGAAGAAGCGCCGTCCGGTTTTCATGCCAGAAAAGATGTCTGCTGGAAAGAATATGAATATATTGTTCAGCACACACCGGTGCCGGATCCTTTTTCTTCCCACTATGTGTGGCAATTGAAGGAAAAACCCGGGTTAGAATTTCTTAATGAAGCAGCCCGCCTTTTGGTGGGAACGCATAATTTCAAGGGCTTTCGCAGCAGCGGCAGCGTGGAGTCTTCCCCTATAAAAACCATTTATTATTCCGCCTGGGAACAACAAGGTGAAAACCGTTTTATATATCGGATCGGCGGCAGCGGTTTTGTCTATCATATGGTTCGTAATCTGGTTTGGTCGATGATCCAGATCGGTTTGGGGAGGAAGGAACCGGATTCCATCGCCCGGGAATTGCTGGCTGCCAGAGGAGAATTTGAAAATTCACCGGCGCCGCCCCAGGGGCTTTATCTGGCTAAGGTATCGTATGAGCCGTACGTTGAAAAAGAGCCAGGCTGATTCAGTGTTTCTTTTTTGTAGTATTTCTGTATTGTAGGTGAAGATATAGGTAAAGGTAAAACGATAGGCAAAGCATTTTGGTGGTAAACTAAAATTTACTTCTATATTTTACGCTATATATTTTACGCGTGAAGCAATATTTTACATTGACAAAAATTGTGAAATTGTTTAAAATATATCTACGTGATTTTGTGCCCTGAAATCGATTAGCCCCGAAGGCAGGAAGCGCATTGACTCATCATCACATTCACGTGTTTTTATGGTAAAAAGTTTTGATTGAATCCTGGGAGGGAAAGTAAGAATGAAATCTTTCATGGCAAACCCGTCCAATATCGAACGTAAATGGTTCGTAGTGGACGCCACCGATAAAACGCTGGGCCGTCTGGCTGCAGAAGTTGCCAAAGTCCTGCGCGGTAAACATAAACCGACCTTTACTCCGCACATGGATACCGGCGATAATGTGATCATCATCAATGCTGACAAAGTAAAACTGACCGGTAAGAAACTGACTCAGAAAGTTTACTTCCGTCATTCCGGTTATCTGGGCGGCGATAAATATACGCTGGCTAAAGATATGTTGGAAAAGAACCCCACTCGCATGGTGGAATTTGCTGTACGCGGCATGATCCCCAAAAATCGTCTGGGCAAACAGATTTTCAAGAAGCTTCATGTGTATGCCGGGGCAGAACATCCCCATGCAGCGCAGATGCCTGAAGCATTAGAAATTAACGTACGGTAATCAGGAGGAGAAAACATTATGGCAGAAGTAGTATATAGCGCGACCGGTCGTCGCAAATCTTCCGTTGCCCGTGTCCGCCTGGTACCGGGTGAAGGTAAAGTGGTCATTAACGGCCGCGAAATGAACGATTATTTTGGCTTGGAAACCTTGAAGCTGATCGTCAATCAGCCGTTGGTTCTGACTGAAACCAAAGAAAAATACGATGTATTGGTCAACGTGGTTGGCGGCGGTGTAACCGGTCAGGCCGGTGCGATCCGTCATGGCATCAGCCGCGCGTTGTGCGAAGCTGACGCGGAGTTCCGCCCCGCTTTGAAAAAGGCCGGTCTGATGACGCGTGATCCGCGTGAAAAAGAACGTCGTAAATACGGCCTGAAGAAAGCCCGTAAAGCTTCTCAGTACAGCAAACGTTAATATTTTTCATTCATGTATTTCCAACCCCTGTGGAGCGTTGCTTTCCGCAGGGGTTTTACGTTTTGGAATATAAATCATGGATCCTACTATTCCCAAAGATTTCACTTGACGAAAGTACACCATATTCTGTATGGTTAATCTGTAAGTAAAATCAAGAATCTGGATTGCCATAGTATAGGCTCAATCGTCAGGGAACTGTAATTGTGCAAGGCGAGGGAAAGAATAGAGTATGAGAAAAATGGTTTTATGCAGCAGCGCACTGCTGGTTTTAGCATTTTACGGTGTCGGATTTGCCGGTCCGGTGGAACAGGGCGGGGCCTATCATTATACTACCGGTGTAATAGGGCAGGAGAGCGAGAAATATTACACAGCCGACGCTACAACGTCTGAAAATAAAAAGCCTGCCACGGATGAAACGCAGAAAGATAAAGAGGCGGAGCGCCGTGAGCCGAACTGTGAAGGCGGCGTTTGCCGTATCTAGGATTTAGGAATGAAGTTGAAAATGTAAAATAAAGTAAAAGTGATAAAAGAATCTGATGAGTATGATATGCACCCCAAGAGTGTCTGACTTTTGAGGTGCATATCGTATTTCAACAGGTATTTTGTATCTTTCTAAGAGTTAATATCTAAGAAGAAAAATATAGTTGATATTAAGTGATGGTAGGAAGGTTTTTTTTGAAAAATGTAGAAATGAAAGTATATATGTAAGCAACTATTTTAATATTTTGGAAGTAAAAAAATGCTGGGTTATTGTGAGAAAGATATAATTAAAAAAGTCAATGATGTATTAGCTAAAGGGGTGGATTCTTTCTACCAAAATTCTTTTTTAAATTATTCGTCTAAAACTATTGATACGCATGAATATTATGTGGAAGTGATTGCCAGACAGCTCCAAGGTAAATTTGCAAGTGCGACATTTAGGACTATTACTCGTACAAATTCCTATAATATAACAACCCACGATGGATCTGCCTTAAAAAATGATTCTAATCGGGTAGAAGAAAAAATTGCTATGGAGATGTTTAAACAAAGTTGGATACCTGGTTTGGGGAATGTTCTGAATTACCAGATCCCATTAAAAAATAAGCAAACGGATAAAGCGGGTAAGATAGATTTACTTGTTTATAACAGAAGTAAAAAACTATTGTATTTATTAGAGTTGAAGAAACCTCGCAGTAAGGAAACAATGTTGAGGTGCGCGTTAGAAAGTTACACCTATCTGAGAACTATAGATCAGGCAAAGCTTTTAGCAGATTTTGGTTTGCCGGCTGACACACAAATACAAGCAACGCCCTTTGTTGCTTTTAAAAAATTTCAATATAAAGAAATGATGGAAGGGGCTGGTCGGCCGGAGGTTAAGAAATTGATGGATGAGTTGGGATGTGTTCCCATTTATTATAAAAAACAATATATTGTTTAATTATAGGGCGACGATATGAAAATAAAAATATGGCGTGGTCAGAATCAAATAGGGGGCTCGATTATAGAAGTTGCCTCCGATACAACTCGAGTAATTTTGGATATCGGATCTAATTTAGATGAAAAAGATAGTGTGGAAGTACCTCAAATAGATGGGCTGTTTCAAGGGAAAAAAAGCATTGATGCCGTTGTTGTTTCGCATTATCATTCCGACCATGTTGGTTTACTCCCTTCCCTTATTCCGGGTATTCCGGTGTATATGGGGGAAATCGCTTATCAGATGTTTCAAACATTTCAGACTTATTTGAATCGTAAATGTGACTTTGCCCCAAAATTTATACATAATGGCAAAATGTTTGAGATTGGCAATATAAAAATAACGCCATTTCACTGTGATCATGCTGCGTTTGATTCTTACATGTTTCTTTTAGAAGTAGAAGATAAAATTATTTTATATACGGGTGACTTCCGGGCAAATGGCTATATGGAATATTCAGAGCTGTTGTCTGTTTTGCCTTCAAAAATTGATGTGCTTATTACTGAAGGAACGAATCTATCCCGGATGGAGAATGAGAAATATATCGAAAACTTAAAAGAAGAAGAATTAATAAAGATCGCAATTCCCAAAGTTCAGAAGTATACCGGACCCGTATTTATCATTATGTCTGCGATGAATATTGACCGTTTGATTACTATGAAAAAGATTGCAGACGAAACCAAAAGAATTTTACTGGAGGATATTTATACAGCACTTGTTGCATCATCTTCTCGCTGTAAGGATATTATCCCACAAAAAGAAAATGGAATACGTGTTTTTCCAATAGATGGAAATGAGAAACGTTATGCTATTTTGAACAAAAAATTTGCTGACGTTAAAATCGGACGAAAGCAAATAGCAAAAGAAAATTATATAATGGTTATCAGGGCATCTATGCTTCGCTACTTAAAGCGCCTGCAAGAACTACAGAGTTTTGAAAATGGCATCTGTTTTTATGGTATGTGGCAGGGATATAAGGAGGAAAAACCGGTAAAAGAAATGCTCCAATTCATGGAAAAGAACGGAGTTAAAATTCATACCTTACATACAAGTGGTCATGCAGATACAGGAACTATAGACAAGCTTATTCAGGAAGTGCATCCGGATTATATTGTTCCTGTGCATACGGAGAATGCACATTGGTATGACAATTATAAGTTGGACTCGGAAGGAAATCAGATAAAGGTGATTTGTGACAATAATGAAATAAGTTTATAAAGTTATATCGGATAAGAGTGGGATATTCACAGGGAGAACGGTGGCAGAAACGCAGGTGGATACCATGGCGGAATGGGATGGGCGTGGATGCTTCTGAGTCCGGTATTTAACGTAATAAAGTCGGGCAGTAAGGTGCTACGTCCTCTTGTTTTGTTGTTTTTTACTGATTCGTCAATATTCCTGAAAAATCCTTTGCAGCTCATTTGCATCCGTTGTCCGGGTTAAGGCCAGTTGCAGCAAGATACGCGCTTTTTGCGGTAAAAGGGAACCGCCGCTGAGCAACAGATTTTCTTTTTGCCGGGAAAAATCTGCAGTGACAGCTCCGTTGCCGCAACGGGAACAAACGACGGCAGGAATATTTCCACCGATGGTATGGCGTAAAGCCGCTTCCGCCTTTTGGGAAAGGCTGCCGTTCCCCGGGGCGGCGTAGATCAGTCCTTTGGCTCCGGCCTCTATGGCAGCGGCAGCCAACTGCCCCTCATCTCCGGCATAGCCATAAAGGATGGGGACGGAGGGAAGGGCAGCGAGTTTTTTGTTGGCAAATTCACTGCGCAGTGTATGGCGGTAGACGGGTTGCGAGAGCCAGTGAATTTCATCCCCGGTAAAAAAGCCTAAAGCGCCGGTATTTGCCGTTTGGAACGCCTGCAAGGCATTGGCGTTCTTTTTTGTTACATTGCGTGCGTCCAGAATTTGCCCGTTCATCACCACGAGCACTCCTTTGCCCGGGGTTTCTTTGTTGAGGGCGGTTTGCACCGACTGCCGTAAATTTGCGGGACCGTCGGCGCTGATGGCAGTGGCGGGACGCATTGCGCCGGTGAGTATGACCGGCTTATCGCTTTTTACTGTAAGTTGTAAAAAATAGGCTGTTTCCTCCAGCGTGTCGGTACCATGCGTGATAATTGCTCCGTCAACAGTGGGATCGCTCAATATTTCGTTTAAACGCCGGCTCAGCGTAAGCCAGATCGTTTCGTCCATATCTTTACTGTCGATATTGCAAATTTGCTCACAGGTAAAAACGGCGCAGTCCTGCAAGCCGGGAACGGATCGTAAAATCTCGTCTCCTGACAGGATGCCGGCCTGATAGCCCGTGGTTTGCAGTGAAGAGGGCGCTGTGCCGGCGATGGTTCCCCCTGTGGCAAGTAAAAATAAATGAGATTTTGCGGTGCGCATACAAACCTCCTTTATGCAGATGGTAACTTTATTTCTTTCATTATAGCATGAGTTGTAAGAAAGTTACTCTGATTTTCCTGCGCATTTTGCGTTATCTCTTGCTCCTTATGATCGGAAAGGCTATACTAAAAAAAGATGGTTGACCGGCGTCGTATGACGGAACAGAATTTTTAGGACAAGTCTGGTAAGCGGCAGGTTATTTTATGAACTTATATAAAACGTCAAATGCTTTGCACGGCTCGCTTTGGGATAAAATCCTCTTTTTCGCCATTCCTCTGGCTTTGACCAGTTTGTTTCAGCAGCTGTTTAATTCTGCGGATGTGGCGGTGGTAGGGCGTTTTTCGGGCAATCAGGCCCTGGCTGCGGTAGGCAGCACATCGCCTGTGGTGAGTATTTTCATCAATTGCCTGGTGGGTACTTCCGTAGGAGCCACTGTCGTGATCTCGCATCTTATTGGTGAGAAAAACGAACGGGAAGCCGGCGCGGCGCTGCATGCAGCAATGTATCTTGCAGTCGTGTTTGGTGTGCTGCTGGGGGCTCTGGGTTTCTTTATCTCCTGGCCTGTGCTGCAGCTTATGGGAACACCCACCGAAATTTTCGCTTTGGCGGATCTGTACCTTAAAATCTACTTTCTCGGGATCCCTTTTCTTACGGTGTATAATTTTGGCGCGGCTGTTTTCCGTGCCGGGGGAGATACGAAAAAACCATTGATCACGCTGACGATTTCCGGTGTCCTCAATGTTGCGCTGAATCTGTTTTTTGTTTTGGTGTGCGGCATGAGTGTGGACGGCGTGGCTCTTGCTACGGTGATTGCCAATGGACTCAGCGCGTTACTGATTGTATTTTTTTTGCACAGAGAACGGGGCTATCTGCATCTCGCATGGAATAAACTGCAGTGGCATCGCGTTCTGATTGTCAAAATGCTGAAAATCGGTATTCCCACCGGCGTTCAGGGAATGGTTTTTTCTTTTTCCAATATGATCATTCAGTCGGCGATTAACAGTTTGGGGTCGGTGGCGATTGCCGCTTCCGCTGTATCGCTGAATTTTGAGATATGGGTGTATCATGTGCTCAGCTCCTTTTCCCAGGCCTGTACCGCTTTTGTCGGTCTGAACTATGGGGCCCGCAAACTGAAGCGCTGCCTGCGGGTGGTACGTTGGTGCCTGTTGGAAGGCGTGTTGGCCAGTTTGTTCGCGGGTGTTTTCTTTGCCTTATTCCGAGGCCCTTTGGTGCGGATATTCACACCGGATGCTGTGATTGCGCAATGGACATATATCCGTATTTTCTGGATTATCTCTTTTGAGTTCATCAGCACGATTATGGATGTGTTTTCCGGCGCGCTGCGCGGCTGGGGCTATTCTCTGCTGCCGGCGGTCGTTTCAATCGGCGGTGTTTGTGTACTGCGCATTATTTATGTGTATACTTTTTTTAGCCGCTACCCGGATTTCAGTGTTCTGATGGCTGTGTACCCGTTAAGCTGGCTGATCACCATGTTGGGCATTGCGGCGGTCTATTATTATGTGAAGCGCAGGATCATTATGCAACAAATGCAGTACAACAGAGAGTAGCAGGATCATTACGCAATATTTTCCATACAAGAAAGAGTGACGGGCTATTATGCGGCAAATGCAGTATAATAGAGAAAGGAATTAAAAAATACCGATGCAAATCCGGATTTGGTATAGCAGGGACTTGTTTCAGATTTTAGTTAAAAACTACGTTAAGAAGCGGTGAGAAGATGGAAACAACACAAGCAGCAGAAGCGCAACGAAAGTATCTGGAACTTTTAGCCCGGGAATTTCCTACCCGGGAAGCGACTGTCACAGAAATCATCAATCTCCAGGCTATTTTAAACCTGCCTAAGGGAACGGAACATTTTATGAGCGACCTGCATGGAGAATATGAGGCGTTCTATCATATTCTGAATAATTGTTCCGGCGTGATTCGGGAAAAAGTCGATTTGCTTTTTCTGGAAAGTTTATCGGAAACGGAACGCAAAAATCTTTGTACGTTGGTATATTACCCGAAAGAAAAGCTGGATCTGATGGAAGAAGAGGCGCCCTTGTCAGAAACCTGGGGCAAAACTACGTTGCGTCGTTTATTGCGGGTGGCGAAGCTGCTTTCTTCCAAATATACCCGTTCTAAAGTCCGTAAAGCCATGCCGGAAGATTTTCGCTATGTTTTGGACGAATTGCTCCATGCCCAGCCGGACGAAGACCAAAATCGTTATGTCTATCACGCGAAAATTTTGGATACGATTTGGGAAACGGGCAGTTTCCGCGCCTTTGTCTATGCGCTGACCAGTCTGATCAAACGACTGGCGGTAGATCATCTGCATATTGTCGGCGATATTTATGACCGGGGCCCCTATGCGGATAAAATTATGGAACAGCTGATGCGGCACCATTCCGTGGATATCCAATGGGGCAATCATGATGTGCTGTGGATGGGGGCCGCTACCGGAAGTCTGCCCTGTATCGCCAATGTGATCCGCAATAACATACGGTATGATAACTGGGAAATACTGGAAAACGGTTATGGCATTACCATGCGTCCTTTTGCCATGTTTGCCCGTCGGGTTTATACGCAAAATGACGGAAAGGATGCGTTGGTCAAGGCCATTAATGTAATTTTATTTAAGCTGGAAGGGCAGGCGATGCTCCGTCATCCGGAGTATAAGATGGAGGACCGCCTGTTGTTTGATAAGATCGATCCGGCGGCGGGCACGGTTCGTCTTCCCTATGGTGAATTTGCTCTGAATACTGTGGATTTCCCTACGTATGATCCGCAAGATCCCTACCGTCTTTCCCCGGAAGAAGAACAGATTGTGACCGAATGGCAGAAGGATTTTCGCAACAGCGCCAATCTCCAGAGGCACATGCGCTTTTTGTTTACGAATGGGGCGTTGTATTGTCGTATGAATGGAAATCTTATGTTTCATGGGGGGGTCCCGTTACATGAAGACGGTTCGTTTCGGGCCATTACGCTGCGGGGGAAAACACTGCAAGGCAGGGCTTATATGGATCATGTGGATGCCTTATGCCGCAGCGGTTTTGTACGGCGGAATCAGGATGATCAGGACTTTTTCTGGTTCCTCTGGATCCATCCCGATTCGCCGGTCACGGGACGCACGATCAAAACTTTTGAGCGAAGCTACATCAACGATGAGAGAACCTGGCCGGAACCGCAGGATCCTTATTATGAGCTCCACCGCCGCAAAATGATCTGTGAAAATGTTTTGCGCGAATTTGGTTTATACTCCCCACAGTCACATATCATCAACGGGCATACGCCGGTAAAAGTGGCGAAAGGGGACACGCCGGTACGGGCGGAAGGCAAGGAGATCTGCATTGACGGAGGATTTTGTAAGGCGTATCAGAAGTCTACGGGCATCGCAGGCTACACATTAATTTTTAATTCCCACGGAATCCGCATCAAAGCCCACTATCCTTTCCGTGATATTGCGCATGTGCTGACGGGAAATGAGGATATTGATTCGGTAACGACCCAGGTGGAGCTGGAACCAAAGCGGGTCATGATCGGCGATACGGATAACGGCTTAAAACTGAAACAGCAGATCGAAGATCTGAAGGATCTGTTAAGCGCTTACCGCAGCGGGCAGATCAGAGAAAAGAGGAAGTAAACAAGTTACAGGTAAACCGCTTATACTAAAAGAAGATTTGATTTTTATATATTCTGTAATTTGTAACACGGTTTGCTTTTCTCTGTAATTTGTAACATAATGAATAAAATTTTTCAAAAAAGAAGGAAATTTTTGACATTTTTATAACGACTGACTGCAGCCTCTTTTATTAGTAAGGGCGGAGGGGTAGAATACGGATAATAGGAGGTAAGAATATGAATGTGAATGATTTATTAAAAAAACGAAGAACTATATACCGGTTGAAAAAAGAAATGCCTGTAAGTGAGGCAGAGGTGATTAAATTAGTGACTGAAGCGACGGCTTTGGTACCGGATTCCTTTGATATGAAAAGCCAACGGGTGGTGATCGTTTCAGGGGAAAAGCAGAATGTGCTTTGGGATACGATTTATGATGTGTTTGGGGGAAAGGTCTCTCGGGAAAAAATCGATTGCTTTAAGGCCGCTCATGGGACTGTGCTTTATTTTTATGATGCGGATGTGGTCAAGACGATGCAAAAAAATGTACCTTCCTATGCCGCTAATTTTCCGGTCTGGGCCCAGCAGGCGAACGGCATGCTTCAGATTTCTGTCTGGACGGGTCTGCGGGCTTTAGGCGTAGGCGCCAATCTTCAGCACTATAATCCTGTGATCGATGCCGCGGTACGGAAACTCTTTGCTTTACCGGATAATTATGTTCTGGTGGCGCAGATGCCTTTTGGCGGTATTGTGGAAGAACCGGAACCGAAGGCGAAGGAGGATATCACCAAGAGGGTAAAGGTGATTCAGGATTAACGGCGATTTTTTGGACAGAAGACAAATAACAGAAGGCTAATGACAGAAGACCAATGATAGAAAATTAATGACAGAAGAAAAATAACAGGTCCGGAGAGTTTCTTTGTTTGAGGAGCTTCCCGGGCCTTTCGTTTTTCTTCTTTGCATAATCTTGCCTGGTTTTGATTTTAATCTTAGCAGTTACCGGTATAAACGTGTCTTAAATGCGTACGGGCTGTTTCTGCCAGGCGATAGACCCGTCCGGTCGGCGTTTCTCCCCGGTCTACCATATTCCAATGGGGGAAAAACTTACTGACATGGAGAGGGATATCAGGAGAGATGCCGGCGAGCCAGGCAGACATGGCGTCCATTTCCTCCGGACTGTCATTTTCTCCCGGCACGATGAGGGTGGTGATTTCCACATGAGCTGTTTGACAGGCCTCCAAAATATACGCTTTAACCATGTCCAGATTGCCGCCCAGTTTCTCGTACCAGGCAGGGGTGAAGCCTTTCAAATCGATGTTATAGGCGTCGACGATGTCTGCCAGTGCTTTGGCTGTTGCTACAGAAAAGTTTCCGTTGGTGACTACCACGTTTTTCTGTCCGTTGGCATGGATCAGCCTGCCTGTATCCCGAATAAATTCCCAGCTCAGGAGCGGTTCATTATAGGTAAAGGCGACTCCCAGATTACGCGCGGACTTTAATGCCAACGCCTTTTGCGCCAATTGCTGCGGCGTTGTGAGTATCGGCTCGAAACCTTCCCTGCCCTGCTGGGCAATACTGAAGTTTTGGCAGAACGGGCAACGTAAATTACAGCCGTAGCTGCCCATGGACAGAATGGTGCTGCCCGGATAGAAACGGGCTAAGGGCTTCTTTTCTATGGGATCCAATGCCAGTGCTGTAATAAAACCGTAATTACCGCAGATATTCTGCTGATTTTTCAGGGTGCGTACCCGGCAAAAGCCTGTTTGTCCTTCTTCCAGTTGGCAATGGTGATGACACAGATGACAGATTTTCATATGACCCTCCCCTTTTTCAGGCAAGTTTTATTCCCGTTCTTGCCGGTATATCCGGTTGCCAGGTTCGCTTATTCGTGGCGGATCACTTCAAAGCGATGCAGTGTGCAGCCGCTTTCTTCCGGGCCGATGCCTGCTTTTTGCCGGGCGATGTCCAGTTGTTGTTCTACGGTATTTACACCTTCCAGATTGGGTAACAAAAGCCCGCTGCGGCTGCCTTTTGTGACCAGAACGCCATAGCGTTTTACGTCTAGGACAGCAGGGGAATCGATCCATTCCAGCGGGCCCAGTACATCTACGCTGTATTCCAGGTCGTCCAGTTCCGCCGGCATCACAGGCGTAAAACGGGGATCACGGCTGCAGGCCGCAATGGCGTTGCGGCGGATCTCTTCCGCTACATTTTCATACATGGGGCCGATCGTTCCGATACAGCCCCGTAAAGTGCCCCGTTCTTTCAGGGAGACAAAGACGCCGGCTTTTTGTGTGCGCATTTGTGGCTCCAGGGTTTCGGGTAATTGCAATACACCCCCGGTTTTTACATAGTGTTCGATTACCGAACGGGCTAACCGGACATAGTTGTCTTCTTTTGCTAATTGTTCTGCTTTCTGCTGTTTGCGGATCACATCGTAGCGCTGGGCAAAGGCGCGACTTTCGTCCGGCTTTCCGGGCAGGAACAGACAGACGCCATAGCCTACGCCGAAGGGACCTTCATAACTGAGTTTCCGGCTTATTACGGCTTGCTTGTCAAAGGCGCCGGCCATCATGGTAAAAGAACGGTGCCCGCATTCGGCGGCGGCCTCCAATGATTTTTCCGTAAAGGAAAATAATTCATCAAATTGTCCTTTGCCCATAATTTCCATCAGTTTTTTATCATAACAAGGACCGGCCGGATCAAAGCCGTACGGTCCGTCTTCTTTTAATTTGTGAGAAAGATCGCCGCTGGCAAGCCATACGGCCCGTCTTCCCAGATTTTTTACTGCGGTGGCAATGACGTTCCCTAAGCGGTAATGATCTTTTAACGAAAGACCGGATAAGCCTGCACGGATCACCTTATAATCCTGCCAATATTGCCTGAGAAAATACAAGGGGATCAAGGTGGCGTGATCCAGTTCCGGGCGACGTTCTCCTTTTGTTCCCGCCGGCAGATTTTCTTTTTCTGCCAAAGACGCAATGGCCCGGACTAATTCCTGATCGTACGCGCAGGAAATTTTCACCTGCGGCGCGCCAAATTCGGCGAACGTACCGCTGGCTGCTTCGCCGGGTGAAAGGTGAAAATAATCGGCGTACAGCATGGTATGGGGACTGGAAATAATCACCGTATCCGGCTGTAAAGCAGCTAATTGTTGCAGGGCCGTTTTACAGGCGTCAATCGTGTTCTGAATAGCTTTTTCATGGCCTCGTCCGACTTCCGGAATGATCAGGGGCGGATGGGGGATGAGGGCGGCACCGAGAATAGACATAACGGACAGCTCCTTTCGCGATAAATTGACAATCACAGACAGGGTTGTTAAGATAATTTTATAATAAGGTGGTGCAAAAATGAAGGGGCAATCGGATATGGATAACCGACCGCAAGAGCAGGCTGTCAAAGAAATTGACACGGCGACGATCAATTTGTCTGCGGCGTCGACAGGCGCGCCGGTCAATCGTCGGACAGGAAAAAAGAATACGGTTGTGGCCGGGCAGATCGTAAGGTTAAAACTGGCCTTGTTCTTTTTATTGCCTCTGATCACGGTTTCTTTGTGGACGGAAGGTTCGTTCTGGCTGAATAGATGGGGTCTGCGCAGCGCACTCCTGAATCTGCCGGGTGCCTGGGCGCCTGTAAATCTGCGCGGCTTACTGCAATTTTTTTTGTTGCTGCCTGTTTTATATGCGGCCCGGCAATTTTTTGCGCAGGCGTTGGCAGATTTGCAAGAGCGAGTGCCGTCGCCGGAGGTGCTGTTGCTTTTGAGCAGCTTCTTTTCTGTTGCCGGGGGACTTTATACTACGGCGCGGCTGCTGCAGGGACAGCCGTATGAAAGTTTGCCGCCCTTGTTTTTTGCCTATACCGGCCTTTGTCTTACGTTGGCCCTGGTCAGTGTGTATCTGGATCGCTGGAGCAAGGCACCGTTGCCGGAGCTGCGGGATTACCCGGCTATGATCCTGGTCAGCGGCAGCATCCTCTTAACGATTGTGGCCTGTCTCAGCTTTTTTTATACAAAGAACCATTCGTTCCCTATCTGGCAGATCGCCGTTTCTATCTTTGTCTGCGGCTGCCCGGCCAGCTTGATGTTGGCCGCCAGTCTGGCGTCCTTTGCCACGGTGGAGAAAGCGTCCGCGGCGAAAATCTTGTTGCGGGATGGGAGTATCTTAGGGGACGCGTATAAAACCACATTGGTAATTTTTGATAAAACAGGTACGCTGACAGTCGGTCAACCGGCCTTGACTGATATCCATGTGTTTAACAACGGATCGGAGTCCGGTTTACTGAGTTTAGCGGCGGCGATGCTGCAGGACAGCGATCTGCCGGAAGCAAAGGCGGTACGGGAGGCTGCCGAAGGCTGTCAGCTGCCGCGTTGTACGGAACGGGTCTCTGCGCCGGAAGGCTGGCATACCGCTCGTTGTTTTAATGAAAATATCCGCCTGGGAACGTTGGATTTTATCCGCCGGTTTGCTTTGATCCCTGCGGAGACGGCGCCGTATGTGGAACGGCTTTCCGATGCCGGAAAGACGATCTGGTATCTGGCTGTAGGGCGGACCCTGTATGCGATCTTCGGTTTTTCCGATGAACTGCGGCAGGAAACGCAGGAAGCCATGCGTAAATTAAAAGAAATGAAAATTGAAACGGCCGTGATGACGGGAGATAATAAACGGGCCGGTTTGTATCTGGGCAAGCTGGCCGGCGCGGATCGGGTGGCCGCCGAGTTATTGCCTACGCATAAGGCCCAGCTGGTAGAAACGTTCCGTCAGGGCGGCCATAAGGTGGCAGTAGTAGGCGACGGTGATAACGATGCGCCGGCCATGGATCAGGCCAATATCGGCATTGCGGTGGGCAGCGGGACCAAAGCCGTTTGGAAAGCGGCGCAAGTTGTGTTGACGGATAATGACCTGCGTAACGTAGCGCAAGTTTTTCGGTTAAGCCGTGCCTGCAGGGAAACCGCTTCCCGTAATCTTAAAATCGCGATCGGCTGTAATTTGGTTTTGCTGCCGTTGGCTCTGGGCATTTCCGCCGTCGGGGGAGGCCCCTTGCTGGCAGACTGGATGCTGCTGGGCGTGACCGTCCTTTCTTTGTTGGGCTTGTCGATCAGCACCTGGCAACTGAAAAAGAGCAAGATATGATGCAAGTTCTTGCAGACGCTGTTTCCGGACAGCGTCTGTTTTTGCGTTAGTTGTTCTTTTTGGGAAACACATTTGTGATGATGGTATTCATGAAATTTTCTTCCCAGCGGAGATTGCGGCTGTAACGCCCCCGATTCATTTTTTCCGGCGTGGCTTGTCCGTTTTGCAGGAAGATAAACCCGTTTTGTGTTTGCGGCTGCCACAACAAGCCCCCGATAAAGCCGTAGGCTTCGCCAAAGTGCCCTACCAGATTAAAGTCAGGGCGATCGGGAGCACCTTTCGTAGAACCCTGCCCGCTGAAATACTGGAAGGGCAGGCCGTAGCTTTCGATAGCGTCTTCCTTAATCGTTCCGTTTGGCTGGGACGGATCATACGTCCAAATCGGCGTAGCCATTAATTTTACGGTTTCCGGCTGCAAAACCCGTGCGCCGTTGTAACGACCCTGATTCATCAGCATTTGCAGCATATGGCTTAATTCATCAGGCGAGATCCGCAAGCCGCCCTGGGGTGAGAAAATACCGGCGTTAGTGCCCGGCCGGTAGCTACGTCGTTCGGCACTGCCGGCAAAGGTAAAGGGGCGATCGTCGATCTGGGCATAATAGCGGTCGGTCTGACCGTTGCTTTTGCGATAAATCGTACCCATTTTTTGTAATTCGGTTTTGTCAAAGTCGTCCGGGTTAAAGCTGCCTTTTATATCTAAGGGCTGCAAAACATTCCGGTTCATGTAAGTGTCAAACCGCTGGCCGGTAATTTTTTCTACCATGGTTGCCAGGAGAATGAAATTCAGATTGGAATAACTGAAATATTTCCCCGGCGCTTCCGCTGCTTTGGCCCAGCAATTTGTGGTACTGAAAAATGACCTGGCGGAAGTACGGTAGGGGATATAGGCATACGGATAATCGCGGATGGAAGAGGTGTGAGACAGGAGCATGCGGGGTGTAATCGCTGTATCAGGGTGATGGGGATTGCGCAGCGTAAACCCTAAATAACGTCCGGCGTCAGCGTCCAGATCCAGCTTTTTTGCTTCAACCAGCTGCATGACGGCTGCAGCGGTGAATATTTTGGAGATGGAACCCACGCGGAAACGACTGTCAGAGGTGACTGGCAGATTCCAGTTGGGATTCCGGGGACTGAGAAAGCGATTCCCCATCATATTGCGATAGACTTCTTTTCCGTCTTTGAAAACGATCACCGCCAGTCCCGGGACTCTTTCCCCTGTTCCGCCTATCATGGAGGACAGCTCCGTATTGAGTTTGCGGGTCACGGCGGGAGAAAGGGACGATTTATAATTTTCCGCCTTATTTTGAATGCTGAAAGGGTGCCCAGGAACCGCAGCCGCAGACCGGGCGGGCGCTGCAAAACCGCTTGTAAGGAACAGGCAGCTGCTTAACAGCAGCACAGAGCTGACGGTGGTCAATGGCTTGACACATTTAACAAGAGAAGAACAACTAACAAGAGAAGAACAACGCATAATAACTCCTTCTGAAAGAACACGACATAAGACGATGCTGCCTGATAGTACTGTCGTTATCTTGATTGTAACGCAAAAAGGCCGGGGACAAGTGAACTTTGTTTGAAAAAAGAGGAAGTCGTCTGTCCGGTCAAAAGAAAATAATCTTTCTGTTAGATTGTTTACAAAATAAATTGATATTCCGGGGAACCTGGTAAAATTCAAAGGACAAAGCGGACTATCATTGACAGGGTGTTCTATTTATTCCTATAATCAATATATTACCTGTATTTACTATTGCGTAATTTTAATTCGGTATTGTAAGAAAACAGGATGGAAGGTGGCTTAGAACCTGATCCTGAAGGTGATAAGCAGTAAAAAAGTCTGTATTGAGAAAGTTTAAGGGGGGATATTATGGCCAAGATCAGACCATTTCGCGGCTTTAGGCCGGTTAGCAATTTGGCGTCAGAAATTGCTTCGCTTCCGTACGATGTGATGGATACGGAAGAAGCCAGAGCGGAGATAGAAACACATCCCGACAGTTTTTTGACAGTGACTAAGTCGGAAGCTGTTTTGCCGAAGGGAACGGAACCGTATGATCCGGAGGTATATGCCAGGGCAAGGGAAAATCTGGAACGCTATGCAAAAGAAGGGAAAATGAAGCAGGATCCGTCTCCTTGTTTCTATATTTATCGCCAAAGGAGGGAGCGCCATATTCAGATTGGCGTGGTATCTACCGTGGCGGTGGAAGATTATCGGAAAGGCGTGGTAAAACGCCACGAATTGACCCGAACCGATAAGGAAGAAGATCGGGTGCGTCATATCCTGGGTACAAAAGCCCAGACGGGACCGGTTTTTCTGACCTATCATGGCCGCCCGGAAATTGATTCTTATATTCTGAAACTTATGTCTGAGCATACGCCTGCCTTTGATTTTATAGCGGATGACGGAGTGCGTAATACGTTGTATGTCATTGAAAATCCGTTGGAAGTACAGGAGTTGACTAAACTCTTTGCGCCGGTGGAACGGTTTTACATTGCCGATGGGCACCATCGCTGCGCCGGGGCGATGCGGGCCGCGGCAACGCTGGAAAAAGAGGGCGGGAAAAATGATCCCGGGGCAGAATACAAATATTTTCAGGCGGTAATTTTTCCTGACCATATGATGAATATTCTTGATTATAATCGAGTGGTCAAAGATTTAGCCGGTTATAGCACGGAAGAATTTTTGCAGGCGGTGGAGGAAAAGTTTACCGTAAAATCCGTGGAAAAAGCGTACCGGCCTCAAACGAGCCATTCCTTCGGTATGTATCTAAAAGGGCAGTGGTATGCCTTGACCGCCAGGGAAGGAACCTTTGCGGCGCAGGATGCGATTGCCTCCCTGGATGTTTCTATTTTGCAGGCTAACATTTTGACGCCGTTGCTTAAGATCGGCGATCCGAGAACCGACAAACGCATTGGCTTTGTTGGTGGCGTGCGTGGTTTGTCAGAATTGGAAAAACGTGTCAATAACGGCAGCTATGCTGTGGCGTTTGCCATGTTCCCTACCCGGATGGAAGAGGTGATGGCTGCGGCAGATGCGGATCAGATCATGCCGCCTAAGTCCACCTGGTTTGAGCCGAAGCTCCGGGATGGGATCGTCGTTCATCTTTTGGAAGATTTATGAGGAAAGCAGTGCTGTTTGCCTGGTTGTCTGCCTGAATAAAATAAGAGGAAAATAAGAGAATTAAAACTGTTTCCTGCATATATATGCGGTAGGGGAAGGGAGTTCCTTAATGGAAGAACGGATCTTTAATTTTAATGCGGGGCCTGCAGCGTTGCCTTTAGAGGTCTTGCAGGAAGTACAGGCCGAATTATTAAACTTTAACCAAACGGGCATGTCAATTTTAGAAATCAGTCACCGCAGTCCTGCGTTCGAGGCGGTGCTGGCCGAAACAAAGGCGGATATTCGGGAACTGCTGGACTTGCCCGATGCATACGAGATATTTTTTATGGGGGGCGGCGGCACCCTTCAGTTTAGCTGTGTGCCGTATAATTTCCTGACGGCGGGTAAAGTGGCTGCTTATGCGGATACAGGCTCTTTTGCCGATAAAGCCTTTGAAGAAGCGGAAAAGGCAGGGCAGGCTGTAAAAGTGTTCAGCTCTAAGGAATCCCGCTATGATCGGGTGCCTCGTCCGGAAGAAATCCAATTGCCGGAAAACTGTGCTTATCTGCACATTACAGGCAATAATACCATAGAGGGAACGGAGTACTTTGCCTATCCGGAAACCGGCTCTGTGCCGCTTATTGCCGACATGTCTTCCGAGATCCTTTCCCGTCCTTTCCCGGTAGAAAAATTTTCGCTGATTTACGGCGGCGCTCAGAAGAATATCGGGCCGGCCGGTGTGGTGTTGGTCATTGCCCGCAGGGATTTTGTTGCCGGCAGAAGCAAAAAGCTGCCGGTGATGCTGAATTATGAAACCATCATGAAGAAAGACTCTATGTATAATACGCCGCCTGTCTTTGCTATTTATATCGTAGGAAAAGTGGCAAAATGGCTGAAAAAACAGGGCGGCTTAGCGGTCATGGAAAAAATCAACCGGGAGAAAGCAGCGCTGTTGTACGGAATGCTGGATGCTCATCCGGATTTTTATCGGGGGCGCGCGGACAAAGCCAGTCGTTCTATTATGAATGTAACTTTCAATCTGCCGACGGCGGAACTGGAAGCAAAGTTTGTGGCAGAGGGGAAAACACGGGGACTGGGCGGTCTGAAAGGGCACCGCAGCGTCGGCGGCATCCGCGCTTCGATTTATAATGCCATGCCCCTGGAAGGCTGCGAGGCTTTAGCACAGTTTATGGAGCAGTTTTATCAGGCAAATCACACAGAAAAATAAAAAGGATGACAAGATCCAAGGGAAGGTGTGACTATCGTTGTTCAAACAACTGATATGTAAAACATTGCCTACGGCCATGTGTCACGGGAGCTGTCTGGCTTCATTGCCGGACGGCCGTTTGTTGTGCGTATGGTTCGGCGGAAGTAAGGAAGGCGCCGCTGATACGGAAATTTATTCGTCGCTCGGAACGCCGGTCTTCCGAAAACGGTCTCTCTCCCCGGAGGATGTGAGAAGTAAAGGGCTGTATGACGGAAAAGGGCAGATCGAGCTGGACGTGACCTGTCAGTGGTCTGATCCCGTATGTCTGACGCAGATGCCGGAAGCCTGCTGGAATCCGGTATTGTTGGTTTATCAGAATAAAGTCTGCCTGTTTTTTAAAACCGGCGATCGAATCGCGGACTGGCAGACTTTTGTCATGACCAGCCCGACAGATCCTGTGTACTGGAGCGCTCCCCGGGAACTGGTGCCGCAGGACAGGAACGGTGGACGCGGCCCGGTACGTACGAAGCCGATCATTCTTCCTTCCGGACGTATTTGCGCGGGCGGCAGCGTGGAGCGAGGCGACTGGCAAAGTTTTTGTGATTATAGTGACGATGGTGGCAATACATGGCAGCGGACAGCGCTTCTGGGGCTGAACCTTTTGGCCGAAAATCTGCCTGAAGCCGGCAATCTGCTGCCGGAAGCGCAGCCGGACCAAACCGTACTTCCCCCTTTAAGCCCGCAAAGCTTTAACGGGCGGGGCATTATTCAGCCTGCACTCTGGCAGGAGTCCAACGGCCGGGTCCATATGTATATGCGAAGTACGGAAGGATATCTGTACAGCAGCGTTTCGGAAGATGATGGAAAACACTGGACAGAAGCGCAGGCCACAGGTCTTTATAATAATAACAGCGGCTTTGATTTACTCCGGATTCCCGGCGGTCGTTTGTTTCTGGCCTGTAATCCGGTCAAAGGGAGCTGGGGACCGCGTACACCTCTGGCGCTTTTTATGGGCAACGAAACCGGCAGCCGTTGGGAGATGTTTCTCCGTCTGGAAAAAGCCGCAGGTGAATACAGTTACCCTTCTTTGACCTATACTTTTGAAGGACTCTGGATATCTTATACATATAACAGGGAAAATATCGCCGTTGCTTTTATTACCTGGCCGGAAATTGCACGTTGTCGTAAGTTCAGGGTGAAATAGATTTTGCGAAATTATGAAAATACAGGTAGTGAACCGGCCTGAAATATGCTAAAATATACATATCGTAGGCTTTGTCCAGGAGAAAGTAAACAGGCGCTCCGACTTTTGAGGCGCTCTGTTTTGGACAGGCAAAATCGCAGGGGAAGGGAAGTTTGTCCATGAAAAAGATTGTAGCGTTTCTGATGGCAGCAATGATGTCTCTGATGATTGTCGGCTGCGGTGGCGGCGAGAAAAAAACAGCGTATCCCGGGGACGGAGATATTACCGTGATCATCCCGAAGGCCCCCGGCGGCGGCACGGATACCAGTGCTCGCGGCCTGATCACTTATTTACAGAAGGAATTACCCGGCAGTAAATTTGTACCGGTAAACAAACCGGACGGCGGTGGTATCACCGGTATGGTGGAATTATCCAAAGCAAAACCGGATGGTCATACATTAGGTATGGTAACGGTGGAATTGGCGATGTTCCCGCACCAGGGGAAAGCCACGGTAACGAATAAAGATTTTGTTTCTGTCTGTGCGCCGATTGCGGCACCGGCGGCTTTGATCGTACCCAAAGAGGCGCCGTATAATTCTTTGGCGGAGTTTGTGAAATTTGCCCAGGCAAATCCAGGCAAGATACAAATGGGCAACTCCGGCATCGGTGCGATCTGGCATATTGCCGCGCTGAATTTTGAAAAAGAATTTTCTGTGCAGTTTAAGCATGTGCCTTATCCTAAAGGAAGCGCGGATATCGCCGCGGCTCTGGCCGGGAAACATATCGATGCGACACTGGCAGACCCCAGTGTTTTCAAGAGCCAGGTCGATGCCGGTTCTTTGAAGATATTAGCCGTAATGGCAGATTCTCGCAGCGAATTGTACCCTGATGTACCCACTTTTAAGGAACTGGGACATCCTCTGGCAATTCGTGCCTGGGCAGCCCTGGTCGCCCCGAAAGGAACCTCGAAAGAGAAGCTGGATGTATTGCGTAAAGCGGCGGAAAAGGCTTGCAACAGTAAAGAATTTAAAGATTATTTTAAGAAACAGGGAATCGATCCTACGGCAATCGTAGGCGATGCCTGTGACAAGATGATGGCCGATGATGATGCCATGTATGCAAAATTTTTGAAAAAATAATACCTGACCGGAGCAAGCCGCAGCGTCAGCATCCTGTCGCTACGGCTTCTTCGTGTACGAGGAGTCCTTATGTTTTCGATGCAGTATTGTAATTATGCGGTGACAGCGCTGGGCTTGTGCATTGGCGGCGCTATGGTTGCCGCTGCTTTTCAGTTTCCTGTGGCGCTGACGGAACAAGGCCCGGGCCCCGGTTTTTGGCCGGCTCTTTTAGGCTGTGCTATGATTCTGGCAGCTCTGGTGTTGTTGTTTTATACACAGTTAAAAAAAGGGTTTGCAGCCCGGGAGCAAGTGGCGCTGGGAACAGAAGCAAGTCGCCGGGTGTACATGATAATGGGCCTGATCGCCTTGTTTTGTATCTTAATTTTTGTTTTGGGCTTTTATCCCGCCACAGTTTTGCTGATACCTTCTATTATGTACCGGCTGGAATGCCGGGATAAAAAACAGATATTTTTGACGACGCTTGGCGTGACAGTGTTCATTTACGTGGTTTTCGGGCAGCTGTTGCATACCGCAATGCCGTCCTCCATGTTTTTGGAATAGGAGGGGCTATGGCTGATGTTCTTACAGCGCTGGGAATGGTGACCGAGCCTTCCAGCCTTTTGTGTCTGATTTTTGGCGTAGGCGTGGGGATCATGTTTGGCGCCATGCCGGGCCTTTCCGTCAATATGGGCTTGGCGTTGCTTTTGCCGCTGGCATTTGCTTTTAAGGGTATGTCGGGTATTTTAATGCTGTTGGGGATTTATTGCGGCGCTATTTACGGCGGCAGTATCAGCGCCATTTTATTGAAGACGCCGGGAACCCCTGCCAGCGTGGCGACTACATTGGATGGGTATCCCATGGCTACGCAGCTCCATCAGCCCGGCCGGGCGTTGGGGCTTTCGACGACAGCCAGTGCGTTTGGCGGGATTTTCAGTACTCTTTGTCTGATTATCTGCGCGCCTTTGCTGGCCAAAGTATCTCTGCAATTTTCCAAACCGGAATATTTTGCGCTGGCGGTATTCGGCTTGTCGATTATTGCCAGCGTGTCTGCCGGGAATGTGATCAAGGGCATCATGGGCGGTATCCTGGGCCTGTTTCTGGCAACGGTCGGCATTGATGCGATGAGCGGGGCGATCCGTTTCACTTTGGATACGACCTATCTGATGGGCGGTGTCAGTTTTATTCCAATCCTGATCGGGGTTTTTGCCTTGTCCCAGGCTTTACAAAGCGTGGAAGACTGTTGGCAAAAATCACAAGTGAAGCAGCAGCTCGCAATTGACCGGACGCTCCCTTCCCCGGCGGATTTAAAGCGCTGTTTTGTAACATTGCTGCGCAGCAGCGCTATCGGTACTTTTATCGGCTGCGTACCGGGTACCGGCGGAGATATTGCAAGTTTTGTCGCCTATGACCAGGCAAAACGCTGGAGCAAATACGGCTCACGTTTTGGCACCGGAGAGCCGGAAGGTATTGTAGCGCCGGAAGCCGGCAATAATGGGGTCAGCGGCGGAGCCTTTATACCGGTATTGACCTTGGGCATACCGGGTGACGGGGCCACGGCCATTATGATGGGTGCATTAATGGTGCAGGGATTGCAGCCCGGTCCCCTGTTATTCAGCGAAAAAGCACCGGATGTATACGCGATTTTCATTGGCCTGCTTTTGGCGAATGTGATTATGGCCTGCATGGGCTATTCTCTGATCCGTTTATTTGTAAAAGTGACGGATGTACCGCAGACCGTGCTGCTTCCGCTGATCATCGTAATGACCTTTGTTGGGACGTATAGTTACGGCAACTCTATGAATGATGTGCTGCTCATGGTTGTCAGCGGCTTTGCCGGCTATATTCTGAATAAGCTGCATTTTTCTATGAGCGCAGTAATTATAGGTATCATTTTAGGCGGCATGGCGGAACAGAATTTTGTCGGCTCTTTGATCATGAGTGATGGAAATCCGATGATTTTCTTTACCCGGCCCATCAGTCTGTTCTTTTTAGCGGCAGCGGCCGTTTCTCTGGCGGCTCCATTTGTTATGAAAAAGAAATAAGTTTGGCTGTAAGCTTTGGCATAAAAAAACTGTACATATCGATAATGATATGTACAGAGTCAAAGAAACGAACGCTTGTGGGAAGATGAAAACAACATGAAGGCGGTGGCATTGTGATGGAGAAGACCAAAATAAAATACGAAGTGGATCATTTCCCCCCTTCCCGCCTGGAGCGGGATCCCGTGACAGGAAATTTCAAGGATGTGGCAGGACGGGTAAGGGAATTATATTCCCGCAATTGTTTTATGATGGATTTTTTTCATGTGAATATTGATGAAGTGCATTGTGGAAGCTGTCAGGTAAGCCTGAAAATTGAGCACGACAAACATGCGAATCACAGGAACGTAGTACACGGAGGCGTATTAACAGCTTTGTGTGATTCGGTGTTAGGCGTTACCGGCGCTACTGTCGGTGAGAAGGTAGTTACGGTCAGCTTTTCGATGAATTTTGTGCGCAATATCGAGTTTGGCGATACGGCCCGTGTCATCAGCCATATTAAATCCTATCAGGAGAAGTCCATGGTCATTGCGGCCGAAATGTACGATTCGGAAAATCGCCTCATGGCTACCTTATTGGCTACCATGTTTAATATGGGGCGGTTTGAAGGGATCCCCCGGCAATGGTGAAATGGTGACTTATGCTTCTGTCTGCCAGCCTTTGCACAGGTCGACCCAACCTTCATTGTCAGTATACCTTTCCAGCTCTTCGGGAGTCAGTTCGATTGCGTTGTTATCTTCTCCGGCCGCAGGGAATACGGTGGCAAACCGTTTCATCGAAACGTCCAGGTAGGTTTTTACGCCTTCTTTTGTACCAAAGGGGCAGACGCCGCCGGGTGTATGGCCGATCAGGGCTTCCACTTCGGCAAAGGGCAGCATATGCGCTTTTACACCAAAAAAGTGTTTATATTTGGCATTGTCAATCTTCGTATCCCCGGCGGTCACGATCAGCAGCGGCCCTTCTTTTCCCATGAAAGACAGCGTTTTGGCGATGCGGGCCGGCTCCGTTCCGGCGGCAATGGCGGCTAATTCTACGGTAGCGCTGGAAGTGGCAAAGGTTATGATCTTGTGCTCCATATGAAATTGTGACAAATACTTTTTGGCTCGTTCTACAGACATGGCTATCGCTCCTCATCGATCCGTTGCGGATTTGCGGAATTCGTATTACAGTCAAGTCTATGTTATCCGGCGTGACTTGTCAACCGCACGATGGCTGGAAGGAAGCATAAAATAAATTTTCGAAACAATGTATATTTGGAAGGAGGAGATGGGAATGGGACCCTTGACAGGCATACGTATATTGGATCTGTCGCGTCTTCTGCCAGGCCCGTTTTGTACCCGTATGCTGGCGGATATGGGGGCAGAGGTAATAAAGATAGAGGAACCGGTCCGCGGCGATTATGCGCGGGAATTTGTTCCCAGAAGAGGCGATTTTGCCTGCTGGTTCATGGAGGTCAACCGGAACAAAAAAAGTGTAGCGTTGGACTTGAAGCAGGAAAGTGCACGCCGGACTTTTTTTAAGCTGGTTGAAACGGCGGATGTGGTGGTAGAAAGCTTTCGCCCCGGCGTTTTGCAAAAACTGGGGGTGGATTTTGCTGCCGCGAAACAACGAAATCCTAAAATTGTGTATTGTTCTATAACCGGCTATGGTCCTCAAGGGCCCTTAGTTAATCAGGCAGACCATGATATCGGTTATCAAAGCCTGGCGGGACTGGTATCGTTGAGCGGAGAGAAAGATGGCAAACCGGCGATTCCGGGAACGTTGCTGGCCGATATGCAGGCTTCCTCCATTGCGGGGATGTCTATTTTAGCCGCTCTGTATCATGCACAAAAAACGGGACAGGGACAGGAGATAAGTATTTCCCTGTTTGACGTGTGTCTGGCGGCAGTGCCCGGTGTCAGCGCCGCTTATTTCGGTAATGGTTTTGTCAGTCAAAGGGGAAATAACTGGCTTAGCGGAGCTTCACCCAATTATAATGTGTATGAAACGCAAGACCGGCGTTATGTTACCCTGGGGTGCCTGGAACAAAAGTTCTGGGATAACCTGTGCGACCTGCTGGAGCGGCCGGACCTCAAACCGATGATCCAGGCGGAAGAAAAGTACGCCTATCTGAAAGAAGAACTGCAGAAAATTTTTAAGACCCGAACCATGCGGGAGTGGGAACAGCTTGCCCGGGGTAAAGACACCTGTCTTGCGCCCGTCTTAAATTATGATGAGGCGCTGGCCGTCAATCAGACATTGACGAATCACATGGTTTTGGAAACAGAGGATCCGGAGCTGGGCAAATATAAGACGATGGGATTTGTGCCGCATTTCTCCGCAACCCCTTGTGAATTGTACCGCAGAGCGCCCCGCTTGGGCGAGCAGACCCAGGAAATACTGGGCAATCTGCCGGAATAAAATACAAACAGGACAATGCATTTAAGTGCGAGTGTGATAGTGGATAAATCGTAATAGTGCGTCAGGAAAATGGTGAAAATAAAATACTAAATTGGCAAAAAGAAAACTCCCGTTGGCGGAGGCGTTTCTCCCAGAAGTTTTATTCTGGTCGAGAAATATCTCCAACGACGGGAGTTGTAGTTTACCGTTTTAACCGATACTCACTTTTGGCAAAGTATCTTCCTGCAATACACTTTCCGGAAGAACTTCATTTTTCTTTGTTGCTTTTTTTGCAGTAGTTTTCCCCCGTTTTTTTACGGTAGTTTTTGCCTGCGCAACCGGATGTATGAGGCTGCCGGGTATGATCGCTTCAACAAAGGCTTTTACTACAGCGGGATCAAAGGCAGTGCCGGTCGCATCATTCAATTCCAACAAAGCTTCCTGATGGTTTTTCTGCCATTGCTGGGTACAGGGGTTGATTACACTGTCATAATAATCCGCTACAGCGATAATGCGGGCGCCCAAGGGAATATTTACGCCTTTAAGCCGCTTGGGATAGCCGGTTCCGTCCCATTTTTCGTGGTGACTGAGAATTAAATCAATAATATTGGCAAATTCATCCATATTCTCCAACATACTGCAGCCCGCTATGCAATGGCGTTTATATTGGGCCAGTTCCCGCGTACTGAGATACGGATATTTATTCAGTACACTGTTAGGCACGCTAAGCAATCCGATATCGTGCATCAGGGCTGCCGTGCGGATAATGCCGATCTCCCTGTGAGAAAGACCCAGCTTGGCAGCCACGCAGGCAGAATAATTCGCTACCTGCTGAGCATGCAGATATAAAAAGTCGCCTTTTCGTTTTAAAAGCTCCAGAAAAAAGGCGCAGATATCCTGTGTTTTACCGGGAGGCGCAAACTCCAGGTATTGAGGAATGGAAAACATAGCATCACGTCCGTACTTCTCGTTCTTATGGTTTGTAAGGCTTCTTACAGTGGTCTGTTTTGACCGTCCGTTCTAATTTCGTACAAATCAGGTAAATACAGTATATGTTTTATCCGGTGGCGCGTCAAGCCTGAACTGACTTTCGCAAACAATAAAACAGTTTGCTGAAAATTTTATAAAAATTTATAAATATAATAAAAAAATGCTTGAAATATTCATTTTTGTATGCTATAGTAAGTGAACAATAAAAACACCCCGGGTCTGTGGTTGTAAATCGAAGCCAGTTGCAGGCAAAACGATCCACGTAAGCAGTAAAATTTACTGTGAGCACGGTGCAGCTTAGAAGTAAGACCTGCCGTAAATTACGAGAGAAGCAGTAGTGGGGAGCAGACGCTTAGGAGCGAACCTTCCAGCAGGCGAGTGTGGGGGCGAAGACCAGGTCAGCCGAGTGTTTTTATTTTTGCTTTTGTTTTTGCAAATGGGGTTTGAATGAGGGGGAAGAAAATGAAAAAAATTACAAACCTGGTATTGGTGTTAGTGATGGCGGTAGGCCTGCTTGCCGCAGGCTGCGGAGGAGAAGAGAAGAAGACAGCTTCCGCGCCTGCTGGCAAAGAAGAACTCATTGTAGGGACGGAGCCCTCTTTTGCGCCGTTCGAATTTCCGGAAAAAGATTCTAAAGAATTTACCGGTTTCGATATGGATCTGATCCGCGCTATTTCAAAAGAGCTGGGTTATAAAAAATGTACCATCAAGAACATGGGCTTTGATGCATTGATCCCGGCCATCAATTCGGGAAATCTGGATGTGGCCATCGCCGGTTTTACCATCACGGAAGAACGTAAGAAACAGGTGTTGTTTTCTCAGCCTTATTATAAATCCGGTTTAGCGATAGTAGTACGTAAAGAGATTAATGATATTAAAACGTTCGACGATTTGAAGGGCAGAACGCTGGCTGTGCAGCTGGGAACGACCGGGGCCCTTCGTGCGGAAAAGCTGAAAGGGCAGGGAACTACGGTAAAGACCTTTAATACCAGTGATTTAGCCTGTATTGAACTGAAAAATAAAGGAGCTGACGCAGTGATCAGCGATCTTCCGGTTTTGCAGTACTTTCTGAAAAATGGCGGCAGTGAATATGCGAAACTGGCAGGGGAGCCTCTTACGGCAGAAGATTATGGTATCGTAATTTCCAAGAAGAATCCGGAGCTGGCTAAGAATATCGACAACGCGCTGGATACTTTGAAAAAGAACGGCACTTATGATAAACTGTATGAAAAATGGTTCGGCTCCAAACCGGCCAAATAAATATAGCAGCGAAGCGGAAGCATACAGCTTCCGCTTTACTCACGGTATGCTTCTTTCCGGTAAGGGGGAGATATCGTAAATATAAATCACAAACTATATTGGCAGGAGGCTTATTCGACATGAAAAAAGCATTGATTGTACTGATGGGTTTATTGATGACAGTTCTGGCCGTGGCGGGCTGCGGCGGTGAAGGGAAAAAGACGGCAGATGCGCCGAAGGTGTTAAAAGTAGGTACGGAACCCACCTTTGCGCCTTTTGAGTTCCAAAAAGAGGGAAGCAAGGACTATGATGGTTTTGACATGGATTTGATCCGCGCCATCGGTAAACAGCTGAATATGAAAGTGGAAATCCAGAACATGGGCTTTGATGCCCTGATTCCTGCGGTCAATGCCGGTAATATTGATGTGGCGGCCGCCGGCATGAGCATCACTCCGGAACGTCAGAACGCTGTGGATATGAGCGATCCCTATTATGTATCCGGTCTGGTAGTGGTTGTCAATAAAGATAATATGGACACCAGGAGCATTAAAGACCTGGACAATAAAGCTATTGCAACGCAGATCGGAACTACCGGCGCAGAACGGGCGGCCAAAGTCCCCGGCGCTAAGGTAAAAACTTTTAATACGAATACCGAAGCATTTTTGGAATTAAAAAATAAGGGCGTAGAAGCCGTTATCATCGATAAACCGGTAGCGGAATACTATCTGGTACAAGGGGGACAGAGCACGGCTAAGATCGTGGGGGAAACGCTGGAGGCCGAATCCTACGGTTTCTCGCTGAAAAAAGGCAGCGCCTTAACCAAAGAGATCAATAAAGCGCTGAGCGATCTGAAGAAAAACGGCGAATATGATAAAATTTACAAAAAATGGTTTGGTGACGTGAAAAAATAAGCTGTTCTGATGGTTGAGTCCGCTTTTTGTGGTTCTGGGTTTTACGGCAAGGGCAGGCTCCGGTGTCAAAAGAAAAATAATTCATTACACTAGAAGGATATGGCCGTATGGATTTTAATGTTGAGATTATGAAAAGCGCGTTCCCACTGTTGCTGGCAGGGGCCGGTATTACATTGGAAATCACAGCGCTGAGCGTGGCGTTCGGGATGCTGATCGGGATCATTATCGCTCTGATCCGCCTTTCCCGTTTAAAACCGTTGCGCTGGCTGGGGAATGTGTATGTTGATTTTATTCGTGGAACGCCGCTTTTAGTTCAGATATTTCTGGTTTATTTTGCTCTTCCCGGTTTGATCGGACATCGTGTGGATGCGTTTTTTGCGGCTATTGCCGCCTGTTCCATCAACAGCGGCGCCTATGTAGCGGAAATTTTCCGCGGCGGCATTCAGTCCATTGATATCGGTCAGATGGAAGCGGGACGCAGTTTGGGTATGTCCTGGTGGCAGACGATGCGTTACATTATTCTGCCTCAGGCATTTAAGCGGATCATCCCGCCTTTGGGGAACGAGTTTATTGCAATGTTGAAAGATTCCTCTCTGGTTTCTGTGATCGGATTTGAAGAATTGACACGGCGGGGGCAATTGATCATTGCCCGTACCTATGCCTCTTTTGAAATCTGGATGGCGGTGGCGATCATCTACCTGATCCTTACCTTTACCGTCGCCCGGCTGACAGGATTGCTGGAAAGGAAGTTCGAAACAAAATGAACCCGGAAATGATTAAAATCACAGGCTTAAAAAAAGACTTCGGAGACTTGCAGGTGCTGCGTGGCATTGATCTGTCCATTGCGGAAAAGGAAGTGGTGGTCATCATCGGGCCTTCCGGTAGCGGAAAGTCCACCTTGCTGCGCTGCATCAACTATTTGGAGGAACCTACCGCCGGCGAGATCGTTTTCGATACTATTCCTTTGAACGGGGAAGCGAACATTAACGAAGTGCGTAAAGAAATAGGCATGGTGTTTCAGCGCTTTAATCTGTTTCCCCACATGACGGTTATGGAAAACCTCATTTTGGCGCCGATGAAGGTACGGCATACGTCTAAAAAAGAGGCGGAAGCGCTGGCTTTGTTTTACCTGAAAAAGGTGGGGCTGGAAGAAAAGGCCGACAGTTACCCGGACCAGCTTTCCGGCGGCCAGCAGCAGCGTGTTGCCATTGCCCGTGCTTTGTGTATGAAACCGAAAGCCATGTTGTTTGATGAACCTACCTCCGCGCTGGATCCGGAGATGATCAAAGAGGTATTGGATGTTATGAAGCAGCTGGCGGAGGATGGCATGACCATGGTGGTAGTTACGCATGAGATGGGGTTTGCCAAAGAAGTGGGGGACAGGGTTTTATTTGTGGACGGCGGTTATATCCTGGAAGAGGGTACACCGGAACAGGTCTTTGAACATCCGTCTAACCCGCGTACGCAAAGCTTTCTATCTAAAATATTGTAAGAATATTGTAAGTCACTGGCGTGTAAGTCACTAATGCGCAAGTTGCTAATGGAAGTTTTTGCATCGTCGGATGCAAAATGAACCGGGCTTGTAAAGAGTCCGGTTTTTATATTAAAAAGATGTAACGTATATTGCAACTATTGATAAAAAAGTGAGGAAAATGAAAAGTTTCAGGTAGAGTAAAGGAAAAATTCCACATCCGTCGAAAATATAGGTAACTGAATAAAGCAAGGGGGTAATAGTATGGCAATTATCGTAAAAGGCAGAAATACGGTAGTATCTCCCGCAGTGAAGGCATATGTGGAGAAAAAAATTGAAAAAGTAACCCGGCAGTTTAAAGCCGTCGGAGATATTACGGCAGTGTTGAAGGTGGAAAAAGGCGCTCATATCGCGGAAATTACCGTTCCGGCAAAAGGGATTCTGCTGCGGGCGCAGGAATCTACCAAGGATATGTATTCGTCCATTGACCTGGTCGTAGAAAAGATCGAACGTCAGGTGCATAAATATAAAACCAAATTAATGAAACGGAAATATAATAACTTCCGGGAATTACCTTCCGAAGCTGCGGCACCTGTTCCTGACGAAGAATTTCGCATTATCCGCAGCAAGGTATTTGAAATGCGCCCGATGACGGCGGAAGAAGCGATTTTGCAGATGAACCTGCTGAATCATGATTTCTTCGTTTTTTATGAACCGGAGGCAGGCGGCACCTGCGTGGTATATCGCCGCAAAGACGGAGATTACGGCTTATTGGAGCCAAAACTGAAGTAAGAGGTAAAGATTTTTAATGGGTTATAACTGAACATTGTTTTTGGCATAAGGCGGTGGAAGAACGGAGTTCTGTTCTTCCACCGTTTTTTTACAGATTATTCACAGTCTGCCGCGTCGGAAAGGGGCTTCGTTTTTTGACTTTTAATGTGGTTTCTGTTAAAATTTTAAGTTAGAAAATAATGGAAAATTGTTTCTTCAGCACAAGTTAAGGAGTGATCAGTTTGCTGGAATCGTTGATAAAGAAAATTTTCGGTGACCCGAATGCGAAAGAGTTAAAAAATATTCAACCTCTGGTAGAGAAAATCAATGCATTGGAGCCGGAAATGGAGAAGTTGAGCTCTGCGAATTTGCAGGCGAAAACGCAGGAATTCAAGCTGCGTCTGCAAAAAGGCGAAACGCTGGATCAGCTTCTGCCGGAGGCGTTTGCCGTCGTAAGAGAAGCGGCTAAACGCGTGACAGGTATGCGCCATTATGATGTACAGATGATTGGCGGCGTGGTGCTGCACCGGGGCAAAATCGCGGAAATGCGTACCGGTGAAGGTAAGACGTTAGTGGCTACTCTGCCTGTGTATTTGAATGCGCTGACCGGTAAGGGCGTGCATGTCGTTACCGTGAATGATTATCTGGCGCGCCGTGACAGTGAAGACATGGGCCGGATCTATCGTTTTCTGGGTCTGTCTGTGGGGCTGATCGTCCATGACATGGATTTCCCGGATCGTAAAGCTGCTTACCGGGCTGATATTACCTATGGGACCAACAACGAATTCGGTTTCGACTATTTAAGAGATAATATGGTCGTGGACATGGATCAGATGGTGCAGCGGGAACTGCACTACTGTATCGTGGACGAAGTGGACTCGATTCTGGTGGATGAGGCCAGAACGCCTCTGATCATTTCCGGACCGGGCGAAAAGTCTGCCGACTTATATAAAGTGATCGCCCATATTGTAAGCAACATGAAAGAGGGCGAGGATTATACCGTTGACGAAAAACAAAAACAGGTGGCTCCTACGGAAGTAGGGATTGCCAAGGCCGAAAAAATGCTGGGTGTGGACAATCTGTACGATACCGAGCACGGCGTTGATTTTTCCCATCACATTATGTGCGCTATCAAAGCCAAGGCATTGATGATTCGCGACCGTGATTACGTGGTAAAAGACGGGGAAGTCATCATTGTCGACGAATTTACCGGGCGCTTAATGTACGGGCGCCGTTTCTCTGAAGGCCTGCATCAGGCTATCGAAGCGAAAGAAGGCGTACAGGTGCAGCGTGAAAGCCAGACCCTGGCCACGATTACTTTCCAGAATTATTTCCGTATGTATGAAAAGCTGGCGGGCATGACGGGTACGGCGAAAACGGAGGAACAGGAGTTCCAGAAAATCTACGGTCTGGATGTTATCGTGATCCCCACGAATAAGCCCATGATCCGTACCGATTTCCCGGACGTGATTTATAAAACCCGGGCGGCTAAATATCGGGCCGTTGTAAAGGAAATCGTGGAGCTGCATAAAGCGGGGCGGCCGGTCTTGGTCGGCACTACTTCCATTACCCAGTCTGAAGAGTTGAGCAGCATGCTGAAAAAGCAGGGTGTGCCGCATAATGTGCTGAATGCGAAATATCACGAAAAGGAAGCGCTGATCGTAGCGGACGCAGGGCAGCCTGGGCAGGTCACCATCGCGACTAATATGGCCGGCCGCGGCACCGACATTGTGTTAGGCGAAGGTGTGGCGGCTTTGGGTGGTTTGCATATTTTAGGTACGGAACGGCACGAAAGCCGCCGTATTGATAACCAGCTGCGCGGGCGCTGTGCCCGTCAGGGAGACCCCGGCTCTTCTCGGTTCTATCTGTCTTTGGAAGACGATTTAATGCGTCTTTTCGGTTCCGATAACATTAAAGGCATGATGGATAAACTGGGCATGGACGAAGACGAGCCCATTGAAAATAAACTGGTGACCCGTTCTATTGAAAATGCGCAGAAGAAAGTGGAAGAACGCAACTTCAACATTCGTAAACAAGTGCTGCAATATGACGATGTGATGAACCAGCAGCGCGAAGTAATTTATAAAGAACGGCGTAAGGTCCTGGAACAGGCGGATCTGCGGGAGACTGTTATGGAATTTACCCATAAGACCGTGGATCGCGCTTTAACCATGTATTGCCCGCCGGAAGCCTATTCGGAAGACTGGGATCTGAAAAACCTGGTAAAATATTGTGAGGAATTCTTTGCCCCGTTCGGCGAGCTGAAAGAAGAAAATCTGGCGGATTTGAGCCGGGAAGAACTGGACGAATATTTGCATAAGCTGGCGGATGATATTTATGCTCAGAGAGAAGCGGATATCAGTCCGGAAATCATGCGGGAGCTGGAAAACCTCGTTATGCTGAAAGTGGTGGACAATCACTGGATGGAACATCTGGACGCAATGGATATGCTGCGTGAAGGCGTGGGGTTGCGTGCCTACGGACAGAAAGATCCGCTGGTGGAATACAAGTTTGAAGCTTTTGATATGTTTGAGGCCATGATCGAAGCCATTGAGGACGACGTGGTGAAATACATGTACCGGGTTAACGTGGTGACACAGCCGGAAGCTGCACAGAGCCATCTGGAGAATGCCAGGACCAATAATCCGACGCTCGATTCTCCCGAAGGGGAAGGCGGACAGCAGCCCATCGTCAATGAAGGACCGGAAATCGGGCGCAATGATCCCTGTCCCTGCGGCAGTGGGAAAAAATATAAAAATTGCTGCGGCAAAGATAAATAAAGAACCGGAATAAGCAATAGGGAACCTGAATAACCAGTAAAGGATCCAATAACCGATAGAAAGACAAAATAACCAGTAAAGGACGTGAAAGAGTTGCTGCTTGAAGAATACAGACCGGAAATCGTCAACCTCAAGAAAAAACTGGACGAAATGAGGGGATCTCTTTGACATCCCCAGCAAAGAAGAAAAAATAGGGGAACTGGAACACTTGATGGGGAGTCCTGATTTTTGGGATGATCCGGCCAAGGCTTCCGCTACATCCAAAGAAGTGGATGCGCTTAAGTCGGAAGTAGAAGAATATGATACATTAGCAACCGATCTGGATGATCTGGAAGTATTGCAGGAGATGGCAGCAGAAGCACAGGATGCGTCTTTGATCCCGGAGCTGGATGAGCTGTTGAATAAAGTCAGAGAAGGGGTGCAGCACCTGGAGTTGGGAATGCTGCTCTCGGAAGAATACGACGCCAATAATGCTATCCTGACCCTGCATGCCGGTGCCGGCGGTACCGAAGCGCAGGACTGGACGTCGATGTTGCTGCGCATGTTTACCCGTTTTGCGGAACGCAATGGGTATCAGGTAGAAATGCTGGATTATCTGGCCGGAGATGAAGCCGGTGTGAAAAGCGTGACGCTCCAAATCAACGGGCACAATGCGTATGGCTTTTTCCGCAGCGAAAAAGGCGTGCACCGTCTGGTGCGGATCTCGCCTTTTGACGCGAACGCGCGTCGTCATACTTCTTTTTCCGCTGTGGACGTTATGCCGGAACTGGATGATACCGTCAATGTAGATATCAATATGGAAGACGTTCGTGTGGACCTGTACCGTGCCAGCGGCGCCGGTGGTCAGCACGTTAATAAAACCTCTTCGGCTGTACGTATGACCCATATTCCGACGGGGATCGTGGTACAGTGTCAAAATGAACGCAGTCAGCTGCAAAATAAAGAAAAAGCGCTGCAGTTATTGCGGGGCAAGTTGTATGCTTTTGAAAAGGCAAAGCAGGATGCGAAGATCAGCGATCTGGCCGGGGATTATCAGGCAATCGAGTGGGGCAGTCAGATCCGGTCCTATGTATTTCAGCCCTATACCATGGTGAAGGATCATCGTACTTCTTATGAAACCGCGAATGTTGACGGGGTCATGGACGGTGATTTGCGCTCTTTTGTAGAAGCGTATCTGCGTCAGGAATATGAAAATAAAAGACTGGCAGCTAAGCAGATTTGATTCTGCTTAGCTGTGTTTCTGATAAGTCCTTAAAATTTTGAGCTGTGGGATGCGACCAATGAAGATACAAGAATGGCAGGAACATTATAATCCTATATTGGCGGGTTTGATCCTGGTGGCTTTCTGTGCTGCTTTGTGGCTGGTGCAGCTGCGGTACCAGATTGAAAAACAGAATGATACAGTGGAGCAGGCCTTGGATTACCAGGGTATTATGCTGCTGGCCCAACGCGAGGGCGCCGAACCGGCTGCTTTGTTGCAGCGGTTTAAAGAGGCCGGTGTGACTACCCTGGTCGTGTATGATGCCACCCTGGAACGTCTGGACCGGGAAGGCTATATCCGGGCAGTGCCGGGTGACGTCTTGCAAAAAGCGTCTGCCGGAACACGCCAGGGGGTGTTTGATCGTCTGCTGACGACAGGTCAGATAAATCCGGATGCAGTCTATGTGTCTCTCGGAAAAGACAAGGTGACCTGGGAAGAAGTTAAAGAAGACCTGCTGCTGCGTTATGGCCCGGAGAGAGTGAAAGAGGTGGGCCGATATCCGGAAATATGGGAAGTAAAAGGTGACAGCCGTGTGCTTCTGGATCCGGATTATCGTTCCAAAACGCCATTGATGCAGGCGCCGTTAGGACTTTCTTCGGCTGAGCTTCGTGAGGTAAGAGATGCCGGCTTTAAAGTGGCCGTGCGTCCACAAAATTATCTGCCCTATTCCCAAAAAGGGGTGGACAGTATTTTCCGCCGGCTCGAGCAGTCAGGCGCGCAGGTGACTACCTATATACCTTGCGGAACCGATGTGATCGGTTTTCCCGGCGATATTTCCTATATGGGGAAAAAATTACGGGAGAAAAATATTCGCCTCGGCTTATTAGAACATAGTACCCAGCTGCAATTTGCTAAATTTACGGGGTTGGATACGTTGCTACGCAGTGTGGAAAACAATGCGGTACGGGTCTTAAATATCGATGCGCTGGAAAATAGTAAACTGACGATGCCGGAGGCGTTGCACCGCTGGGCCCTGGCTGATGAAGAACGGAACATCCGTTTTAATTATGTGCGCTTGTTTTTAAAACCGCAGGACGGGGTCGATATTATTGACCTGAACCTGAGCTATATGCGCCGGATCACGGAGAGTGTGAAAGCACGCGGTTATACGATCGGTACAGCGACTGTGTTTCAGGCTCCGCTCCGGGGAACAAAACAGCAGAAAAATGGCAACCCTGCCTACGGCGGCGACTATTATCCTGCTCGTATCGCCCTGTTTTTAACGGCTCTGGGAGCCTGGGCTGCGTTAGGACTGTATGGAGCTTTGCTCTTTAAGTCATTTCGGGGCTTCTGGCAGTATGGGCTGCTTTTGCTGGGCATGACGCTCACGGCTTTCAGCCTCTTTATGGGCAGAGGGCTGTTGTTGCGTCAGGGACTGGCTTTTCTCTCGGCTGTGTTGTATCCTGTCCTAGCCATGAGCGTGATTTTGTTGCTTTGGGAAGAAATAAAAAATGATAATAGGCCGGTCGGCGGCGTGATTTTTGCTGCGTTGTGGCAACTGGCGTTAGCCGTTGGCCTGTCGTTAGTGGGCGCTACGCTTAATGCGGCGATCATGGGAGATAACCGCTTCTTTTTAGAGGCGGATATTTACCGGGGTGTAAAGCTGACCTTTATTATGCCTGTTTTATTGCTGCTGCTGCTGTTTTTGCGCCGTTATGATATTTTCGGGGGGGAATCTCTGCGTCCGGCAGGGCTCTTTGCCCAGTTTGTCCGGATCTGTAAAACCAGGGTCACATTGGGGCATATCGTGATTTTAGGTGTCCTTCTCTTTGTTGTCTATATCTTTGTGGGACGCAGCGGTCATACGGGTGGCGTGCCTGTTCCGGCGATTGAGATTAAACTGCGTCAGTTCCTGGAACAGGTAATGTATGCCCGTCCCCGGGAAAAAGAATTTATGATCGGCCATCCGGCCTTTTTCCTGGCGGTGCTGGCCGCCTACCGCAAAGCGCCAAATCTCTGTAAACTGATGCTGGTGCTGGGCGCAGTCATCGGGCAGGGATCGCTGGTACAGACTTTCTGCCATATGCGTACACCGGCGATCATGAGTTATGCCCGCGCGCTGGACGGTTATGCCCTGGGCGCAGTACTGGGCATCTTTGCCGTGTTGCTCATTTCTATTTTATTGCCGGTGGTAAGACCCTGGCTGAGGAGATTTTCCATCGATGAGTAAGATTCTGATTTCCGGTTATTATGGCTTTAACAATGCCGGGGATGAAGCCTTGTTGACGGCTATTCTGGCTTCCTTATATGCCATTGAGCCGGAGGCTGACATTACCGTAATTTCCGGAAATCCTTCAGAAACGACAACTAAACATCGGGTAAAGTCTTTATTTCGTTTTGATGTAGGGAAGATTCTGTCTGCCCTTGGCCGTGCCGATCTTTTGATCAGCGGCGGCGGCAGTTTGCTGCAGGATGTGACCAGCAAGCGCAGCCTGGCCTACTATCTTTCGATTATTGCCCTGGCGAAGCTTCGAGGGAAAAAAGTGATGCTTTTTGCTCAGGGTATCGGCCCCATACGCAGTGGCTTTATGCGTTTTTTGACTCGCGTTATCTGCCGGCAAGCGGATGTGATTACGGTGCGGGACCGGGAATCTGCGGAAGAGCTGGTGCGTTTGGGTCTGCAACGGGAAAAGATCGAGGTGACAGCAGATTCGGTCCTTACTCTGGAACCGGCTTCCAGAGAGGCCGGCGCAGCCATTTTACAGAAGGCGGGGCTCGTGCTGACAGAGCCGATTATAGGCGTGTCAGTGCGGAGCTGGCCGGAGAACCGGAGATGTCTGCAGCAGCTGGCCCTGGGGCTGGCGCGGATCAGCCGCCGTTATGATGCGCAGGTCGTTGTTTTGCCTTTGCAATATCCCATGGATGTGGAGGCCAGCAGGGCCGTCCGTAATTTTATCCCGCCGCTGGCGCAAAAAGTTGTATTGTTGGAAGAAGCGTATCCTACGGAAGTGTTTTTGAGTCTGATCGGTAATTTTGATCTATTGCTGGGCATGCGTTTACATGCATTGATTTTTGCCGCGGTTATGGATGTGCCGCTTTTAGCGATCTCCTATGACCCCAAGGTAGACAGCTTTGTTAAAGCCATCGGGTCGGAACCGGTGGGAACGATAGAGGACCTGTTGGCGGAAAATGTAGCCGCCGCCGCTGGTGCATTGTGGGACAAGGAGCCTGTCGTGCAGCACGAGCGGATCGCAGAAATGCGGACTCTGGCGTTGACCAATGCGGCAAAAGCCTTTGCTTTGCTGCATGAAGAGGACTGACAAAGATAGTTTGCAATTATTTTGCAGAGTTTTAGAACCGTTAGCGTTATAGTTATAAAGAGTACGGTTATATAGGGTAGAGAACCGGTAAGCAGGCGGTTTGCCCTGACTCTCTGGCAAGTAAGGTTTTGAAGGGAGCTTTTTTTTGTGTTAGATCTGGAGAATGTAAGTAAAATATATCCCGGTGGGAACGTGGCGCTGCGGAATATCAGTATCCACATCGATCCGGGCGAGTTTGTCTTTATCGTGGGGCCCAGCGGCGCCGGTAAGTCTACATTCATAAAAATGCTATTTCGGGAAGTGTTGCCTTCTGCCGGCAGCATTCGGATCAATGATGTAGATATATTGAATTTGCAGCCGAAAGAAATACCTTATATGCGGCGGCAGCTGGGGATCATCTTTCAGGATTATCGTTTGTTGCCGGACCGCACCGTCTATGACAATGTGGCTTTTGCCATGCAGGTTATTGAAGCGCCGTATCGTCAAATCAAACGCCGCGTAATGAATGTGCTGGATCTGGTGGGGTTGCGCCGCCGTGCCTATGCGCATCCCAATGAACTTTCCGGCGGCGAACAGCAACGTATCGCTATTGCCCGGGCTATCGTCAACAGTCCGGCTTTGGTGATAGCGGACGAACCTACAGGAAATCTGGATCCGGAAACCAGCAGAGAAATCATGGAGATTTTTCAGGAAATCAACAACAGCGGTACGACAATCATTATGGCAACCCATGATAAACAGATTGTGGATAGTATGAGCAAGCGTGTGATAGCGATTGAAAATGGAGAGATCGTACGCGACGAACTGAACGGAGTATACGGATATGAGTCTGAGCAGTAAGGAATATTTTATCCGTGAAACGGGCAAGTCCATCAAACGTAACGGGGTGATGAGTCTTGCTTCTGTTTCTACGGTAGCGGTATCGCTTCTTGTGCTGGGGATGTTTTTGCTGATGTATCTGAATACGGATAATCTGGCGCAATATCTGGAAAGCCAGGTGGAGATGACCGTATATATGGAAGATACGGCGACAGGAGAAGAGTTAGCCTCCATGCGGAAATCCCTGGTAAAGTTGGAAGGCGTGGTCAAAGTTACGGAGGTAACAAAAGACCAGGCTATGGAACGGTTTAAAAGTCGGTTAGGCGATCAGGCCGGCCTTTTACAAGCATTGGGAAAGGATAACCCGTTCCCTTATTCGTTTGAAATTCAGGTAGATCGTCCGGAACGCATCAGGGAACTGGTGCCTGTGGTCAGCAAGATGCCTAAAGTGGAGACGGCACGCTTTGGTCAGGAAGTAGTGGAACATTTGTTTTCTCTGACCCGGGTTTTGCGGATCGGCGGAGCGATATTAATTTTCTTTTTAGCTCTGGCCACACTTTTTATTATTGTCAATACCATTCGTCTGACTGTGTTTGCCCGGCGACGTGAAGTGATCATCATGAAGTATGTAGGCGCGACGGACTGGTTTATCCGCTGGCCATTCCTTCTGGAAGGAATGGTGCTGGGGATGGGGGGCGCAGTGATCGCTTCCCTGATTGTAGATGGCATCTACGTGAGTCTTATGAGTAAGATTTATACTACGCTGGCCTTTTTCCCGATTTTGCCTTCCTGGCCCACCTTATTGTATGCTGATTTATTTATTCTGATCTGCGGCACCGGCATTGGGGCCTTAGGCAGTTACTTATCGTTGAAAAAATTCCTGCGAGTCTGAGGAGGCCCTATGCAATCGCGAAAGTTAGTAGCTGTATTTCTGACCTGTTGGCTTGTTCTCTTGCAGACGTTTCCCGCACTGGCAGCCAATGAAGAGCTGGAACAGAAGAAAAAAGAGCTGGATTCCGTTCAGCAGAGGATGCAGCAGGCGCAACAGCAACAAGAAAATGCCAGTCAGCAAATCATTTGGGCTAAGGGCGACATTCGGAAAGTGACGGCGCTTCTTGCACAGCTGCAGAAAGATATTGTGGAACTGGAGAAAAGAGCCGATGCCCTGCAAAAGGACATTGATAAAAATCAGGCGCAGCTCAATGTCAAACGGGGAGAGATGGAAGGAAGGCTCAAAATATACCGTGCCCGTCTGCGGCAGATTTATGAAAACGGACAGATCAACTATCTGGACGTGTTGTTAGGCGCCAAAGATTTCGGCGATTTTGCATCCCGCATGTATTTACTGCAGAAAATCGTGCAGAGCGATTTGGATCTGGTGGCTACTGTACGGCGGGAAGCGGACGCGATACAAAAACGGCAGGACCGGTTGGACAGCCAGATGAAGGAGATCCAAAAGGATCGCGCTGACCTGGAAAAGAAAAAAGCAGATGCGGAGCAGATGAAAGAACAGCGGGCGCGGCTTTTGTATAAGGCAGAAGAAGAAAAACGCAAGGCCGGGGAAGAGTATGACCGTATGCTGGCCATTTCTGATAATATCAAAGCGTTGCTGCAAAGTCTGGAAAGTTCATCCAGCATGCCGTCCAACGGTGGCAACGGCTCCTTTATCTGGCCCTGTTCCGGACCGATTACATCGTATTATGGCTGGCGTACCCATCCTATCTTTGGTACACGGCGGTATCATTCCGGTCTTGATATCGGTGTGGATACCGGGACGCCGATTCATGCGGCTGCCAACGGCGTGATCATTTATTCCGGCTGGATGGGCGGCTATGGCTATGCGATTATGATCGATCATGGCGGCGGTCTGACAACGATTTATGGACATAATTCCCGTCTGGCGGTAAGTGAAGGACAACATGTGACGCAAGGACAGGTGGTGGCCTATGCCGGCAGTACCGGCTATTCTACCGGACCTCATTGCCACTTTGAAGTGCGTCTGCATGGCGAGGTGGTCAGTCCCTTAAATTATTTGCCGTAACATATAGAGTACGGCGGAGGATACAACGTGTTTAAAAAACGATTCAGTATAGCAGGTTTATTTTTGGCTGTAGTGATCAGTGTAGGACTTACCTGCTTCGGCATGGTATGGGCGCTGCAAAGTATCACCCATAACGCCGGCGGCACACTGCAGCTCTTTTATACTGTAGGAAAAATACACAGCAGTTTTGTAGGAGAATACGATGATACAAAGCTGATGGAAGGGGCTATGCAGGGTCTGGTGAAAACACTGGATGACCCTTATTCGGAGTACCTGAATGAAGAGGCCTTTGCCCGCCTGAATGAAGTGACCGACGGAACGTTTGGCGGCATTGGCGTAGTCCTGGGACAAAAAGATAAAGAGTTGATCGTCATCGCGCCGATGGAAGGCTCGCCCGGAGCAAAAGCGGGAATCAAAGCGGGCGATAAGGTGTTGAAAGTAGACGGGAAGGAAACCAGGGGTCGCAGCCTGGAAGAGGTTGTGAGCACCATCCGCGGGAAGAAAGGGACTTCCGTTGAGCTGGTATTGAAGCGTGCCAACGGCGAAGAATATACGGCCGCGATCGTTCGGGATGATATCAAGATTGAATCGGTGGCGGGGAAAATGTTGCCGGACAGCAAGATTGGTTATATACGTCTTTCGGTGTTTAACGACAATACCGGTCAGGAGTTTCAGGAGACCTACGAGAAGCTGGAAAAAGAAGGGATGCAGGCGATTCTGTTGGATCTGCGGCAAAACCCCGGCGGTTTATTGGATGAGAGCGTGAAAGTCGCCAACTGCCTGGTTCCCAAAGGCCCGGTGGTTTCCATCACCGATAAAAACAACAAGACTCAGGTGCTGACTTCCCAGTTGGAAAAAGTAAAGTATCCCCTGGCGGTGTTGGTGGATCATGGCAGTGCCAGCGCTTCGGAAATTTTAGCGGGAGCTGTTCAGGATACAAAAGCCGGGAAACTGTTTGGTGTAAAGACCTATGGTAAGGGCGTGGTGCAGACAATCTATCATATTACGCCTGTCACCGGTTTAAAACTGACAACGGCGAAATACTATACGCCTTCCGGCCGCTCCATTGATAAAGTGGGGATTGAACCGGATGTGGAGATTGCTTTGCCGGAACAGGCTACGGAAGATGTGCAGTTAAAAAAGGCGGAAAGCTATTTACAGGAAGAACTGGCCAAAATGAAATAACAAATAAAGGAAGAGAATAAAAAGGCTCTGCGGCCAATGAAAAGTTCATTGGCCGCAGAGCCTTTTGCATTATGCTTTTATCGTGAAATAGCTCGTCAGACTCCGGTCCCGTCAAAACAGGGGATGAAGTCGCAGCTGTCTGCGCCTTCTTCCTGCACGAACCCGTCTTCAATTCCGCTGGCAAACAGATACTCTTCCGCTTCTTTGTATTCTTCCGGAGTGAGTTTGCGATTGATTTCGGGGTACTGATCCACGCGCCCGCAGGGCACGTACTGCCGCATAAGGCTGAACATCACTTCCCCCGGCTTAAAGGTCCGGGCCACCCAGTCGATCACGCCCTTCGTATTTTCCATGTAACCGGGCAGTACCAGGTGGCGGATGATTACGCCGCTTTCCATGATACCCTCTTCGTTCAGTTTATAAGGCCCGGTCTGGCGGAACATTTCTAAAATGGCTTCTCGCGCAATACGCCAGTAATCATAGGCATTACTGTATTTCAAGGCCAATGTATCATCGCTGTATTTTAAGTCGGGCAGCCAGATTTGAATTTTTCCGGCAAAGCTGCGTAAAGTGTCCTGTGCTTCAAACCCGCTGGTGTTGTACACTACGGGAACCGGCAGTTTTTCATCCAGACTTTGTAGAATGGAGTAAGCAAAGTGCGTAGGGGTCACCAAATCAATATTATGAACACCCTGGGCGATCAATTCCCGATAAATTTCTTTGAGCCTTGCTACGGAGATTTCCTGCCCTTTATTTTCACAACTGATGTCATAGTTCTGGCAGTAACAGCAATGCAGGTTGCAACCGGTAAAGAAGACCGCCCCAGCGCCTTTCGTTCCGCTCAGACAGGGTTCTTCCCACATATGGGCTCCGGCTCGTGAAACCATAGGTAAAATACCTGTGCCGCAGCAGCCGCAGATGCCATCCGCGTCTTTGATGCTGTTGGGGCGGTCTACGCCGCAACGGTGAGGACAAACGTAACATAACATTTCTGAAGACTCCTTTTCTTTTGTTAGATGTCAAACCGTAGTATTTTTATTTTTAATTAAAATAGATTTTCTATTCCTTTATTACAAGCCTGTATAAAGCATGAGTGATGTAAATGGTATGATTTATTTAATTTTATCACATACAACGAAAGGAAAACAGAAAAAATCCGTAAAAAGAACTACAATATGGTATAATAAATGCAGATAATAAAGAGAGTAACATATTACATCAAGGAGGAATAATTATGCACGAGTTGTCATTAAAATATGGCTGTAATCCCAATCAGCAGGCGGCCCGGGTGTATATGGGAAACGGCGGCGCAGACTTGCCGTTCACTGTATTAAATGGACGCCCCGGCTTTATTAATCTTTTAGATGCGTTGAACAGCTGGCAGCTGGTAAAAGAATTAAAAGAGGCCACAGGTCTTCCGGCGGCGGCTTCTTTTAAGCATGTCAGCCCGGCCGGAGCGGCGATTGCCACGGAATTAAGCGATACCTTGAAAAAGATTTATTTTGTGGATGATCTGCAGTTATCACCGTTGGCTTCGGCTTACGCGGCAGCCCGGGGAGCGGACAGGATGTCTTCTTACGGGGACTTTGCCGCATTGTCGGACGTGTGCGATAAGGAAACGGCATTGCTGCTGCAGCGGGAGGTTTCTGACGGGGTCATTGCGCCCGGTTACACAGAAGAAGCGTTGGCAATTCTGAAAACAAAACGCAAAGGTTCCTATCTGATGCTGCAGATCGATCCGGCGTATGTGCCGGAAGAGCAGGAAGTGAAACAGGTCTTTGGCGTTACCTTTGAGCAGTCCCGTAATAATGCCAAAATTACGAAAGAACTTCTGGCCGAACGTCCTACCCAAAATAAAGAAATTCCGGAAACGGCGGTCAGAGACTTGTTGCTTGCTCTGATTGTGTTAAAATACACCCAGTCCAATTCCGTCTGCTATGTCAAAGACGGCAAAACCATCGGGGTGGGAGCCGGGCAGCAATCCCGCATCCATTGTACCCGCCTGGCCGGCAGCAAGGCGGATATCTGGTGGCAGAGACAGAATCCCAAAGTGATGGCTTTGCCTTTTAAAGATTCGATCCGCCGCCCGGACCGGGACAACACCATTGATGTTTATATTTCTGAGGACTATGAGGATGTGCTGGCAGAAGGCATCTGGCAACAATTCTTTACAGAAAAACCGGAGCCTTTGACGAAGGAAGAAAAAGCAGCCTGGGCGGCCAAATTAAGCGGAGTTTCTCTGGGCAGCGATGCCTTCTTCCCCTTTGGTGACAACATTGAACGGGCCCACCGCAGCGGTGTGCAGTATGTAGCGGAAGCAGGCGGATCCATTCGGGATGATCATGTGATTGAAACTGCGGATAAATACGGTATGGCGATTGCCTTTACCCATCTGCGTCTTTTCCATCATTAAGCGATGAAACGTACATTTTTTCAGCAGGATACTGTACTGGCCGCCCGTAAACTGTTAGGCTCCCTTTTGGTGCACCGGACTTCGGAAGGTCCTGTCGGGGGCATGATCGTGGAAACGGAGGCCTATGTAGGGGCGATCGATAAGGCCTGCCATGCGCATAAGGGGCGCAGTCCCCGTACGGAAATCATGTTCCATGAGGGCGGTCTGGCGTATATCTATCTGATTTACGGTATGTATTACTGCTTCAATGTGGTGACCGGTCCTGCAGGGGAAGGGAATGCGGTGTTAATTCGAGCGCTGGAACCGGTATTTGGGCTTGACCTGATGCAGCGCCGCCGAAAAACACAGATACTGCAGAACCTGTGCAGCGGACCGGGCCGGGTCTGCCAGGCTTTAGCCATTGGCAAAAAAGAGTACGGCATGGATCTGTGCGCAGGGGACAGCCCCTTACAGGTTTTGCCTTACAGACAGTATGCGGATTGTCAGATCATCGCATCTCCCCGTATTAATGTAGACTATGCGGAGGAAGCCACTGCCTGGCCCTGGCGGTTTTCTGTCGCTGCCAATCCGTTTGTTTCAAGATAAGTCATTCTGCTGATGAGAGCCGTGATCCAACAGGAAGCAGGTTTGCTCCATAGATTGTCAGTTTGTGCCCGGAGTATAGAAAAGCTGCAATGTTTCTGATTCATTTGTAACTGATTAAAGAATGTGTAAAAGTAAAAAATATCAGGAGGCGAGTGCTATGACTAAACGAATTATTGGTATTGTGTTAGCTGTGGTCGGGTTAGTGTTAGGCTATTCATTGTTGACCAGCACGGAGTTTGAGACCCAGGCGGCCGCGCTGAAAAACGCGGTATATCTGGAAAATGCCAAAATACTTCCTGAAAATGAGGGGAAAGTCGTGATTCTCAAAGGTTCTCTTACCTTACTGGAAGAGGCGAGAGATCCGAAGTTTGGGCTGATTTTTGATTCACCTTACGTCCGCAGGTATGGGGAAGAATACAAAGATCAGGGCAAAGATGGGAAAGTCGATATGCGTTGGGTAATAAATAATTCTTTGGACGGCAAGTTTTTTGGTAAAGTGCGTTTGGGAGATTTTATACTGGAAAATGCATTCTTAATAAATTTACCCAGTGCATCGTATGAAAGTTTTGATCCCGAGATCCTGAGAGAAAAGGAACTGCGTATTGATCAAGATCAATTCCGTTCTTATATAACAACTGCCAAGAGGAGCTCCGAGAGGAGCTTTTTCGGAGACTATCTGGAAAGGCCTATTCGCTATCGTTATACTTACGTTCCTATGGACAGGGTAAGAGAACTTACCGTAGTGGGAATTCAAAAAGGTAACAGCCTGGCTTTTTCCCAGGAAGGATTTAGAGGAGAGACTTATACCAAGCTTATGACGAAAGAAGAAGTATTGGGGAAAAGTGCTTCCAATGCAAAGGTCGCCAGTATTTTCGGGTATGTTTGCTGCGCCGCACTGATTGCCGGCGGCGTTTTTCTGGTAATAAGAAAGGGATAGAACAGTTCTTCTTACAAGCTTCTTTTGCCCCTATCTGAGTGAAGAAGGGGTTCGCTCTGTTTGCCGGAATGCATTTGAACATTGTATTACTGTATAAAAAAAGCTGTGCAAAGTTCGGTTGAGAACCTTATTTTGCTACAGCTTTTTAATATGTTATTGTCTTGAAAGAGGCTGTTTTACCGTATCGTGAATCGCGTTCAAAGTTTCTTTTCCTGTCGATTTTGTATGACAGTTGATCCTTGTGCGATTGGCAGCTTGTTTCTTTGCTCTTCCGGAAATTTTTATTCCAGCAACAAACGCCGCCCATTTTTTAACGTCACGCCTTGTGCCAGAGAACCGGTGAATTCGGTATTACCTATGTAACCGTATTTCATCATTTCCCGCAATACCAGTCGGGTACGTTTGGCGCAGCCGGCAGGATTTTCATAAGGGTTTAAAGCGCTGGGGGCATTGGGCAGCGCTGCCAGTAAAGCGCTTTCCGGCAGATTCAGAAGAGCGGGTTCTTTGCCGAAATAAGTTTTGGCCGCATCGCGCAGGCCATACGCGCCGGCGCCGAAATAGGTGGAGTTAAAATAAAGCTCCAGAATTTCATCTTTGGTATATTTGTGTTCGATCCACAAGGAAAGAGCGGCTTCTTCCACTTTACGTCCCAGCGTTTGTTCGTTGTTCAGGAACACGTTTTTAACCATCTGCTGTGTCAGTGTGCTGCCGCCCTGCTGGACTTCTCCGGCCTGCAAGTTCACTAAAAAAGCCCGGAAGATACCGGAAATATCCAGTGCGCCATGACTGTAAAATTCGTGATCTTCAATGGCCAACAACGCTTTTCTGGCATGAGGAGGGATTTTGCTTAACGGCAGCCATTCCGGATCGGCGCGCAAGGTTCTGATGGTATCATCTACGTGCCAGACGGTAGAGACTCTGATGAGGACGGAATCCACTCCCTGTTGGGCTTCTTTGCTCAGCAGCCGGGATTTTTGGGAAGCGGCATCGCTAAAATGAGAAGCTTTATCTTTTATTTCCGCCGCAGAGGGCGTTTTTTCTGCCAACTGGCCGGTCTTTTCTTTTAGCTCATCTACTTTCAGTGTCTTTCCTGCTTCTTTAGCGGTAGCTCTCGCTTTTTCCGTGACCTCTTTTGCTTTGTCGCCGGTCAGATCGATGATGTTATTTACTTTGGGATTCTTCTTAAAATCCTCTGCTGTGCGGGTCAGCACTTCCGGGATCTGCGGCTGGGGGCCCAGTAAATTCCAGCCGATAAAGGCTAAAATAATAAGCAGAGTCAGGCCGAGGATCTGCGGTATGCGACCGGTGCTTTTTTTTCTTGCCATAGTTCCTCCCAATCAGTATCACCCATACATATGAAGGCTGAATCGACACCATCCGCAAGTTCAAGTGAGGGTCTCGTAGAGCTCATACATAATGGGGACTGAATATTTTAGCGCCGTCATTTTGCCGGCTTTCGGTGATTATACATTGCGGCGTCGTTGCGTTTACGCAACTTTTCTGTTTCTATTGTAGCAAGTTCAGACTGTTTTGGCAAAAGGACCTTTTTTACAGTTATATTCTTTACAAAACAGGCTAAAGATACTGCAGCGTGCCAGGGAGTTTCGTTTTTAGTGGGAATTTAAAAGTAAATATGATAAAATATAATACCATCTTCAGCTTGTGATAAGCGGGGTGTAGTTTAAGGGAGGCGAGCAAAGTGCAGGAAAAGAAACAAAAAGGTCTGCAGCACAAGGATCTGTTGAGTATTCATGATTTAACGTCAGAGGAAGTGGAACGGATTCTGACGATGGCGCAGAAGCTGAAACGAATGCAGAAAATCGGTGTACCGCATGAATACTGTAAGGGGAAGACATTGGCCATGTTGTTTTCTAAAGCTTCGACCCGTACCCGTATTTCTTTTGAAACGGGATTTCATCAGCTGGGCGGCCATGCGATCTACCTGAGTGACAAAGATTCTCAAATCGGCAGAGGTGAGCCGATACGGGATACGGCCCGGGTACTATCCCGCATGGTAGACGGTATTATGGTGCGGACTTTTGCCCATGCTTCTGCTGTAGAACTGGCTGCATATGCTTCTATCCCTGTGATTAACGGTTTGACGGATCTGTTACATCCCTGTCAGGCTTTGACGGATCTGTTGACGATTCGGGAACACCGGAAGACATTTAAAGGCCGCAAGCTTGTGTATGTAGGGGATGGCAATAATATGGCTCATTCCCTGATGTACGCCTGTGCCAAGGTGGGTATGAACATGGTCTGCGCCAGTCCCCGGGGCTATCAACCGGACCCTGTGGTGGTTAAACAGGCACAGGAAGACGCTGCGCTGACCGGCTGTACCGTTACGGTGGAAGAAAATATTTTTAAAGCGGCGGAAAACGCTGATGTGCTGTATGCGGATGTCTGGACCAGTATGGGCGAGGAAGCGGAACGGGACGTACGCATGGCGGCATTGCATGAATATCAGATCAACAGCGAATTGTTGAAAGTCGCCCGGGAAGATGCCCTTGTTATGCACTGCCTGCCTGCCCATCGGGGCGAAGAGATTACGGAAGAGGTCCTGGAAGGCCCTCAGTCTGTGGTATGGGATGAGGCCGAAAACCGCCTCCATACGCAAAAAGCGATTATGGCATTGTTAATGAGTGATGTAGAATTATAACCAAGTATAGAGGTCGTATGAAAGCGATGACAGTTGCCGGTGCTGCGGAACAGGTGTAGTTGTAAAGAATGGTACAGGCGCCCTGCATTTATTGAAATCGTTTATAATTATTCATAAAAATATGGAAAAATTATCATAAATAACTTGCAATATTTTTTTCACATGCTACAATAAGATTGTTATGAAAGCTAAGCAAAAACGCATAATTAAAAGTTGCAAATGAATGATTATGAATGAGGGGGCTATTTCAATGGCAAAGGTAAAAAAGGAAACGATTAAAAAAGTAGTACTGGCATACAGCGGCGGCCTGGATACGTCGGTGATCATTCCCTGGTTAAAGGATAATTATAATAACTGCGAAGTGATTGCTGTTTGTGCAGACCTGGGGCAGGGAGATGAGTTGGCTCCCGTCCACGATAAGGCTTTAAAATCCGGCGCGCAGAAATGCTATATCCTGGATTTAAAAGAAGACTTTATTACCAATTATGTATGGCCCTGTGTGAAGGCCGGTGCGGTGTACGAAAAGAAATACCTGTTAGGTACTTCGTTCGCCCGTCCTCTGATCGCCAAGCATCTGGTGGATATTGCACATAAGGAGGGCGCGGATGCGGTGGCCCACGGCGCTACCGGTAAAGGCAATGATCAGGTGCGCTTTGAATTAAGCGTGAAAGCGCTGGATCCGGATCTGGCGATCATCGCCCCCTGGAGGGAATGGGAACTGCGCTCCCGCGACCAGGAAATCGATTATGCGGCGGCTCACAATATCCCCATCCCGGTATCGCACGGCGATGACTATTCCATGGACCGTAACATGTGGCATCTTTCCCATGAAGGATCGGATCTGGAAGATCCCTGGAATGCACCCCAGGCGAAACTGTTCAAGGTGACCAACACCCCGCAGACAGCGCCTGATAAGGAAGAGTTGCTGGAGCTGGAATTTGAAGCAGGGGTCCCGGTAGCCGTAAACGGCGAAAAACTCAGTCCGGCGGCTTTGGTAGAAAAACTGAATGAAATTGGTATCCGCAACGGCGTGGGCATCAGTGACATCGTAGAGAATCGTCTGGTGGGCATGAAGAGTCGCGGCGTATACGAAACTCCTGCCGGTTCCATCATCTACTATGCGCATAATGAATTGGAAAATCTGTGTTTGGATAAGGATACCTACCATTACAAAGAAGGTCTGGCGATTAAATACGCGGAACTGGTCTATGACGGGAAATGGTTTTGCGCCTTGCGGGAAGCCATGGATGCTTTTGTGAATGAAACACAAAAGACGGTGACCGGTACGGTCCGCCTGAAACTGTATAAAGGCAATATTATCAGCGCCGGGGCGAAATCCCCGTATTCTCTGTACAGCCAGGAATACGTAACCTTCGGGGAAGACGAAGTATATGATCAGAGTGACGCGACCGGCTTCATCAACCTGTTTGGGTTGCCGCTGGCGGTGCGGGCTATGATGCAGAAAGGAACCTTGAAATAATGGCCAAATTGTGGGGCGGTCGATTCAGTAAAAATACAAATGAGTTAGTGGACGCATTTAATGCGTCCATTACTTATGATAAGCGCTTGTATAAAGAGGATATCCGCGGCAGCATTGCCCATACGAAAATGTTGGCAAAATGCGGCATTATTCCTTCAGAAGACGGGGAAAAAATCGTTACGGGTCTGCAGGAGATCCTTGCGGATATAGAAAAGGGAAACTTTGCTTTTGATGTGGCCTTGGAAGATATTCATATGAATGTGGAAGCCCGGCTTACCGAACGTATTGGCGCAGCCGGAGCCCGTCTCCATACCGCCCGGAGCCGCAACGACCAGGTGGCGTTGGATATGCATATGTATATGAAGCGTGAAGTGGCCGAAATTGCGGAGCTCCTGCTGGCTTTTGAACAGGAATTGCTTACGGTGGCAAAGCAGCATGTGAAAACCCTGATGCCCGGCTACACCCATTTACAGCGGGCGCAGCCGATTACCTTCGCGCATCATATGCTGGCCTATTTTCAGATGCTGCAGCGCGATTTCCGCCGTCTTGCCGGCGTCTGGGAAGGGGCGGATCTGATGCCTTTGGGCGCAGGAGCCATTGCCGGCACGACCTTTCCTATCGATCGGTTTTATGTGGCGGAACAGTTGAATTTTGCCCAGGTGTATCCCAATAGTATGGATGCGGTCAGCGATCGGGATTATATACTGGAATTTTTATCGTTTGCTTCCATTCTGATGATGCATATGAGCCGTCTTTCGGAAGAATTATGCTTGTGGAGCAGTACTGAATTCGGCTTTATCGAACTGGACGATGGTTTTGCCACAGGTTCTTCCATGATGCCGCAGAAAAAGAATCCGGATATTTCTGAATTGGTCCGGGGGAAAACAGGCAGAGTATATGGGGAATTGATGGCGCTGCTGACCACCTTAAAAGGCCTTCCGCTGACTTATAATAAAGACTTGCAGGAAGATAAAGAAGGCTTTTTTGATGCCGTGGATACAGTAAAATTCACTTTGCAGGTTTACAAGGATATGATTGCCACCATGACCGTAAAGGAAGAACGCATGCGCCGGGCTGTGGCGAGTGATTTTTCCAATGCCACCGATCTGGCGGATTATCTGGTGAGAAAAGGGCTTCCCTTCCGGCAGGCTCATGCTGTGGTGGGGCAGTGTGTGGCTTTTGCCATTAAAGAAGATAAATTCCTGTTGGATATGACAGTAAAGGAATATAAACAATTCAGCGATTTGTTTGAACCGGATCTGCTGCAGGCATTAGACCCGGAGCATTGCGTCAATGCCCGTGTTTCTTACGGCGCCCCCGGCTATGAACAAAACCTCCGGCAACTGGCCGAAGGCGAAAAGCTGCTGCAGGAACAGGAGCGGCAACTGAAAGCTTATTGGGAAAACCTTTGACCGCTTTACCGTAAATAAAATACGCTATGAAATGTGCCCTGAATCGTTCGTCTGCCAGGATCGGTTTCCTTTTGTCAGGATATACATCCGGCAAGGAGGTATCTGGCGGAATAACGGTATTTGGGGCGCATTTTTTGCCTTTTTATTGCATTTCATATAGCGGATTTACAGGGATTTTGTTATAATATATTTTATAGTATTCGTCTGGCAGATAATGTTTTTACTGCCTTAAATCGATTATTTTCTGAGAATGTCACCAAGGGGTGACATTTTTGTGGGCGCATCGTTTTCTCTGCTATATAGGTTTTGTCGTATCGTTGGCTTTAAGTGCAAAAAAGTCAGCCGGGAGAGTTATGTAGTGATTAGCGAAAGATCGGGTGAAGAAATTGCTGGAACAGATCCAGGTGTTAAGCAGAACCATCGGCATTTTGGACGTGATCGATACCGGATTGGTCGCTTATTTTCTCTATCGTATTTATATTATGCTGAAAAATACCAGGGCAGCTGCGCTGGTTAAAGGCCTTTTGGTATTAGCGGTCCTGGTATTGGCCAGTAAATGGCTCAATCTCCATGTGATCAACTGGATTCTGGAAAAAGCCATGACCATGGTGATGGTAGCTTTGCCTGTGGTATTCCAGCCGGAGTTGCGTCGGGCCCTGGAACAGATTGGCCGCGGTCGTCTGTTCCGCAAGACGGGAGAACTGGATGAAGATGAATTGCGGGACATGATTCAGGCGGTTACTCATGCCGCAGTGGTAATGGCACATCGCAGAGTCGGCGCGTTGATCGTGTTTGAACGTTCTGTCGGCTTGGAAGAACGAATCGAAACCGGCGTCAAGATTGATGGGTTGGTGAGCGATAGTTTGTTGTTAAATATTTTTGAAAAAGATACGCCGCTGCATGATGGCGCCGCAATCATCCGCGGTAACCGGATCGTGGCCGCTTCCTGCCTGCTTCCTCTGACAGAGGCGCGGAATCTGAGTCAGGAACTGGGAACACGTCACAGGGCGGCGATTGGCCTTTCGGAGCAATCAGATGCGTTGGTTTTGGTGGTGAGCGAAGAAACAGGGACGGTTTCCATCGCCCGTAACGGAGAAATTTATCGTTATCTCCAGGGTGAAGATGTGAAAGATATGCTGAGGACGGCTCTTGTTATACAGCCTAATGTGACGTTGATGCAGTCGGTGAAAGAGAAAGTGACCTGTTGGCGCAACAAGAACGCCGGTGAGGCGGAATGCCCGTTGCCGGAAGGCACCAAAAGCAAAGAGAAAAAGACAGATAAGCCGGGTGAAAGACCATGAAGAATAAAAATGGAGGAGAACGTGATATTTGGATAGCCCGTATAGCATGTGTTGTGTTGGCCTGTTGCTTATGGCTGTATGTGATGAGTGAACAGAATCCCATTATGGAACGGGACTTTATCGTGGGGCTGAGTCAGCGCAACCTGACCGAAGGCATGTTGGTATTCAATATGCCGGAGAAAGTCAGTGTGCGGGTACGTGGGCCCCGGACTACCTTAGCTAATTTGGCGCCGGACAGTATTGCGGCGCAGGTCAATTTGAATAAACTTACTGTAGGTACGCATACGGTGGTAGTCAGCGCTTCTTTTGCCAAAGGCGAAGTGGTGGAAGTCAGCCCTCGTACGGTGAGCCTGTTTATTGACGTCAGCAAGGAAAAAATTGTTCCGGCTGTAGTTAAGACCCTGGGCAAACCCGCTACCGATGTGGCCGTTGCGAAACAGGTGCTGATTCCTTCCGAAGTGAAAATCCGCGGGGCTGCCACGCGCCTGGACGTGGTAGATAAAATTGTGGTACCCGTGGATGTGGGGGGGCGGAGCGAAGATTTCGCGACAGCCTCGAAGGCTTTGGTGGTAGGGAAAGATGGATTGGATATGCAGGATATTACGGTGGAACCGTCTCAGATCACAGTCCGAACCACCATGACCCACCAGGTCAAAACGGCGGAATTGCCCGTGAAAGCGACGTATAGCGGCGCGTTGCCGCCTGCGTTAAAACTTGCTTCAATTACGACCAATCCCCAAAAAATTACGGTTTCAGGGCCGCCTTCTATTATCGATATGATCAGGGAATTGGAACTGGAACCGGTGGATTTAAGTAAGATGACGAAAAGTACCACGGTTCGCGCCAATGTGAAATTACCGCAAGAGTTAAAAGCGGAGAATTCATTGATTAATGTGCAGGTCAATGTTACTTCAGCGGATATACCGAAAGCAGATTGAGTTTATGGCAAAAATACAGATCAGGGTCAATGATGTGCGTCTCAGCCTGCGAAAAGAACAGACACTGAAAGAGTGTCTGGCGGAAAAACTGAGGATTAAGAAGAATTTGCTGCAAAATGTGCAGGTTCTTCATCGGGGCATCGATGCCAGAAGAAAAAATAATATCTGCCTTCTCTATCATGTGACGGTGGAGATTGATGTAACGGGCTCCTTGCAAAAAAATTTGCTGAACCGTCCGGGCGTTACTGTTTTTGCGCCTGCAGAGCCGGAAGCCCCGGTTTTAGGCGACCTTTCTATGCGTGAACGTCCTGTGGTGATCGGTGCCGGTCCCGCCGGATTGACGGCGGCTCTGGAATTGGCCCGGTACGGGTACAGACCGTTACTTTTGGAGCGGGGCAGAGCGCTGCATAAGCGTGTAGCGGACGTGACTGCCTTTTGGCAAACCGGTCGATTTGATCCCGTTTCCAATGTACAGTTTGGCATGGGCGGTGCAGGTACTTTTTCGGATGGGAAATTGACGACAAGAGTGAACGATCCGGTCATGATCGATATTTTGCAGTCTTTTGTCAAGGCCGGCGCACCCAAAGAGATTTTGACCGAACATAAACCCCACGTTGGGACGGATAAGCTCCGGGCTATGGTGCAGGGTCTGGCAAAGGAAATCGAATCTCTGGGCGGGGAGATCCGTTGTGAAACCCAAGTGACGGATTTTCTTTTTAAGAATGGAAAGATTACAGGACTGTTGCTACAGGATGGGACTGTAGTGTCTGCGGAAACAGTGATTTTAGCCTGCGGACACAGCGCCCGGGATACCTACGAGGTCTTGTCTGCCAGAGGCGTGGGGATGGAGGCCAAGGCTTTTACCATTGGGGTCAGGGTAGAACATCCCCAGTCCCTGATCGACCGGGCACAATATGGCGACTTTGCCGGACACCCCAGGTTGGGTGTGGCAGACTATGCGCTGGTTTACCATGGCACAGACCCGAAACGGACGGCGTATTCTTTCTGCATGTGTCCGGGAGGGCAGGTAGTGGCGGCTGCATCCGAGCCGAACGGCGTTGTGGTCAACGGCATGAGTTTGTATCACCGGGACAGCGGCATTGCCAACAGCGCCCTTGTCGTGAATGTGACGCCGCATGACTTTGGCGCAGGTGTATTAGCCGGCGTAGCTTTTCAGAGAAAATATGAGCAGTTGGCGTTTGCGGCAGGGGGCAGCGACTATAGCGCACCGGCGCAAAGCGTGCAGAGCTTTTTGGACAATACCAGGCCGGAATTAGCGGATGCGATGGGACGCTTGCAGGAAGCCGCTCCGAGCGGATTGGCAACCGGTAAAACAACAGGCTTGGGTTTACCTTCTTATCGGCCCGGCGTGTCTGCCTGTGCTCTGGACGATGTATTACCTTCTTATGTGACAGCGACATTGCGTCAGGGCATCCGTTACTTCGGCAGTCGTATTGCGGGGTTTGACGGCCCTGCCGGTATTCTGACCGGGGTGGAAACCAGAACATCGGCTCCGTTGCGGGTACTGCGGGGTACGGATAAACAAAGCGTTACGCATAAAGGCCTGTATCCTTGCGGAGAGGGCTGTGGTTATGCAGGCGGTATCATGAGCGCCGCCCTGGACGGCTATCATGTGGCCCGGGCTATTATGCAGCTATATAAACCATTTTAAGTAAATAAGCAGGGGCGTAAACGGATTTCCTGTTTACGCCCCTGTTCATGTTTAAGGCAATCAGATATAGACGCCTGAATATAGGCAACAATACTACGCGATTTTATACTTTTATCAGTTGCTTTTGCAGACGCAGCTCGTGTTCTTTCAACAGACAATTATAAACTGCCAGAGCAGAATAACAATCTTCCAGTGCCCGGTGCTCTCTGTCAGTATGCAGGGAATAATACTTCATCAGAGCATCCAGGCCGAATTTACCGCCGGTTTCGGTAGGCAACATACGCTTGGCGATACGCTCTGTATCCAGAAAACGCGGCAGGAATAATTTAGTATGGCGAAATCTTCGGCAAGCCATGTTGAGGCTCATGATATCGTTATAACCAATGTCATGTCCCAAGACGATATGGTTTCCCACAAAGGTGAAAAAATCATCCAGTACTTCTTCTAATCCGGGTTTATCCGCCAACATGTCTTCTGTGATTCCTGTCATGGATACGACGCGCTTATTCAGCTTTGTGATGGGGCGTATCAATTGTTGATAGGTGGCCAGAAGTTCCCCGGACTGCGATACTTTGATGGCGGCGATCTCGGTAATATCTTCTTCCAGATAGCCGGCCCCTTCCAAATCGAAAATCACAAAATCGCCATGCTGCGGTATTACGATTTCGTTCAGATTGACCTGATTTTGTATTTTGCGCCGCCAGTTTTTCCGGCGTTGTTTGGCTAACGCTGCTTTTTGTTGCCTGGGGGTAAGAACCGCCAGTTGCTGTGAGGTAATTCTTTCTTCCGGGACGGTTCCGCCGCTTTTTCCTCTGACTAAAAAGTGGCGTCCATTGCGATATTCGCCCCGGGGACGTTTCTTGTTCTGTTCTGCTTTTTCGGCACGGCCTTGTTTATTTTGAAAAATGCTGTTTGTTTCTGTAGCGATCTGTTCCATAAATTTATCCTGAAAGTATCCTGTCCAAATTTAAATTCCTGAATTTATTTTATTTGTATTATTGTATCACATTCCCGATTTGAGTTCCAAGGGCAGGAAACTGAGACCATACTGAGATAATAAAGTAATAAAAAAGCTGTGAAACTCAAAATGCAGTTCACAGCAGATTTTGCAGAAAATATAATTGACAGTATGCTTTATTTCTTTTTTAATGCTTCCAATTCTCTTTTTAAACCGGCAATTTGTTCCAAATAACCGTCCTCTATTTCAGCTACCCGGGCCTCGACTTCTTTTTTAATAATAATCTCAGCTTCTTCTTTGCTGATGTGCGCACTGGCCCGTTCTTCTTTTAAATCGCACCACTGATCAATAATAGATTCTTCCGACGTCGTTGCAGGTGTTTCAGGCGTCGTCTGGCTGATAAGATTTTCGCTCATGGTATTCTTCCTTTCCGTAGACTTAAGGAAAATTACAACCGTGACTACACTGCCACACATAAAGTATAAAATAGAATTCTGCAAAAGAAAAATATCCGCTTGGCATAAAAATTATAACAGTCAGGCATAACTTTTTCCGGGAAAATACAGGTGCTTGCATTCCCTTGAGGCAAAGAGTATAATTACGTAGGTTAAGAGCGTAGCAAAGATTTCTATGGAAACAGACTATACAGCAGGAGGATTTCTACATGGCGCGTTTATTTGGTACCGACGGAGTTCGGGGGACTGCAAATACGCAGTTGACACCGGAATTGGCTTATCGTTTGGGACGGGCGGCCGCGCAGTATTTTGGCAGGGAAGTGCAGCGTCCTAAAATTATTGTGGGGCGGGATACCCGTCTGTCAGGTACGATGTTGGCTGCCGCTTTGGGCGCAGGCATTTGCAGTGCCGGCGGCGATGCCTATTTGCTGGGCGTCATTTGCACCCCGGCTGTTTCTTATCTGACAGAGCAGGTAGGCGCCAATGCAGGGGTGGTTATTTCCGCTTCTCACAACTCATTTGAGGATAATGGGATCAAATTTTTTGCGAATAATGGCTACAAGCTGCCGGACGCGATTGAAGATGAAATTGCGGATATTGTGGCGCAGGATATTGATTACAGCACCGCGCCCAACGGGTCCTCTGTCGGAAAAATCATAGTGCAGGAAGGTCTGGACGAACTTTATATCAAGCATATCCTGAACACGGCGCCCTGTCGGTTACGGGGTCTGCGTGTGGTCATGGACTGTGCCAACGGGGCCAACAGTAAGATCGCGCCAACGATTCTGCGTTTACTGGGGGCGGAAGTGATTCCCATTTTCGATACACCCAATGGCATTAATATCAATAATGGCTGTGGCTCTACTCATCTGGAAGCGTTGCGCATGAAAGTCATTGAGTATGGGGCAGATATCGGCGTGGCCAATGACGGCGATGCGGATCGTTGCCTGGTCGTGGACGAAAAAGGCCGGGAGCTGGACGGAGATCAGATCATGTTGATCATTGCCCGTGAGTTGATGCGCCGCAAAAAATTAAAAGATCGTATGCTGGTCGTGACTGTTATGAGCAACATTGGTTTGCACAAGGCCTTTAAGGAAATGGGCGGGCAGACCTGTAAAACGAAAGTGGGAGACCGCTATGTGCTGGAAGAGATGGTTAAACACGGCTATAATCTGGGCGGCGAGCAGTCCGGTCACATTATTTTTTCTGAATTTGCCAAAACCGGTGATGGTATTTTAACTGCGGTGCAGTTAATGTGTACAATGGTGCAGAATAATATGAGACTGTCCGAGCTAGCCAAGCTGATGACCAAATATCCGCAAACGCTGCTGAACGTTCCTGTCAAGGATAAAAACGGCTGGGAAGAGAATCGGGCCATTCAGGAGGTCGTCGCAAAGTATACCGAGGAATTGGGCGACAATGGGCAGATTCTGGTACGCGCCTCCGGGACAGAGCCTTTGATCCGCATCATGGCAGAAGGCCCCAGCCAGTTGCAGCTGGAAGAGATTGCCGGGAAAATCGCGGCGGTAGTGAACGCGGAGCTTGGTTGAAAGGGGCAGATGTGTGATTCAGGAGCATCTGACAGCAGCCTGCGGCAAATAGTTGCGGTCGGATGAAATTTTTGGCTGTTCATTCATCAGAATTTTACATGATTTTAGTAAATAGTGTAGTTGGTTCTAAATGTACATTATTTGACCAAATATGCTAAATATAGTAAAATATAATATCAGCAAAGGTACCGTGTGGGTTGCCAGGCCTGCACGGTATTTATTTTGAAAAGAAAGGGAGGGCAGAGATAAGTAAATACAAAAGCGCAAGTGCCGTATTTGCAGGTGGAACATTCAGACAGGCAAGGCATGATGCCTGGTCCTCTTGCAAGGCGAGGCTAAGAAGAAGTGCTTTAGCTTATAGGCTGATGAAACCATTGCGTTTCACGGATACGGCAGACGAGGGAGAGGCTAATCGATCAGTCAGCGGGTGCCTCTTGGTCGGCTGCAGACCATAAGTTCGGTTACAAAGCCCGGCAGTAATGGCGGAGAAAAAATTCCGAACAGGCAGACCTGGTACTATAAAATCAGGAGGATACTGAAATGTGTGGTATTGTAGGTTATATTGGTAAAAAACAGGCTTGTCCAATCTTATTGGATGGGATGAGCAAGCTGGAATATCGCGGCTATGATTCCGCCGGGATCGCTGTTTTTCAGGACGGCAAGATCGACGTGGAAAAGTGTGTAGGCAGATTGCAGAGTTTGCGGGATAAAATCAAAGGACATGAACCGAAAGGAACCATGGGAATCGGTCATACCCGTTGGGCGACGCACGGTCGTCCCTCTGATCGAAACGCTCACCCCCATGCAGACGCTACAGGGAAATTCGTGGTGGTGCATAACGGCATCATTGAGAACTATATTGAGTTGCGGGAACAACTGGCTGAAAAAGGACATGTGTTCCTGTCTGAAACGGATACAGAAGTGGTAGCCCACCTGATGGCGGAATTGTACGATGGCAATTTCGAGCAGACTGTCCGCAACGTATTGCGCCGCATCGAAGGCTCTTATTCGCTTGTGTTTATGTCTGCCGCAGACGGTGACAAACTGATCTGTACGAAAAAAGATAATCCGTTGGTGGTGGGATTAGGCGAGGGAGAGAATTTTATTGCCTCGGATATCCCGGCCATTATCGCTCATACTCGTCGGACCTACATTATGAGTGATGGCGAAATTGCTATTGTAACGGCAGAAGGCGTAAAAGTTGAAGATTTAAATGGCCGTCCGATAGAGAAAAAGGTCTTTGATGTGAAGTGGAATGCGGAAGCAGCGGAAAAAGGCGGCTTTGAGCATTTTATGCTGAAAGAGATTTATGAGCAGCCCAAAGCGATTCGTGAAACATTGCGGGAACGTTTGGGCAAAGAAGAAGGAAAGATTACCTTTGCCGAATTGGGCTGGACGAAAGCGGATTTTGCGGATATCCGTAAAATTTTCATTGTGGCTTGCGGTACTGCCTATCATGCCGGTCTTGTGGGCAAGTATTATCTGGAAAAATTTGCCCGTATTCCTGTAGAATGCGATATCGCCAGTGAGTTCCGGTATCGGGATCCGTTAGTGGATTCTTCCTGCCTGATGATTGTGGTGAGCCAAAGCGGGGAAACCAGCGATACATTAGCCGCCTTGCGGGAAGCAAAGCGCCTGGGAGCGAGAACTCTGGCAGTTACCAACGTGGTAGGCTCTTCCATTGCGCGGGAAGCGGACCAGGTGATTTATACTTACGCCGGGCCGGAAATTGCCGTGGCATCTACGAAGGCTTATACTACACAGTTGGTGGTTATGCTGATGTTGGGCATCTATGTGGGTAACCTGCGCGGTCATTTGTCAGAGGAACTGGCTCGGACCCTGACGCAGGATATGCGCGCGATTCCGGAACAAATCCATGCGATGCTGGAAGATGTGGAGCAGATCAAAGTTTTCGCGAAACGTTATGGCAGCGCTGAGGATACGTTCTTCCTGGGCCGCAGTTTGGATTATTGCGTCGCTTTGGAAGGTGCTTTGAAGCTGAAAGAGATCTCTTATATTCATGCAGAAGCTTATGCGGCCGGCGAATTGAAACACGGTACGCTGGCTTTGATCGGTACCGGCGTGCCTGTGATCGTATTGGCGACACAAAGTGATGTGTATGCGAAGACGATCAGCAATCTGAAAGAGGTCAAAGCGCGTGAGGCCGTGGTAATCGCGATTGCGCAGGAAGGCGATAAAGATATTGAAAAAGAGGCCGATCATGTGATTTTTATTCCGAAAACGAATAAATACCTTGCGCCTCTTTTAGCGGTACTGCCTTTGCAGTTACTGGCCTATTATGCGGCGCTGACCCGAGGCTGTGATGTGGATAAACCCCGTAACCTGGCAAAATCCGTAACGGTTGAATAAGCGGCCGGATCATTGTAAGCTACATTATAAAAATACGGAAAAGAAATACCCCCTTTATCTTTGCGGCGTATTTGTGGGTTGGGCTGTTGCCTGACCCGTGATTCACGTTGCCGTGTGATAAAGGGGGTATTATGGTTCTTATTTGTTTGCCGGTTTCCTCTAGTTCAGTTCAGAGAACCGAAACTTAAGGATGTCTGGAAGAAAATGTGTCGTCCTGTCGGTCAGCGTTTTACACGGGCTCCTGCGCCGCCCATGATGGCTTCCACTTCCGCTTTGCTTGCCATCGTGGTGTCCCCGGGCGTGGTCATTGCCAGAGCGCCGTGGGCCGCGCCATAGTTTACGGCCGCTTCCGGGTCCCGGGTAGTCATCAGTCCGTAAATCAGGCCGGAAGCAAAAGAATCGCCGCCGCCTACGCGGTCCATAATTTCCAATCCATTGTAATCTTTGGCCTTATGGATTTCGCCTTCTGCCCAGCACAGTGCGCTCCAATCATTTACCGTTGCGGTTTTTACGGTGCGGAGGGTAGTCGCCACTACCTTAAAGTTCGGATAGGTTTTAGCGGCTTCATTAATCATTTTTTTGTAGCCTTCCAGATTCAGTGTTTGCAGATTTTCGTCGTTTCCTTCCACTTTGAATCCGAGGCAGGCCGTGAAGTCTTCTTCGTTGCCGATCATGACATCCACATAGTTGGCAATTTCTTTATTTACTTCCTGTGCCTTAGCCTGTCCGCCAATCGCGTTCCACATCGAGGGACGATAATTCAAATCATAAGAAACGATCGTACCGTACTTCTTAGCAGTTTTGATCGCGGCAATTACGGTAGCACAGCTTGTTTCGGATAAGGCTGCATAAATGCCGCCGGTGTGGAACCAGCGCACGCCAAGGGTGCCGAAAATGTAATCAAAATCAAAATCCTCCGGCGTAGCTTTGGAAATCGCCGTATTGGCACGGTCGCTGCAGCCTACGGCGCCACGGATACCAAAGCCCCGTTCGGTGAAGTTCAGACCATTGCGGCAGATACGGCCGATTCCGTCCGTCTTCATCCATTTGATAAGGGCGGTATCTACGCCGCCCTGCATGATAAAATCTTCCATCAGTTTACCGACTTCATTATCGGCAAAGGCGGTAATTGCCGCCGTACGCAACCCAAAGCATTTTCTCAGACCGCGGATCACATTATATTCACCGCCGCCTTCCCAAGCCCGGAAAGAACGGGCTGTACGAATACGACCTTCGCCCGGATCCAGACGAAGCATGATCTCTCCCAGGCTTACTGCATCGTAACGGCATTCAGCAGCAGATTTTAACTTTAAATCCATCATGTCAGACTCCTTTACCTAAGATTATTTGGCGCGTGCCGCGCTCACCATGGCTACCGCTTCTTTGGCAAGAGCGGCAATTTCAGCGAACTTTCCCGCATTAATCAATTCTTTCTTGGCAATCCAGCTTCCGCCTACGGCAAATACCCTATTGTAAGACAGGTATTCCGGCGCGTTCCTGAGACTGATACCGCCGGTCGGCATAAATTTAACATTTGCATAAGGGCCTGCCAGCGCTTTGATCATGGCTAACCCGCCCGCTGCTTCCGCCGGGAAAAATTTAACTGCCTCCAGACCGAACTCCAAAGCCTGTTCAATCTCGCTGGGAGTCTGAATACCGGGAGTTACGGGGATCCCTTTTTTTTGACAGTACGCCACAACTTTAGGATTAAAGCCGGGGCTGACAATGAATTTTGCTCCCGCTGCTGTTGCGCGGTCCACCTGTTCTGTTGTCAGCACGGTGCCGGCGCCGATCAGCATTTCCGGGAAATTTTTTGTCATAATGCGAATGGACTCTTCGGCAGCGGCTGTGCGAAAAGTAACTTCCGCGCAGGGAAGACCGCCTTCGCACAATGCTTCCCCCAATGCTTCCGCGTCTTTTGCGTCATCTAAGACGACAACAGGCACTACACCCAGGTTCTGCAATTGTTTTAAAACTGCGTTCATGTTTATTCCTCCTGACGTAATAGTGAAACTAAATTTTTATTTACCTTTACCGCAAACTTTCCAAAGCGGCAAGTTTTTGAATCAACAGCAAGTCAGCTGGGGCCCAGTCTAATTTTGTTAAATCCTCAGGCAAAAGCCATTGAGCGGCGACATGCTCTTTTAAAACAAAATCAGGCGTCTGTAAGTGGCAGAAGTAGGTATCCATTGTGATAGAAAAATCAGGATAACTGTATTCTGCGGTATAAAACCAGTCCTCCTTTTTTATGTGGACCTGCAAATCTAGTTCTTCCCGGAGCTCGCGCTCCAAAGCCTGTGTGTGGCTTTCGCCCGGTTCGATTTTCCCGCCGGGGAATTCATAGCGAAAGGCAGTGTAAGGGTATTTGCTTTTGCCCCGTTGTAGGCAGAGAATCTTTCCCTTAAAGACCAGGATCCCCGCTACGACTTTTAAATGTGTCATGATTTTTCCTTTACCTATTTTAATCAGTTTGCCAGGTTATTTGTTTCAGTCAGATTATAAATCCTGAAGGATCGATTATTTTCTGCCGCGCATGTGGTTAAACCAATAGAGAGGGAAAAAGATGATCCAGGCAAAAAACGTGCCAACGGCCCACCAGATGCCGTGAGGAACATTGTGTTTTTCTGCGTCGTTATGTACATAATAAGCCAGATACAAAGAAATAACGATGGCAAAAGGGCTTACGCCGGTGGTTCCCGGTTCAAAGATTTTTTCCAGCATGGGATTTCTCCTTTATTGATGTACTCAAATAAACGTCAAAAGGCATCGGTCGGTGTCGTCTTATCAATCACTTCTGATAGGAAAAAACATCCGGCAGCAGCCCCCGGGCAGCACGGCTGCGATTGCGCAGCTTATTTTTGTCTTGCTTCAGTTGCGTAATGTCAACTTCAAACAATCGGTTCCAGGGGAATGCGACTTCAAAAGAAGTACCGGCTGTGATGTCATAGTTTACTGCCAGTTGCTGCATGATTTTTCGGGATTTTTTTTGTACTTCGCCAGCCATGTCATCCAGGTTATATTTATGGTTGGTCAGTTTGGCTTTTTCCAGTTCCTCTGTAATGATTCGCCGGGCATTGGACTGGTAATACCAGTCATCAAGAATCCGCTCTCTCATTAGAGTTAACTGTTTTTCCCTGGGGATCTGCGGCGCCAACATGCCTTGGGCAATGGCAAAACCAATGGCGTTATCCGCTGTGTTCCAGCCGTTATAAGCCGCCAGCTGTTCGGTAAATCCACGCAGCGAAAGTTCGTTCATAAACCCATTGTCACCGCCATTGGAGAAGGCCACATCCGCCAGTGATATATTGGCTCCGCTGCGCAGCATCGCACCAAGATGATCAATATAGCGTTTATTAGAAAAAGAGGCAAAATATTGGTTTGAACTGTCGGTAGAGTCATACATGATTCCGTCCGCCGGAGTATTAATCGCCAGGATCACATCGGCATTGGCCGGAGAATTCACAACGGTGCCGCCGGCGGCGATAATTTGTTCCGGTACGGAAATGCCTAAGGGAAGATCGGAGTATTGAGGTATTGTTTTGGGGCCTTCACCCTCCACATACATTTGATACACTTTGGGAGAATGGTTTTCTAACTGGTTGGCGGCCCGGGTCAGTAGTAAAAGCCCCAGTTGATCTACGCCGGGAAGAACCTGAAAGGAGGCGGAAGAAACGGCGGCGTTACCCAGTGAAATTTTACGGGCTTCCATATGGGTATGAGAATAAGGCGCGTTATCGTCCTTGCCGATCGCAAAATAATCGAAGCGCCCCATGCGGGCTAAAACGGCTAATTGCTGATTTACCGCCATATTTTTATTCCGGCGGTCCAACCAGTCCTGCAGATGTTCTTTCGCCAGATTCCGTTCAAAAGCCCCCAGTTCAAAATCTTCCAGCAGGGTTTCCGCTCGTACGTCGGACTTATCGGAAAGCTGCGAATATCGGTAAATGGCGGGCCCCACATGAGAATAATAGTCCGGCTCCACATTGCCGTAGCTTTCCCGGGGCGTGCGCATCAGAGTGCTGAAAGCAAAAAAGCGGATATTGGTATCCAGATGGAGATCACGCAGGCGTTTGATCCTTTTTTCCAGTACAGCGGGATCTAAATAGTGTGTGCGGGAAGCAACGAGGCCCCCGTAAAGAAGGGCATCCGTAGAGATGATTGCCGCATCGACTTTTTCCGCGCGGTTTTCCAGCCAGGACCAGAGTTTTTCGGTATCGGCCGGCAAGGTGCGGGAGGCTAGAAATTTTTCCGGCGGGACATAGATTTTATACCCGGCTGCTTCCATGACTCGGACAGGATAAGAAAAACAAACCGGGCGATTATCCAACGGTATGAAAATAAAGGCGCCGCGTTCTTTTGCTGTGGCAGTTCCCTGGACCAAATAAAAGGCTGCCAGTAAAAAAATAAATAAAAAGCGGCGAAGAACGAAGGAAAGCATACAGGACCTCTTTAATACTATAATTTCATGCTCACTTTTTTGTTTGATTCTAAATTCTGATTTTACTTATTATACCCTAATTTGCCTAAAAATTAAACAGAGAAAGCGCGCATTGCTTGACAGGTCTTTTTAACATGTTATAATGTGTCCATAACCTAAATTTGCAAAAGTAATGCGAAGGAAAGCGTTTTACACACTGCCTTACAGAAAATGTCGTACCTGCTGAGAGCGACAGCGCAAGCGTAAAACAAAACCGCCTTTAAACTGCCTTGTGAACTGTTGTAGAGATAAGGTAGGAACGCAAAAATGCAAGCTGTTGCGCAAACGTGCAACGCAGTTTTTCGTTCTGCTATTCTTATACAGCCATGTAGCAAGCGCCGCGTAAACTGCGTTACCGGTTCTTGAGCGGGTCGCATTGGCGATCAATCTGGGTGGAACCGCGAGTAACCTCGTCCCTGTGTATCGGGAACGGGGCTTTTTTATTTTAAGGAGGAACTTGTTATGTCAGAAGTCAAAATAACTCTGAAAGACGGCAGCGTAAAAGAGGTAGCTGCAGGCATTACCTATGGCGAACTGGCCAAAGAATTGAATCAGAAATTAGGCAAACAGGCGCTTTTGGCTGTGGTAGACGGGGTCAATAAGGATTTGACCGATACGATTGAAAAAGATGCGGTGGTAGAATTTATCACACCGGAAAGCAAAGAGGGACTGCATGCCATCCGGCATACGGCCTCCCATGTGATGGCACAGGCCATTCAGCACCTGTTCCCCGATGTAAAATTTGCCATCGGGCCGGCCATTGACAACGGCTTTTATTATGATCTGGACAGCAGTCATGTATTTACTCCGGATGATCTGCGTTCCATTGAGAAAGAGATGGCTAAGATCGTCAAACAAAATCTCCCTCTGGTGCGGAGCGAGCTGCCTCGTAAAGAGGCGCTGTCCCGTTTTGCGGCCTTGAACGAGATTTATAAAGTGGAATTGATCAATGATTTGCCGGAAGATGCGGTGATCAGCCTGTATACCCAGGGCGATTTTACCGACTTATGCGCTGGACCTCACTGTCCTTCTACCGGTCGGGTAAAAGCCTTTAAGTTAATGAGTCTGGCCGGAGCCTACTGGCGCGGCAATGAGAAAAATAAAATGCTGCAGCGGATTTACGGCACGGCGTTTGCTTCCAGAGAAGAACTGGACGCGTATCTGCATATGCTGGAAGAAGCGGAAAAACGTGATCACCGGAAATTGGGCAAGGAGCTGGATCTGTTCAGCCTGCACGACGAAGGCCCCGGCTTCCCCTTCTTCCATCCTAATGGCATGCGTTTGCGCAATGCGTTGTTGGAATATTGGCATGAGGTACATCGTAAATATCACTATGAAGAAGCGATGACCCCCATGATTTTGAACCGAGATCTGTGGATCCGCTCCGGTCACTGGGATCACTACCGGGAAAATATGTATTTTACCAAAATTGATGAAATGGACTATGCTATTAAACCGATGAACTGTCCGGGCGGTATGCTGATCTATAATTCTCACCCTCATTCTTACCGCGACCTGCCTCTGCGTATTGCCGAATTAGGTGTGGTGCACCGCCATGAATTATCCGGTGCGCTGCACGGTTTGTTCCGGGTGCGCTGCTTTACCCAAGATGATGCGCATATCTTTATGACGCCGGAACAGATCCAGCCGGAAATTACGAATGTGATTAAATTATTTAACGAAGTGTATACCACCTTTGGGCTGAAATACCATGCGGAACTGTCCACCCGGCCGGAAAATTCGCTGGGGGACGATGCGACCTGGGAGCTGGCTACAGACGGCCTGCGCAAGGCACTGGAAGCCAATCATCTGGACTATGTGGTAAACGAAGGTGACGGCGCGTTCTACGGACCGAAAATTGACTTCCACCTGGAAGATTCCATCGGCCGTACCTGGCAGTGCGGCACGATTCAGTTGGATATGCAGCTGCCGGAAAAATTCAACTGTGAATATACCGGAGAAGACGGGCAGAAGCACCGTCCGGTCATGATCCATCGCGTAGTCTACGGCTCCATTGAGCGTTTTATCGGCATTCTGATCGAACATTTTGCCGGTTCTTTCCCCGTCTGGATGGCGCCGAACCAGGTGCGTGTAATGCCGATCACGGATAAACAGCAGGCCTATGCGAAAGAGGTCAATGACAAACTGTTTGAGTTGGGGTATCGCACGCAATTGGATGACCGCAATGAAAAAATCGGTAAAAAGATTCGTGAGGCACAGGTGCAGAAAGTGCCCTATATGCTGATCGTGGGCGAAAAAGAAGCAGAAGGGAAACTGGTTGCCGTACGCCAGCGCCATGGCGGCGATTTGGGCGCTATGACTCTGGCAGATTTCCTTGCCCGTATGCAAAAGGAAATTGATGAAAAAGTAGCAGACTAAGAACAGGCCTCGCAAGAATTGGCCGGGGATACACCGATATTATGGATAAACAGGATTTATCGGAGCAAAAAGAGTTGTCTGAGAATCTTCAGACAGAAAATTTACAGTCAAAAAAACAGTCTGTGGCGCAACAGGCAACACTCGCTTCTCCAACAGGCGAAAAGGAAACGGGAAGACCGATGCAAAACGGTACAAAAGGGGCAGAGCTCAACTCTGCCTCTTTTAAGGCACCATTCAGTTACAGCCGCCTGTTTGTTTCCACGTTTATTATCAGCGCCTTTACCGTAGGCGGCGGTTTTGTCATTATCCCGCTGCTCAAGGCGAAGTATGTGGATGAATATGGCTGGCTGAAGGAAAATGAGTCGCTGGATCTGGTTTCTATTGCGCAGAGCGCCCCCGGTGTAGTCGCCGCGAATGCGGCTATCATCATGGGGTTTCGTCTGGCCGGTCTGACGGGTACTCTGGTAGCGCTGTTAGCCACCGTCTTGCCGCCTTTGATCGTGCTCACGCTGATTTCTTATTGGTATGGTGCGTTTGCCGCGAATCCGTATGTGCGTATGTTGCTGAAGGGAATGCAGTGCGGTGTAACGGCAGTGTTGCTGGATGTGGTCCTGGGGCTTGTGACGAAGCAGATACGAAAAAAACTGATTTTACCTTTGGCTATTATGGCAGGTACTTTTATTGCTTCCAGTGTGTTTGGCGTAAATATCATGAAAGTGATTTTGGTGGATGCGCTGATTGGATTGTTCCTGATGCGGTCTCCTGTGTACGATTAAGGAAAGACTATGGAAATATTATTACAGTTATTCATCAGTTTCGCCACTGTGGGTCTGTTTTGTGTGGGAGGCGGTTATGCCTCCATGCCCCTGATCGAGGCGGAGGTCATTGAAAAGCATGGCTGGCTGACGTTAAACGAATTTGTGGATATCTTTACGATTTCGCAAATGACACCGGGTCCCATCGGCATTAACGCAGCCACCTTTGTTGGCAGTAAAGTCGGGGGCATACCCGGGTCTGTTGCGGCCACCGCAGGTTTCGTCTTTCCTTCCGTTCTAATCGTGTTATTGTTAGGCTATCTTTACTATAAATATGGCAATATCGGGCCGATCAGAGGGATTTTAAACGGACTGCGTCCGGCGGTTGTGGCTCTGATCGCGAATGCCGGTGTGGGAATTTTACTGCTGGCTTTCTGGAATAAAGAGAAACTCCCCGTTGATATAGGACAAATCGATTGGGTGGGCGTCTTCATTTTTCTTTGTTCCTGGGCGGCGCTTCGGGGCAGGCTGGGCACGATCAAAACGTTGGCGGCTTCCGGTTTGCTGGGGCTTTTACTTTTTACCTTGTTGGGAATAAAGCCATAACGGACAGATACGGGATGCTATAAATGGTGCTGAATCATTTCAGTTCTGCGGCGTATAATTTCCGGGTGACCTTGGCGTTGGCAATGGATTTGCACCTGCGTTTTCAGCAAAAGTTTTTCGTGAGAAGGAATCTATGATGTTTATCCTACAGGCGCTGTTGTCCTCTTTTTTTATTTGGTGCGTGGTTATTGCATTGGTAGGTTTGGTCAGGGGCGGTCATAAGGCGCTGTTCAGCGGAAACGCCGCGGTTTCAGGCAAGCTGCGGCGTTTTGCCGTTGTGATTTGCGCGCATGACGAAGAAGCCGTGATCGGCCACATCTTGCAGGATCTGGCGGACCAGAAGTATCCCCGGACACATTGTCATGTATTTGTGCTGGCGGATCATTGCGATGACAATACGGTGGCTGTTGCCAGGCAATTTGAGCGGGTGACGGTCTGGGAGCGTACGGATGGGGAACGGAGCAGCAAGGGCGCCGTCCTGAACTGGGGCATGGAACGCATCTTACAGTACCGGGATGCCTTTGACTGCGTGCTTTTTTTTGACGCGGACAACCAAATCGATCGTGAGTTTCTTGCCGACATGAATGCTGCGTTTAGCGAAGGGGCGGAAATCATTACTGCCCGTCGGATGTCGCAGAACCCGTACGATTCACTGGTGAGCCAGTGGTATACGTTGTATTGGTCGGTGGTGAATGTATTATATAACCGTCCCCGGCATAATCTGGGGCTTTCTTCCATCCTTTCCGGAACCGGCTTTGCTTTCCGTATGCAGTTGTTGGATGGCAAGGGGTGGACGACTTATAGTTTGTCTGAAGATGTGGAATTTACTTTTCTGGAGAACCTGGCCGGACATAGAGTAGCCTATCTGCATAAAGCGGCCTTTTATGATGAACAACCGACGCGCCTGTCTGTGATGTGGGCGCAGCTGCGTCGTTGGTGCACCGGTGACTTTCAAATTGCGTTTCGCTATTTCCCCCAATGGCTGAAAGCCTTTACGGCCGCCCCCAGTTGGCGCCTGTGGGATATTTTTATGGGCGTTGGCATGACCGTATGCTTCGGCCTGACCGCAGTGAGCTATCTTCTGCTTTTTTTCTTCATGCTCTGTCAGGGAGAAATAAAGACATTGGTGGTACTTACGCTTTTATCCTATTTAGTGACGATTTTTGTCGGTTTTTCGGCCGCCAGAATGAGCGGTTGGCCGGTGAAAAAACTATGGGCCGGCATTGTCACATTCCCTGTCTTTTATTCCCTGTTTTCGTATATTTCGCTGCAGTCTTTGCTTTTCCCTCAGAAAAAGTGGGTGCATATTGAGCATAAGAGCAGCAAGCGCCATTTTTAAAGGATCCGGATACCGTATTTAGCAGTTGACAACCGAGCGGGTCTGTGATATTATGACTAAGTAACAAAGCAGAAACCATCCGTTTCTCACCTTGCGGCAGGGCTCGACAGGGTTCATACAGATTATTTTACGCGGATGGCTTATGCTGTCCGCGTTTTTATTTTTTATTTCGCAGTTTATTTTGGAGGTGAACCACTATTAGCAAGGGAGACTTACGCATCAACGAAGATATCCGTGCACGCGAGGTTCGTGTAATCGACGAAAACGGTGAGCAGCTGGGCATTATGTCCGGCAGGGATGCTGTGCGTCTGGCGCAGGAGCATCATTTAGATCTGGTGGAGATTTCGCCGCAGGCCCGTCCGCCCGTATGCAAGATATTGGATTATGGCAAATATCGCTATGAGCAGCAGAAACGGGAGAAAGATGCCCGTAAAAAGCAAAAAGTTTTTGAAATTAAAGAAGTGAAGCTGCGTCCCGGTATTGAAGACCATGACTTTGGCGTTAAGTTTAAGAATGCAGCTCGTTTCCTGGAAGACGGTAATAAGGTGAAAGTTACGATTATGTTCCGTGGTCGTGAAATGAGCCATCCGGAACTGGGTGAAGCGCTGCTCAATAAAATGGCTGCAACCCTCGGGGATGCGGCTGTGGTTGAAAAGCAACCGAAGATTGAAGGCCGCAATATGACGATGATTGTTGCGCCTAAACAAAAGTAATTTGAGGAGGATTTACTACCATGCCTAAGATGAAGACCCGCAGAAGCGCCGCAAAACGCTTTACCAAAACTGCAACCGGTGAATTTAAACGTGCTAAAGCGTTTCGTAGCCATATTCTGGAACACAAATCTCCTGCCCGCAAGAGAAATCTGCGTAAGGCTGCTCTGGTTCACAAAACCGACCATGAACGCGTATCTAAGATGTTGCCCTACGCTTAAGACTGAGAAATAGAGGAGGAGAGATAAAATGACCAGAATTAAAGTTGGCGTTACTGCCCATCGCCGTCATAAACATATTTTAAAATTAGCAAAAGGGTATCGTGGAGCGAAACATCTGTTATTCAGAAAAGCGAACGAAACCGTAATGAAAGCTTTGATGTATGCCCGTCGCGACCGTCGCGCTAAAAAACGCGAATTCCGCAACCTGTGGATTGCCCGTATTAACGCAGCGACCCGTGCTAACGGCTTATCCTATAGCCGTTTCATTTATGGACTGAATAAAGCCGGCATTGAATTGAACCGCAAGGTGCTGGCTGATATGGCTATCAACGACGCGGCTGCTTTCGCCAAGTTGGTGGAAACCGCTAAAAACGCTCTGTAATTAAAAAGAACTGATAAGGATCCGGAAAGTTTCCGGGTCCTTTTTGTCGTTCCGGAGGGAAGATAGGTGCACTCCAACATTTATTATAGAATCGAAATATTGTATAATAAAAAATACAGGAAAATACAATGTAAAATATAGGACAGAATATAAGGTGAAAATACAGGGCAGACTCAAAGGACTGCAGTACTAACACGTGCCAGTCAACTTGAAAGGGACAGAGAGAAAATGGAAGTGATTTCCGGCGTGAATAATCCCCGTGTGAAAGCAGCGGCGGAACTTAAACAAAAAAAATACAGAGAAGAGAAAGGCCTTTTTTTGGTAGAAGGACTGCGGGCGGTCGAAGAAGCGGTTGCTTATGGCGATGTGGTCAGTTTGTTCGTGCTTTCGGGAGAAGAAAGCGAAAGACAGAAAAAAGTATTGCAACAGGTTGCGGAAAAAGGCGTAGCGCTGTATCAAGTAGATGAGAAGATCATGCATAAAATCAGTGACACCAAAACACCGCAGGGGGTTGTGGCGGTGGCTCGCATGCCGGAAAATGATATAAGCAGATTGAATCCTTCCAGAAAAAAATATGAAAACAATATTCCGGTCGTTATTCTGGACCGGATCCGGGACCCCGGAAATTTGGGTACAATTATCCGCACGGCGGATGCAGTGGGAGCGCTGGGCGTGATCTTACTGGCAGGCAGTGCAGATGTGTACAGCTCGAAAGTGGTCAGGGCCTCGATGGGGTCAATTTTCCATCTTCCTCTGGTCCAGGGGATAGAGTCTGAAGCGGCATTGGCCTGGTGTATGCGTTATGGTTACACCACTGCGGCGGCCAGTCTTACCGCAGCGGAAGAACTGTATAAGGTCGATTTAAGTCGCAAAATGGCATTCATTTTAGGGAATGAGGCGAACGGCGTAACTTCTGAGTTGCAGGCTGCTTCAGACAAGCGCCTATATATACCGATGCCGGGAAAGGCGGAGTCGATGAATGTGGCCATGGCGGCAGGTGTGATTTTATTTGAAAGTCTGAGACAGCGAAACTATTAAAGAAAAATGATTATGCAATTATTCTTCATGATGCAATAAATAAGTTAAATAAAGACTTGGTTTATTAAGCTTGTCCTGCTGTATGCGCAGCAAATCAACAAGGGTCAGGTTATCGATCAATTCATCGATCATGTCCTGAATCAGTTTCCAAATTTCGATGGTTGTACAGTGATCGTAGCGTGGGCAAGGATTTTCCTGTTGCTCAAGGCAGGCAACCAAAGAGAAGCCGTTTTCCATAAGACGTAAAATTTTTCCTACGGAATAGTTTTCCGGCGACTCTGTCAGTCGGTATCCTCCTTTTGCTCCTTTGATGCTTGTTACAAAATTGGCCTGGAGTAAAATGCTCATGATATGTTCCAGGTATTTCGCAGAAATTCCTTCTTCCTGAGATAATTTCTTGACAGTAACGTATTCTGTCTGGTAACTGTCAGCAAGGTATAACAGTATACGAAGAGCATAGCGTCCTCTGGTAGAAACTTGCATGATTCTTACCCCCAATCAAGATAAAAGTCATTTAAATAGTCTACTTTAACAGTAGGAGTTTTTTAAAAAAGGAGCATAAATTATTAAAAAGATAAGCGATTTCATCTAAATAATAGCATATGCTATTATTTAAGGCAATAAATTAAATAAAGGAAGAAAAAATTTAAAGAAGAAGAAGATGCATACCTATCAAATGGGTATGTATTTTTTCTTAAAGGCAGACTGTGCTGTTGTAGGAAGATGATGCATGCATCTTCCTTTTTTACATAAAATATAGAGAATAATAGCCTACCGAATCAATAGGATTAAAGGCAATAAAGTATATTGCAACTTTCTGCTGGTTTGCTAAAGTTAAATTAAAGAACGATAGAAAAGGGGTGGCATTATGAAACGCAGAGATTTTCTGACAAGAGGAGTTCCATCCTATCTTTATAAGTTGGGTAATGATTTTTTGCAGGAGGCCGGCATTGGGGAAGAGGAAAAAGACTATTTTTCTTCTTTTGAAACAGCGTATCCTTTTTTATCAGAGGTCAGTATGGAAATGCTTTATCAAGCCGCAGAACAGGTGGGGATCGATCCTACAGGAAAAAGTAAACTGGAGTTGGCCAAAGAAGTGTATGAGAACAGGGGGAGTGTGTATCATGACGGTTAATGAACTCTTGTCCGGCGCATTAGTGTTGTACCTGCAAGGAGGCAAAGGGCAGGAACTTGATTATATCAGCCGATCGGAATCTTCCTCAATAGGGTGGTATTTTTGGCTTAAGCATTCTCCCGGTGTTTATGAAATAGAATTGAAAGAGGATGAAAAAACGGGCGTTCCGGAAACAAATAAGGCGGATTTTTTTGTACGTTATTATCCGTCTTTAGAGGAGCCCGTGCTCGAATCTTATTCTGTATCAGAGCAAATCATACGATTTGATAAGACGGTATTTGACGACAGCTTAATTACTGTTAAAGAAGAAGAACATGAAATTTGTCCATGTTGTGCTGCAGGGTCAATAGAACACTTCGGGCATGAAAATTTGCATGGTGGACCTTGTACTTGCGGACACGATCGTGAAAACAGGGAAGCGCCGCCAAGAGCGAAGGGAATACCGCGCATGCTTACAAAGTTCAAAATGGCTAAGAACCTGTTTATGATAGGAATATTGACAATACAGATAAAAGAAAAAAACAATGGATTCAGGGCGTTGTTGAAAACAAAAAAGAACCTGATTACCAGAGCGAAGGAAGGCATTGTGCTATATCAAAACGAAAAACCGGTGGAACTAGTGGAAAAAGGCGGGATTGACAGGAATATTCCGGGATACGATTTAGGAAAACGGTTTATGAATTTTTTTGCAGGTCAGTTTTTACAAAAGATGTCAGGCTCGGAAAATCAGAGTAACAGGAGGGAGGGTTTACAGGAAACAGAGCCTTATTCAGTATATACAGAGTCGGATATCGGTATTCAATACGTTTGGTAAAGGAGGAAATGCAATGAATGAGACCACGGTTGTTTCTGAAAAAGAAAAGGAAAATAAATTTTCCTGGAGTGGATTTTTCGTAGGCTTGATTATAGGCGGCGCATTATTCCTTTTAACGATTCAAATCGTTAAAACACTGATGTATTCTCTGACCGCGGCTTAAAGGTTAAAGGAGGAACTATAAATGGGCGTATCACGCAGGAATTTTTTAAAAGGGCTTGCCATTGGCGGAACTGCGGGTTATTTTGCCATGGCTGGTGTTACTTCTACGGTTATGAAAGATATGTTTCTGCCGGATGAACCGGTCGGCAGTGATGACATTGGAGAGTGTAAGAGTGTAAAGGTCACTGTTGTTTCAGAAACCAGCTGGTTCAATAATTCTGTATTAGTAAACGACATGATGAAAGCCGGCGGGTTATTGGTAAACCAGTATATTATTCCCTGGACACATGAAGGGGTAAAAGAAGGTTATAACGGCGATAACTCCGGTGGTTACAGTGCCTTGATCGATGTGGAATTCCTGGACGGAAAAAAGAAAAAAATACTGTTTGACTGTGGTTGGAATACCGCCTGGATCGATGAATGCTTCAAACGGGAAGGCGTAGATAAAATGTTGCAGAATCATGAGATTGATATGCTTTTCCAGACTCACGAGCATTTTGATCATTATTGGGGTATCGAATCTGTTTTGAAGAATTGTCCGGATATTCCTATTACGGTTCCCCAGGGGTTTTATCAGGAAGGCTATGATTTGCTGAAAGGGAAACGTTTTGATATTGCAAAAGTTAAAAATGATTATCCGCACACAGGAAAATTAACTGTACGGGAATCAGGGAAAGTACATCACATGTATCCTGGAGTCGCTTCCATTACTTTTGATTCATCCATCATAACAAGAGTAAAAGGTGAACAGGCCATGGTTTTTAATATTAAAGACAAAGGCCTGGCGGTTATTACCGGATGTTGTCATATGGGGATCATTTCTCTGCTTCAGGAAGTTCGGCATCGTGTAAAAGGCGGAGATAAAATCTATGCCATCCAAGGTGGTCTTCATATTTCTCCTTTTGAAGACTGGGATCCACAGTATGATGACTTGATTAAAGCGATACCTGAATATGGTATTGAAGTAATGGGCTGTAATCATTGCACAGGATATTTAACTGCGGAAAAAATGATTAAAGCAGGTCTTCCTGTAGTAGAGGGAACCGCCCGTTTTAAGAGTAAAAAGAAATTGTATCTGGGGAACGGCGATCAAATCGTATTTGGCTAAGAGATGATATAACAGAAGAAGTGGTAAACATAAGGAGGGAAAACTAATGCGTTTGAAAGATCATATGTGGCTGGAAAGCCGCATTCTGGAAAATAAGATAAGGCAGCCCTTCCGCGGCATTATCGGAGTACTGGTTTCATTCATCATGTTTTATGCCTTATGGTGGGTCTTCATGGATGTCAGAGGAATCATGCGCTGGTATACGCCTCAATATGGCTACATGTATATTCGCTGGATTTTAATCGTTGTAATCTGGCAGGCTTATATTTTCAATTTTTGGCCGTTCTCTAAATTCAGAGAAAAATCACATCCGCTGGTTTCCGGGATTGGTTTAATTGCTGTGAATTTTGCTCTGGTCGGGGCGGTGATCTGGGGATTTTTCTATAATTTCCTGGGTAAATTTTCCATTCCTTACTTAAGCGTGGACAAATTAGTTGAGTTGGGAATGACGCCTTTTTATGCGCGCGAGTATTCCTCGTTGGCGATTTTGATGTTTGCAGCGATCGCTTCCTGGCTGAGTCCTATTGTACCGGTCTGTTTTGGAAACCATCCCTGGCAGAATATGAAGCAACCGGCCCGTGGAATCACTGTATTTTTAGTAACTTTATTTGCTTCAGTATTATTTTTCTTTTGTCTGATGCATCCGCATTATCATGTATTATTTTGGCCCTGGCAGGAATATGCGGCAGCATATCCGTGGTGGTTCAGTTTTGCACATACCCTGCACGGTAACTTTAATGTAGGGTGGGTCATGTGTGGTACTGTTGCGATTTGGTTGCTGGAAGTTACGTTTGACCGCTATCCTTTCAGGTTAATTGAAAATAAGATCACACGCGGTATTGTTGGTTTTATCGGCGTATTCTTATTTGCAATGTTGTTGTTCTACGGCTTTAACTTTGTTCAGGATTTGTCCTGGGGTCCTGCTGTTGACGGAGCAAAACGTATTTATGCTCCGGACTGGCGCTATTTACATAGCGGTGAATTGGCGATAATGATGCTGATACCGGCTATGATATTGAATTTTTATTTTGATAATGGGCCTAAAAAATACACAGCATCCGTAAATATTGCCTTGCGTTTGATCATTATTTTACTGAGCATGGGTGTATTCCATTTCTTGTATTACAAATTTAGTCCCGCTCTGCTGGGAACGCAGGCAGGTTATTCTCATCCGCAACAATTCCCTATGGCTCCGGGCATCTTGTTCATTTGCTGTATGTTATTCCATAACTGGTTCATGGATTTCTGGCCGGGAAAGAAGCGTATCGGGATCGCTGAAACAATGCTGGACGAGGATGGAGAAGTGATTGGGGCAGACGGTAATGCAGAAGCTGCAAATACTCCTGATGGAGTGCCGGCTGGTGCAGTTTGCATGGAAACCAAAGAGGAAACGATTTCTACAAACTCTGTGAGAGATGTGCATTCGGAAGCCTCCCCTGTTTGAAATTAAAGATATAAACGGGCTCAAAGACAGTCATTTCTTATTGCAGGAATGCGTTTATTTTTGAAACGATCACAGCAGGTGAGAAAAGGCTCTGTTTTCCCGGAAGTTGTATTTCCGGGAAAACAGATATGAGCGGTTTTGAGTAGAAAGGCGGTGATATCTTGGGAATCGGATTAGGCGAGTTTGTTGTTGTTTTATTGGTCGCATTTTTAATCGTCGGACCGGAAGATTTGCCGAAAGTTGCAAGAACCCTGGCCCGTTGGGTGAAAGCAGTCCGGGGAACCATGAAAGATATCAGTGAGTCATTTGAAAAAAATATAGATAAAACAGAAATGGTCAAGGCTGACGACACATTGCAGGAAAGCGTGAGTCATGCAGACTCCGAATTTAAAAGGATTCAACAACAAGTATTGGAAAGTGCGCGGAAAGAAGGTGCGTCATGAGGTTAGGAACTACGGAAATTTTATTGATTTTAGTAATCGCGCTGGTGGTTTTTGGCTCCAGTCGTCTTTCCGGAGTAGGGAAAGCGTTGGGAACCAGCATTCGTGAATTTAAAGAAGAAGTGAAAGGCACTGGTGATGTCAAGGGTGGTGAAAACCATGCTGAAAAATCAACAGCAAAGTGATGTTACGGCTTCAGTCTGTGAACAAAACCAAAATTTGACAGAAATGTCCCCACAGACCACGTTGTCCTCTCATTTCAGAGAATTGCGAAGACGTCTTATTTATATTTTTATTGTTGTGGCAGTTACCTTTTTTGCCGTGGCCACATTTTGGGCAGATAAGCTTGTGCAATGGATTTCCATACCTGTTAGAGAAAAAGGAATAGAGTTCATTTATGTAGGGTTGTCGGAAGCGCTGGTCTGTCAATTGGAAGTGGCTTTTATAGCTTCGATTGTTCTGGCATCCCCTTACATTTTTTATCAGCTATGGAGTTTTATTGAGCCGGCTTTGTATGAGTGCGAAAAAAAGCATTGTTTGATTTTTATGACTTGCTCCCTATTTTTGTTTTTACTGGGTGTTCTTTTTGGCTATGGTGTTGTGTTTCTTTCTGCGATCACGTTCTTTGTGTATACCGGTGTGGGAATCGCAACGCCTATGCTCTCAATTCAACAATATGTGGGGTTTCTTTTCACGTTTGTGCTATCTTTTGGTATTGTTTTTGAAATGCCTATGGGAATTTATATCCTGTGTCGCATGGGTATTGCTACCCCGGATGGTATTATTGCAGTGCGGAAATATGTAGTGCTTGCAATTTTTGTGGCAGCAGCTTTTTTGACTCCGCCAGACGCGTTGTCGCAGGTCTTGATGGCATTACCGATGCTGTTGTTATTTGAAGTCGGGGTACTGGTTGCGAAGCTGACCTGTTCACCTAAAAGAATAATGGAAACGTAGGAAAGATACCTGATGGAATAGTGGGATATCTCCTCCTGAAAGGCATTCGGGTATTACGATTCGGGTGCCTTTCTTTATTGACGCAATTGCCTGTGCTATAATTTTAAGTAAGGTGAGTGAGACCGGGAGGATAAAACCGTGAAAAAGAAACTATTGTTGATCGATTCTTCTCCTATCAGCAGAGAAATGCTGCGAGGAACATTGGAAGGGGATTTTGAAGTCATAGAAACAGAGGACGGTCTTCAGGGACTGGACGTTCTGGATCAGAATTCTTCCATTGCCTGTGTTGTTTTAGTCTGCCCCATGGTTATAGGGCCGAATGGTTTGGACATCCTGCAAACAATTCGGTCGGATTCACGTTTTAAACAATTGGCAGTGATTGTCGTGGGATCTGAAAAAATTCCTGATGAAGTGGCAGCATTTACTTTAGGGGCGGATGATTTTATTCATATTCCCTGCGATCCGAATCTGATTTTGGTTAAAATTCGCAATGTATTGACGAATCGCGAGATGATCAGCGCTGCCCAAAGCCGCTTCGGACTTCAAAGCAGTATTTTGGATGAATCGGATACTGCGGTATATGTGGTAGATGCAGTCAATTATAATTTATATTATGTGAATCATTCTGCTGCCAGACTCATGGGACAAAAGGCACTGAATTATACCGGTAAAAAGTGTTATCGTTTTTTGATGGAGGAAAAGAAACCGTGTGATTTCTGCAAGGTGGCAATTGCTCATTCTCCGAATAATCGTTCCCAGATGTATATCCCGAAAGTAGATAAAACGGTCAAAGTAACCGTTCATATGATGGAGTGGATGGGCCGTCCTTCATACATTGTCTATGAAAATGATATTACAGAAGAAAAAAAAGCTTTTGCGTTAGCGGAAAAAAAGTATCAGCAGGAATTGCAGCGCCGCAGTATGGTCAACTTGGATTTTATTGCGTATCTGTTGGTCAATGTGACCCGGGGAACGGTACTGGAACATGATCCACACGGATTTCCTGTGCCGACCATAGCTTCGGGACAGCCGCTCAGCGACTTTGTTGAATATGTTCTCCCTACTGTGATCGATTTTGATAAACGCAGAGAATTTGCCGCATTGATCAGTTTGGAAAATATGCGCAAATCTTATTCAGAAGGAAATACGTTTTTATCGATTGATTACAGGCGTTACAGTAAAAATGATAATACCATTATGTGGGCCCGGTCTACGATTCAACTGATGAAAGATCCGCAAAGTGATGAATTAACAGCGTTCCTTTACACCTATGATATTAACGAGATGCGGATGACACAGGAGATGATCAAGGCTGCCGTTCATTATGACTATGATATTCTGGCACACATCAACTTACTAACGGAAAATTTTAAGTGTTATGCGCAGAATAAACCCCGGTTGAATCGTTTTATAAGACAAGAGTACCCATATAGGGGCACGATACTACGGTATGTTGACCGACATGTGGTACCGGAAGAACGGGATGAAGCATTAAAAAAGATGTCCATTGAAACCGTACGGGAAGCGTTGCAGCAAGACGATATCTATGAAATCATGGTTAAGATAAAGAAAGGAAAAACCATCCGGCAGAAAAAGTTCCGCTATGCCAATTACGATAAGAAGTACGGAATGATTTTTTTATCTTGTGTAGATGTTACAAACTTGCTGCGCAATGAGGCGCAACAACAGGAAAAGCTTGTGGAAGCACTGGATTTTAAGCGTGAAGAAAGTGAACGGAAAACAAAATTTTTACTATCTATAAGTGAAGATATGAAAGCCTCGTTAAATACGATTCGAGGTATGGCAGGAATCGCAGCAGAAGAAAGCGACAACGAAACTTTGGTGAAACGCAGTATTGAGTCAGTAAAAAAAGCGACGGAATATCTGACCGATATTACGAATGATGTATTGGATCTTAGCCGTCTGGAAAGTGGAAAAGTACAATTTCAAGAGGAATTTTGTGCCATTAATACCGGGTTGGAAATTGTCAGTAAACGAATGAAACCGCTGTTTGCAATTAGAAATCAGAGTGTTACGTTAGAAGAACAGGTATACCATAAACTGTTTATAGCGAATCGGACTTATATCAATAAAATGTTTTCCAATTTGTTGCGTTATATGTCCAGTATCATACCGTCCAACGGCTCCATTGAATTACGCCTTTTTGAACTGCCTGCTTTGAAGCAGAAATCCGTTCATTACCGCCTCTTGTTGCAGGGAAAACCCATTGATGTGACCACAGAAGAAATACAAAATCTTTTATTGCCATTTTATCGGAAACGAGGGGAAACAGAGTCGATGCCTGCTGTTTCAGGCATGGAACTTGCCATTGCCAAAGAAATTGTTTCTTTGTATGGTGGTTTTCTGGAAGTGAAAAAGGGTCAGGAAGACGAAGTGTCTTTTGTGGTGGACCTGCATTTCCCTATGGCCGAAGAAATGGAAAGAAAGACAAATACTGCTGTCTATAATGCCAAGAAAAATTTGAATTTGCGCAACCTTCGCATTCTTGTTGCGGAAGATAAGATGCTCAGTATTTTGGTAGCGCGTAAACTCATGGAAAGTAAAGGCGTTCGGGCAGAGTATACGAAAAGCGGCGATAAAGCATATCAAAAATTCAGAAAATCGGCAGAGGGATATTATGATTTGATCGTCTTAGAACTGCATCTTCCGGATCAAAGCGGTTATGCGGTAGCTCAGATGATCAGGGAAGCAGAACATCCGCAGGCAAAAACGATACCGATAATTGCAATTTCTGATAACCTGGTAGAAGATAATGAAGGAAAATGTCTGGCAATGGGTATAAATGCCATGATACCCAAACCGATTAAAGCGGATAAGCTGTTAAAACAGATCGTGTCTTTAATACAGTGTGAATAGGGCGGTGAATCCTATGTTAACCGATGTATTTTCTGTTTTTCAAAAAGGCGGGTATGTGATGTATCCGTTGTTGCTTTGTTCTGTATTTGGTGTAGCAGTTACGTTTGAGAGACTGTTTTATTATCAACAATGCCGTTCAGAACCGCAGTTTTTGAAAAAACTAAAGCTGCTTCTGGAAGCTAAAAATTATACTGAAGCCGCAGCATTGGCAGAGAATGAAAGCGGTCATTGTGCACAACTTACCTCCCGTTATCTGAATTATCGGAGTCACGGTTTGTCTATCGTGGAATCTTTGGCGAATGAAATGTTGGAATCGTATGAAGAAAATCTGGTCTATTTAAAGATGATTGTAACAGCAGCTCCCTTGTTAGGATTGTTGGGCACTATATTGGGTATGATTCATTCTTTTAACGTATTTGATCTTCGGGCGGGGCAGCCTTTTGCTATCACATCCGGTATTGGAGAGGCGCTGATCGCTACCGCTTTTGGGTTGATCGTTGCGATTCTTACCCTTTTTTTATATGGTTTGCTGATGCATAAAATTTCTATTCTGCGCAAACAGCTCATGCACTGCTGTCAAAGTATTGAACTCAGTGAAAGCGATGGTGATGTACCATGCGTCTGAAGCAAAAGGCTGAGGAATTACCGTTGATCAATGTAGTTCCTATGGTTGATATAATGTTTTTTCTTCTGGTATTTTTTATGTTAAGCACTATGTACCTGACTGATTTGCGTACTGTACAGGTCAGACTCGCTTCTCTTCCGGACAGTAAAAGTATGCAGGATATATCTTTTGCCGTGACAGTAGATGAGCAGGGGAATACTTTTATAGGTGATAATAAAATTGAACTTCCCGTGTTGCGGCGTTATGCGGAAAAAGAGATACAGCGTAACCCCGATACCATGATCGTGTTGCGAACGGATGCCCGCAGTTCTTATGAAGACTTTTCCTCTGTGATCTCCGTACTTAAGCAGGCCGGTGTCAGTCAAATCGGGATTGCGACAGAGGTAAGAGAAACGCCATGAAAACCGTGATTCAAAAGATTTTGCGGACGTCGGGGCAACGCTTTGTTCTGGCGCTGATTCTTTCGTTTCTTTTGCATGGAGGACTGTTTGCTGCCGGCGTATTTCAGTCCCGCATGGGATGGCTCGGAGAAAGAGAGGATACGATCTATCAAGTAAGTGATGTGCTGGAAGACTTGGTGGAGACTGCGGCAGAGCACCCGGACACACCGTTAAAACAACAAAAAAAGCGGCATGTAAGCCAAATGAAGTTCATTTTGTTGGATAAAAACACATTAGACCGTTTGGACTACAATACAGCAACAATTGCCGGGCAGATACAAGAAGAAAAAAGCCGACAGGAAAAAAATACGATTCCTGTCAGCAAAAATCCGTCACTGAAACCAAAGATTATTTCCTACAGCCCTGTTCCTTACCCCACAGATGCTGAAGGCGCTGTGGGCACGGTGGTAGTCTGCATTTTGGTGGGCTATGACGGCAGACCGGAATATACTTCTCTGACAGAATCTTCCGGTAACCGTTTTTTGGATGCTGCAGCGGTAGAACATTGTATAGGATGGCGCTTCACTCCTGCCCGGGACGGTAAAGGTCGTATTGTGCGGTGTTTGCTTTATATACCGGTAAGAGTAACACCATAAAAAATTTAAGATTGATGTACATCTTCTACGCGTTGCACTTGATCGTTCAATGCGGCGGCACCGCAAACCCCGGCGCATAAGGGGTTGCGTATGCAGGCAGGATTTCCCTGAAAAGGACCCAACACCAGGGAATCTCGATCCATCAGATAAAAGCCGCCCAGTTCAGATCAGGCAAGCTATTCATTAAAAGAGCGGAGGTATTTGCCAATACTGGCAGCCAGTAGTTTTCTTCTTCCCCCAGCGCTTTTATCTGTTTTACCAATACATCATAGTCGGGAGAAAATGTTTTAGTTTTTGTCATGATGCAACTCCTTAACGTTACACTCTATTTGCATATTTTTCAAAAATTCATTCTTGCCTTTCATGAAAAAGGTATGGTTTTAGTTGCTTATCTAAATCTCGCCCTGCATACATAATGCGAATAATAATAATTTTTTTAAGAGCTTTGTTTAGTAAGTAAAATACGAGATAGTTTTCTACCGGCATAACGCGTATCACTTCTGATATTTCAAAACGGTTTTGAAATATCTTGTACCGTTCGGGAAAGGTAGCTAAGGAACGGATTTTCTCAAAAATTTTACGGGTTAATTTTTTTGCAGTATCAGGCGAAGACAATTGGATTGTGATATAGCTATGTATATTCTCTAAGTCCCTATACGCTGTGGAAGTGAAATGGATTGACCAGGTCATAGGTCATACTTCCTTGTCAGTTCTGCTTCCGCCTGTTCTAAAGGAAGCATATTTCCTTCTTGGTAATCAAGGATTCCTCTCCGAATTTCCAAATCAAATTGCTCTTTTGTTAAAGCATCGTAAGCTAAAGGTTTTGCAGGCGACAGTTTTAAGTCGAAAGGGATGCCTTGTTGCAGTACAATTTGGCGTAAAAACATTTCAACCGCATTAGACATGGGGATGCCTAATTGTTTCAGTACATCTTCGGCTCTTTTTTTTATTTCTGGTTCAACACGCGCAAATATTGTGGAAGATTTTGTCATAGTATTACCCCCTGTGATTATTTTTAAAAAGAAACTTAATTTGTTGGGTGTTATTTTTATTATAGCACTTTGATAGCAATATGCAATCTAATTGCAAGACATAAAAGACGGTACAGATAAATCAGCGTCCCCTGCTCCTACTTATCGCTTTTCCTTGCTTCCTCTCAGAGTGTGTGATATAATAGCACAGTCAATTGCATAAAGTCCCTGAAGTTTGTCATGCACTGGGAACAGGAGAGTAGCAACAGGCGGGTGTTAAGAGAATCCGGAACAGGTGGAAGCCGGGTCGCTGCGAGGTTGTGAAGTTCACCTGGGAGTGTCTTTGCTGAAACCGCTGTGTACAGCGTGTGGTTTGGGCAATATGTGTCGGTCGTTTTCTGTATGGACAGCAGCTAAACGGCGATTGCTGCATTTTTGTCGAACCGTAAGTAGGCAGGGCGTTTGCCGCGTTAAGGCGCAAGAGTAAAAATTAGGGTGGTACCGCGGAATCTGACTTTCGCCCCTTGCCAGGGACGGGAGTTTTTTATTTTTCAGGAGGCAGAATATGGATATGAAAGAAATGCTGCTGGAGCTGCGTGAAAAGGCGCTGGCAGAAATACAGGCCGCTTCCGCTTTACAGGAAGTGCAGGAGCTGAAAGTGAAGTATTTGGGGCGCAAGGGCCCCATGACAGAGATTTTGCGTGGTATGGGCAAAGTGGCGGCAGAAGACCGTCCTAAAATCGGGGAAGTGGTCAATCAGGTAAAACAGACACTGGAACAGATCTTAAAAGAACGGACGGAAGTTCTGGAAGCCGAAGCGTTGAAGGCGAAGCTGGCCAACGATACCGTGGATATTACATTGCCGGGACGTAAACCGCAGTGCGGCCATCTGCATCCCGTTACGTTGACGAACCGTGCGATTAAAAAGATTTTCATGCATATGGGCTTTGACGTGGTGGAAGGGCCCGAAATTGACAATGATTATTTTAACTTTGAAGCCCTGAATCTTCCCAAAGACCATCCGGCCAGAGACATGCAGGATACTTTTTATATTACGGATAATTTCCTGCTGCGCACGCAGACCAGCGGTGTACAGGCGCGGATGATGCAGAGTCAGGAGCCGAATACGCCGATCCGCATGATCTCGCCCGGAGCGGTGTACCGCAATGACTATGATGCCACTCATTCCCCCATGTTCCATCAGGTGGAAGGCCTGGTGATCGATCGCAATATCAGTCTGGCCGATTTAAAGGGTACGCTGGAGACTTTTTGTAAGGAAATGTTCGGCAGCAGTGTGAAGATCCGGCTGCGTCCCAGCTACTTCCCCTTTACGGAACCCAGCTGTGAAGTGGATATCAGCTGCGTAATCTGCGGCGGCGCCGGTTGTAATGTATGTAAGCACTCCGGCTGGCTGGAGATTTTAGGGGCCGGAGAAGTGCATCCTAATGTATTGGCGATGAGCGGTTATGATCCGGCTATTATGAATGGTTATGCGTTTGGTATGGGTGTGGAACGAATCGCCATGCTGACGTATGGGATTGATGACTTGCGTTTATTCTTTGAAAATGATCTGCGGTTTATCCGCCAGTTTCGCTAAGGGGGTAAGATTGTGTTAGCTTCGATTAAATGGTTGAAACAATATGTTGACATTGATGTAACTCCCGAGGTGCTGGCTGATAAACTGACTCGTGTAGGGCTGGAAGTAGAAAGTATCCTGCATCAGGGAGAAGGGATCCGCGGTGTTTTGGTCGGGTTGGTAACGGCGATTGAGCGGAATCCCAACAGCGATCATCTGTGGGTGTGTCAGATGGATTATGGCTCCGGTGAGATTGTGCAGATCCAGACCGGTGCGCAGAATGTAAAACTGGGAGATAAGGTGCCGGTGGCCACACTGGGGGCGGAACTCCCCAATGGGATGAAGCTGAAAAAAGTAAAAATGGCGGACATGCCTTCCTACGGTATGCTGTGCAGCGCAGCGGAGCTGGGGATTGACAGCAAGCTGCTGTTGCCGGAGCAACGGGAAGGGATCCTGATCCTGCCGCCGGAAACGCCGATAGGAGCGGATATAAAAGATGTTCTGGGATTAAATGATACGATTTTGGATATTGACCTGACGGCGAATAAACAGGATTGTTTTTGCATGACCGGGATCGCCCGGGAAGCGGCGGCGGTTTTAGGCAAGACCATGCGTCTGCCGGACATGAGCGTAAAAGAAGCGGCCGGCGGCAATGTGCATGAGCTGATGCGCAATGAGATCCGTATACCGGAACTGTGCAGCCGTTTTACCAATCGGGTGCTGAAAAATATTAAGATTGTGCCTTCGCCGGAGTGGATGCAAAATCATCTGCGGGCCTGCAATGTACGTCCCATCAATAATGTGGTGGATGTGACCAACTATGTGATGCTGGAATTGGGGCAGCCTATGCATGCCTATGACTATGATACGCTGCAAGATCATGCTTTGATTGTGCGCCGGGCAAAAGCAGGGGAAACGATGTTGACGCTGGATGAGCAGGAACGCACGCTGACGCCGGAGATGATCACGATTGCCGATACGGAAAAGGCGGTAGGACTGGGTGGTGTGATGGGCGGTCTGGTTACGGAAGTGACGGACAAGACCCGAACCGTTATCTTAGAGGCTGCGGCCTTTAACGGCCCGTCCATCCGTCGTACGTCAAAAGCGCTGGGTTTACGCAGTGAGGCTTCGCTTCGGTTTGAACGGGGTGTGGATGTGGCGCATTGTCACCAGGCGTTGGACCGTGCGGCGCATTTGCTGGAAGAGATGGGTGCCTGTGAGACGGTGTGCGGCATTGTGGACGCATATCCTGTGCCTTATGAGCCGGCCGTGATTCGGGTAACTCCCGCTGTGATCAATACGCGTATCGGTGTGGAAATCCCGACGGAAGAAATGGTGGAAATCCTTACCCGTTTGCAGTTTGCGGTGCGGCAGGAAGGGGAAGTTTTGGTCATTACGGCGCCTACCTGGCGGCAGGATGTGACCTGTGATGCGGATATTTCTGAGGAAGTAGCCCGTATGTACTCCTATGATAAAATTGAAAGCCATAATCCCTTACTGGCAATGAAACAAGGCAAGGAAGCTCCGTTAGAGGAGATCAAAGCTTGTACGGAAGATTATCTGGCATCCGCCGGCTTGGATGAAGTGATGACCTATACTTTTGTGCATCCGTCTTTTATGGATAAAATGCTGCTGCCGGAAGAGGACAGCCGCCGCAATGTGATTAAACTGATGAACCCGATCAGCGATGAATTCGGAGTGATGCGCACCATGATGCTGCCCGGTTTACTGAATACGGCGGCGTATAATTTGGCAAGACAGGCAGAACATGTTAAAATCTTTGAAGTAGGGAGAATTTATCTGCCGGAATCTTTGCCGTTGACGAAACATCCGGAAGAACGCCGTATGATCGGTGTCGTGATGACCGGAAAGCGGAACGACCTTGCCTGGACTGCCGGCAAAGACAACGTGGATTTTTACGATATAAAGGGTGTTGCAGAAGGCCTTTTAGAGAAGATGGGGCTGACGGAATATACGTTAGACGCCTGTCAGGAAGTGTACCTGCATCCGGGCAAGAGCTGTGTGGTTCAGGTTCAGGGGCGGACGATCGGTTACTTCGGCTGTCTGCATCCCACGGTGGCCGCTAATTTTGCGGTGCCGGAAGAAACCTATGTGCTGGAATTGGAACTGGCGCCTTTAGCGGAGTCGGCGTTACGGACGCCTAAATATACACATCTGGCTAAATTCCCCGGTACTAGCAGAGATATTGCCGTTGTGGTGCCGCGTGAAGTGACTGTGCAGGAGCTGGAAAAGGTGATCCGCCGTAAAGCAGGGGCGCTTTTAAAAGATGTCAGGGTCTTTGACGTGTATACCGGGAAACAGGTTGCGGAGGGCAGCAAATCAGTGGCCTTTAATCTGGTCTTCCAGGCTGCGGATCGTACCCTTACGGATGGAGAAGTGGAACCAATCATCAAAGACGTGGTTGCCAACGTAGCAGAAGCTTACGCAGCGCAGCTTCGTAAATAAGAGAGAAGGGGCAAATCTTATGGAAAATAAGGAACGTAGAGTAGGCTGTGTGTCCAGAGGCATCCGTTTACCTATTATCCGTCAGGGGGATCATCTGGCAGATATTGTCACCGACAGTGTGTTGCAGGCTGCGGAAAGTGAAGGATTTTCTCTGCGGGACAGGGATGTGATCGCCATTACGGAATCCATTGTAGCCCGGGCACAGGGAAATTACTGTTCCGTTGCTGATATTGCGGCAGATATTAAAGCAAAACTGGGTGGCGGTACGATTGGGGTAATTTTCCCCATCTTATCCCGTAACCGTTTTGCCATTTGTCTCCGGGGCATTGCCCGGGGGGCGAGAAAAATCGTTTTGATGCTGAGCTATCCTTCCGATGAGGTCGGCAATCATCTGTTGACCTGGGATCAGATTGATGAGGCGGGGGTAGATCCCTATACAGATGTGCTGACACTGGAAGAATACCACAGGCTCTTTGGTTCTACAGTACATGAATTTACCGGCGTGGATTATGTGAAATACTATATGGACCTGGTGCGCGCCGAAGGTGCGGAAGTGGAAGTGATCTTTGCCAATCATCCGCAGGCCATCCTGTCATATGCCGATAAGGTGCTGACCTGTGATATCCATACCCGGAAGCGGACCAAGCGAATTCTGGAAAAAGCAGGCGCTGCTGAAGTATATAGTCTTGACGACATTATGACGACGTCAATTAACGGCTGTGGTTATAATGAAGAATATGGGCTGCTGGGTTCCAATAAATCGACCGAAGAAACGATTAAATTATTCCCGAATCGCTGCCAGCCTCTGGTGGAAGAAATTCAGAACCGCATTTTACAGGCGACCGGGAAACATGTAGAAGTGATGGTCTATGGAGACGGCGCTTTTAAAGATCCCCAGGGAAAAATCTGGGAATTGGCGGATCCCGTGGTATCGCCTGCTTTTACGAATGGACTGATTGGTACGCCCAACGAGCTGAAATTAAAATATCTGGCGGACAACGACTTTGCCAATTTATCCGGCGAAGCCTTAAAAGACGCGATTACCGCCAGCATCATGAAGAAAAACGAAGATCTGAAAGGAAAGATGGCTTCGGAAGGTACTACGCCCCGGCAGCTGACCGATCTTTTAGGCTCGTTGTGCGATCTGACTTCCGGTTCCGGTGATAAAGGCACGCCGGTGGTTCTGGTACAGGGCTATTTTGATAATTATTCTAACTAATTGTTAGACCAGTTGAATGTCAAGGATTTCCTTGTCCTGTTGTAATTGCGTTGCGGCGCTCTGCTGCCGAGTGGTCAGGTAAAATTTAACAGTAAAAGTAAAACGGCCTGTTCTAGTTGGAACGGGCCGTTGCTATTTGTTTGTGATTCTCTAAACTGTTTGTAATTCTCTCAAATTAATGTTTTCATTTTTCCGGCGCAAGGATATCTGACAGCATTGCCGTTGCGCTTATTTGCTTTACTTAATATCCTACATCCTCGCCTACCAGGATGACTTTGATTTTGTTGGCCGGTTTACTGCGGCGTGTGACTACGATATAGTTGCAAATGGTGTCATCACAGTTACAATCGGCGCAAACGCCTGTTAAAGTGCAGGGAGTCTGCGCGTTGAAACGCTGAATGTTGATTGTGGCTGCCGTTTCATGCGCCCGGTCAATGGCGGAAGGAAGCGTTTTTGTGACCTTATTCAGACCGGCGATGATGATGACCTGCTTAGGCCCGTAAATCAGAGCGGCGCAGCGGTTGCCGTTGCCGTCAATATTTATTAATTCCCCTGCGGTCGTTATGGCATTCGCGCTCATGAGGAACGTATCGCACAAAAGTCCCCGACGCATTAACTCCATGCGTTCTTCCGGCGTTTTTGCCGTGTCCCGGTCGATGCAGGTATAGTGGCCGCGCACATGAGCCAGCAGGCCGATTTCTGCAATGGTGGCAGAGCCGCCCCAGGAAATTACATCCTCGGGCGAAATCAGGTCTAAGGCCTGTTGCAGCGCTTCTTCTTTTGTGGCGCAGTAATAGGCGTCAAAGGCCCGCTGTTTTAACCGTTTTACCAGTGTAGCGCCTAACAGGGCATTACGTTTTGTTTTCGGATCAGTCATGATGTACCTCCTCGTTCATTTTTTATTTTAATTATAATACATCTCTTACCATCTTAAAATTAGAAAATGAAAAAATGGTAGGACATGGAGCTATAGAAACACGGAGATATGGAAGCACAGAGATGTAAAAGAAAGGCAAAAAACAAGGTGCCCGATTTAGTCGCAATTCATTTCACGGTCAAATTGACGCTGCCAAAAGCAAATGATAAAATATAATATTAGCTTATAAAGTTAAAAGATAAAAGCAAAGTGAAGTTACGGAACCGGCGCAGCAGCGGTTTTCTGCTTTGTCTGGCTCCGTATCCGCGGGTCGGTCACATGTATGGATCTGAAGGTGTAAGTATGAAGATTATCGATGCGCATATGCATTATTACAAAAAAGAAGGCTTTGATCAATTGGCGCAGCTGGCCGGACACATAAATTCCCGGGAAGGCTGGGAGAACATCTGCGCAGAAAATGGAATTGTTTTTTCTGTGGCCATGGGCAACAGTTTTGAAGCGCCCTGTCGTTTTGGCGGCGTAGTGCCCCGTCTTATTGATTTAGGCGGTGCGCCGTTTTGTGCACAGCCGTATAATCAGCCGCAAAATATAGGTTATTGTCTGGGGGTACAAAGTGAGGCGATCACTTTGGAAAATGCAGAAAAAACCGCGCTGGAATTTGAATATTATCTGCAGCGGGAACCGCATTGTGTAGGGATTAAATTTTACATGGGCTACGAAAACGTGTATCTTTATGACAAGCGGCATGAGCCGCTGTTTGAGCTTGCCCGGGCTTACGATGTGCCGGTGGCGATGCACAGCGGTGAAACGGCGAATCATCATGGACGGCTGCGGTATGCCCACCCTCTTACGGTCGATGAAGCGGCAGGTTCGCATCCGGGGGTGCGTTTTGTCATTTGTCATGTGGGAAATCCCTGGATCCCTGATGCTATCGAAGTAGCGGCGAAAAATGAAAATGTGTTTATAGATTTTTCTGGCTTATGGGAGCATCATCTGACACCGGAACGGGAAGCAGCCCTAAGTGGATTTCAGCAGTATATCCGGATGTGGCTGGAGTATCAGGGGATATGGCATAAAATTATGTATGGCAGCGACTGGCCTTTGATTAATATTCCGGATAATATACGCAATCTGGGCAAAATCATTCCCGAACAATATTGGGAGGCTTTTTACTATGAAAATGCTCTCCGGGTATACAGTCGGATCGGGAATGTTTTACAAACCACGGAGTATTGATAGAAGGCAAGGGAATTTAGCGGCGTTCAGGGCGTTTGGCTGAGCGCCGTTTTTTCTTATCCTTTATGAGTTGCACAAGAGTTAGTGGCTAGCGTATCTTTTCACAAAGATTACACTTAGCTTTGAATAATATGTTATAATCAATAGCAGAAAATATCTTCGGAGGCGTGCCATGGATGAAGATCGTGTAGTGAAACTGATCGATAAACTGCAATATTTTGATTATGACAAGATTTTAAATAAGATCCGTAAAACCGTACAAAAACCCAGCGTGTTGGTAACCGGCGGCACAGGCGTGGGGAAGAGCAGTCTGATTAACCGGTTGTTTGGCATGGATGCGGCCCCTACCGGGAGCGGCCGATCTGTGACAGAACATATCGCCCGCTATGAACCGGAACACAGCGATGTTATTTTATATGATACCCGGGGATACGAAACCGGGGAAGAAAAACAGGATAAGTTTTATAAAGAAGTGATCGGCTTTGTGAAAGAAGCCAATCAGCAAAGCGATGTTACGAAGCATGTGCATCTGACCTGGTATTGCATTTCCGCCGCCAACAAGCGCGTTGTTCCTGCGGATCTGACGGCGGTAGCCGCATTGTCCGGCCTGACCAAAGTCTGTATAGTTTTGACCCAGATCGATAGCGCTACCGTTGTGGAACTGGATGAAATGAAAGCGGCACTGGCGGAAAAGTTACCAGAAACCAAGGTGTTTGCGGTCAGTCTTGATCCCCGCATCCCGGAGGAAATGGTACAGTGGGAGGCGCTTATCGAATGGTCTGTCGATCAGTTGGACAGCGGGCTGCAACTGGCCTTTGCCCAGGCGTTGGGACAGGAATTGCGCATCAAACATTTACAGGCGGATCAACTGATCCATCGTTATGTGGTGGCGGCCGGCGGCGCTGTAGTTTGTCCTTTGCCGATGACGGATTCCGCAGCGTTGATTGCGATCCAGACTACGATGGCGACTCATTTATTTAATTATTGGGGCATCGACCGGGGTACGGATAAAATCAAGGAAGTGTTTGTGAATGTGGTGGTAGCCAATACGGGACGTATTTTTTCACGTTCTTTGTTGAAGGTGATTCCCGGCGCAGGAACCATGGCGGCCGTAGTTGTAAATGGCAGTGTGGCAACTTCTTTTACATATGCTTTTGGCAAAGCTATCAATGAAATCTGTTATAAAGCGGCAGCGCATATGGCCAAAGGCGAGAAAGTAGACCTTTCTTCCGCCTTTGCGATGAATGTGATCATGACGCTGATTCAGAAATATTATAAATAAAATAAAGCAATAGAATAAAATCGATAAAATGAAGCGGTACATATTCCCGGAGAGAATTTGAGGAAGCGTATGTTTACCAATATTTGGACGCGATTCAAACAAAAGAGCGTTGCTAAAAACAGCGATGTTTCTGCAACCAAAACTAAAGAGCAGGCCCCGGATGGGGTGCAAAAGGAAACTGACGACCCGGCTGTACAGCCGAAAAAACCTGCGGTATGTAATATTTTGGCGTTGGGCAAGACCGGCTCCGGCAAAACCTCATTGCTTAATTACCTGTATGGGTTTACCTTGCCTGTGGGAGCGGGGTTGCCGAAAACCGGAAAAGGCCTGCATGAACAGATACTGACCCGTAATGGTGTAGCCTATCATGTGTTTGATACTTGGGGGATCGAAGCCGATTCGCTGCCGGAATGGCGCAGAGAAGTGCTGGAACTGGTCACCCGGCGCAATACCTCGGTCTATCTCGAGCAGTGGTTCCATGCGGTGTATTATTGCTTTTCCGCGAACACAGCGCGTATTGAAGAAGCGGAAGTCACAGAAGTGATCGTGCCTCTTCTGGCAATGGGCTGTAAAGTCGTGATCGTGCTGACCAATGCCGAGGAAGGCTACAAAAAAGCGGAGAAAATAGAAGGCATGCAGCAGTATCTGCGGGAAGAACTGCAGAAACACATTCCCTTTGCGAAAATACCGGAGATCATTCCGGTTTCCAGTGTCGCAGGCGAAACCCTGGGCGGCGATAAGATAGTCCGGTTCGGTCGGCAGGAGGTGCTGGAAGCAGCCCGCTATAATCTGGCGGAGGATATTACGGTACGGTTGCCCGCTATCTATAAAGCGAACCTTCGGGCGAAACTGACTGCTTGGAAAGAAAGAAGCCTTTTGTTATTGGCGAACGGAAAAATCAGTTTTGTACTGAATAATAATTCTGCGAAACAGTTGATCGATCTGGTTAATTACGATTTATTGAATACGCTTGGCGCCATCGATGCCGACGGGGATCGTTTGGAAAAAGCGGCGAATGCCTACCTTCTTCTCACAGAAGATAAGCAACAGATGGACAAGCGCTGGCGCCCCGCTTTTCGGCGCATTACCTATGTAAATGGGTATGAATACAGCAAGGGCTTGTCTGTCAGTCTGGCTATGGATATAGCGGCAGGCCTGGTTCGTACCTCCAGGAGCATCAGAGAAAACCTGAGCCGCAAGGTGGAGAGAACCTATAAAGAAATCATGGAAAGTTTGGCAAATGAGACGAAGTAAGGCGGAAAGGAACTGGTGAAGTCCATGGTCAATTTGTTGCTTTTATCCGCTGTCGTGATTTTTGCCAGCGTCTTTTTGAATCGAGTATCTAATAAATTGGGTATTCCCATGCTGCTGGCCTTTATCCTATTAGGCATGGGGTTCGGCTCGGACGGACTGCTAAAGATTTCCTTCAGCGATTATCACATTACGGAAGATATCTGTACGGTAGCTTTGATTTTTATTATGTTTTATGGCGGTTTCAGTACAAACTGGAAGCAGGCGCGCCCGGTGGCGGTGAAAGCCGGTTTGCTGGCATCCCTCGGCGTGTTGATTACCGCCTTGCTCACCGGGCTATGTGCCCATGTTGTACTGAATTGCAGCTGGCCGCTGAGTTTTCTGATGGGGGCAGTAGTATCCTCTACAGATGCGGCTTCCGTTTTTTCCGTGCTGCGTTCCCGTAAACTGAATTTGCGGGATAATACGGCGTCCCTGTTGGAAATGGAAAGTGGCAGTAACGATCCGTTTGCCTATATGCTTACGATTATTTTTATTGCAATGCTGCAAGGCGAAAACAGCCAGGGCTTTACCTGGTTGATGGTTCTTGCGCAGGTTGGCTTTGGTTTGGTATTCGGTTTTGCGGTGGCCTATGCAGCCCGTTTTGCACTGCGTCGCTTTCATTTTGGCGATGCCGGCTTTACCATGGTGCTGATCGTTGGCCTTGCGCTTTTGGCCTATGCGTTGCCTACTGCGGTGCATGGTAACGGGTATCTGGCCACATATATTGCCGGCATTATGCTGGGAAATACCCGCTTTAAAGACAAAAGAGTGGTCAGTCATTTTTTTGATGGACTGACCAGTTTAATGCAGATTATTATCTTTTTTCTTTTGGGGTTACTTTCTACGCCCCATAAGCTTTTGGAAGTGGCATTGCCCGCACTGGGCATTCTTTTATTTTTGACCTTTGTGGCACGCCCTGTGGCGGTTTTTGCTTTATTGGCGCCCTTTCCCGGCAGCAGCAGAGAACAGAAGTATCTGGTGTCGTTTGCCGGCCTGCGCGGCGCCGCCTCTATTGTTTTTGCTATTTTAGCAGTAGTAGGAACGGAAACAGGCGAAATCGTATTTCATGTCACCTTCTTCATTGTATTGGTGTCGATTCTTGTGCAAGGCTCGCTTTTGCCCCTTGCTTCCCGCAGGCTGGGGATGATTGACGACAGTAATGATGTATTGAAAACGTTCACTGACTATACCGATGAAGTGCCTGTGCAGTTTATTCAGTTCCATATTCCTACGGGACATCCCTGGGTAGGAAAGACGCTGAAAGAGATTGCATTTCCACCGGAAACACTGGTCGTACTGCGGGAACATGGCCGCGAACGGAACGTACCAAACGGACAGACCGTTCTGGAAGAAGGGGATCGGTTGGTTTTGAGTGCCAAACGGGGCAGTGAAGTCAAAGGAATCCAATTATCGGAAGTTACGGTGCAGGCCGGGGACGAATACGAAGGGCGTGCGCTCAGAGAAATTCATTTGGAAAGCGACCAGCTGATCATCATGATCCAACGTGATTCACAGGTGGTGATTCCCCAGGGCGATACGATGTTGAAAACAGGTGATGTACTGGTGATCAACCGTATCGAAGCGTAAAAAAACAGCAGATCCGCCGGCGTTTTTGCAACGGCCGCAGTCTGCTGTAAGATAGTTGGGTGCTGCTTTTCAGAGGAATCAGTACCCCGCATCTTCATCGATCAGGATTCACGTGGTGCGGTACCGACAATGGAGGGGCAAAAGTCAATACCCCATATCTTCGTCGATCAGGACGATTTCCATGTCCATATGGTTCATCTTCCGCCAGTAGATTGTTTGGGCGCTGCAGATCCGCTGGGGGCTGCGGCAGTCATAACAGCGATCCAATTTAATGGCACAAGGCGTTTTATATTCATGCCGCCGGGCATTTAACGGCGCGGCGACATTTCGTGCGCGGAATGCCGCTTCTTCTAATGTAGGACAGATCTTATTCCGGCTGATGACAAAATAGACTTTTTTGTGCCCGTACAATGAACCGGCGATACGATTGCCGGTGCCGTCAATATTAACGATTTCTCCGGTTTCCGCGATCCCATTGGCGGACAGCAGAAAAATTTCCGTCGTGAGGCAGTCTCTCGCTGTGGAATAAAAGCCTTTTCCTTCCCGGGGATATTTGGGATGATACACGTCGTTATGGGTTTGCAGCATTTCAAATAAATGCATGTCCAGTAAAGTTTCAGAATCTCCAAAACCCACCGTACAACCGTCGATTTTTTTATTTAAATAGTCCGCAGCGTCCTTGGCGGAGGCGAAGCTGCTCACCTCATAGCCGCGTGTCTTCAGTGCGGTTATAATTTTTGTAAAATCCATAAGATGATCCTCCTTCTTCTCATAGGGAGAACGGTGCCTAAGCCGGTTTTTTCTCCCGGAAAATTTTCTCCCCGGGAGATATCTGTCCCCCGGTCCTGCCTGTGGGTATAGCATAGTGTTGCTCGCTACGCTCATTATACAGCAGAAAGAATCTCAGGTAAATGCGTTGCATTATTTGTCCGAAAATGAATCTGACCCGGCGGCAAATTTATGTTACAATAGAAAGCGTATGAAAGATAAGGTAAGAAAATGTATATAAGAAAGCTTACTAAAAGGAGCCGAGTAAAAATGAAAACGAAATTATTGCTGTTCTGTCTTTCTCTGTTTGTATTGGCTGTTTCTGTAACAGGCTGCGGCGGTAAAGAGCCGGCTAAAAAAGCGGCGGCGCCGGTAACGGAGCTGCGGGTCACATATGTCAAGGCACCGCTGAATATTCCCAGTATCGTAGATAAAAATAAGGGGACGATTGTCAAAGGTTTTGAAAAGGATGGCGTGAAAGTGACGTTTCCGGAAATCACATCCGGAGCCAAGCAGACGGAAGCATTGGCTGCCGGTTCCCTGGATATCGCCAGTTGCCTGGGTGGTACCAGTGCTATTTTAGCCGCATCCAACGGTGCTGACATAAAAGTGGCGGGCATTTACAGCCGCGCGCCGAAAGCGTTTACGATCATGGTGAAAGATCCTTCGCTGAAAAGTGCGGCGGATTTGAAAGGCAAGCGGGTGGTAGGGCCGAAAGGTACGATTCTGCACCAGATTTTGGCTGCGGCACTGGCGAAAGAAAAGCTGACTCTGAACGATGTGGCATTTCGTTCTACCGGTATCCCTGCCGGCGTGAACGCCTTGCTCTCCGGCGAGGCTGACGCGGCGCTGGTAGCCGGCGCGGAAGTACTGCGAGCCCAGAGGGCAGGGGCACGGATATTGACTACCGGGGAAGGCCTTGTGAACGCGACGATCGTCATCGGCGTCAGCGGTAAATTTCTGAAAGAACATCCGGACATGGTAAAAAAATACCTGGCACTGCACCGGGAAAGCATTACCTTTATGCAGAAAGAACCGGATCAGGCTTATGCCTTTACCGCAAAGGAAACGGGACTTTCTGTAGCTGACGTAAAAAGCATGGCGCCCTGGTATGATTTTTCAACAAAAGTTACACCTAAGGATATACAGGACCTGGAAGAAACCCAGGCGTTCTTATTAGCCAATGGGATGCAGAAAAATAAAATTGCGATTCAAACGTTGTTGGCCGACGCAGAATAAGAGTAAAGCGGTCGAGGTGTATTTCATAGCAAGGAACAGTCCGAAGAGACCGGAGAAAACATTCTTCGGTACATAACTGGATGGGGTTGCGACGGGAATTTCCGTGGAAAGGTAAAAATGAGGGCAGTAATTGATCGGGATAAGGTGACAACAGAGTTTTTTGCGTACGTTGCTTCTTATGATCTGACGAACCCGAAGTTTCAGCTCAAAGTGGACCACAGCCTGCGCGTAGCTTCATTGTGCGATCGCATTGCGGACAGCCTGGGAATGCAAGGTCAGGCAAAAGAACTGGCCTGGCTTTTGGGGATGCTGCATGATATCGGTCGCTTTGAGCAATTGCGCCGTTACGGCACTTTTCGTGACGGGTTGTCTGTTGATCATGCGGTCTTAGGGGCGGATCTGCTTTTTAAAGAGGGGTTGCTCCAGCGCTTTATTACGGCAGATGCGGCGGCGCAAGAGTATCAAATCCTGGAAAAAGCCATCCGTTTGCATAATGCGTATCTCTTGCCGGAGGACCTGACGGACACAGAATATCGGTATGTGACGCTCTTACGCGACGCTGACAAAGTGGATATTTTGCGCGTTAATATTGAAACACCCCGCCAGGCAATTTATGATGTGCCTGACAAGGTGTTTCTGGAAGCGACGATCACGCCGTCTGTGTATGAAAATATCCTTCAATGCCGTAATTTGGACCGCCAGACCATGAAGACGCCTATGGATCTGATTTTAGGACACATATCTTTTCTTTTTGGTCTGGTCTATAAAGAAAGTGTCCGGCAGGTAGAAGAGCAGGGGTATTTAGCAACGCTACTGCAGTTAGAGAGCCATAACCCGACAACAAGGGAGCAGTTTGTTAAGATCCGGGAAGTCGTTGCCGCATACATCGCCCAAAGGCTCGGGGAATCGTAACAGCAGACGTCACTCTCCCAGCAATTGCAGTATTTTTTGCCGCATGAGCTGAAATTCCGGATCTGCGGCAGTCCGGGGACGGGGAAATGCAAGGGAGAGATCCGCTTTGATGCTGCCGGTCTCCATAACCAACAGGCGGTCGCCGAGCAAAAGCGCTTCTTCCACGTCGTGTGTGACAAAAACAATGGTTTTTCTGCTGTCTTGGAACAGGCGCAGAACCAACTTCTGCAAATGCTGCCGGGTAAAGTAATCCAGGGCGCTGAAGGGTTCGTCCATAAGGATCAGGTCGGCGTCATAAAAGAGCGCCCGTCCCAAAGAGACCCGCTGTGCCATACCGCCGGAAAGCTGGTTTGGGTAAAAATCGGCAGTCTCGCTTAATTCCAAATCTTCCAACAGTTGCGCAAGACCTGCGCGGCTGTTTTTTTGATTTGGAGGCTGCTTTCTGCCTTTGCGGGCCAACGCAATATTTTCCGTAACGGTAAGCCAGGGAAGAAGGCGAGGGTCTTGAAATACAAGCGAAATCTTGCGGGGCAAGGATGAAATACTCCCCTTTGTGGGATGTTCCAGACCGGCCAGTAAGCGCAGCAGCGTGGTTTTGCCGCAGCCGTTTTTGCCTACGATACAGGTAAAACTGCCAAAATTAATTTGGAGGTCGGATATGGAAACTACGGTCTTAGCAACATCTGCATTGACGGGATAACTTTTACAAAGGCCGGCAAGGCGAATCGGATCAGGCACAATTATCATTGCGGGCCTCCTTATTTCGCCAGGGAAGCAGCGGATTTAACAGGTGAAGAAAAATAAAGTCCAGTAAACTGCCGATAATGCCGATACAAAGTAAGCCCACAATGACGATGTCAGGACGGGACATTTCTTCTGCATCTAAAATCAAGTAACCGATCCCGGCGGAAGCCGCGATCAGTTCCGCGCCGATCAAAGCCCGCCAACTGTAACCTAACGAAATCTGCAGCCCGGTAACGATGGATTCCAATGCGGCAGGAAGCTGAATATAGCGGATGATCTGCCAGGGCGTAAGATCAAGAGAATAACCTACTTCCAGGAAGTCTTTAGCACAATTGCGAATCCCGCTGTAAGTGTTTAAAAACAAAGGAAAAAAAGCCGCTAAAAAGATAATGGTCAGCTTGGAAGCTTCGCCGATGCCGGCCCATAAGATAATCAGGGGTATGGCCGCCAGGGGCGGTACATGCCGCAAAAATTCCAGCAAAAGTAAAAAATGGTCGTAAAAAAACCGGCTGCGACCACAGAAAACCCCCAAAGGGATCGCGATGACAACAGCGAGAAAAAAGCCTAAAAAAACCCTGCGCAGGCTGATTAAAAGATGGGAGAGAAGAAGACCGGATTGCACCAGTTCTCCCAAACTGTCCCAAACCGTAAAAGGAGAAGGAAGCAGGTAAGGACTGAATAACCGGACTTCGGAAACAAAAAACCAAAGCAACAGAAGAACGATCGGTATGATCAGACCGTTGACGAATCGCTGCATGAAACCTCTCCTCCCTTCCGATAGATCAGATTTTTTATCCGGTTCATCCACTCCACCGGATAAAGAAAAAGTGTCAGTGTTTTTTCCGGATTGTCATATCTCAATCTGATGATAATATAGTAACCTGAAATTGCTCAAAATATTGTATCAAATAATGCATTAAAGCTCAATGTATTTGCAGAAATTATATTTTTCTTCCTGAAATTACCGGGGGTGAAGAAAGAGTAAATGCTGCTTATGTTATAATATATTACACAAGGTCAGGGAATGGGCCAAGAGGTGAACGTATCAATTTGTAACCTGTAAGGTAATGGGTGTTAAGGTAATGGGTGTTAAAGAAAGGAAGTGTGACCATGGGATTTTTTGACGGAGTATTCAAAAAAGAGGCCTGCGCTGTCTGCGGCAAAGAAGTCGGCATGTTATCCCGTTCTAAATTACAGGATAAACAGTATATCTGCGACGACTGCCGCAAAAATATCAATCCGTTCATTCGGTCGGACTATATCACCCTGGAAGAATTCCACCAGGCGGTCAGACAGGCGGAACAGGATCAGAAATTACTGGAAAATGCGCCTTCCGACTCCAGCTATCTGCAGCATGGCAGCGAGTCCATTGCCGTGAAGCATTATTATACAAAAGGTGTTTTCACGATTCAGAGCAACCGCCACAGAAACGCCAAGTATCCGCCGGTATTCTATTATAACGAGGTTCGTCCGTACGATCCTTCGGCTAATTTTGTTGAAAAACAGATGGGGTCTGACCCGCGCCGATTGGGAAATATGAATCTTATTACACTGGAGGAAAAACATGCTTCGGACGGAACGAATGATGGCTGGACGATTCAGTTCCCCTATAACCATAAGGGGATCCGCAATGTACAGATCGAGATCGGTAAGGATTTTGACGCGAAAGAGGTAAAAGCTTTTTATGACAGAGTGCGTTCTACGGCGCGTTGGCGTGAAAATACAAAATCTATGCAGCGCGAGCAGGAGATGAATATGATGAATACCTTCAGCGATGTGTTAAAAGCTAAAATGACCGGCGGCAATGTGGACGAAGCCCTGGCAAAAGGGAAACAAAGAGCGGAAGATATTGCCAACGGGAAAGAAAAAGAAGGCTTTTTCAGTAAATTCTTCAGTTAGTATTGGCGTTGCAGTAAACGTACTATTGAATTACGCATGAAAATTTGCATCCTGCAACTGAAATCAGTGGTAGGGTGCGATTGCTTAGAGAAACGAAGCATAAAAGAGGTGAGACGGTGACTGAAGAAAAGCGGCATCCAAGGTGGATCATGCATGTGGATATGGATGCTTTTTATGCTTCCGTAGAAATATTGGATCAGCCGGAATTAAAAGGAAAACCGGTGATTGTGGGGGGGCGTTCGGCTCGAGGCGTGGTTTCTACCTGTTCGTATGAGGCCAGGGCTTTTGGCGTCCATTCTGCCATGCCCTTATTTGAAGCCCGCCGGCTTTGCCCCCATGGTATCTTTATACCCTGCCACCCCCATCGTTATGCGGAAATGTCTCATAAAATCATGGCTATTTTTCGGGAAACCTCTCCTTTGGTAGAGCCTTTGTCCATTGATGAAGCTTTTGTGGACCTGACCGGTATGGAAAAACTGGGCGGCGCCGATAAAATTGCGCATGCGGTGCAGGACCGGATTGAAAAAGAGCTGAACCTGAGCGCGTCGATCGGATTGGCGCCCAACAAGTTTCTGGCCAAACTGGCATCAGATATGCAAAAACCGCACGGCTTCGTTAAAATTTTGCCGGAGGAAGCTGCGGCTTTGTTGGCGCCACTGCCGGTGACCCGGATTTTTGGTATAGGGCACAGTGCAGAGAGAAAGTTGCGTCAACTGGGCATCGATACCATCGGACAATTGGCGATGACGGAAACCGGAATTCTGGAAAAAATACTGGGCAGTAATGCGCAGCAGATCCGCAGATTAGCCGTAGGCTTGGATGAACGTCCCGTTATCAATGAAGAAATTGCGAAATCTATCGGCAAAGAAAATACCTTTGCGGTGGACTATACAGACCGGGAATCCTGTCGGGACGAAGTGTTGGATCTCTGCGGACAGGTGGGGTGGCGCCTGCGGCGGGAACATTTTTCCGGGCGGACCGTGACGCTGAAAGTGAAATTTGCTGATTTTCATACGATCACCCGCAGTGTGTCCAGTGACCGGCCCATCTGCTGGGATGAGGAAATTTTTTCTTTGGCGGAAAAACTGCTGCAAACTATAAACGTAAAACCGGGCGTACGCCTTTTGGGTGTTACGGTAAGCGGCTTAGACCGTCCCGAAGATACGCCGGTCCTGGGTTTTGCCGAAGATGAACGGCTGCGGGCGCGCAACCGGGCTGTCGATCAGCTGAAAAGCCGTTTTGGCGAATCGATTATTAAACGCGGCATTCTGAAATGAGTGGGAAAGTACCCTATGCGGTGTTCAAAATTTTTTATAAAGCACTGATTTTCCGGATAGCCAAAGTAATGACTATACTGTTTGGCAGAGTGTAGCGTTGCCTGCCTGGCGCCGCAGCCGGAAACCGATAGTTATCTGGTCCTGGAGGCGTCGGCAGAACGCCTGAGGATATCCTGTTATTTGCCGGATGGGACCCAAATCAATCAGACGGAAGTAAAAAATAATTTGTGAAATAATTTGTGAAATAATTTGTGAAATAATTCGTGAAATAATTGAGAAATGTGGCATGATGCCAATGCTGTATTGCGGAGATTGGCTCTCTGAGCGGGTCTCCGTACTTTTAAAATATAGTGGGACGTTTAAAAGCCCTACTGGACAAAATATAACATACATGGTATAATCAAACCAGCAAAAGAGTGCTGAAGCAGGACAGCGCAAAGCAAAGGCCCCGAAAATCATGTTTTTGCATAATAGTTTTATAAAAGAGGAGGTGCTACTATGTTAGAGCGGTTGATTAAAATTTTTACAAGCCTGAGCATTATTCCCATCGAATAATAAAATAAAAGAAGACGTTAACGAATAGAATCCTATCTGCGAGGTAAAAATGAATAACGACTTTGTAAAATAAAGGCACCCCTTTTAATAAATAAAGGGGTGCCTTTTGTATTGACCTTAATCATATTGGTAATAACAACGTATTATATTTTGTGGTATGAAGAATTACATCGGTTTGTTCCGCATAAATTAATTCATTTCATAAATTGCCCTGTTTATAGTTCAACATTGATCCATGGTATCTACTTGCCCATACGCGACTAAAACAGTGCCCTTAGGGGCGGAAAGCGCCGGGCAGATGTAGAGTATCACGCCGGTCTGCTCCGCATAATAGGTGGTGAGTACCTGTCCGAATATATCAGTAATCTGACCCAGGACCTGGCCTTCTTCCACAAAATCACCGCTGTGTATATGGTGGAGCCAGCAGCCGGTTTCCAAGGCTTCCAGGTACAGTACATTTTTGACGTCTCGGGGAACGTGGCGGCGGGGCTTCACCGGCAGACTGAACATTTTAAGCCGTCTGAGGATATTACGGATGTCGCCTTTATAAGCGTCAATGTCTTCCCGCAGGCAGAGACCCGCCCCGCCTCTTTCTATCAGGATGGAAGGAAGCCCCGTACTGGCGGCATAATTATAGGCTCCGCCTGTAGCCAGAGAGCGTACCATAAACTCCACGTCCAAAACTATCGCCATGGAACGTGACGCTTTTTCGACTTCCGGCGTGGGTTGCCCCGGGTAATAGACATAAGGCACCAGGCTTTCGTGAATATCGCCACTGTGCAGATCCACATAATAGTCCGCAATAGTAAAGAAATTGCTGCTGAGCAAATAGGCTGTTTTATCCGCCAATGTCCCAAGCGGGGTACCGGGAAACACACGGTTTAGATTTTTGCCGTCTTCGGGCACAATAAACTCCCTCCGGGCCCAGAATCCCTGAATGTTTACCGGATGCATTAAAATAAGGCAGCCGGAAACATCCTCCGGAGACACATCGCGGCCTAACTCCATAGCCGCTGCAATGCCGGGATATTCTCCCCCGTGAATCCCGGCGGTAATCAGTAAAGTGGGGCCGTCCTCTTTTCCGTTAATGATGGTCACGGGAATACTGGTGCTTGTATCAGGAACCGGCAGACAGGTACGTAATTTACTGTTACGGCGAACCTGCATCCCGCAAATCGTCATATCGTGTGACATATGTTTCTCCTTTGGTTTAAGAATTGATGGGAAGGATTGATCATGACATGTATACTATTAACACAATTGTACTAAAATCCAACTTATTATAACATGAAGAAAAATTTTTAAAAATGCTTTTCTATATTATTGTAATCATATTACTGATAACTACAATGAATCTTATTGATAAGTATTTTAAATAATGTTAAAATACAATAAATTATCAGATACGTTATACTAAAGATTTAAAAATAGAACTATGAGTTGGAGATGATGTATTTGACTAGAAGACAACTGCTGCTGCGTTTGGCCCAAATGGTTTTTGTCTTGTTAGGGATTAGTTTTATTACCTTTTGTCTGGTTATGTTATCCCCCGGAGATCCTGTGCGGCAGATGATAGCAGGTAACGAAGACATAATGGTGAGCCAGATGGAAATAGAGGCCTTGCGCCACGAACTCGGTTTGGATAAACCTTTTATTTTTCAATACCTTGACTGGTTAGTTCGCGTTCTTCACGGTAACTTCGGCTTCTCCTTTATGATGAAGAAGCCGGTTCTGGAAGCAATGTTGGAAACGCTGCCGGCTACCGTAATCTTAGCCGCGGCTTCTTCTTTGTTCATGTTAATTTTCTCCATTCCTTTGGGAATTTATACTGCCGTCCGGCAAAACACATGGTTTGATTATATAGTAAGGGCTTTTACGTTTATTGGCGTTTCTATTCCCAACTTTTGGATGGGACTTATGCTTTTGTGGATATTTGCTTTGAAACTGAGTATATTTCCGATTGTGGGGGGCGAAATTACAATTGAAAATTTAATTCTCCCTATGGTAACGCTTGGGGTGGTTATGACAGCCAAATACACCCGGCAGGTTCGTGCTGCCGTTTTAGAAGAACTAAATCAGGATTATGTGGTTGGCGCTCGTGCCAGAGGGATGTCAGAAACTCATATTCTCTGGAAAGAAGTGCTGCCGAATGCACTGTTGCCGCTGATTACTCTTTTTGGTCTGGCTTTTGGCTCCCTTTTGGGGGGCGCTGCTGTCGTAGAAATTGTTTTTTCCTGGCCCGGATTGGGTTATACTGCGGTACAGGCAATTATCTATCGTGATTTTCAGACTGTACAGGCCATTGTTCTTTGGATTGCGTTTATGTATATGATGATTAATTTAATTGTCGATTTGTCTTACACTTACTTTGACCCTAGATTAAGAAAGGCAGGAAGATAAGACATGGAGAATTTACTAAGGGGATTTCAGGAAAATAAGGCATTTCGAATTTCGACATTACTCGTACTTATCTTAGTAATTGTTGCAGTTTCCGCACCTTTGATTGCGCCCTATGATCCACTGGATGCAATTATGAAAGATGCTAATATGGAACCATCCGCGGCACATCTGTTTGGTACTGACAAGTTGGGGCGTGATGTATTAAGCCGCATTCTATACGGCGCCAGCTACTCGTTGTCCAGTGTTCTGATTTTAGTTTCTGCAATTTTTATAGTAGGAACGACATTGGGGGTATTAGCCGGTTATTTTGGCGGGAAAGTAGATATCATTATTATGCGGATTGCTGATATGATGATTTCTTTTCCGGGGATGATTTTAGCTATTGCGATAGCAGGGATTATGGGCGGCAGTTTAGTTAATGCTATGATTGCGCTTCTGGTTGTAACCTGGACTAAATATGCCCGCCTGGCGCGGAGTATGGTGTTAAAAGTTAAAAAACGGGATTTTGTGGAGGCGGCTGTGGTAAATGGAGGAACGCCGATTCATATTTTGTGGACGCATATTGTCCCCAATATCTTGCCTTTGATGGTGATTACGGCCGCAGCGGATATCGGGGCGATGATGATGGAACTGGCAGGTTTGTCGTTTTTGGGATTTGGCAGTCAGCCGCCTGCTCCTGAATGGGGCTTAATGTTAAATGAAGGCAGAATACAACTGCAGACGGCTCCCTGGCTTATGTTTTTCCCCGGGCTTGCGATTTTTCTTACCGTAGTTATATTTAATTTATGGGGTGACGCCTTGCGGGATGTGCTGGATCCTCGCCACGAAATGTAAGACAGGCTTATTTTTCGTGCAAGACGCTGTTCATAAAACGACTGTGTGAAGGGTTTATGGAAACTTTTTATAATGCTGTTTTGTTTTCCCGTTGTCCATGGATGAGGAATCTTTCAACGCGGTTTTGGGGTGGTTTTACGTTTCAATCGTTGTATAAATTATAAAAAAGAAAGGAAGCGAGTAGGTTATGAAGAAATGGCAAAAAGGTGCGGCTGTGGCTCTGGTGGCTTTAATGGCTGCGGCGGCAGCAGGTTGCGGTGGAGGCGATAAAAAGGCTTCCGGTCCGAAAGATACCTTAAAGGTGGGCATTACCAATTTTGCAGACAGTTTGGAAACGACGGACAACTATTTTGGCTGGCAGGTAATGCGCTATGCTGTTGGTGAAAGTTTGGTCCGCTTCGATGAAAAAATGAACGCAAAACCCTGGGTAGCGGAGAGTTGGAAGGTCTCTGATGATAAAATGTCCTGGACCTTTAAGATTCGCGATATTAAATTCTCCAATGGGAACAAGGTGACCGGTGAAGCGGTAAAAAAATCCATCGAACGTACCTTTAAGAAATCGACTCGGGCAAAATCAATGTTTGAGTATGATTCTATTACTGCCAATGGTCAGGAAGTAACGATTAAAACGAAAAAACCGGTGGCAGTTTTGCCCGGTTTATTAGGCGACCCTCTGTTTATTATTGTCGACGTGACGGAAGATGGGAAACGCGATTTCGCGAAACAGGGACCTGTTTGCACCGGTCCGTATGTAGTAAAAACATTTACCAAAGCAAAATGCGAATTAGAAGCAAACGCTAATTACTGGGATGGTAAGGTGCCTTTTAAAAACATGGTTATTAATACGATTGACGATCCCAATACCCGCGCTATGGCTTTGCAGAAAGGCGAAGTTGATGTTGCTGTTAACATCGCTTCCGGAGATTTGGATTTGTTTAAAGATACTAAGAAATTTACGGTTAGCAGCATCGCTTCCCTGCGCTCCGTACTGGCACGCATGAATGTACACAAAGAGCGGCCTTTAAGTGATCTGAAAGTCCGTCAGGCCCTGATTCGCTCTTTGGATCGGGAAACCTATGCAAAAGTCTTATTAAAAGGTACCTTCTTACCCGGCGGCCCTATGATTCCTCCGTCTGCTGATTTTGGCTTTGATGAATTAATGAAGATGGACCAGGATCAGTATAATGTAGAAAGCGCTAAGAAACTGTTGGCGGAAGCCGGGTGGAAAGACACCAATGGTGATGGTTTTGTAGATAAAAACGGGAAAAATCTGGAATTAGATTTTGTTTTCTACAGTGGACGTGCCGAACTGCCTTTATATGCAGAAGCCACACAGTCGGATGCGAAAAAAGTAGGCATCAAAGTTAATTTGAAAAATGTAGACTATAATGTCTTAGATGGTATTGGTACCCGGGGTGAATACGATTTATTAATTTCTAATATATTAACCGAACCTGCCGGAGATCCGGAATATTTCCTTAATATGTACTGGAAGACGAATGATCCACAAAATGGTTCCGGCTATAGCAATCCCGAATATGATGCACTTTCTGACAAGTTAGCTATGGAATTTGATCCGGCGAAACGCAGAGAGATTGTGATTGATATGCAAAAGATTGTAATGAAAGATTCCGGGGCTCTGATTTTTGGCTATCCGCAAACTAACATGGTAAGCAATAAAACCGTAAAAAATGCGAATATTATGCCTTGTGATTATTACTGGATTACGAAAGAAATTGCTCCCGCACAATAATTTTGAACAACCTTTTCTAAGACGAACACATTGTATAAGCGCAACCGGGCGGTTTTTCGCCGCCCGGTTATTTAAAAGAGGGCATATTGATGTTACTTGAAGTTAACAACCTGGACATTAGCTATGGCTCCCGACTGACAGTTTCCGGTGTAAGTTTTACATTGGAACAGGGGAGAATCCTTTCAATTGTTGGGGAAAGCGGCAGTGGAAAAACCACAGTAATTCGTGCGATTATGGGATGTCTGCCCGGTGCAGGGCGTGTCAGCGGCGGCAGCATTGTTTATGATGGGAAGGATGTGCTGAAAAATACCCCTGATGAGTGGCGCAGTATGAGTGGCAGAGAAATGTCTATGATTTTTCAGGATAGTGGAAATATGATCAATCCGATTCGGCGGATTGGCAGCCAATTTATTGATTATATTCAGACACATGCTCCTGAAAAATCGAAAGAAGAAGCCTACGGGATGGCTGTTGCTATGTTGGGAAACATGCGCTTGCCCAATCCGGAAAATGTCATGCAAAGTTACTCCTTTGAACTTTCCGGTGGGATGCGGCAAAGGGTTGGTATCGCTATGGCGATGACGTTTAGTCCCAAGCTTTTGCTGGCAGATGAACCGACCAGTGCCCTGGATGTGACCACACAGGCACAGATCATTCGTCAGATTGTAGATGTGCGCAATGAATATGGCGTAGCAGTCATTATCGTAACTCATAATCTGGGTGTGGCTTCCTATATGTCTAATCAGATCATGGTAATGAAAGATGGCCGTATGGCTGAGTACGGACCAAGAGAAACAGTGATCGGTAATCCGCAGCATGAATATACCAGGCAATTATTAGCGGCTGTGCCGGTTATCGGAGGGAAGTGCTATTATGCCTGAACCAACATTTGAACGTCGGCCTGTTATAATGGAAATCAAAAATCTGACGAAAAGATTCGTTGTAGACGAAAATCGTTTTTTAACTGCTTGTGATAACATAAATTTAAAAGTCTATGAGGGGCAAACTTTAGGAGTCATTGGGGAATCAGGCTGCGGTAAAAGCACGTTGGTTCGCACGATTTTACAGATTCATCCTTCTACTGCCGGGGAAGTACTGTTTGAAGGGAAGGATATTTTACAGTCTGAAGGAGAAGAAGAACGGCAGAACCGTCGTAAAATTCAAATGGTATTTCAGGATCCTACTGCGGCATTTAATCCTAAAATGCGAGTTCGGGATATTGTGACAGAGCCTCTGAAAAATTATGGTTTATTAAAAAAAGAAGAGGTGGATTCAAAAGCTGCAGAACTTTTGGAAATGGTCGAATTACCTGCTGATTTTAAAGACCGTTATCCACATAGTATGTCAGGCGGACAAAGACAGCGTCTGGGAATTGCCCGGGCTTTAGCGTTGGAACCAAAGGTCATTATTTGTGACGAAGCAACTTCTGCGTTGGATGTTTCTGTACAGGAAACTGTCTGCGAACTATTGGTAAAGCTCCAGAAAGAAAAAAATATTTCATACCTGTTTATTGCACATGATTTGGGTTTGGTGGATTTAATGTGTCATCAGGTAGCAGTTATGTACCTAGGTACTGTGGTAGAATGGCTTGAGAAAGGTCGTATTGCCTGCCATTGCAAACACCCTTATACCAGAGCTTTAATGAAGTCTGTATTTAAAGTAGATTTTGGCCCGGGTGAAAAAATCGAAGTGTTACCCGGCGATGTACCCAGTCCGTTGGATTTGCCTACGGGATGCCCTTTCCAGGGAAGATGCGAAGATTGTCAGCCGATTTGCTTAAAGGAAAAGCCGGCGTTGAAGGAATTGGAAACCGGGCATTGGGTAGCTTGTCATATGATAAAGTAAATTATTTTATTCGTTTGGATGATTTTTTATTTGTACAATAGGGCGTTAATTGCGATATAGGTTGCAGTTGCCCGACAAAGATAAAAGAAATAAAAAGAATGAATACATTGATAATGCAAAAATAAAAAGCGATCCCTTATTTTAAGAGGGAGCGCTTTTTCAGTGGCAAGGAGAAAATTACTTTTTGACCCGGGAGATTACTTCAAAATTAAAGTTTTAGAAATGGCTTGCTTTCCGTATTATTTCCGGAAGAAGTACTAATAAGGTTGTTGACAAAGGAAGTAGATAGTGTTATCATAACAGTTGAACAATGGTTCAATTATACATAAGAAAAAAGAAGTGGAATTCATCAAAACTCTCAGGCAACAAAGCAACTTGATAAAGCAGTTGAAAACCTTGCCTGCCCCCTTTGTTTGAGCAGGATGGATGGTGTATGAAGGAGGATAGCATAATGGATGAAATAAAAGATTTGGAGGATTTTCGTAAAAACGCAGAAGACTCAGACTTTCAGCCGGTTCATATGGAAAATGAAGAAGTACGGATGCAGAAGGAAGTAACTTTCGGCGAAGCTGTGCCTCAGGAAATGCCACATGATCATACACATGGGGAAGGACACGTGCCGCCTCATACGCATGGTGATTCGTGTTCCTGCGACCATGAGCACCACCATGAACACAATCACGAACACTGCCATGAGCACAATCACGAACACAGCCACGAACATCATCATAACCATGAGCATGAGCATGAGCAGGAACACAATCATGAGCATGCGGTACCGTACATTCACAGCCATACGCATACTCAGTTTCATCATGTGGAAGGGCACCCGGAAAATTGTGAATGCGAACGTTGCCATCCCCATGAGGAATATTGTGGTGTTTGCGGCGAAAGCCTGGCCCACTGCCATTGCGTGATGCCGGATGCGACGAATATTAAAAAAGTATATATTTTACAAAATCTGGAATGCAGCATCTGTGCTGCTAAAATGGAATATAAAATTAAGCAGCTGCCTACCGTAAGTTACGCCAGCGTCAGTGCCCTGACACAACAACTGCGTATTTCCGCTAAAGATCCGGATCGCCTTGTTCCTCTGATTCAGGCAATTGTAACGGAAATAGATTCGTCTGTCAGAGTAATACCGCGTGATACCAAGCCGGGTATGGCGGGCAAATATCGTATTTACGATATCGAAGGTTTGGATTGCGCCGGCTGCGCTGCGAAGGTGGAAGACGCTATTGCTGCGCTGCCGGAAGTTAAAGAGGCGGTATTGGTCTATGCGACAGGGCAACTGCGTATTGCTTCTGATAACTTCACAGGGCTTACCGAAAAAATGCAACAGGCCGCTGATCAGGTTGAAGAAGGGGTTGCCATTATAGCCAGAGAAGGCGCGTCTGCCAAAATGCGTACTTATGAAGTGCGCAACCTGAATTGCGCAGTCTGTGCCAACCGGATCGAGGATGCGATCAACGACCTGCCGGAAGTGGAGGAAGCAGTGTTAACCTATGCGACAGGCCTGCTTCGTGTCAAGGCTCGCAGCTATGACGGTTTATTGGAGAAACTGCAAAACACCGCTGACGGGATTGAGGAAGGCCTGCTTCTTGTTGAGCGCTCTGAAAAACCGGTAAAGGCTGCGCCGGGAAAGGGAGAAGAAAGCTCCTTTGCGCTTACTGCCGATCAGCAGGAGCTGCTGGAAGTCGTTTTTGGCGGCGCGATCTTTATTGCGGCAGAATGGCTGGGCCTGATTCCTCAGGAATATCATCTTTACGCGCTGATTGCTTCCTATGCGATTTTGGGCTGGCGAATTTTGGGCACGGCGTTTCGTAATATGTTAAAAGGCGAGTTTTTTGATGAAAACTTCCTGATGACAGTGGCTACGTTAGGGGCCTTTGCGATACAGGCGTGGGAAGAAGCGGTTGGGGTAATTTTCTTTTACCGGATCGGGGAATGGCTTCAGGATAAAGCGGCCGAACGCAGTCGTCGGCAGATCATGGAAGCGGCCGATATGCGGCCGGAAGTAGTGAATCTGTTGATCGGAGAAGAAGTGCGGGTGATCCCTTCTGAAGAAGCCCGTGTGGGAGATATTTTGCTGGTACGGGCAGGGGACCGCATCCCTTTGGACGGGGTCGTCATTGATGGGGAGAGTCTGTTGGACACATCTCCGATTACCGGGGAGCCGGTTCCTGTACGCAAAAAATATGGTGACGAAGTGTTATCCGGCTGCGTGAATACATCTGCCATGCTCAAGATACGCGTAGAAAAAGAGTTACAGGAATCTATGGTCAGTAAAATTCTGGATTCTGTAGAAAATGCGGCAGCGAATAAACCGCATATTGACCGGTTTATTACCCGTTTTGCCCGTCGCTATACGCCCATCGTGGTGGCGTTGGCGATTGCTGTAGCGGTGATTCCTTCTTTGTTGACAGGAAACTGGAACTATTGGGTTTATACGGCCTTGACATTTTTAGTGATCAGTTGCCCCTGTGCCCTGGTATTAAGTGTTCCTCTTGCCTTCTTTGCCGGCATCGGGGCGGGGTCCAGGCTGGGCATTCTGTTTAAGGGCGGCAACGCAATGGAATTGCTTAAACATGTGTCTGCTGTGGTTATGGATAAAACCGGTACCGTGACGAAGGGCAATTTTGTCTTGCAAAAAGTGACGGCGATGGCAAATGTCTCACCGGATGAAATATTGCAACTTACGGCAGGCGCAGAACAGGCTTCCACCCATCCCATCGCCTTAAGCATTGTCGCCGCAGCCCGGGAAAAAGGGCTGAGTCTGCCGCATCCTGATTATTTTGAAGAGATTGCCGGTGCCGGGTTGGCAGCTCATTTTGGCAACGATCTTCTGCTTGTCGGCAACACCAGGTTACTGAATCGTTATCAGGTCCGTTATGAAGGGTATCAGGCGGCACATAGCGGCAGTGAAGTACTGGTGGCCCGTAACGGAGTTTTTCTGGGTACCTTGCTGATCAATGATACGCTAAAGGATGATGCAATAGAAGCAATTGCTGCGCTGAAGAAGGAAGGTCTGGCTGCCGTCATGCTTACGGGAGATACACAGCAGGAGGCCACGGCCATGGCGAAGGCGGCAGGGATCCAGGAAGTGCTGGCGGAGCTTTTGCCGCAGGACAAGCTGCGGGAAATGAACGCTCTGCGTAACAAATATGGCGGCGTGATGTTTGTGGGCGATGGCATTAACGATGCCCCGGTTCTGGCAGGCGCTGATGTGGGCGCCGCCATGGGCAGCGGAGCGGATGCGGCGATTGAAGCGGCGGATGTAGTATTTATGAATTCGGAGATGTCCTCCATTCCCAAGGCTATTGCCATTGCCAGGACGGTAACACATGTGGCCTGGCAAAATGTAGTTTTTGCTTTGGTCGTTAAAATTATCATCATGGCGGCCGGTATTTTTGGCTACGCATCCATGTGGGCGGCAGTTTTTGCCGATACAGGTGTTTCTGTGATCTGCGTCTTAAATGCCTGTCGTATCCTGTACAAGAAATTTTAAGTTATCCCAACCTATCTTACTATCTCTATAAGAGTAAAAAGTAAATGCACCGTTCCGTGTAAGACTGCAACACATGGAACGGTGTATTTTTAAATAGCCAAGTAGTAGTTAATACATGGTGAATAGAGTTAGATCTATGAGCTTATATCACATCAGTCATCTTCATATTTGTCCGGGAAGAAAAGCTTCAAGGTATCTATATCGGGTTCTTTGCCGAGAGAATTGCCGATAAAGAAGAAAATAAGAGAAGAGGCGATGCCGATCACAATCTGGTGCAGCGAGAATATGCGGATACCCAGGGCCATGGTGGTACAATAAGCGACGACGCCGCCAAACATAGCCCAAAGTGCGCCGGTTCCGTTGGCTTTCGGCCAGAAAAGACCGAAAATCATAACCCAGAAAAAGGCTGTTTCCAGACCGCCGAAAGCAAACATATTAATTTTCCAGATGACAGAAGGCGGGGCGATGGCAATCAGATAGATGCCCGTACCAAGAAGAGTGGTAGCGGCCATGCTGAAACGCTGGATCCCCCGGTTGCTCAGTCCCTTGCCGTTCTTTTTCAGCGTTTGCATATAAACGTCTTTAATGATGGAAGAAGAAGCGGTCAGTAAAAGGGACGATACAGTCGAGATCGTGGCAGCCACAGGACCGATAATGGTAACGCCGGCCCAAAAAGGCCCCATCACACTGATGATCGTACGGGGGGTAATATTATCTACGCTGCCTCCATAAGCGGCTAAAGAAGGATTGGTCAGGATGCCTTTGCTCAATACGCCCACCCAGGTGGCGATCAAGGTCATGGCGCCAATCACGATGGTGCCGATGATAATGGCATTGCGCAAAGCCCGGGTATCTTTAAAGCTGATACTGCGGACAACAGACTGGGGCAGGGCCAGCGTGCAGACGCCTACCAACAGCCACTGGCTGATATATAAAGAGATGGGCATTTTGCCCCGGGACAGTGGTTCCAGCATGGCCGGGTCATGGGTACGGATGTGTTCCATAATGGCGCCGTAACCGCCGGCTTTGTCCAACATGGAATAAAATAAAAGGCTCATGCCGGCAATCATGGCTATGGCACAAATGGCGTCGGTAATGGCAACGCCTTTAAAACCGCCAATCGTGGTATAAATCACCACAATCAGACCGAAGAGCGAAAGGCCGGTAATGTAAGAAAACCCGGTAACCGCTTCAAAGAGCTTGGCGGCGCCTACAAACTGTGCCACCATGGTAGCGCAGAAAAACGCAACAATGAAGATAGCGGCAATATTGGCCAACGTATCGGATTTATAACGGGCACGAATGATGTCGATTACCGTTACTGCATCAATATCCTTTGCAATCAGGGAGATTTTTTTACCGAACACGCCCATAACTAAAAAGATAACGACAACCTGCACAATAGCCATATACAGCCAGCCGTACCCGATCTGCCAGGCTACGCCGGGGCCGCCGACAAACGTCGAGACACTGGAATAAGTGGCGACCGTGGTCATTGCCAATACGAAACCGCCCAGCGTACGTCCGCCGATAAAGTAATCTTTCGCGAAGTTAAGGGACCGAGCTTCCGCGGAAGCTTTTTGTACCCGGTAGCTGACATATAATAAAAAAATCAGAAACACAATGACAGGGGCTAAACCGATAAAGCGATCCATTATTTATCCCCTCCTTCGTTGTCTGCAGATTCTCTTGTTTCCACGTCCTGAATCACGTACTCTGCCAGCCAGAAAGCTACTGCCACAGAAAAAAGCCAGGTGCCGATACAGCCGCCGATGACCCAGACCGGGGTATCCCAGAGAATAAGATCGGAACCGGACAGACCGAACCCGGCTAAGATCCAGAAAAGAATGACGGCAACTGTGGCGTAACAGGTGTATTTGGCCTCCCGGTTCGCCTGCCTGAACTGTTCGCTGCGTTTCATAAGGTGCTGCGCCTCCCCGTATTTTATATTTTGTCTTTCAGGTACATCATTTTGTTCCTTAAGTATAACATAAGGCAAAGTCATGTACTACCTTTTTCCACATTTCCTCAAAACAGGGTTCACAAAAAGAAACAGCAGGATGTGTTATAATAAAAATAGCGAAGTTATGATTGAGACGGAACTGCAACACAGGGGAAAAATGATTCCGGAGGATAAAGCCGTGAAAGCGGAAGATTTGAACCGGGCGGCCTGCCGGGTTTTAGGGATTATTCGGGAAGCGGCCGCACATAAAAAACTGTCTGATTTGAGAAAGCAGGAAATAAGATGAGTGTAGATTTTACCCACTTACATGTACATACCCAATACAGTCTGTTGGATGGGGCCTCCAAGCCGAAGGAACTGTTGCAGCGGGCTATGGAACTGGATATGGATTCCATTGCCGTGACCGACCACGGGAATATGTATGGTGTGATCGATATGTATAAAACGGCCCGGTCCCTTAGCAAAGAGGCTGCCAAAGAAGGTCGTCCCGGCATTAAAGTGATTTTCGGCTGTGAATGCTATGTCGCGCCGGAAAGCCGTTTTGACCGCATAGATAAACAGCCCCGTTACCACTTGATCCTGCTGGCGGAAAATAACGAAGGGTACCAAAACCTGGCGCACCTGGTTTCGTTGGGCTTTATTGAGGGCTTTTACCGTAAACCGCGCATTGATAAGGCCATCCTGCGTCAGTACAGTAAAGGAATCATCGCTTTAAGCGCCTGCATACAGGGGGAAATTCCCCACCTTATTTTGCAGCGGAATCTGGAAGGCGCGGAACGGGCGTTACAGGAATATATTGAGATTTTTGGCAAAAATAATTTCTTCCTGGAAATGCAGAATCATGACCTGCCGGAAGAGCAGACCGTGAATCTGGAACTGCGCCGTCTGGCAAAGCAATATGGCGTGGGTCTGGTGGTGACGAATGATATCCACTACGTCCGCAAAGAGGATGCCTCGGCGCAGGACGTGCTGCTGTGCATTCAGACCAATAAAACGGTCAACGATCCCGACCGGATGAAATTTAATAACGACGGTTATTATTGTAAAAGCTATGAAGAAATGCTGGCGCTGTTTCCCAGTGAAGAAGAAGCGCTGCATAATACCCATTTGATTGCCGAACGCTGTAATGTGGATTTTACCTTTGGACAGCTCCTTTTGCCGCAATTTCCCATTCCGGCACAGTATCATGAGGATGCCGATGCTTATGTGCGGGCCTTATGCGAAGCGGAGATCCCGGGGCGCTATGGCAAAGAATTGGACTCTTTGGCAGCGGAAGCGCAAACACAAAAAAGGGAGACCATTCAGAAACGACTGGATTATGAGCTGGGAATCATCAAAACAATGGGCTATGCCGCCTACTTTCTGATCGTCTGGGATTTTATCCACTATTGCCGCAGTCATACCGATGCCCAAGGTACTCCTGACCCCATTCCGGTAGGTCCGGGACGGGGCAGCGCAGCCGGTTCTATCGTAGCTTATCTGCTGCATATTACTAATATTGATCCTTTAAAATTTGATTTGCTGTTTGAACGTTTCCTGAACCCGGAGCGGGTCAGCATGCCGGATATTGATACCGACTTTTGCTATCGGCGCCGGGGCGAGGTTTTGGATTATGTGATCCGGAAATACGGCGCGGATCATGTGTCCCTCATCATCACGTTCGGAACCCTGCAAGCCCGGGCGGCTGTGCGGGATGCGGGGCGGGCCCTGGGAATCAGCCTGCCCAAAACGGACCGGGTGGCCAAAGCCGTGCCGCGGGAACTGGGCATCACGCTGGATAAAGCCTTGCAGTCAAAAGAATTGCGGGCGATGTATGAGGACGACCCGGAAGTAAAAAAACTGATTGACATTGCCAAAAGTGTGGAAGGTCTACCGCGCAACAGCGGGACCCATGCTGCCGGCGTGGTAATTGCGCCCTGTCCGCTGATCGATCTGGTACCCCTCCAGCTGGACGAAGCCGCAGACGCGGAGACCGGTATCAGTCAGGAACGCATGATCACGACCCAATTTGACAAAAATCAGGTAGAAGAGCTGGGCCTTTTAAAAATGGATTTTCTGGGCCTGCGCACGCTGACGGTAATGGCGGACGCAGTTAAATTTATCAAAGAAAGCACCGGAGAAACCGTAGATTTAGACACAATACCTCTGGAAGATGAAGCTGTAAGTAAAATGCTTTGCGCCGGTGATACCCAGGGCGTATTTCAGCTGGAAAGCGCCGGCATGACGCGCTTGGTTGAACGACTGGCACCGCAGAATATGCAGGATCTGGTGCCTTTGGTCGCCTTATACCGTCCTGGCCCTTTGGACGCGGGTATGGCGGATAATTTCATTGAAGGACGCAGACAACACCATTCCGTCACCAGCATTCATCCGTTATTGAACTCGATTTTAGCGGATACCTACGGAGTGGTACTCTATCAGGAACAGGTCATGCAAACGGCCTCCATTCTGGCTGGCTTCACCTTAGGTGAAGCGGATATTCTGCGCCGCGCCATGGGGAAGAAAAAGGTTAAAGACCTGATTGCCATGAAAAGCCGCTTTGTAGAAGGCGCACAGCGTCTGAATGACGTGCCGCCGGAAAAAAGTGAAGAAATTTTTGAGATCCTGTTGAAATTTGCCGGCTATGGTTTTAATAAATCCCATTCTGTCGCCTATGGCCTGGTGGCTTACCAGACCGCTTATTTGAAAGCTCATTGGCCGGCGGAATTTTTTGCGGCGCTGATTACCAGTGTGATTGGAGATCCGGATAAGATGAGCTGGTATATCACCGTTTGCCGGGAACGGGGCATCCGGGTTTTGCCGCCGGATGTGAACGCCAGTGAAACCGGCTTTTCCGTGGAACAGGGTGCCATCCGGTTTGGTCTGATTGGTATTAAAAGCGTAGGCGAAGGCGCTGTCCAGGAGATTGTCCAGGCCAGAAAAAAAGAAGGCCCCTTTAAAGACATTGGCGATTTTTGCCGACGGGTCAATTATCATATGCTCAACCGCCGCTTGCTGGAAAACCTGATCAAGTGCGGCGCTATGGATTCTTTGGGAGCCAAACGCTCGCAGCTTCTGGCGGTGTATGAAAATGCATTGGAAGTAGGGGTCCGTCAGCAAAAAGACTACGACAGCGGACAGATCGGGCTTTTTGGCGATGACAGCTTTGCCGAGGTGAATACCATCGCTCTGCCGCAACTGGAGGAAATGAATCGATCCCTGCTGTTGAAAAATGAAAAGGAATTGATCGGCTTTTATGTAACCGGGCATCCGCTGGACGGCTATCGGGAGGCGTTGAAAAGTCTGACTCCCATGTATACGCTGACCGGAGAAAGTCCCGCGGTACGGGACGGCGCATTTGTGACCGTAGGTGGCATTATCAGTCTTTGTGATATCAAAGTGACTAAAAAAGGCGATTCCATGGCTGTTCTGCTGTTGGAAGATTTCGGCGCAAAACTGGAAGTAGTAGTGTTCCCCCAGTCTTACGGAGGGTGTGCCGGTCTGTTGGCGGAAGACCGGATTATCGCCGTGGAAGGGCGCTATAATGTAGATGAAAGAGGCGCTAAGATCATTGCGTCGCAGATTGTGCCCCTGGAAGAAGGGCAACCTGCCCCTGCCTTTTCTCCAAGAAAGAACGGTAATGGAGTGTTTCGCCGCGGAACCGCGACGAATTGGGCAAAGGAGACACAGGCGACTTATGTGGCCGAAGATGATACGTCTGATGCCGCTCTTAATATAGCGTCTGGCACTGCGTCTATATCGGCTTCTGCTTCCGCTACGGCACTGAATGAATCTAAAGGCGCTGCCGGACACGATACCGATTCGGAAGGACATGTGCAGGTCCCCATCAGCGCGGTGATAGAACTGATCATCGCGCCGGAAAAGGAAAACGAGACCATAACCAATCAGCTGGTGGCCATTTTACAAAAGCACAGAGGCAGTACCATGGTCTTTTTAAAGCTCATGGGGGCCCGGCGGAGGATACGACTGGATCCCAGGTATTATGTAGACGGACAGGATACGTCTTTACAGGATGAACTGGCGGAATTATTGGGCCCGGGCACCTTCCGCGTGCGGGAGATATAAGCGGATGTGGTTGTTTTTGTATTGTACTGAATTTTCGATAAACGCATGTTGCAGTATTTAACTTGTCGCAAGTAAGATTTTTTCTTCTTTTCAATAATATATACCCATTTTATAATTAAATTGAAAAATAATAAATAATAAAATTGACGAATAAAATGCGCTAAAAAGAAAATTTCAAAGTCTTTTTTCACCTTATTCAAAGGTGGCAATGATAGAGAAAAAGTTTTTGCAGGAGGTGTATTGTAATGGCAAAAAAAGAGATCCTTGTAGGGTATGGTGTGGACATTGATGCTGTAGCAGGTTGGCTTGGATCCTACGGCGGCGAAGATTCTCCCGATGATATTTCCCGTGGTTTATTTGCTGGCGAAGTAGGGGTTCCCCGCTTGCTGAAGTTGTTTGCTAAAAATAATATCAAGGCTACCTGGTTTGCGCCGGGGCACTCTATCGAAACATTCCCTGAATCTATGAAAATGATTGTTGAGGCCGGGCATGAGATCGGAGCCCACGGGTACTCCCACGAAAATCCGATTGCAATGACACCGCAACAGGAAGAAGATGTGCTGAAAAAATCTATCGAACTGATTACCAAATTAACGGGAAAAGGACCGACCGGGTATGTTGCACCTTGGTGGGAATTTTCTAATGTAACCGATAAACTGCTCAAAAAATATGGTATTAAATACGACCATTCGCTGATGCATCATGATTGCATGCCTTATTATGTTCGTATAGGAGACAGCTGGACTAAAATTGATTATTCCGCTCCTGCGGCAACTTGGATGAAACCGTTGGTACGTGGCGAAGAAACTGATTTGGTAGAAATTCCTGCTAACTGGGATCTGGACGACCTTCCGCCGCTGATGTTTATTAAGAAATCTCCTAATAGCTTTGGCTTCCACAATCCGAAAGATATTTTTGGTATGTGGGAAGATTCTTTTGACTATGTGTATGATAACTATGATTTTGCGGTATTCCCCATGACTGTTCATCCTGATGTTTCTGGTCGTATTAAGTGCTTAAATTGCCATCAGCACCTGATTGACCATATTAATTCTTATGAAGGAGTACGGTGGTGTACGCTTAATGAAATGGCAGAAGCGTTTATTGAAAGATTTCCGCGGAAGAAATAAATACAATATGTAATTCCATCATATGGGCTGCAGTCTGACCTGTGACTTATATGTACAGAGGCATGCAGCGAAAGCTGTGTGCCTCTTTTACCTTTATATATTGGGCAGGATAGCAGAATAAGTAAAACAAAGCAAAACAAAATCTGAAAATTAAAAGAAATTTTTGTTTAAGAAAAGGGAAGGAGAGGCAGGATATGTGTATATTGTGCGGGGAAATGATCATGACGGTTCATTGGACGGATCAGCCTCTTCATGATGATGATTATCGAAAAAAGAAACAGATTGTTTCTGGCGAATTGCAGCGTGAAAGAAGAAGGCTGCGTCTTAGAAGGGTCGCAATTGCTGGTAAAATTTTAGAATATTATGGGTTGAAGCTATCCGAATGGAATGGAAGTCGTTATCTCCTTTCAGATAAAAAGGGAGTCATGAGGGTTGTATATGATGTAGGGGCTATGTGGCAAGCAGCTACTGAAATGTGCCATAAACAGCTAGATCCGCTGGATCCTGAATTTTTGAACTATTTGCAATTAAAGGGGACGTATGCAAAATGAAGGAAGGAGATGGCAGATATCCGGTTACGATAGTGACAGGTTTTTTGGGAAGCGGAAAAACGACGGTATTATCCAATGTTTTGCGCAGTAAAGAATATTGTAATGCAGCTGTCATTATTAATGAGTATGGACAGGCAGGGTTAGATCACAGGCTAATACGTCGGGTTCAGGAAAAAACAAGATTGTTAAGTGGCGGCTGCATTTGCTGTAATATGCGCGACGACTTGCTGAAAGAAATTAAAGAAATATTGAATGAAGCAGAGCGGGGAGAAATCAAGATGGACAGGATCGTAATTGAGACTACCGGTCTTGCTGATCCTGCGCCAATCCTTTTTTCTATTCTTATGGATCCACTTCTTACAAATCGATTTTACGTTGAGGGCGTGGTTTGTTGCTTAGATGTAGCGAATGGAGAATTGCACCTGCAAAACCACCCCGAATCTGTGAAGCAGATTGTAGCTGCAGATATCGTTATTATTACCAAAACAGACCTTGTGGAGAGTCATACTGTACAGGAAATGCGAAGTCGTTTGCGCCAACTTAACCCTGCGGCAGTAGTTGCAGAAGCAGCAGAAGGGAAAATTGATCCACATATCGTATTTGCACCGGAGCATAACCAAATAGAAACACGCCAGACACAACTGGAGAAAATTCAAGAGCATCTCACCAATGATAAACCGGGTCATGATAGAGAAGTATGCTCTATGTCCATTATGTTTAAGGAACCGCTGGATTGGACTGCGTTTGGCTTATGGTTAAGTATGTTGTTGTATGCACATGGAGAAAAGATGCTGCGAGTTAAAGGGATTGTTGATGTGGGAGAACGTGGCCCGGTTGTTATTAACGGCGTACAGCATATTATCCACCCGCCGCATCATCTGGAAGATTGGCGTGGGGAGGAACAGAAGAATTCCCAAATTGTTTTCATCATGAAAGGAATCAAGCCATATCAGGTAATGGATTCCTTGTTAGCGTTTCAAAATATACTGGGCTCTGCGCCATTGATTCAGGAAATTAATATGGATCCGTATACTAAGAAAAATCGATGAACGAGATGATAAAATAAAAATAAAAGTAGCAGCAATTCAGATGAATTGTATATTGGGCAACGTGGAAGCAAATCTGCTATGAAATAAATCTGGAGGAATGTGCCAAAGCCCGCAGAACGGTTCCTTATTTGCGCGATTTGAATAAATCTTTGCTTAAAGAGGAATGGGCAAAAATATAAATATGATGCTTATACATGAAAAGGATGCAGTAGAAGGAATCTTTGTCCATATCTACTGCATCCTTTTTGTTGTTCTATAAACATTGAAAAAATTAGAAAAATCAACCAATTAAATCCATCTGCCGATTCATCTTCTCTGTTAAAGAGAGGAAATCTGCTACTTCCGGGCTTGGATTATGGCGGTAACCGATACCCAGTTCAATCGTGATATCCCAATCTGCCGGAATACTGATAAGACCCGGATAACTTTGTGTAGTGTAAAGTAATACTACCGCGTTTTCTAATAAACATTTGGTTATCAGGGAACTGTCATAACTGTTTATGTCCACTATTTTTATATCCGGTTCATATTTGTTAAGATATAAGCGTAATAAGTCCTCTGATTTCCCAATGCCCTGTTTGTACATGAATAAGGTGCGTCCGCGCAAATCTGCATAAGTCAGAGATTTTTTTTTAGATAACGGGTTACCTTGTGCTATGCCTATATGTTGCTTCACTTTTTGTAAAGGTAAAAAGCAAAGATCGTCGACGGTATGATAATAGTTCATCATATTTTCTGTCATAATATCAAAAGAATGTTCTTTGAATAAAGAAAAATAATGCTCCAACGGATAATCTAAAAAGTGTAGTTTTACGTTGGGATATAGTTTGTGATATTCATAACAAATCTTTGGCAATGTGCTTCCTGGCAGATTAGGCAGTGAGCCTATGCGGATTGAGGGAATGCCGGAAGCTGCTTCATGACAACGTCCAATCATAGCATTGTACGAATGGACCATTCTAAGAGAATTGTCCAGATATATCCTTCCTGCGACAGTAAGGGTGGTTCCATGGTTCGTCCGTTTAAATAAAGAAAAACCAAGCTGTTTTTCCAGCACCCGAATTTGGGACATCAATGCTTGTCGTGAAACAAACAGGCAATCTGCTGCTTTCGAAAAACTTCCTGTTTGATTAATTTTAGCTAAACGTTTCAGAAGTTCCGGATCCAACAAAGAAACTACCTCCTATTTATACCCTTTAAATTTCATTATACGCTAACTTGGAGATTTTTGTGTGAAAATTTAAAATAACATATTAAATAGAATAGCATTTTATTTCAATTAGCATATAACATACAGTCATAGTATAGACCAATCAGATGAAGACGCTGGTTGCATTAAACCGGTCCAATCCACCGTTGAAAAATTGGACTGTATGGAGATGATGCTGTGTAAAGAAACTATTTAAATAACGATTGTAAACGGTAATTTAATGTTAAGGTGAGGAGTATTTGGCAACCGATAAACTGTAAAACCGGCCAGGAACGCATTTCTGCAATCCATAGCCGGTTTTTTTGTTCTCAGCAAGCGACTTTGCCTGTGAATATTTTATATTTTTATTGGGCGTGCAACTTCATGCTACAATCCCCCTTTGATTTTCTGCGAACGATAGGGCGCGTCGCTCTGCGTCAGTTTTATTTTCCCGGATAGAAGCCGCTGGAGGCGTCGTTCAGGTTAATCATAATGTTCTTAACCTGAGTGTAATGATTCAGGATCATCTTGTGGGTTTCACGGCCGATACCACTCATTTTGTAGCCGCCGAAGGGAGCGCCTTCCGGAATCTGATTGTAGGTGTTGACCCACATACGGCCGGTCTGTACGGCGCGGGCGACCCGAATTGCGCGGGTGATGTCTTTCGTCCAGACTGCGCCGCCCAGCCCATAGAGGCTTTGGTTGGCCATCCTGATCACTTCCGCTTCGTCGTGGAACTTGATGACGACGGCAACAGGTCCGAAAATTTCTTCCTGTGCGATGCGCATGTCATTGGTTACGTCTGTGATCAGTGTGGGTTTCATAAAGGCTCCTTTAGCCAGTTCGCCTTCGGTAGCCGCTTCACCGCCGCAGAGGACAGTGCAGCCTTCTTTCTTTGCAACATCAATGTAACCTAAGATTTTTTTCAGCTGGGAGTCGTTAATCTGAGCGCCCATCTGTGTATCATCATTCCAGGGCATGCCGACCTTGACTTTGTTGAAGGCTTCAACCAAAGCCGGGACAAATTTATCATAGAAGGTGTCCTGTACGAAGATACGGCTGCCTGCGCAGCAGACCTGACCCTGGTTAAAGAGGATGCCAAGCTGTGCGCCGTCCACGGCCTGTTCAAAATTGCAGTCGTCGAAATAAATGTTGGCGCTCTTGCCGCCTAATTCCAAGGTGGCGGGAATCAGTTTGTCCGCCGCGGCCAGACCTACGTCACGGCCTACTTCGGTGGATCCGGTGAAAGCCAGCTTACTGAAGCAGGGATGTTCCAGCAGGTACTGGCCGGTTTTGCTGCCGGCGCCGGTGATTACGTTCAATACGCCGGGCGGGAGAATATCCTGGGTAAGACGGGCTAGTTCCAGTAAAGAAAGACCGGCTTCTTTGGAAGGTTTTAATACGGTACAGTCACCGGCTGCCAGTACGGGAGCCAGTTTCCAGGCGGCCATCAGGAAGGGGAAGTTCCAGGGGATGATCTGACCGACCACGCCGATGGGCTCGCGTAAAATCAGGGAGAGAAACTGGTCGTCCAGCACAGAGGCGGAACCTTCTTCAGCTAGAATACAACCGGCAAAATAACGGAAGTGTTGGGCGCTCAGAGGAATATCCACATTTAAAGTCTCACGGATCGGTTTACCGTTATCCATGCTTTCCACCATAGCCAGGTGTTCTTTGTTGGCGTCGATCACGTCCGCAATTTTATTCAGCAAAGCGGCTCTTTCTTTAACCGTGGTATGTCTCCAGCTGTCAAAAGCTTTCCAGGCGCTTTCAACGGCATAATTTACATCTTTCCGGGAAGCCTGCGCACAAACGGCTAATACGGAGCCGTCTGCCGGGCTGGTGACGGTAAAGGTGTCACCATTAGAGGCATCACGCCATTCGCCGTTAATAAATAAACCATATCTTTCCTGTAATTTTGCTTTTTTCATTGTTACATCCTCCTTAAAGGGATTTAATTTGGTACAAACTATTTTCTGTGACCGCAGGAGATTCGGCATACAAGAATGATTGTAAGGAAACTCGCCAGAAGGTTCGCGGCGTTTTATTGCTTTGTAGTCTCATTATAAAAAGTTACTGTAACTATGGGAAGCGCCAAAAAATAAAAATTTTATAGAACCAGATTGACAGAGTATGTTTTGTCTAAATTTGAAAATTTGTGTATAATAAAAACATACAGAGAAAATTATTATTATTTGATTATTTTTTGTGGCAAGAACTGAAAAGGAAAAATGAACCAGGCACAAAGTCGCTTCCGAAGAGATTTCAGGCGAGAGTTAAAGCAGCTTCGGAAAAGAATTAAGAGAGATTTCAGCGAGAGTTAAGAGAAGCGCCAGAAAAGATTTAGAGAAGCGATAGCAGAGAGTTGAGGAGGATTTCTATGGCTGTGTATCGATGTTTAATTTGTGGAACCATTTTTGACGAGGCTAAGGAAGGTAAGAAGTTCAGCGAGCTCAGGGAATGCCCCGTTTGCCATCAGGATGTAGCTAATTTTGAGAAAATTTCCGATGATGCGCCCGCTTCGGGAGCACCCTCTGCCGCAGGCATGGAAACGGCGGCCGGTGAAGCGGTTAGTGAGCCGATGACTGCCCAGGCGCCGATTTCACTGGCCTATGATCCTGAATTTGCCAAAGATGAGGATCAATATCGTTATATGCGTGAAATTCATGAAATGGCGGCCACCGGTAAATCACTGGATGGCGCCATGTGTACCATGATGCCCTTACCTGACTGGGGGGATATCCTGTTGTTAGGCGCTCAGTTGAATCCGCCGCCGTTGGAAGACGAAGCCCCGGTGGAGACCCGTACTGTGATTGGTAAACATGCGGCGAAACCGATGGTGCTGGAAAGCCCCATTTATGTGACGCACATGTCTTTCGGCGCGCTGTCAAGGGAAGCAAAGATAGCGCTGGCAAAAGGTTCTGCCCTTGCCAAGACCGCTATGTGCAGCGGTGAAGGGGGGATTCTTCCGGAAGAAAAGGCGGCGGCGTACAAATATATTTTTGAATACATCCCCAACAAATACAGCGTGACAGAGGAAAATCTGCGCAGTTCCGATGCGATTGAAATAAAAATCGGGCAGGGAACCAAACCCGGCATGGGGGGACATCTCCCAGGTAAAAAGGTAACCCCGGAAATTGCGGCATTACGCGGGAAAAAACCGGGAGAAGATGTACAAAGTCCCAGTAAATTCCCCGAATTAAATTCTAGGGAAGATCTGAAAGCCATGGTCGCCATGTTGCGGGAACGCTCCGGCGGCCGTCCTATCGGTATCAAAATTGCGGCAGGTCATCTGGAACAGGACCTGGAGTATTGCGTATTTGCAGAACCGGATTTTATTACGATCGACGGACGGGGCGGCTCCACCGGTTCCAGTCCGTTCTTCCTGCGGGAAGCAACTACTGTGCCGACGATTTATGCGTTGAGCCGTGCACGGAAATATCTGGATGCGGTTCATTCCGACATTTCTTTAGTTATTACCGGAGGCCTGCGGGTTTCGCCGGATTTTGCCAAAGCTCTGGCTATGGGTGCTGATGCGGTGGCGATTGGAACTGCCGCCTTGATTGCCGCTGCCTGCCAACAATATCGCATCTGTGGTTCGGGCCTGTGTCCGGTCGGTATAGCTACCCAGGATCCTGCCTTACGTGCGCGTTTTAAGATGGAGGCGGCCGCGCAGCGAGTGGCTAATTTCCTCAATGTATCCCGTGCGGAACTGGAAACATTCGCGCGGGTGACGGGACACCATTCCGTCCACGATTTGAGTACAGCGGATCTGATCACCCTGAACCGCGACATTGCCAGGTATACCGGTATCGCTCATGCCGGTACGCCGAAACTGTAACGAGGTTTTTTGCAACAGGGCGTTTTGTAATAATATTTTCTGTTCGTTTTCTGTGAAGCAGATGATTTATTCCTCTTTGTTCTGTTCTTGTACGTCCATTTGTGCTATAATGAGATTATATGGAGAAATGAAATTTATTGGGAGAAATTGTCATGAAAAAACTGGCTATTATTCGTTGTCTGGACGTGAGCATGCGCTGCGCCGGCGCGGCTTGTATGAAGTCTTTTAATAACCATACCGTGAAATTTGAGCGCTACGGGGATGAACCTACGGAATTATTTTCCATGATGACCTGTAACGGCTGCGGGCATAGTTTAACAAAAGACGCTGGCCTGCGCAAAAAGCTGGACCGCCTGGCGGATGAACCGGTTGATGTGGTGCATTTGAGCGGTTGCACACAGAAAAGAGACAAAGACGACCCGACCATAAAAAAAGAATGTCCCATCATCACTGAAATCGCCGAATATCTGGAGCAAAAAGGGGTAGAAGTGGTACGGGGCACACACCACTGAGGCAGATGGATAACACGCGCGTTGCCATTTGCTGTTTGAATGGGTTTTACCGTTGACTTGCTGTCAGCGTAAAATAAAGAGACAAAATTGATTACGAACCATGTAGTATCAAGTTGATCAGGAGGAATCATTATGGGAAAAAAGAATCCGTATGCAGGAACACAGACTGAAAAGAATTTGGAAGCGGCTTTTGCCGGAGAATCACAGGCCAGAAACAAATATACTTATTTTGCTTCCAAGGCTAAAAAAGAGGGCTTTGAGCAAATTGCGGCTCTGTTCCTGAAAACGGCTGAAAATGAAAAAGAACATGCGAAAATGTGGTTTAAGGAATTAAACGGTATTGGAGATACCGCAGAAAATCTGGAAGCGGCGGCGGCCGGTGAAAATTACGAATGGACGGACATGTACGCCGGTTTTGCTGAAACTGCGGAAAAAGAAGGCTTTAAAGAACTGGCCGCTAAATTCCGTCTGGTGGCCGCGATTGAAAAACATCACGAAGAACGCTATCGCGCGCTGCTGTATAATGTGGAGATGAAAGAAGTCTTTAAACGCAGCGAAGTAAAAGTTTGGGAATGCCGGAACTGCGGTCATATCGTAGTTGGGGAAAAAGCGCCGGAAATCTGCCCGGCCTGTGCGCATCCTCAGGCGTATTTTGAAATCCACCTGGCAAACTATTGAGTTGACGTGGAGTTGCCCCCCGGAGTGCGGCACAGATAAGGTTACACCGTGACTCGCGGAGAGAACGGCACTTGTTGCGAACCGTGTCCGGCGCGGCTCTGCCATAAGGCAGTAAGCTAAGTAAAATATAAAAAAAGGTTCTTTGTCAAATGTTGGGGCTTTCATACAATTGAATACCTTTTAGGTCTCTGTCACCTGGCAGAGACCTTTTTCCGTTTGCGGGCTGCCTGCTGATAAAATTATTTGTTTATACTGAATGAAAGCCGTTCGTTTTAACCTTTAAAACTTCCTGTTTAAGTTTAGAAAAACGGGGTTTTTGCTTGAGAAGCAGAGTTTTTAAGTTTGGAAAGCAGAATAAAGTGTGGTATAATAGTACTGCTGAATTTTGGCATAAATTGACTATAGAACTGCAGGAGGAACATATGAACATCATTGTCTGCGTAAAACAAGTACCGGATACGACACAGATCCGTCTTGATCCGGAAACCCATACCCTGATCCGGGATGGCGTGGAGAATATTCTTAATCCTTATGATGCGGAAGCGCTGGAAACGGCGCTCATTTTAAAAGATAAATACGGCGCCGCAGTAACGGTTATTTCTATGGGACCGCCTCAGGCCAAAGATATCTTAAAAAACGCCATTGCGTTAGGAGCGGATCAGGCGTATCTGCTTTCCGACAGAGTCTTTGCCGGTTCGGATACTCTGCCTACCAGTCTGGCGCTGGCGGAACTCACCAAAAGTCTGGGCGAATTTGACCTGATCCTCTGCGGCAGGGAAGCGGCTGACGGCTGTACTGCGCAGGTAGGACCGGAAATGGCCGAACACCTGGGCATTCCGCAGGTTACTTCCGCAATGAAAGTGGAATTTGAAAACGGTAAATTTATCGTAGAACGGGAAACGGAAAATTGGTCCGAAACAGTTGCCGTTCCCGCCCCGTTATTGGTGACTATGACCCGTGCGGAAAAAGAACTGCGTTTTGCCAGCATCCGGGGTAAAATGAAAGCCCGTAAGATGGAGATTCCCGTAAAAAGCGGCGCAGACGTAGGCCTGGATGCCACAAAGGTGGGCCTGAAAGCATCGCCTACCCGCGTTATTAAGGTATTTACTCCGCCTGTGCAGAAAGTTGAAACGCAAATCATTAAAGAAGACGATCCGGATGTGGCAGTGAGTCAGTTAGTGGAAAAACTCATTGTCTGCGGCGCTATCAAACGCTGAGTTACCATCATGGCGGTAAAAATAAATAAGAGAATCTGCATCGGATGTGAAAATTGCGCGGCGATCTGTCCGACCGGGGCGATCCGGGTAGAAGGCGGCAAAGCATGTGTCGCGGAAGCGGCCTGCATTGAATGCTGTGCCTGTATGACAGACTGTCCTGTAGAGGCAATCACACTCCCCAAGGAGGAAAATAATAATGGCAAATCTTGAAAATGAAATCTGGGTGGTAGCGCAGCTGGAAAGCGGCGAAGTGTTGGGCGTGACCTATGAGTTATTAGGTAAAGCCAGAGAATTGGCTGATAAAGCCGGTCAGAAAACCGGTGTAGTTTTAATCGGTGCAGAAGACAAGGGAATCTCCGCAGAGCTTATTGCCCGTGGCGCGGATCGTGTTTACACGGTCTTGGGAGAGGAATACACGGATTACAAGGTGGAACTGTATACGAATGCGGTGTGCGAACTGGCACAGGCCTATAAACCCGGCGCTGTCATGTTCGGCGCCACCATTGACGGACGGGATCTGGCCCCTCGTGTGGCCGCCCGCCTGAAAACCGGTCTGTGTGCGGACTGCACGCAGGTGGGTATTGATGAAAAAGGTCTGGTACAATGGACGCGTCCGGCCTTGGGCGGCAATCTGATGGGCACCATCATCTGTGAACAGGCCCGGCCTCAGATGGGCTCCATCCGTCCGAAAATTTTTGCGCCGTTGCCGGTAGATGCATCCCGTAAAGGCGAAGTAATCGCCTATACCGTTCAAAATAAAGTGGAAAGTAAAGTGGAGATCCTGAAAAAGGAACCCCTGTCCACCGGCAGTAAATTAAAGATCGAAGATGCGGAAGTAATCTGCGCCGGTGGTCGCGGCTTCGGCTGCCCGGAAAAATTCAATGCGCTGGAAGGGCTGGCAGAGCTTTTTGAAAAAGGCGCTGTGGCCGGTTCCCGTGCGGCAGTAGATGATAAATGGGTCGACCATGCTTCGCAGGTAGGGCAGTCCGGCAAAACGGTAACGCCCAAACTGTACTTTGCCTGTGGCATTTCCGGTGCGCTGCAGCATATTTCCGGCATGAAAGAGTCGGAAGTGATCGTCGCCATCAACAAAGATGAAAATGCGCCGATCTTTGAAGTGGCCCATTACGGGATCGTGGGAGATATCAACGTGATTCTTCCCAAACTGATTGAAAAGATTAAAGCCTATAAAGAAGGCTGAGAGGTGTCGAATCTGTGTGGAAGGTGTTATACATTGCCCCGACGCAGGACCGCGCATACAAACTGAAAGAGCTGTTGGATAAAAACGGGTTCTTGTGCCAGTTAAAGCAGGTGGGCATGCGTCATAATTCCAAATTGGGCACTTTTGAGATCTGTGTGCCGGTTTCGGAAACGGAAGAAGCCTACGAGGTACTGGCAGAAAATGGTTTCCTTGGCTAAGAGGAAGAGGTCATGAAAAAGACTAAAATTATTTGCACCATGGGCCCGGCGACGGACAGCCCGGAACTGCTGTACGAAATGATCCGCACCGGTATGGATCTGGCCCGCTTTAATTTTTCGCACGGCGATTATGCCAGCCATAAAGAGCGTATGGAAAAAGTACGCCTGGCGGCAAAGCGGGCGGGGAAACCGGTGGCGCTGATCTGCGACACCAAAGGCCCGGAAATGCGGCTGGGTGAATTTAAAGAAAATAAGGTACTGTTGCAAAAAAACGCTTTCTTTACACTGACCACGGAGCCGGTAGAGGGAACTGTGGAAATGGCGCATGTAACTTACAGCGGGCTGCCGGCGGAAGTAGCGGCCGGCAACCGGATTCTGCTGGCCGACGGGATGCTGGTCCTGGAAGTCGTAAAAGTAGAGGGGCCCCGTATCAAGACGAAGGTGATCAGCGGCGGGGAAATTTCTTCCCGGAAGAGGGTGGCCTGTCCCGGTGTGGAATTGAAGCTGCCGTTCCTGTCTGAGCAGGATGAAAAAGACATCTTGTTTGCGGCGGAAAATGACATGGATTATATTGCGGCTTCTTTTGTGCAGAATGCGGAAGACGTATTTGCCATCCGGCGTCGGTTAGAAGCGAACGGGTATCAGATGGGCATTATTGCCAAGATTGAAAATCAGGCCGGTTTGCAGCATATAGAAGAGATTATCAAGGCCAGTGAAGGGATCATGGTGGCCCGGGGTGATTTAGGGGTGGAAATTCCGGCGGAGATTGTGCCGCTGAAGCAGAAAAAACTGATCCATGCCTGTAATCAGGCTGGCAAACCGGTGATTACAGCAACCCAGATGCTGGAAAGCATGGTCAACAGTTATCGCTGTACCCGGGCGGAGGCCAGCGATATTGCCAACAGCATCTTTGACGGGACGGACGCCATCATGCTCAGCGGCGAGACAGCCAGTGGCAAATATCCGCTGGAAGCCGTGAAGACCATGGCGCAGATTGCCCGGACTACCGAGGATGCCCTGGACTATGAAAAAATTTACCGGGATTCCGGTGCCCTTAGCAAGACGAACAGTACGGATGCTATTGCTCACGGAACCGTGCAGATCGCCCGGGAGATCGGTGCAGATGCGGTGGTTTGTATTACTTCCAGCGGTTTTACGGCGCAGAATCTTTCCAAATATCGTTCGGCCGTTCCCGTCATTGCCGTTACCCAGACCGAAAAAGCCTGTCGCGCGCTGCAGTTGTACTGGGGCGTAGAACCCATCATAGGGCCGTATTCGGAAAATACGGACGAAATGATGGAATTGTCAATTGAAGCGGCGCTGCGGTCCGGATGTGTAAAAACCGGCAACTCTATCGTTGTCACGGCAGGGATTCCTATCGGGAAACCCGGCAGCACGAATATGATCAGAGTCCTGAGTCTGGGGCGCAAGATACTCAGTGGTACAGGCATCGGTAAGCGAACGGTTTCAGGCAGAGTTTGCCTCTGCCGTACGGCAGAGGATTTTGCCGTCAAGCTGAAACCCGGTATGATTTTGGTCACCGATATTTTAGACGAGGCGGAAGCCGGTTATGCCTCTCAGGCAGGAGCTATTATTGCGGAAGAAGGGGGCTATACCTCGCCCGTCGCCATTTTAGGCATCAACTTTAATATCCCCGTGATCATCGGTGTGGAAAAAGCGCTGTCGATCCTGCGGGATGGACAGCAGGTCACGCTGGATACTCCCAGTGGCATCGTTTACGACGGCGTAATCAATGTACGCTGATTTTGCAAAGAAACTTTGAAAAGAAAGCAGGGACCGCATGTCAAAAGGTGATGAAAAATTCCGCAAAAAGAATTATACGGATTTTGACGCGCGGCTGGACCAGGCGTTGGACGAGGAGCTGGAGGAACGCCAGCGGCAGATTCAGAAAAAGGCGCCGGATCTGGAAGGGTTAAGCCGTCAGGTACAAGAGGGAACGCAGGAAACAGGTCTTGTAGACCGATTAAAAGACGCCTGTTATTATTACCTCTGTTACGAACTGGAAAAAGGCGCCTGCCATACTGCGGATATATTGAAAGAGGCGCTCCGGGGTTATGGCAGTTTGCGGGGCGATTTATTGGATCTGGCAGGTCTGGCCGGTTGTCTGGCATTTAAAAGAGCGATGCCGCAAGCGGGGGAAGCTTATGCGCTGACCGTACTGGAAGGGTTACAATATCTCGGCCCGGAAGAGACCGACTTGCTGGATAAAGGGTTTTCCGCCTTACGCAATATAGCGAACACTGCCGTGCGTATGCGTCAGGAAGAGGCCGTTTTGCACATTGTTCAAACTCTGGAAACCTACCGTCAGTCCCATCCTGATCTTATTACGCCGTGCTTTCTGGCGCTTTTGCAGGATTTTTTGTTTTTGCTGTCAGACCGGCGGCAAAAAGACGCCCTTGTTATTGTAGGGTATATATGCCGGGAAGTTTTGCTGCGACCTTCCGTTGCTGCCAAAGTGCGGAAAAGTTTTGCGTTGGATTGGAGCGCTCTGGCGGCCCAGATTGCCCAACGGAATTGGGAAGCGGAAACGGACATTTTATTGAAAAATCTTTGTCTGTTTGCTTCCGGTTTGCAGGACCCGCAACTGTTACGGATGCTGCTGGGAGACTTCGCCATCCATATTCAGATGCACAGCCATTGGGACAGTTTTGAAGCTGCGTTTAAGCTGTATTATCCCTGCCATCTGCTGCTGCTTTCCCTTTACCGGAGAGCCATGCGAAGATACAGGCTACGTCCCGATCAGGCAGACGAAGGCACATTGGATATGTTATGCTTTTTGCTGCGCACTGCCAGGGATATGGTGGCAAACAGCGCCCGCCTCATGCTAAAAGAGGAATGGGAGATTTATATTAGCTGGCGGCGGATCTGGCTGGCGGCCAGTCATCAACATGTAAGACGCCAGAAAAAAATCCGGGAATTCCTGCAACTTACGGCGGAGTACTGGCATCAGACCCAGCCTTCCAGCAGCCGGCGACAATGGCCCCGTATGGCGGAAGTTTTGTGGCCGCCGCAGCTTGCGCAGCCGGAAATGGAACTATTGAAGCGACTGCCATAAAATTTTAAGTTGAATCTGTACCGGGTTCATGCTATAATAAAACAAATTTAACAGACTACCTTTAAATCGGTCCTGTGAGACTGTAAGGTGACTTAACGAGAATGAACTGAAGCTTTAAGCCTTCTTGCATCCCATGAGGACAAGAGGGCTTTTATTTTTCACGAAAGAGGAGGCAGCACAATGGCAAAAGCACCTGTGTCTCTGGCGGGCAGAGACATCCTTGATCTGGACAGTCTCAGTGTGGAGGAATACAACTTGGTCCTGCAGACTGCATCAGAAATGAAAAAAATTATGAAGCGGGACATTAAAAAGGTCCCCTCGCTGCGGGGCAAATCTATCATCAATCTGTTCTATGAGCCCAGTACCCGTACCCGCACATCTTTTGAACTGGCCGGTAAATATTTGGGGGCCGATGTGGTTAATATCACCACCTCTTCTTCCAGCGTGGTCAAAGGCGAATGTCTGCGGGATACAATCCTGACAGTACAGTCCATGTGCTGCGATGCCATCGTCATGCGCCATCCCATTGAAGGAGCTGCTGTGTATGCTGCCGAAGTAGCCGACCCTGTTATCATTAATGCCGGTGACGGCGCTCATGCGCATCCCTCGCAGGGCCTCCTGGATATGTTTACCCTGCGGGAACGGGGCCTTGCGAATCTGAAAGACAAAAAAATGGTGATTTTGGGGGATATTTTATACAGTCGGGTGGCGCGTACCAACATTACCGCCTGGACTCGTATGGGGGCGGATGTACATGTGGCCGGTCCTCGTCCCTTGATGCCCTATGGAATCGAGAGTCTGGGCGTAACGTGTCACAATCGCATCGAAGAGGCCATTGAAGGGGCGGATGTGATCGATGTGTTGCGTATTCAGTTAGAACGCCAGAAGAGCGGCCTGTTTCCCTCACCGCGGGAATATGCCCGTATCTTCGGTCTGAATGAAACCCGCCTGAAACTGGCTAAGCCGGATTGTATCGTGCTCCACCCCGGTCCTATGAACCGCGGCCTGGAAATCTCCTGGGAAGTAGGATACTGCGACCAGGCGGCAATCCGCGAAGAAGTGCAAAACGGAGTGGCCGTTCGTATGGCTTTGTTATTCCTGACACTGACGGGAGGTAAACAAATTGAAACTGTTGATTAAAAACGGAAGAATCGTTGACCCTTCACAAAATTTAGATAAAGTAATGGATCTGCTGCTGGCAGACGGTAAAGTGGCCAAACTGGCGGAACACATCACGGACGCTGCGGATGAGACCTATGATGCGTCCGGTAAAGTGGTGGCGCCCGGCTTTATTGATATGCATACCCATATGCGGGAACCCGGTCTGGAAGCTAAAGAAAGCATCCGTACCGGTACTATGGCGGCAGCGGCCGGCGGCATTACCACGATTGCCTGTATGCCGAATACGAAACCGGCAGTTTCCAACTCCATTGTAGTGACCGGTATCAAGGCCCGGGCGGCAGAAGAAGGCTACGCCAACGTTGAAGTGATCGGCTCCATCAGCAAAGATCAAAAAGGAACGGAACTGGCGGAAATGGGGGATATGCTGGAAAAAGGCGCGGTGGCCTTTTCGGACGACGGACACTATGTGGACAGCAGCCGTTTGCTGCTGAATGCGGCCCGTTACATAAGCAACTTCGGCGCGCCGCTGATCTCCCACAGCATCGAAAGCGAATTAAATGCGGACGGTTATATGCACGAAGGCGCCGTCTCCGCTAAAATCGGCGTACCCGGCGTACCCTCGGTGGCGGAAGACATTGCCGTCGCGCGGGACACGCTGATCGCCGGCTATACCGGAGCGCATATTCACATCGCCCATGTAGCCAGCAAAGGGGCGGTAGACATTATCCGGGACGCCAAAGCGAAAGGCTATCCCGTGACGGCCGAAGTCACCGTGCACCACCTGACTCTGACCGATGAAGCCTGTGCCGGTTACAGCACTGCAACCCGCGTATCGCCTCCGTTGCGCAGCCGGGATCATGTAGAGGGAATGCGGGCCGGGCTGAAAGACGGTACTATCGATATTATTGTGACCGATCATGCCCCCCATGCGCCGGAAGAAAAAGACGTGGAATTCCGCAAAGCACCCAATGGCTTCTGCGGACTGGAAACTTCCGTGGGCGTGATTCTGACGGAACTGTATCACACAGGATTTTTAACCATCAACGAGATCGTAGATAAGATGAGCTGTAAACCGGCGGAGATTTTCCGTTTAAAAGGCGGCAAACTGACCGTCGGCGCGCCGGCCGATGTGACCATTTTGGACCTGGAGCAGGAATGGATTGTGGACAATACGAAATTCTATACCACCGGCAAGGTATCTCCCTTTAACGGGAAAAAATGCAAAGGCAAAGCTGTCGCTGCTGTATTGGCCGGTAAACTGGTCATGCGGGACGGCGTCGTGCTCGAAAGATAAGGCACTGTGCTCGAAAGATAAAACGTTGTACTTAAAAGATAGAGCATCGTAACCGAAAGATAAGAAGTACCGGAGTGACATACGTGAAAAAATATGTAGTAGAGGCAAAAGTCGTAGGGCAGCGTATTTTAAACGTTGTAACAAAAAAAATCGATCTGATTGCACCGGAGATTGCGTCGGAAGCGGTGCCCGGACAGTTTGTCAACGTCCAGGTGACAAAGCATACGGCGCCCTTGCTGCGGCGACCCTTGGGCATTGCCGGTGTGGACAGGAAAAACGGCGTCATCACCTTGATTTACCGTATTCTGGGGGAAGCGACTCAAATGTTGGCCGAGGTTTGCACCGGTGACCGGCTCAGTGTGCTGGGACCTTTAGGCAAGGGTTTTGACCTTACCGCCCAAAATCCGTTATTGGTGGGCGGCGGTACCGGCCTGGCTCCCCTCTTGTACCTGGCAGAAACTTTCCAGGCGCAGGGCGTCCAACCCGATATCCTGATGGGGGGACGGACGGCCGACGAATTATTCTGGCAGGATCTGTATGTGGATCTTGTCGGCACCCTTGCGTTGACCACAGACGATGGAAGTCTGGGCACCAAAGGTACCGTCATGGCGCTGTTGCCTGCCATGCTGTCAAATGGCGGCTATGACTGCGTCTATGTCTGCGGCCCGGCGCCCATGATGAAGGCGGTTTCCGCTGCCGTGTTGGAACAGAAGCTGCCTTGTCAGGTTTCGTTGGAGAAATACATGGCCTGCGGTTTGGGGGCCTGCCTTTCCTGCAGCTGTCAGGGAATCGGCAAACGATTGAAGGTCTGTAAAGACGGTCCCGTATTTTGGGCCGGGGAGGTGGCAGAATGGTAAAAGAACTGTATGCCAACCGCTTAGCAATCAACCTTGCAGGATTGAAAATGAGAACGCCTGTTACGACTGCCTCGGGAACTTTTGGCTTCGGTCTGGAATTTACCGATTTCCTGGATCTGGAAAAAGTCGGGGCGATTACTGTAAAAGGCACTTCTATGGCGCCCCGGGCGGGGAATCAGGGCCAGCGAGCCGTAGAGACCCCTGCCGGTATGCTGAACAGCGTCGGCTTGGAAAACCCCGGCAGCGATTACTTTTTACAGGAAACCTTGCCCCAACTGCGTCAGTATGATGTACCGGTCATCGTCAATATTGACGGCTCCAGCCCGGAGGAATACGGCAGACTGGCTGCGAAACTGGACGTGGACGGTGTGGCTGCGGTAGAAATTAACGTCAGTTGCCCCAACGTCAATGACGGCGGCATTATTTTCGGCACCGATGCCAAAAGCCTGGCCAAAGTAGTGGAGCAGGTGAAGAAACACACTTCTAAAATTGTCATTACCAAGCTTTCTCCCAACGTGACCAGTATTACGGAAATGGCAAAAGCGGCAGAAGCTGCGGGAACGGATGTGCTTTCACTGATCAATACCCTGATCGGTATGAAAATCGATATTCAGCGCCAGTGTCCTGCGCTGGGCAACGTAACGGGCGGTCTCAGCGGTCCCTGCATTCGCCCCGTAGCGGTACGGATGGTGTATCAGGTGGCCCAGGCGGTAAAAGTTCCCATTATCGGTATGGGCGGTATTATGAACGCCGAAGATGCCGTGGAATTCTTTTTGGCAGGGGCCAGCGCCATCGCCGTGGGAACCGCTAACTTCATCAATCCCTCGATTGCCGAAACCATCAGTCCGGGGATTTTGGAATACATGGACCGGCATAACATCAGGCAAATTGAGGACATGATAGGCCTGGCGCTGCCCGGACGGAACTGATTGAGGCAATAATAGCCAGTCCATTTGCACTGACGGCAGGTTTGACTTTGCTCGGACGGAACTGATCCGCAGGAAATGATACAGATACAAAAAATCGAGCAGATGTAAAAATTGAACAAATACAAAAAACTTAGTAGTCAGAGGTGAAACTATGACAAGTGACCCCAGACTGATTGCCGCTCTGGATTTTCCCACAGCGGACGCGGCGCAACAAGCCGTAGAAGAAATCGGTGATGCAGTGGAATACTATAAAGTCGGCATGGAATTGTATTATGCCGCCGGCAACGAGATGATCCGCTACCTTAAGGAACGGAAAAAGAAAGTATTTCTGGATCTGAAATTACAGGATATTCCCAACACCGTAGCCGGCGCTTTGAAAGTGTTGACCGGGCTGGGCGTGGATCTGATCAACGTGCATGCCGTGGGCGGGGAAAAAATGATGGCCGTTGCTGCGGAAGCAATCAAAAATAAAGCGGCGGAACTAGGCGTGGGACGTCCGCAACTGCTGGCGGTAACGATTCTTACCAGCATGGACGAGGCACAGTTTGCCGCTTTGAACTATAACAATACGATTGCTGAGCAGGTGGTGGCCTTGGCTAAACTGGCTCAAAAAGCCGGACTGGACGGAGTCGTGGCCTCGCCGCAGGAAGCTGCTGCGATTCGCGAAGCCTGCGGACCGGACTTTTTAATTGTAACACCGGGCGTACGTCCGGCAGGCAGCGCTACCGATGACCAAAGCCGTATTGCCACACCGGCGCAGGCATTTTCCGATGGCGCCACGCATATTGTGGTGGGACGCCCCATCATGAAAGCAAAAGACCGTAAAGCTGCCGCCACTGCCATTGTGGATGAGATTAAGAATGTGGGCTAACACTTATATAAGATGCTATCCATATAGGGTGGTATTTCATGTGGGAGAACATTAATGCAGAACAATGTTATTCATGTAAGATGACAACTATGTGGGATAACATTTATGCAAAATACTAGTCATGTAAAATAATATTCATATAGAATCACATTTAGTAAGCACATAAACCCGATACAATGTAACTCATGGAAAGGGGACATACTATGTTAACGGAAAAAGAAGTCCTGCGTCTGCTGGAAGAAACCCAGGCCGTGCTGCACGGGCATTTTTTATTGACCAGCGGCCTGCACAGTCCCATGTATGTGGAAAAATTCAATGTACTGCAACACCCGGAATATACCGAACAACTTTGCCAGGAACTGGCGGCCCGCTTTGCTGCGGATAATATCGAATTAGTAGTAGGACCGACCACCGGCGGCATCCTGTTAGCCCACGAAACCGGCAAAGCCCTGGGGACCCGCGCGATTTTCACCGAACGGGAAAACGGCAAGATGACCTTGAAACGAGGCTTTCAGATTCCGGAAGGCTGCCGGGTCTTAGTGGTGGAAGACATTGTCACCACCGGCGGCAGCGTGATGGAAGTCATGGACGTGGTGCGGGAACACGGCGGCAACGTAGTGGGCGTAGGCCTGTTGGTGGACCGTAGCGGCGGCAAAGTAGATTTTGGCGTACGTACTGAGGCATTGCTGCACTTAAACGTGCCTACCTATAAGGCGGAGGACTGCCCTTTATGCCAAGACGGAAAAGAATTGACCAAGCGGGGCAGCACCGGAAAAAGCAATCCTTTGAAATAATGTAAAATAAGCAGCAAGAGAGTTGCTTTTAGGCAGTTTTCTTTGTTGCTTCTTTATATTCTTAGAAATATTTAGAAAGGTTTTAGTTAGGCTTTGTGACAAGGGGAAGAGACGGTTTCTCTGCCCTGTTGACAAGACAAAAAATGCTTGCCTAAAACAGTAAACTATGATATAATCTTTAGACGTCAGATATAATGACGAACGGCCCGGTGGTTCAGTTGGTTAGAATGCCGCCCTGTCACGGCGGAGGTCACG